>CACCPA010000053.1 GCA_902547755.1 Halieaceae bacterium | reverse complement strand
TCGCCAACCAACAGCGCTCGCAGCAACTGTGTGGGCAAAATATCCAACGGCATGACGCGCTCGTAGGCACCCAGTGGCACCATCGCGCGCTCTGAGCCGTTTGTTGTAGTCGTCATTTCAAGTGGCTTACGACCAAATAGACTACTGAGGTATATGCCCATCGCTGAATGCTTTTTAGTGCCCGGAGCGAGCCAACCCATGAAGACCCTGTCTCGGCCTTCCGCAAGGAGCGCCACTTGGTTATGAAACCGACCGAGGTAGGCAGAGTGCGCTTGAGCCCGTCGACCACCGAGAACTGAGCCACTGATGAGTCGATTTTCTCCGGTTGCCTGGTTACCAGCTACGAGCGCCTCGATATCGACCCCACGACGGGTGCGAACAATCTGTGGTGTCGCTGCTGCGGGTCCTGAGACGGAAACCACGCGATCGCTGTAGACCTCACCGTCGAGGAAAAGCCGTCCGATTGCAATCACATCCTGATAGTCAACCGTCCACGCCAACTTGTTTACCGAGGCTCCCTGAAGGAAGTGGACATGGGTTCCCGCTAGACCCGCGGGATGAGGCCCATCAAAGACGGCGCTTTGGACTTGCGCGTGTGCCGCAACAGGGACATTACTTCCCGGTGCGATACAAACGTAGACCGTGCAGTCGACCATATTTACCAGGAGCGCCTGGCCCAACTCAAACGCCTCGCGTTGCTCGGCAATCACAATTTCGGGATTTACCGCGTGAGGACGAGTGTCAATCGCTGTGATAAACAGACCGCTAGGGCTTATTGCCGGATCAGCCACCTTGTTGAAGGGCCTAACCCGAATCGCTGTCCACTCACCTGAGTCAATCAGGCGATCTTTTATGTCGTCAGCGCTCAGCTGTGCCGCATCTGCGGCGCTTGAACCACCCCAGTTGCGTGCCTCAACGCCATCATCAACTTCGATAACCAAAGACTGAAACACACGGCGTGCGCCACGATTGATCGCAGACACGCGACCTGACGCGGGTGCTGTGTATACAACGCCTTCACATTTCTTATCGGTAAAAATGGCTTGGCCTTTGGCAACCGTATCGCCTTCGGCAACCGCCATAGTGGGTTTCATACCAACGTAATCCGCTCCTACGAGCGCTACATGGCGGGGTGAGAATTCTCGAGCAATTGTTTGCTCAGGAGCTCCTGCCAGTGGAATATCCAATCCGCGGCGAATTTTAATCATGCCTGTCCCTATCTACGGTCGCAAAACGCGCGCACGCGCCTGTGCTAGCTGTCGTGTAGTCAGCTTGCACTGAAGTCGCTCAGACTATGTCTGATGTGAGCGTGGCCACTCCCCCCAGTGAAGTGAACTACAGGTTTGCCGGTGGCTCTTTTTCAGCTCATTTATCGAACGATCCGGCGCCGTGAATTCTAGCGAAGCTGACGCCGAGTTACCACATTTCTCTGCAAATCAGAGACCACCGGTATCTGTAGGGGGATAGGTGAGATATTTTATCCCTGCCATCTTCTCCAAAACCCGATAAACCTGACAGCTGTAGCCGTATTCGTTGTCGTACCAAAGGTACAAAACAGCGTGCCGACCATTCACGATGGTAGCCTGCGCATCAAACACGCAAGCTGCGCGTGAACCCACGAAATCGGTCGACACCACCTCGGGTGAGTTAGAGAAATCAATTTGTTTTCTATACGGACTGTGAAGCGCGACCTGACGCATAAATTCGTTCAGTTCGTCCTTCGACGTCTCCCGCCCTAATGTCACGTTCAGAATCGCCATAGACACATTAGGCGTCGGGACACGAATAGCATTCCCGGTTAACTTGCCCGTTAACTCCGGCAACACTTTCGCCACAGCCTTTGCTGCGCCCGTTTCCGTCAACACCAGATTCAGCGGCGCACTTCGGCCTCTTCGATCTGCCTTGTGATAGTTATCGATAAGATTCTGGTCATTGGTAAATGCGTGAACCGTCTCAACGTGGCCAGATTCAATGCCAAAGGTGTCCTGAATGACCTTTAATGGCGGTACGATCGCGTTAGTGGTGCATGAAGCCGCGGAAAGGACGGTGTCATCCTCAGCGATCTCACTGTGGTTAATTCCCGCCACAATATTTTTGATGTCGCCCTTA
>CACCPA010000052.1 GCA_902547755.1 Halieaceae bacterium | reverse complement strand
AAAACAGGAACGGCCCAGGTTGTGGGTATTGCCCAAGATGCAACTTACGATGAAGAGGCTTTGTCCGAGTATCAGCGTAACCATGGCTGGTTTATTGCCTTTGCCCCAGTCGAGAATCCCGAGATTGTTTTAGCCGTTTTAACAGAGAACAGTGGGGGCGGAAGTTCCGCATACCCGGTTGCCCGGGCCATGCTTGACTACTGGATGAGCCGAGATGAGTAACGATTTTACGCGAGTTGCCGAGGTCTCTTCGCGAGATTTGGGTGCTCGTGTCCGGTTATTGCGGGTGCTTCATATTGATCTCTGGCTTGTGGTGCCGCTGCTGATGCTCAGTGTTGGTGGATTGTTTGTTCTTTACAGTGCCAGCGGTCAATCTGATGTGATGCTGAATGCGCAAATGCGTAACATTGTGGTGGCCATGACGGTCTTGTTGATTACGGCCCAATTCAGAGTGGAGACATTGCGCGGGGTATCGCCCTATATTTTTGCACTGGCCACGCTCCTGCTCGTTGCTGTGGCGTTCTTTGGTGTGGGTGCTAAAGGTGCGCAGCGTTGGCTGAGTTTGGGCTTTATTCGCTTTCAGCCCTCGGAGGTCATGAAGGTAGCGATGCCTTTGGCGCTCGCGTGGTGGTTGTCCAAAAACGCACTTCCACCTGATTTGCGTTTACTCGCAGTAGCCTTCGCCTTGGTAGCTGTACCCTCTGGATTGATAGTGCAGCAACCTGATCTTGGAACGTCGCTACTGGTTGCCACCAGCGGCCTGGCCGCGATCTACATGGCCGGGATTCAGTGGCGGTATATTTTTTCAATGATGGCACTTGCCCTCGCCTCTATTTGGCCGGCGTGGGTCTTCGTATTGAAGGACTATCAGAAGCAGCGCGTGCTTACGCTGTTCAACCCCGAATCTGATCGGCTTGGCGCTGGATGGAACATCATCCAGTCCAAAACCGCGATTGGATCCGGCGGTTGGGAAGGTCTGGGTTGGACCCAAGGCAGTCAGGCGCAATTAGATTTTCTGCCCGAGGGTCATACCGACTTCATTATTGCCGTGTTGGCTGAGGAGTTCGGTTTTCGTGGCGTTTTACTCCTGTTCCTGATTTACGCTGTCATTCTCGGTCGGGGTCTTGTGATTACATGGCAGGCGCAGTCGAGTTTCGCCCGAATGCTCGGGGGCGCGCTGGTTGCAACCTTCTTTTTTGGAGTGGTGGTGAACCTTGGAATGGTTTCAGGACTCTTACCTGTTGTCGGAGTGCCATTGCCTATGGTGAGCTATGGTGGAACGGCAATGGTGTCGATGATGACTGCTTTTGGCATGCTAATGGCGATCTCAACTGAGAGACCGGTCACACGAACCATGCGGTGAGCACACGATTTAGGGGATAACAACCCAGATACATTAACTGAGGGGAGCGAGCACACTATGGGTGGCTTTATGCGTTTTCAAACGATCCTACTATCACTGACCTTAGGCTGGCTGCCCCTGCCGGTAGCCGCTGACTACAGTGATCATCCGAGTGCGGAAGCGCTGATCAACCGTGTTGCCGAACGTGGTGTGGACCGCGACTGGTTGCAGTCTGCCTTGTCAGAAGCGACGCGGCAGGAAAGCATCTTGAAAGCCATTTCGCGTCCCGCGGAGAAAAGTAAGCCATGGTCCGAATATCAAGACATTTTTCTCACCGATCGAAGGGCAAAAGAGGGCATTAAGTTCTGGCGGGAGAATAGGGAAACGCTAGATCGAGTGTCTCAGGATACCGGCGTGCCATCCGAGGTCATCGTCGCGATTATTGGCGTCGAGACCTATTACGGACGCATCAAAGGGGGGTATCGCGTCATTGATGCGCTGTCGACGTTGGCATTTGATTACCCTCGGCGGTCACCCTTTTTCACCAAGGAACTCGAAGTATTTCTTGAGCTCGCTTATCAGTCTGGCTTGCCCCTCGCGGACTTAAAGGGTTCCTATGCGGGTGCAATGGGTTTGGGGCAGTTCATGCCCTCCAGTTATCGCGCTTACGCAAAAGACTATGAGGGCGACGGTATCATCGATATCTGGACGAATCCGAACGATGCCATCATGAGTGTGGCTAATTATTTTGTGGCATCATGGGAACCGAGCGCAT
>CACCPA010000051.1 GCA_902547755.1 Halieaceae bacterium | reverse complement strand
AGCGTTTGGGGCGAGAACCACGGGGTTTTCGTGACGTCGCGGCATTTAACGCCGAGGGTTTACCAGCCAGTATTCGTGTTAGCTCAATCGTCGACGGAAAGCCTTTTCCCACGCTTTACTGGCTAATTGATGCCGAACTGTCGCTTAACATCGATCGGTTAGAGGCTGCTGGGTGGATAGCTCGAGTGCAGTCTGAGATCGCGAAAAATACCCACTTCAGACAACGCATGCAGCAGGATCATGCTACGCATATCGCCCTGCGCGACGGTTATCTCCTCGATGCGGAACGCAAGCTACTAGCATCCAACAACATGCTGTCTGCGCTGTCCAAACGGGGTATCGGTGGCATCAGTGAGCCTGATCGAATCCGCTGTTTCCACACGTGGTATGCGGCGCATATGGTGGTACCCAATGCTGTGGGTGAGATTGTTGATCAGCTACTCGCGGACGCAACACCCCGAGCCTTGCTCACTGGTTCAGACTAGTTAGCCGTCTCTGCGGCTAGCCAAAATGACAGAAGCAGAGCTTGTTCCCCTCGGCATCCCTCACGTAGGCGCCATAGAATACATCAGGGATACGCTGACCCGGTTCGCCATCACAGCTGGCACCCAGCGCAATCGCTTTGGCGTAAAGGGCGTCCACGCCTTCCTTACTGCCTCCGTGAAAGGCAACCATGACACCATTGCCTGACGTCGGCGCCTGTTCGTCGTAGGGCGTGCAGATAGCGAGGCAGGCCTCGCTCATGGAGGAACCGAAAAAGACGATGCGATCTGTTCCCATGATCTTTTTCCAGCCCATGGTTTCCGTGAGCGCACCGTAGAATTCTACCGCGGCTTCAAGGTCTGATGCGCCGAGCGTGGTGTATGCCAACATAGATTTATTCCTTTTAGGTTTTGAGAGGTAGTCGTTAAGACGGAAGGCTCGATCTTAGTGCTTACCAGAGCGCAGCGCGAACCCTGTGCCCCAATTGTCCAGCTCGAGGAATTAGCGGTATTCTCCCACCATGGGACAGGGGCTGTAATGGATACATTTTACGCAGGTGCGATTTTAGCGGCGCTTTTTGTTGGGCTCGTGGTTTCGCGATTCAGTGCCACTGTACTTTTTTTGATGGCTGCTATCGCCTGTTTGCTGACTGGACTGATCGAGCCTGATGTCTTCTGGGCGAAAGCAACAAATGAGGGGTTGGTGACCCTTATGCTGTTGATGCTATGTGCCGTTGCGCTGGAACGCCTACCTTGGTTGGGGTTGCTCTCTCGAGGCATTGATTCGCCAAACCGGTACCTCGCGGTGGCGCGGATTACCGCCTTGGCTGCCTCTACTTCGGCCTTTTTGAATAATACGGCCATCGTCGCCGCTTTGGCGCAGGTGCTGAGACGCAGCCGTTACCACTTGCCCTCACAATTGTTGTTGCCTCTGTCTTATGGCGCGATTCTCGGTGGCACGCTGACCCTTATTGGCACCTCGACCAACCTGATTGTAAGTAGCTTTTTGGCCGATCGACGCGGCAGTGGGTTGGCATTCTTCGATTTTCTATGGATTGCTGGCCCTGTGGTGCTCTGTGTCTGCACACTCCTGGTGTTGGTGTCGTCGAGATTACCCAAGCGAGCGGTCGCGCAAGAAGAGCGAAGCGAATACGTTTTGGAAGCGGTCGTAGAGCGCGAGGGCGATCTTGTCGGAATGACGGTTCGCGACGCGGGACTACGTGAGCTTGAGACCCTGTATCTGAGTGAAATTATCCGCGGGGGTCAAATAATGACCGCCGTCTCTCCGGGCGAGGTCTTACTAGGCGGTGATCGCCTTAATTTTGTTGGGGACATCAAGGATGCGTCACGACTGACACAGATTAGCGGTCTCACCACCTTTGCCAGTGAGGAGGGCCTGATGCAGCCCTCACTAACAGAGGTGATCATTGCGCCTGGCTCGGTGCTAAACGGGAGAACGCCCAAAGAGCTGGGGTTCAGAGCCCGCTTTGACGCAGCGATCGTCGGTTTGCAGCGCGACGGTGAAACGGTGAGCGGAAAGCTGGGCCGCACGGCTTTGAGAGCGGGCGATCTATTGGTCTTAGCGACCGGTGAGGATTTCACTCAAAGGAAGAATCTCGGCAGAAACTTTTACTTGTTGTCAGACGATCTT
>CACCPA010000050.1 GCA_902547755.1 Halieaceae bacterium | reverse complement strand
AAACTGATCGGTTCGTTCCAGGCGTTAAAGCACCCTACTGTTGATATCTATGTGGGTATGGAGCACTCCCGGTCACTGGTCTATCACGCATCGAGCGAGATTGACGATGGTCCTCTAAGTACTGAGGCGGAAGTTGCCTGTCGGATGGCAAAAGCCAAAGCGTCAGACACCATCCAATATGCGGGTGATCGATCGGTGCAATTCCACGGTGGTTTTGGTTTTACTTGGGAGTGTGATTCGTCGCTGTTTATCCGACGCGCGGCCTGGAGCCAACAGCAATTCGGTGACGCAATGCATCACCGGAAGCGGTTGGCGCCGCTTTTATTAGACAGCTAATGTTGGGTAGCCAGTGCCGAATCGCTCGGTCCTAGAGAGCTTCCGCACTGACGCTGTCGGTAAATGGTTTAAGGAAGAAAACGGTCCTGCGATCGTTGTCTGGTCCTGTCTAACCTTATTAACCCCTTGTATGGGTCTGAAACGTGGCGAGCGTCGTAACCCTCGCCATGAATGAATCCAAGCTCATCCTCGTCCTAGGCGATCAACTTAGCCTCAATCAGCCGGCCTTAAAGCAGGCCGTGCCCGGGCGCGATACTATTCTGCTTGCCGAGGTTGCCGAGGTTGCCGAGGTTGCCGAGGTTGCCGAAGAGGCCACCTACGTACGCCATAACCGACACAAGATCGTGTTGTTGTTCGCTGCGATGCGTCACTTCCGTCTCGAGCTTGAGACGCTGGGGCACACCGTTCACTACACGGCCATCGATCAAGGCGTGGCGAGCCTTGAAGAAGCGGTGCGTAACGTCCTGGCACAGACCGCCGCTACCGAGGTCGTTGTCTGTGAGCCGGGAGAATATCGCCTTGTAAAGCAGATGCGGACTGCATGGCCATCCTCGCTTGGTGTACCGGTGACAGTCCTTGAAGATGATCGATTTCTGGCATCCCATGACGACTTCGAGCTCTGGGCTCGCGGCAAAAAGCAGCTTCGCATGGAGTTCTTTTATCGCAAGATGCGCGAGCGCTACCAGCTGTTAATGGATGACGGCCAACCCGCCGGAGGCAAGTGGAACTACGATGCCGATAATCGCTCGGGTTGGCGTAACCAGCGGGAGATTCCAGCGCGTCCTGATGTGCCTGTCGATGACATAACATCAACCGTGATTGCTGAGGTAAATCAACGTTTCCCCAATAATCCCGGTGATCTGAGCCAGTTCCGACTGGCAGTGACCCGAAGTGAGGCAGAGCGTCAGTTCGATTGGTTTGTAACCTACGCGCTAGCGGATTTTGGGACGTATCAAGATGCGCTGGTTGAAGAATCACCCTGGGTCTTTCACGGCCTGATCTCCATGTACATCAACTGTGGGCTGCTTGACCCACTGGCGGTCTGTCAGCGCGTTGAGATCGCCTGGCGCGATGGTGACTGCTCGCTCTCTGCAGCAGAGGGCTTCATACGGCAGGTGCTCGGGTGGCGCGAATACATACGCGGCATTTATTGGCTACTGATGCCCGAGTACAAAACCCGAAATGCATTGAGTGCGACGCGTCCCCTGCCTGATTTTTTTTGGGACGCAAATACCGATATGCGCTGCTTGAGTCGCGCAATAGAACAATCGCTGGACCATGGCTATGCCCATCACATTCAGCGCCTGATGGTCATTGGTAACTTTGCACTATTGGTAGGTCTAAATGTCATGGAGGTCTGTGACTGGTATCTCGGTGTCTATGTGGACGCGTACGAGTGGGTAGAGCTACCCAACACCCTCGGTATGGCCTTGTATGGCGACAATGCGGTTATCGCCAGTAAGCCTTACGCTGCCAGTGGTAAGTACATCCAGAAGCAGGGCAACCACTGTCAGCAGTGCCGTTACAAGCCATCTAAGACCACCGGTCCAGACGCCTGTCCCTTCAACAGTCTCTATTGGCGCTTTATCGACCGCCATCTCGATAACTTCGGTAGCAACCCGAGAATGGGTTTGATCGCGGCCAACTGGCGTAAGCGCGACCCTGAAGAGCGGGCCGTTATTGTGCAATGGGCCGATAAAATGATTGAGGAGTGGGCTTAGCTATTGCTTTTTGTCAGCGTGTAACGACGGCCCGAGCAACGTTTCGAGCAATACACCACAGAGTCCCAGTTGAGCTTCCACTTCGCACGCCAAGCGAACGGGCGGTCACACACAGGGCAGATTTTGGTCGGTAAGTCAGACTTTTTCACTGTCGATAGGCCAATCGGCCGCGTCGGTGATGTAGTCGGGTTGCAGAGGTCGAACACCGCCCCACTTAGCCACAAAAATACCGTTTGGATCATGCTCGGCTGTTTGTTTTCCTAGATTGAAATGACGTCCACCTCGCGGATCACTTCCTACCCCCGCAATGTAC
>CACCPA010000049.1 GCA_902547755.1 Halieaceae bacterium | reverse complement strand
GGTTTTGATGACCTGTGCCTCATCGAGGTAATCGAACGCGAGCATATAGGTGATTTCATCTAGCACCACCAGGTCGTAGGCAGGGTCTTGCAGCATTCGGGCCGCCTCGGCCCATGTGCGTTCAGCAGCCTCGATATCGCCCTTGCGGTTTTGTGTATCCCAGGTAAACCCGGTCCCCATCTGATAGAAATCAGATGCGGGAAGGTGTTCACGGGCGAACAGCTCCTCGCCAGATAGTTGCTCACCTTTGATGAATTGGACAATGCCAACGCGCTGACCGTAACCCATGGCCCGCATCACCATGCCGAAGGCTGAGCTGGTCTTCCCTTTGCCGTTGCCGGTTAGCAGTAAAACAATGCTTTGTTCTGTATCAGCAGCAGCGATCGATGCATCGACATTGGACTTCTGTTTTTCCATCGACGCTTTGTGCTTTGCATCTTTATCCATAGTCATATCTCAAATGGCTAGTTTTATACCGACATAAAGCGCACGACGTGGGCTTTGATAACCTGCAATGTCAGTGTAGGCCTGATTGGTCAGGTTCTCTGCACGTACTGACAGATCAATCGAGTCAGTCACCTTGCGAGAAAAGGTCGCGTCCATCACGGTGTAGTCAGACAGCGCCGACCCAAACTCGTCTACTCGATCCGCTGTATGCCGAGCGAGCAGCATCCAGCTAGAGTCGCCGGAGTTATACCTAGCGTTAAGCTGCATCGTGAGCTCTGGCCGATAGGGTAGCTGTGCACCCTGCGAGTCTTCTGCATCCAGTTGAGACACGAATCCGCCGACTGAAAAACGCTCCGCGAGCTGCCAGTCCACTGCTGCTTCAATGCCGGTGAATTTACTTTCGCCGGCAATCTGGACGTAACCACTGTAGCTCGCTAAGTCAAAAATAATGGCATCGGTAATTTGTTGATTGAAGTAGGTCAGATCCCAGGTCACAGCGCCCGTCACATCGCGTAGGCCAATTTCCCAGCCTTCACTTTGTTCTTCATTTAACGGAGAGTCCGTCGCTGGGCTAAAAGCCCAAGGCCCAGTGTTATAGCCAATCTCGTAAGGTGACGGTGCTCGAAAGCCAGTACCAACCGCCACCTTCGCAGCAATACCCTCTAGCGGTGTAGGTGCGAGTGCAGTCAAGCGCCAGGAGGTGTGTCTGCCAAAGTCATCGTTGTCATCGATGCGAATACCACCGGAGACAATCAGGCTATTGCCCTCGCGAAGCAGGTTGGCGTAAGCCGCAGTGTTATCACGACTCCGCTGATCAAACCCGTCATCGTAGCCTTGCTCATCAAGGTCCACACCGACCGTCACGCGATACGCTTCACCGACCTGTCGGCTGTGCATGGCTGTCAGCTGGTCGTTATGACCTTGGGTACTAAACCCAACGGCCCCATCTGTCGCATAGGCACGCTCACTGGTGCTTTCACTCCAACTGATGCGGGTTTGGCTGCTGTCATTACTGTGATTAATGACGACGGTCTGGCTGTCATTGTTGTAGTCATCAGTGCAGTCGTTACTGATACCAAAGGCTGCTGTGTAGCAAAGGTCATAATCAGTCTGGGCATCGACTTCACGCGCAATCAGTGTTGCTGACCATCCTTGCCACTCAGGTGATGTGTAGCTGAGATGATAACTGTCGTTGTCGTAGCCATCGCGGTCGGCAAGTACGGTGTCATCAAGGCGTGCGTTAAATCCGTCGAGTGCGACCTTGTTAATCAGAAGTGTCGCCTCACCCAGTGAGGTCTCTCCTGATGCGGCGGTCAGCGTCTCGGATTCGAAACCATAGCCGCCGCGCTCCACGTCGATGTCCAATGAAGCTGCGGTACTGCCACTACGGCTGGTTAGTGAAATAACGCCACCGGCGTCCGCACCCCAGAGTAGCCCTTGCGTACCACGAAGCACCTCAATGCGATCGAGCGAACCCGAGAGCACATGCTCCATGCGAGGGCCAATTTGCGGTGACGATGGATCGCTAATATCGACGCCATCTAATAACACCTTGGTTCTGAAACCATCCTGGCCGCGAACCCGAATACCGCTTACGGCGCCGAGACCGCCTGTTTGAGTGGTTGAGATACCAACCTGTGTTTTGAGTAGCTGAGGTAGGGTTGCCGAGCCCAGGGCCTCCATTAACGCTCGATCGATGATATTGACAGAGACCGCCAGTGATTGACTGGAGGTATCCACGCGATCGGCAACGATCACGGTTTCCTCAATGGTCTCAGCCAGTGTTGAAATGGCATTTACGGCGAGGGCAACGCCGATTGTCATGCGGAAAATGACGTGTGAAAGACTAGTCTGCATCAGTGCTCCTACTTTTTTTCAGGAGCGACAAGCGGCAAAGAGGTGAGGCGCAGCGACAGCAAACAGCCTTAGCTCC
>CACCPA010000048.1 GCA_902547755.1 Halieaceae bacterium | reverse complement strand
GGGGCAGATTCTCAAGACGGGCACTGCCTCGGCCGCATCTGGACTTTACGAGGCTATGCCACTATTGATTGCGGTTTTTATCGGTGGCGTCGTTGGCGGCAGATTTGTGATTGAAGGTGTTGTGAACCAGCGAGTAGCTCAGCTCACAGGTTTATTGGTTTTATTGGTTGGGCTTCGCATTATGTGGGCCTGGACCAGTTATATACAAACGTGACATTACCAGATATGAGAAAACCAACCTGAAGGGCCGCTACAAATTGACATAAAGCTCCCTCGGTTAGCGTCGGTATGTTTTTTTAAGGGTCAGTATGTTTCCCCGGGGAAGGAGTAATCATGAAAGCGGAAGGCTTACCTCAATCTCAGCAAAACGTCTTTGGCGAACCCATTGAGCTGTGTTGTAACGATCCATTGACCGGGTTTTATCGAGACGGTCATTGCAATACGGGACCCAATGACTTGGGCACGCACACCGTCTGTGCGCTCATGACCGATGAATTTCTCGAGTACTCCGCCGCGGCGGGTAACGATCTCAGTACGCCTCGACCCGAATTCAATTTTCCGGGTCTGGTCGCTGGTAATCGATGGTGTCTCTGTGCCATGCGTTGGGAGCAGGCACACCGAGCGGGGGAAGCACCAAAACTCTACCTAAAGGCCACCAATATCGTGACTTTGAGAGCCATTCCATTAGAAGTTCTTAAGCCCTATGCACTAGATCTCGTCTGAGTGAAAACTAATAACCGTTTTGGAGGATGGTCTCCGAAATGGCTCTACTGATACATTCGCGCGACATGCATGAGTGAATACATAACAGGTGAATCACTGAAGTGCGGAGGGTGAGTTCTTTTCAACTCATTTTCGAGGTGACACGGTTAGTTTTGGGGGAAAAATGAAAGTATCGCGTGTGGCAGGGGCGCTCGGAGCGGAGGTCACCGACATCGACATCAGTGCGTCGCTTGCAGACGGCAGCATCAGTGTTATCCGTGATCTACTCAACGAGCATGAAGTACTCTTTTTCAGAGATCAGTGTATTGCGCCGAGTGAGCAACGCGATATGGCGCGGCTGTTTGGCCCCCTACAGACACATCCCGCCTACGGTACGGTCGATGGATTGCCTGAAGTCATGCTGCTTGAGAGCACGGAAGCGAAGCCTTCCAAGATTGAGGTCTGGCACTCTGATATGACCTTCCGCCAGCATCCGCCTTCCGTCACTGTCCTTAGAGGGGTCACTATTCCGGCGGTGGGTGGGGACACCTTGTTTGCCAGCATGACGTCAGCGTACGACGGACTTTCAGCGGGTATGAAGGCCTACCTTGAGCCATTACTTGCGGTCCACGACTTCTCGCGGGGGTTCAAAGAGAGTCTTGCAGAGCCGGGAGGTCGCGAGCGGTTGGCCGGTGCGCTGGCGGATAACCCGCCGGTACATCACAAGGTCATTCAGACGCACCCGGAGACCGGAAAGAAGGTCATTTTCGTTAATGCGTTATTCACCTCGCATATCGAGGGTGTCTCGCCACTAGAGTCCTCAGAAGTGCTTAATTTTTTGAACCGGCATTGTGTATTACCGGAGTATACCTGTCGCTTCACTTGGGCGGTCGATAGTCTCGTCTTGTGGGATAACCGAAGCACCCAGCACAAACCGGTTAATGACTTCCTGCCGGCGAGTCGGGCGCTGCATCGCGTTGTCAGTGAGGGCGATTTACCTTATTGATTTACGCGGTTTCCCGAAGGTATGCCTCAACTTCGCGTTTCACCATCGGCGCAAATAGGTACAGTGCGACCAAATTGGGTAGCGCGATCAGGAAAATCATTGCATCCGAGAAGTCCAGGACGGCTTTGAGCTCTAAAACACAGCCGAGTGCAAAGAAAGTCAGAAAGACCAACTGGAAGCCGAGCGTTCGCCATTTGCCCACGCCAACGAGGTAATTCCACGCCTGAAGTCCGTAGTACGACCAAGTAAGTGCGGTTGAAAACGCAAATAAGACCGCGGCGAAGGCTATGAGATAGGGCGACCATGGAATGTGGAACGCGAAGGCGGCAGAGGTGACCTCAATGCCCGATAACCCCCCACCCATCAGCCCATTGGGCAGTGCCGTGGTCAGTATGACTAATGAGCTTAGCGTTAGGACCACAACAGTATCGATAAAAGGCTCTAGCAACCCCACAAACCCTTCGGACGCAGGTGAGCGAGTCTGCACAGCTGAGTGCGCAATGGAGGCCGATCCCAGCCCCGCTTCGTTGGAGAAGAGTGCTCGTTGGAACCCCATGATGAGAGCACCCAGTGCGCCCCCCGCCATCGCGTCCGCACCAAATGCGCTGGATACGGCTGTCGATATGGCTAACGGGATGTTCTGCCAGCTCAGACCGATGATGACGAGACAGCCAATAATGTAGATACCCGCCATGAAGGGCACTATGTAAGCCGCCACTCGAGCGATCGACGTGATACCACCGATTATGACTAACCCCACGATGCCTGCCAGAGCCAATCCGAATAGCAGCGAGTAGTCGGCTAAAAAGCTAGTCTCTCCACCGGTGATGACGAGCATTTGCTGATAGGCCTGATTGGACTGAAACATGTTCCCAACGCCAAAACACCCGATGACCAGTGCGAGCGCATACATACCACCCAGGGTTCTTCCGATTCGTGGCCAATTACGTTCTTTGAAAT
>CACCPA010000047.1 GCA_902547755.1 Halieaceae bacterium | reverse complement strand
AACCGCTGACTGGCAGGCCGCCACAAAGGTTTGAACTGTCTGGTCAATGCCGGCACCCGTGTCAACGATCAACACGTCAGGGGGCATAAGCTGATCGGAAAGTTGCCGGATCAATCGCTCCTGGTCGCTGCTTTGCATCTCGACCATTTTTGCCACACCCGAGGCGGCAGGAATTACTCGCAGGCCTTCGGGACCGTCAACTACGACATCGGCAAGTGTCTTCTCACCAGAAACAACATCAGCAAGGGTGTACTTAGGTTGCATACCTAAGACGACATCAACGTTTGCCAGACCCAAATCGGCATCAAACAGCATGACATCCAAGCCTTCCATTGACATCGAAACAGCCAAATTAACCGCAATATTGGTCTTACCAACACCGCCCTTACCACCTGTGACAGCGATCACTTGCATCGCATTTCCCCTACTAACCATCGATCGAACAACGCCCGGATAACACTGAGATAATCCAGTAATGCTCGTATCGTAGCTCATGTGCTGCATCATGGTTATACCGCGACCTTAAGTTGTTGATTTTTACGATCCAGATTGCGGCGCGCCAATCGTTTTGACTCATTAATAAGGCCTTCTGACGTAATGCTAAGCAGGCCCTGATTCGACGGATCGGCAACACCCGCGACGGGCAGTTCGCGCCTCGCCAGTACGCCCAATATAGCCCCTAAAGACGTTGCATCCTCCAGGCCTGTCAATACCGCACCTGCAATTGGAAGCTGCTCAGAATGATCAGCGACGAGTTCCAAATATTCGCTTTGTCCTGAACAAGGTAGAACGAGCAACGCCGTTAACCCGGCTCGCTGTTTAAGCAGTGCCGCCAGAGCGGGGTCTTGAGAACCTTGCGAAGGAAGCAGATCAGGTGCCTCAATAAATACCTGCCGGCAATGCTTCACTGCAGCCAAAGCCTTTTTAAGTGCATCCGCGTTCGGTGCCATCAAACTAGAAATATCGCGCTCATGACAGTAACGACCTAATACTGGTGAGGGGTCCTCCAGCATGCTAATGACCGCCACATCTCGGGCTTCATACTGACTCAGTGCTACCTCGGCGAGTTGCTTAATGGCTAGCGCGCGATCAGTGCCCTTGGCACCCACGACTGCTTTCACTCGTAAACCTGCTTGCTCCGCATCGGTGAGCACCTCAATTCGAGCGGCAAGATTGGATATGGCATAACGCCAACCGTCATCTAGCTTGGTCTCTGCTGATAGGCCATCGATCAAATCACCAATCAGTACGCGATCAAGGCCCAATGTTGAAAGACGCTGTTCGATCGTCGCTATGACTGGACGCTTGCCAGCACTGTCCTGCCACTGCCGCTGACCTAAGGCTGCATGCAGTGTTTCGCGCAGGTCAGTCAGCTCACGCTTGAGGTGTGCGAGTGCAATCTCATTCGTCGTGCCTTCCGACGAGAATGCAGCTGGTACCGCTTGTTCAATCACCGATCTAACTGAGCCGCTCTCGAGCATGGCACAAATCTCGATCCCGTCAGCTGTACGCTTATTGGATAAGATAAGGGCCTCAGGACCCATCACGTTACGCACCTGCTCTAAAGCGAGCCTGTTTGTTCGTCCTGCAAAGCGCTGTACCTTCATACTTTTTTCTCCAAAAGACGCCAATACTTTGACGTCGATACTGCTAAAACACGCGTTTCATCTAGTGTTTGCAATTATTGGGCCAACTTTTAGTTCTGGCCGCCAACTGTGGTAACCACTCGAATATTTTTATCGCCCGGGATTTCCTCATAGGCCAGGATGTAGAAATTACTCATCCGCCCTCGCAGTAGCTTCGACAGGAAGCCACGAATTATTCCCGATACCAGCAGTACCGGACTGGCTCCTTCAGCCTCCATCTTTCCAGCCGCCTCACCAATTCCCTTGACCATGGTGTCTAAAAGGTTTGGCTCGATGACACCCTGGTTATTCTGAACAGCACTGCTCATCATTTGTTCGAGCTGCGGGTCGAGCACCATCACCGGAAGCTCTTGCGCACCGCCAATAACCGACTGGAAGATGGACGGACCCAATGCCACTCTGACCTGCGCCACCAGTTCCTCAGGATTGTTCTCAAGACCACGGTGAATAGATAAGGTCTCGGCAATGGTGCGCATATCACGGATTGGCACTCCCTCGTCTAGCAAGCTGTGAACAACACGCGTTACGTCAGCAAGCGACATGGTATTCGGCACTAGATTTTCAACCAGCTTGGGTGCCGTTTGCTTGAGCCGCTCAAGAAGCTGCTGCACATCGTCTTGGCCGATTAGCTTCGCTGCATTGTTTTTCAGTAGTTGGCTAAGGTGTGTCGCGATCACCGTGGAGCTATCCACGACCGTATAACCTGCCGTCTGCGCCGCATCGCGCTGCGACGGGTCAATCCACAACGCGTCCAGGCCAAAGGTTGGATCTTTAGTCGCAATTCCATCCACTTGTCCGAACACTTGGCCTGGATTGATCGCCAGCTCGCGATCGGTAATGACTTCACCCTCACCCATCGATACACCGTGAATACTGATGCGATATTTGTTGGGGCCTAGGTCAAGGTTATCTCTGATGTGGACTGAATCGACCAAGAACCCGAGTTCTTGTGACAGCTTCTTGCGGACGCCTTTAATACGGCTTAAAAGGTCGCCCCCCTGCGCTGCATCTACCAGCGGTATGAGCCTATAACCCACCTCGAGGCCAATTTGATCAAGGCTCGAAACGTCGTCCCAGCTGAGCTCAGTAGATTTTGGCTGCGACTCAACAGGCTCAG
>CACCPA010000046.1 GCA_902547755.1 Halieaceae bacterium | reverse complement strand
CGCTGATAGAGCGAGATCGCGCCGCCGCTTACTTTGCCGATGCAGAAAGTGGTGCGCGCGCGCTGATTTGTTCCGAGATTGGCAGTGAGGGACGCAATTTCCAGTTCGCACAGCACCTCGTCTGTTACGACCTACCCTCGCATCCGGACCTCCTTGAACAGCGCATTGGTCGGCTAGATCGAATCGGTCAAACGGGTGTTGTGAATATCCATGTGCCAGTGTCGGAAGGTTCCGTAGAAGACGTGAGGTTTAGATGGTTCCATGAAGGCTTAGACGCCTTCGAAACTAGCTGTTCGATTGGCCACCTAATCTACTCAGAGTTAGAAGCAGCGCTGTTGCAGTGCGAGGAGAATGGGCTTCTGTCTGACACCTTGCTACAACAGACAGTCGCGCTAAAGGATCAACTGACTGCTCAAATGGATCGGGGACGAGATCGGTTACTCGAAATTACTTCCCATGACCCCAAGAAAGCCGCGCAACTGATCGCAAACATCGAGCAGAGTGAGCGAACAGACTGTTTGATGGAGTTCACTGACCATCTGTTTGACCGCCTGGGGATCCATACCGAAGCTGGCGCGGACGATACATTGATCTTGAAGCCAACTGAAAATCTCGTCACCGGCGAGCTACCCTCGCTGGACGACGATGGCATCACCTGTACGTTCTCGAGAGAACTTGCGCTTAGTCGGGATGATCTCCATTTCCTAACATGGGAGCACCCACTCGTTAGAGAGACTATCGATGTGGTTTACAATTCCGAATTGGGAAATGCAGCAGTCGCACTCATCAAGCAGAAGAGCATCAAGCCAGGGACTGTACTCATCGAAGCACTGTTTAACGCGGACTGCCCAGCGCCCAAGCGTCTCCAGGTCGGTCGCTACCTCGATCAGCAACCTATTCGCTATCTGATAACACTCGACGGTAGAGATCTGAGTGAGGCGATCGGCTGCGAGGCATTTACACGACTACTGAAGCCAATAAGCATCACCCAGAGCGCGGGTGTCGTTCGAGAGCTCCGCACCAAGATTTCGGCAGCGCTCACTCATCTGGAGGGTCGCGCCGCGGAACGAGTAAGCTCATTACGCAATGCCGCAACATCCATGATCAGCCAGGAACTCAACAGTGAGGCGACTCGGCTAGAGGCGTTGGGTAGCCGCAACGGTTCGGTGCGCGATGACGAAGTAGCGATGATCAAGCAGATTCAAAAAGACAGCCTTGAATCCGTTATTCGAGCAGAAGCGAAACTGCAAGGTGTACGGGTAGTCGTTGCCACCTAGCCGTCACTCATTTGGGCGATACCAAATAGGCGATGAGTAGGCACGCTCTTGTACGGTATCAGGTCTGCGGGTATCTACGTCGCCGCCTAATGCTAGCTTGTCGAGTAGTGAGTGTCGCGGCGTCGGTACTTCGAGGACACGCACGTAATAAAAAGCGGCCACCGCAGGATCGAACTCGGGGTCGCGCCACTCGGCTGTCAACGTAACAGCACCGGCATCGTTGCTCCAGCCACCGGTCTCCAGATCGACCGTATTCGGCACTGGACGCAAGGATCCGTCTGCCTGCATTCGATCTGGCGAGGACCACGCAACATCGAATATTTGTTCGTTTGCCTCACCGGCCTCGTCAACCCAGCCTTTCACGATCTGGATCCGATCCAGTGTGCCTGATTTCGGATCAGCCATGGCATGCACTAGGAACACAGGCGCACTGCCCTCCTGTGGATCGAGTTCGCCCCCCATGGGCACGGCACCACTGCTCTCATAAGGAAATGCTGACGCCTCAAGCGCCGTCGCGTCGAGTCCATAGCCGCCATAAAAGCGTAGCCCAATGCGTGGCCCAGTCGTGGCGTACGTTTCACGGCGCTTCATCGCCTGCATTATGGACTCTCGCGTGTTTTCTTCGGCCCATACTGCTGCTAGACCTTGAGCACCCATCGCCCAGCCAAACGAGCTGTTCGCATTATCCGACCAACCTTCTAATTTCGATGATGGCATCGAATCAGTGGCGAATTTGCCATGGAAATTATTCTCTTCGGCTGCAGCAAGTCCCGTATGTGCATCGGTCGAGCCGATCACACCAAACTGATAGGGGTTAACACCAATCTCGCGCTCAATCTGCATGCCCCGGATTAACGCCGAGCGCATAAAGTCACCAACCTGCGGCTTGTACTCAGTCCAGTCTCTCTGGATGTAGTAAGGGTAATCTTCAAAATCGGCAAACGGATCGTCGGGCGACAAAACCGGATGTGTCTCGGAATCGCCTTTGTATTGCGTCACCTCAACAATAGGCTCCCACCGCTTTCTGATCTCCGCGTACTCTGGGCCAATCGGCTCATTACGCATTGTGATGGTATCGAACATGGCCCCTTTTGAAATATTCGAGTTATGAGGAATGGCAATAAAGTTGCCACCTGTCTCTTCACTGGTCTTATCAAGCCACGCCCATAAGTCCTCGGGATAGAGACTGTCATCAGAACCAAATGGCTGAAATACCTTGGCGGACTCACCATCCAAATCTGTCATGACAACACGGTGAAGATTCGCACCACCCGGTATCAGACTGTATTCCCAACCTAAAATGGCGGAAAACTGTCCAGGGATGTTGTTCGCTTCTGCCGCGTCGGCAATGTCGCTCCAAGCCTGATCCTCAAGTATGGGCACTCTTGGAAATACCGAACCGGCGAGGTCCCACTCCGATATTGCTTCCTGTGGGGTATCAAAGGGCTCAGGAAGTTGTCGTACAAAAAAGGCGCGTCCTTCACCTTTTTTGATGGCATCGCGAATCAGGTATTGAACGTACCAGACGCGCAATTTCTGAAAAAAGCCCATGCCCTCTGTGGGTATGCCTATGTTATAGAGATGGCGAATATTGCCGAGGAACTCAGCGTGATCTGAGATCACGAGAAAGTCGAGTGGCGTCTCCAATTGAACGCGAGCCTTGTGTCCCGGATGCTCAACAGGCAGACCTCGCGCAAAACGATAGGCCTCATCGGGGCCTACTGAGAAATTGCGATTAGTGAAGGCGTCGAATGAGCGGTTGGTATGTAGGTGTGTATCACCCCATAAAATTTGCTTTTCCGTAGCCCATGCTTGGGTCACTAGAAGTGCGGACAAAATGCCCGCAGCCGTACGAATTTTCATTGTTT
>CACCPA010000045.1 GCA_902547755.1 Halieaceae bacterium | reverse complement strand
GGCCGTTATGCGGTGACAGCGATGTTGGATCTCGCCATTCACGGTGGTGAGGACCCGATTACGCTGGCCGACATTTCGGCGCGTCAGGAAATTTCTCTGTCGTATCTCGAGCAGCTGTTCTCAAAGTTGCGGCGGGAAGACTTGGTTCGAAGTATTAGAGGTCCGGGTGGTGGCTATCAGCTCGCGAGAGGGTATGACCGAATTTTTGTTGCCCAGATTATCGATGCGGTCAATGAATCGATCGACGCAACAAACTGCCAGGGGCGCGGCGACTGTAACCATGGCGAGGTCTGCTTAACCCATCACCTTTGGCAGGATTTGTCAGATCAGATTCACGGCTTTCTGAGTGGCATAAGTTTAGAAGATCTGGTCAACCGTGGCGGTTACCGGAAAGGCAGTTATATGGCGAGTTTGGTTGAGTCTCAGCCACTCACGCTAAGGGACATGTAGACCGAGCGGTCTGAGGAAAATTTTATGGGAAAGGCAGAAGTGATCAACGTGCCAATCTATCTGGACTACCTGTCGACGACACCTGTTGACCCGCGCGTTGTCGAAGCAATGACGCAGTGTCTGTCGATGGATGGTGTGTTCGGAAACCCTGCATCGCGCTCTCACCAGTATGGCTGGAAAGCGGAAGAGGCGATTGAAAACGCCCGCTGTCAGGTCGCCGAGCTCATCAACGCGGACCCTCGTGAGATTGTATGGACGTCAGGAGCGACCGAGTCAGATAACCTGGCGATCAAAGGCGCTGCCCATTTCTATCAGGGCAAAGGCAAGCACATCATCACCTCGAAAATAGAGCACAAAGCGGTGCTCGATACCTGTCGTCAGCTCGAGCGCGAGGGATTCGAGGTGACTTACCTGGAACCCAACACGGATGGCCTGACGACCCCTGAAATGATTGCGGATGCCATCCGAGAGGACACCAGTGTTGTGAGCGTCATGCACGCCAACAACGAAATTGGTGTCGTGAATGACATTGTAGGCATCGGTGAGGTGTGTCGGGAACGGGGTGTGATCTACCACGTTGATGCTGCACAGAGCACCGGTAAGCTTCAGCTGGATATGGAGTCGATGAAGGTTGATCTGCTCTCTATATCAGCACACAAAATGTATGGCCCTAAAGGCATCGGTGCGCTCTACGTGCGCCGTAAGCCACGCGTCCGAATCGAAGCTCAGATGCATGGTGGTGGGCACGAACGCGGTATGCGATCAGGGACGCTCGCGACCCATCAAATTGTTGGTTTGGGTGAGGCGGCGCGCATTGCCAATGAGGAAATGCAGGCCGAGGGTGAGCGGCTCCGTGCGCTACGGCAGCGATTTTGGGACGCTATCAACGATATTCCAGAGGTTCATATCAATGGTTCGCGAGACCATCGTCTGCCGGGCGCACTCAACGTCAGCTTTGCGTTTGTTGAAGGCGAATCATTGCTGATGTCACTGAAGGATCTGGCAATTTCGAGTGGGTCTGCGTGTACCTCGGCTAGTCTTGAGCCCTCCTATGTTCTGCGAGCGCTCGGGCTGAACGACGAGCTGGCACATAGCTCTCTGCGATTCAGTTTTGGTCGTTTTACAACAGAAGAGAATGTGGATCGTGCCGCAACAAGCGTCCGCCATGCGGTGGACAAGCTAAGAGAACTGTCACCGCTCTGGGATATGTATCAGGACGGTATTGACCTCGACACGATTGAATGGGCAGCGCACTAATCGGCGTTTAGCGCCTGAAGGAGTAGGTTATGGCTTACAGCGAAAAAGTAATTGATCACTATGAAAATCCACGCAACGTCGGCAAGCTCGACGCCGACAGTGACAACGTGGGCACGGGTATGGTCGGAGCACCAGCATGTGGCGATGTTATGCGCTTGCAGATTCAGGTGAACGGTGAGGGCGTCATTGAAGACGCAAAATTCAAGACCTACGGTTGCGGCTCTGCCATTGCCTCAAGCTCGCTTTTAACCGAGTGGGTCAAGGGCAAGAAGCTTGAGGAAGCAGAGGCCATTAAAAACACGGAGATCGCCCAAGAGTTAGCGCTACCACCGGTTAAGATTCACTGTTCGGTGCTGGCGGAAGACGCGATCAAAGCGGCGGTCAAGAACATTCGGGAAAAACGGGGCGAGTAATGGCCATTAGCGTCACGTCTGCAGCGGCTGAGCACGTCAGTAAACAGCTACAAGCACGAGGTCGAGGTGAAGGCATCCGAATTGGTGTGAAAACCTCAGGCTGCTCCGGGCTCGCCTATGTCTTGGAGTTTGTCGACGCACAGGATCCAGAAGACACGCTGTTTGAGACCGACGGTGTGCGGGTGTTTGTTGATCCCAAGAGCCTGGTCTATCTCGATGGCACGATTGTCGATTTTGCGAAAGAGGGCCTCAACGAGGGGCTAGAGTTCAGGAATCCAAATGTCGCGGGCGAATGCGGCTGCGGCGAGAGCTTCACTGTCTAAGACGTCATTCAAGAAACGTTTGTGAGGTCACGTGACCAACTATTTTCAGTCCTTTGATCTGACACCGAACTTTGCCATTGACCAGGCGGCGCTCGAGGCTCGATATGAGCAACTCATGGTGCTTTGCCACCCTGACAAGTTTGCAGGTGCGGCAATGTTCGAGCAGCGAGCAGCAGCCAAGCGAGCCGCTGATGTGAACGAAGCCTATGGTGTCCTGCAGCATGCCGTCAGACGAGCAGGACATTTGCTCGAATTACACGGCGTGGATCTTCAGGAGCTGGAACGACAACCTGCATCGCCCGATTTTCTCTTTGAGCAAATGATGTTTCGTGAGCGGGTTCAGGATTTCGACTCATTGACCAGTAGTGAAGCAAGCGCATTGGTATCCGACATCGAAGCTGCCTACAGCGAAACGCAAAATGCTTTTGTTGCGCATTATGACCGGGATGATATCGGTGGTGCTTGTGCCAAGTGGGTTGAGTTCCACTTTCAGCAGAAGCTGCTCGATGAGTTGGTCAGGGCGCAACGCCAGGCAGCCTAAGAATCGTGTTACTTCAAATTTCAGAACCCAACAGTACTGATAACGCTGCTCGCAAGCGCAAGCGGGGGCTTGGTATCGACTTGGGTACGACCAACAGTCTCGTAGCAACCAAATCGGAGCAGGGCGCTGATGTTATTGCCGACGCCTCCGGCGCAAGACTTTTACCTTCCGTAGTTAACTTCAAGGGCGGCGTAACGGTAGGTGCGGCGGCACTTGAGTGGGCTGTTTCAGATGTCAGAAACACGGTTCTCTCTGCCAAGCGCTTCATGGGGAGATCTC
>CACCPA010000044.1 GCA_902547755.1 Halieaceae bacterium | reverse complement strand
GCGTCCCGAAGCCTTGTCGGCACTATCCATTAGTACCGATGACCTAATACAAGCGAGCCGAGATACCTATGCGCTGTGTTGGAACGCGTTAAGCGGGCGTATCGACGATCGCGCTGACCTGCGTTTCCCGTTTGGTGTTGTTGATGAAGAGTTGCGCGATGCATCGCGCTCGCTTCGAGACCTTTGGAGGCTGCACCGGCAAAAGCTCTCACCAGTACTTAGTTTGATTGAGGCTTTGGTGGAGGAGGGCGACGCTGATCAGCGGGAGATCTGGGAGAGTAATCTCAATGATCTGCAGGTCATATTGGCACGCGCTGAGGGTCAGATCGCACTATGGGACAGCTATGCTTCGTCTGATGAAGAATCGAGCACCCCGTGGGCAAGATGGATGCGGCACTATGGTGACGAGAGCTCAATCGAGTGCTACGCCAGCCCGATTTACGCGCGAGATATTCTGTCTGAGCATGTTTGGGAGCGTGCCGCGGGGGTGGTAATGACCTCTGCAACTCTGACTGCGCTGGGGTCCTTTGATCATTTAATGCAGCAGACCGGCTTACCGAGTGAGACCAAGTTAGCGCGGGTTGAAAGTCCCTTTGAAGCATCTCGGGGCCGGTTTGTCGTGCCCGAAATGACGACTGATCCAAGCGAGCCCGCGGCGCATTCGGATGAGTTGATCGATATGTTTCCAAGCTTATTGGAGCGTCATCGCGGTACGCTGGTGCTCTTCAGCTCTAGGCGCCAGTTACAAGAACTGGTTGAGGCGCTCGAGCCCGCGTATGAGTCACGGCTTCTTGTTCAAGGGCAGATGAGTAAAGCAGAAATACTGCAGGAGCACCGGAGGAGAATCGATCGCGGTGATTCGTCGATCATATTCGGACTCGCCAGCTTCGCTGAGGGCGTCGATTTACCTGGTGACTACTGCAGCCACGTGATTATCGCAAAGCTGCCGTTTGCGGCACCCGATGACCCCATCGATGCTGCACACGCGGAGCTCCTTGAGGCCGCTGGACGCAATCCATTTATGGAGCTCACCGTGCCTTCGGCGTCTCTCAGATTACTCCAAGCCTGCGGTCGACTGCTTCGCACAGAAACTGATGAAGGTGTTATCACGCTATTGGATCGGCGAATCATCACGAAGCGATACGGACGTGCGATTATGGATGCCTTGCCACGGTATCAGTTCGAAGTTCAATAGTCAGAGGCTCTGTGACAGCCTATTGAGACAAAAAAAGCCCCGCTAGTGCGGGGCTTTTTAAGGTTTATCGACAGATTAGTCCCAGCTAAGAGCGCCACCTGTCTGATACTCAATGACACGGGTCTCGAAAAAGTTCTTCTCCTTTCGCAGATCCATGATCTCTGACATCCATGGGAATGGATTCTGAGCACCTGGGAACTGTTCGGGCAGCCCAAGCTGAGTCAGACGACGGTTTGCAATGAACTGCAGGTATTCTTCCATCATGTTGGCATTCATCCCGAGTACACCACGTGGCATTGTGTCGCGTGCGTATTCGATTTCCAGCGCAGTACCCTCAAGAATCATCTGAATGGCTTCTTGCTGGAATTCCTCGGTCCACAAATGTGGATTCTCGAGCTTGATCTGATTGATCACATCGATGCCGAAGTTGAGGTGCATCGACTCGTCTCTAAGGATGTACTGGAACTGCTCTGCAACCCCGGTCATCTTGTTACGGCGACCCATTGAAAGAATTTGCGTAAAACCACAGTAGAAGAAAATCCCCTCGGTGACGCCATAGAAACCGATCAGATTTCGCAAGACTTGCTGGTCGTCCTCAACGGTGCCCGTTTTGAAGTTAGGGTCTGAGAGCGCTTGGGTCTTGTTCAATGACCATGAAGCCTTCTTAGCGACGGACGGTACTTCACGGTACATGTTGAAGACTTCACCCTCGTCCATGCCCAGTGACTCAATACAGTACTGGTAGGCGTGCGTGTGAATGGCTTCCTCGAATGCCTGACGCAGGAGGTACTGGCGGCACTCTGGGTTGGTAATGAGTCGATAGATGCCCAACACCAAGTTATTCGCCACGAGCGAGTCAGCGGTTGAGAAGTAACCTAACGACCGCATCACAATGCGGCGTTCGTCGTCAGTGAGACCGTCTTCACTCTTCCAGGTCGCCACATCAGCCGTCATGTTAATTTCCTGCGGCATCCAGTGGTTCGCGCAGCCATCGAGATACTTCTGCCATGCCCAGTCGTACTTGAACGGCACCAGCTGGTTGAGATCTGCTCGGCAGTTAATCATCGCTTTCTCATCAACAGAGATTCGCGATGCGCCCATCTCAAGCTCCTCGAGCCCCGGCGCAGTATCAATACTAGCTACCGCTTCAGCCGCCGCTTTAACCTGATCCGTTGCAGGTGCAGAAGCTGCCTCTTCCTGGTTGAGTGTTTCTAGCGCCTTGTTAACCGCTTCGGGTTGAACCGGTGCTTGTTGCTGCGGTGCTGCTACGGGCGCATCGCCCTCGGCCACGTTGTATTCATCCCAATTAAGCATCGTTAACTCCTTTAACTTATTTGGTTACTGACAGGCTTCACAATCTGGATCGTCGAGCGAGCAGGCCGCGGGAACCGGTGCGGGTTGCACTGGTGCTGCAGCGGCTGCTTGCTGCGATACGGCGTTGAGCTGACCGGTGTTGACCGTGGACTTCTCAGTACCCGTGGCAGCGAGCGATCGCAGGTAGTATGTTGTTTTCAGACCGTTATACCAAGCCATTCGGTACGTCACGTCCAACTTCTTTCCACTTGCATTATTGATATACAAGTTCAGCGACTGAGCTTGGTCGATCCACTTCTGTCGTCGACTTGCTGCATCGACTAACCAGCGTGGTTCAACCTCGAACGCCGTCGCATATTTCGCCTTCAGATCGGTCGGGATACGATCGATGGCTTGTACGCTGCCATCGTAGTACTTAAGGTCGTTGACCATGACCGTGTCCCACAAACCGCGCTCTTTGAGGTCACATACCAAGTGAGGGTTCACAACGGTAAATTCGCCCGACAAGTTCGACTTCACGTAGAGGTTTTGATAGGTCGGCTCGATGGATTGAGACACGCCTGTAATGTTGGCAATAGTTGCCGTTGGCGCAATCGCCATCACATTCGAGTTGCGCATGCCTTGCCCAGCGACTTTGCCTCTGAGTGCATCCCAGTCCATGGTGCTGTCGTGGTTGACCGAGATGTAATCGGACCCACGCTGCTCGATCAACATGTTCAACGAATCAATCGGGAAAATACCCTGGCTCCATAGCGAACCGTCGTAGCTTGAATAGGCTCCACGCTCGGCAGCCAG
>CACCPA010000043.1 GCA_902547755.1 Halieaceae bacterium | reverse complement strand
CCTGGTTCAGCTCACCTTGGAGCCGCTCGACCTCCGCCGCCATGTCTGCCGCGTTGAGACTCTCGAGCGCCTCTGTCTTCATCATGGCGAGACTTGCAGAGGCCCGCTATTCTCGAACACTTTCAAGTAACTCGCCCGGTCGTGCAAGTTGATGCTCGCTGGCAATGTGCTGTGCGTCGGTGAGGGCCGTTTTGCTCTGGGTCAGTGTTACCGTAACGGCTATCGATTGGGGCGCCAGGGCTGAGTTGATCGGCGACGTTGAAATAGCAATGGCCAGCATACCGTGCAGTAGCAGGGACACACCCGTTGCCACTGGCATGTTGCCAGAAACGTCATACTTAACGACCACGCGACTCCGAGACTTCTCTCTCGATACACGCGATGAGCTGCTCAGCGATTTGTGTGTTCTTCGCTCGGTCGATTTCGCGCATGCAGGTTGGGCTGGTGACATTGATTTCGGTGAGATAGTCGCCAATGATATCGAGGCCTACAAATAGTAATCCTTTCTCGCGAAGCGTCGGACCTACCTGTTCGGCAATCCAGCGATCGCGATCTGTCAGCGGTTGCACAATACCAGAGCCCCCAGCGGCAAGGTTGCCTCGGTTTTCGCCGGCCATCGGCAGCCGCGCAAGGCAGAAGGGAACCGCTTCACCGTTAATGATCAACACGCGCTTGTCACCGTCTTTGATCGCAGGCAGGTATTGCTGCGCCATGATGGTTACACCACCATCATCAGTCAGTGTCTCCAGAATAACGTTGAGGTTTGGGTCGTTTTCTTTGACACGAAAAATGGACTGTCCGCCCATGCCGTCAAGAGGCTTGAAAATGACATCGCCGTGCTCAGCGTAAAAAGCCTTAAGTGCGGTGGGATCTCGGGATACCAATAAGGGCGGGCAGCACTCTGGGAATTGCGTCGCAAATAGCTTCTCATTGCAGTCTCGAAGGCTCGCGCATCGGTTGACAATCAGAGTGCCGCGTCTTTCAGCATCCTCAAGTAGCTGAGTTGTGTAGAAAAACTCCATGTCAAAGGGCGGGTCTTTGCGCATCAGAACCACATCAAGCGCCGACAGCGATGCGTCGTACCGTTCGCCCATTGCGTACCAAGCGGTGTCATCGTCATAAACCACCAGTGGCCGCAGCGAGGCCATGGTTTCACCATTCCTAACAGTGAGATCAGCCTGTTCAAGGTAGGTGAGCTGGTGACCTGCAGCACTCGCTGCTCGAAGCAGGCCGAGCGTTGTGTCTTTTTTTGTATTGATAGTGGCGATGGGGTCCATTAAAACCCCGATACGTAATGCCATGCTGTATTCACTCACGAACGATGTTTGCTCTCGAGATTCTGATTCGAGGGCGGTTCCGGTTCAAGCGTTTATATCGCCCCAACGCGCGCCTAGGACACTAAGGGCGACCAGTGGTGCTGTCTCGGTTCTCAATACGCGGGGGCCCAACCGCATGGCAGAAAAGCCATTCTCCGATGCCAGTGTTAGCTCCGAGCGAGCCAGGCCACCCTCTGGCCCAATCAGCAGGGCAATGCTTGCCGGTTGATCATGCAATGCACTGGGTGCTGCCTCAGGGTCCAACACCAACTTGCAGTCAGCCTCAACGCAGGACAGCCACTGGGACAGAGTTGTCGGCTCTTTTACCTTGGGAACAACGGCACGACCGCTTTGCTCACAGGCGCTGATGACTATTTGCTGCCAGTGCTCCTGCTTCTTTTGCCAACGCTCGGGCGACAGACGTACATCAACGCGTTGGCTCAGGATGGGTACAAAAGTCGTAACGCCAAGCTCTGTAGCCTTTTTAATGGCCCACTCAAATCGATCGCCTTTAGACACAGCTAAGGCCAGACAGGTGTTCAAAGACGACTCAGTCTCTGCTGGCTCGATGCCGTCGATAAGTACCGATACCTGATGTTTGCTGGCGGAGACGATGGCACCTTGATAGTTGTTGCCGTCTCCGTTGAACACAGACAGCCGCTCACCCGGTTTTACTCGTAACACCCGGGCGAGATGGCGACTGGCACGATCATCAAGATCGCACTGCTCGTCAACCGTGAGGGGCCGTGATGAGTAAACTCGGTAGCTGCGCATAGTGCGGAAGCTTAACAGCTACCGAGTTCGAAGGTTTAGTACTTGTAGCTGTCGGTCTTGAAGGGGCCGTCAACGCTCACACCAATGTAATCACCTTGCTGATCAGTTAGCTTGGTTATAACCCCGCTAAACCCTTCTACCATCAGCGCCGCGACTTGCTCATCGAGATGCTTAGGCAGCACCTCTACGGTGATGGCTCCGGCTTTGTCAGCCACAGAAAGATCGGCAAATCGCTTTGCGTACAAGTGGATCTGGGCAAGTACCTGATTTGCAAAGGAGCCGTCCATAATGCGCGATGGATGACCTGTCGCATTACCCAGGTTCACAAGACGACCTTCAGCAAGCAGCAGCAAGTGGTCGTTGGTATCGCGATCACGGTAGATCTTATGTACCTGAGGCTTGACCTCTTCCCACTCCCAGTTTTCGCGCATGTAAGCCGTGTCGATTTCATTATCGAAGTGGCCGATGTTACACACGACTGCACCAGGCTTGAGTGCGCGCAGCATCGCCGCATTACAGACATCAACATTGCCTGTTGCGGAACACAATAGATCCGTCTGTCCCAGCAATTGGGTGTCAATGCATGCATCAGTGCCGTCATTCACACCGTTAATGAAAGGCGAGACAACCTCATAACCATCCATGCAGGCTTGCATGGCGCAAATAGGATCACACTCGGTCACGCGGACAATCATGCCCTCTTGGCGAAGCGATTGCGCTGACCCCTTGCCTACATCTCCATAGCCAAGGACCAAAGCGCGCTTACCAGCCAACAAGTGGTCGAGGCCTCGTTTGATCGCGTCATTCAAACTGTGGCGGCAGCCGTATTTATTGTCATTTTTTGACTTTGTGACGGCGTCGTTCACATTGATCGCCGGTACTTTGAGCGATCCATCCTCGAGCATGTCATACAGTCGATGCACGCCTGTGGTTGTTTCTTCAGTGATGCCATGAATTCGCTCGAGCATATCGGGGTATTTCTCGTGCAGCATGGCTGTCAAGTCGCCACCATCATCGAGAATCATGTTCGCTTCCCAGGGCTTACCGTCCTGTAGGATGGTCTGCTCTATACACCCCTCGTACTCTGGCTCTGTCTCGCCCTTCCATGCGAAGACAGGAATACCCATGGCAGCAATTGCGGCGGCGGCGTGATCCTGAGTAGAGAAAATGTTGCAGCTTGACCAACGGACCTCGGCACCCAAATCGACCAGCGTCTCAATTAGAACACCCGTTTGAATAGTCATGTGGATACAGCCGAGAATTTTCGCGCCTGCAAGGGGCTGCTCATCACGTAAACGCTCGCGCAGCGTCATCAGCGCAGGCATTTCGGTCTCTGCAATCGCCAGTTCACGGCGACCCCATTCGGCGAGCGTGATGTCAGCGACTTTGTAGTCAGAAAACGTTGCTAAATCGATGGCAGTGGTCATAAAAAACTCCTTAAAGC
>CACCPA010000042.1 GCA_902547755.1 Halieaceae bacterium | reverse complement strand
CTACATCTGCATCTACCATAAACCTCTCCAAATAAAATATGTAACGTAAACTTATCATTATTATGATGGGAAGTAAAGGTTACAAATTAAATTATTTTATAATTTATATATGGATAAAAAATACATAAATTTCTACAAGAAATTTATTCTGCAAACGAAAACACTCAATGACGGTTGAGTAGGACAGAATCGACATAAAACAAGGGGTATAAGGTGAATCAGACAGCAGTAAGTGATAAGAATTTCTTACTTGTAGCAACGCTCTGTTTTGTACTCGGCGTGTTTGGAGTACATCGATTTTACTGCGGTAAAATAATGTCAGGGTTTTTGATGGTGTTTACTATTGGCGGACTGGGCATATGGGCGTTAGTAGATTTTATCATTGTTTGTTTTGGTGAGTTCACTGACTCTCAGGGCAGAAAAATTAAATATGCTGGATCAAATTGAACTAGAACTTTCGACGTTTCTACATGTCATTTCATAAGGGATTTCAGGATAGAGACCCAAATGTCTGTTCTGTTCTGGTCAATGACCGTTGAGTAAGCCCTGAAATGAAAAACAAGCTAATGGTCAGTCAATCCATCCTTTGGGCGACGGCCTTACTCGTGGTCGCTCTGGTTGACGACAGGCAATACACGTTGTTTTTGCTCGCCCTTCTCGCCACGGTCTCAGTGGTCAACCTCAATAAAAACAGTTGACGTATAGGCTGAGTCTCCCTTTTTGGGGTATCACCCTCCCTGCTTTTTGACCGCTTTCTGGCTGGACCCTGAGGTGTTCTCAGGTATACTCGCCGGTTTCCATTTTCTGGCGCACCGAATTTGCGACGCCAAGTGAGGAAATGCATGGCAAATCCCGTTGTTGGCGTCATCATGGGGTCACGCTCCGATTGGGGTGTGATGGAGAATGTGGCTCAGACATTGGCTGAGCTGGGCGTTGAATATGAGACAAAGGTTGTCTCGGCTCATCGCACTCCTGACCGTTTGTATAAGTACGCAAAATCAGCTCGTGATCGTGGTTTAAAGGCCATTATTGCTGGTGCTGGTGGAGCTGCGCACCTTCCAGGTATGGCGGCTGCGATGACACCGGTCCCGGTATTGGGTGTGCCGGTTGATGCCACTGTGCTGCAGGGTATTGATGCCCTAATGTCGATTGTTCAAATGCCCAAGGGCGTGCCGGTCGCAACGTTTGCGGTTGGCAAGCCCGGTGCCGTCAATGCGGCGTTGTTTGCTGCAGCGATGCTGGTCAATGATGATGTGGCCATTCGCGATGCTTTGGACAATTACCGGGATGCGCAAGCTTCGGCTGTCCCTGTTAACCCCTTCGACTGAAAGCGATAGCGCAAATGACAAAGGGTCGCCTTGGCATTATTGGTTGTGGTCAGCTGAGCCAGATGCTGGGTGAAGCAGCGAATCGACTGGGCTTTAGCGTGTCCTATCTCTGTGTTGATGAGACACCGGTCGTTGTTGGCCTTGGCCCAATCTACTATCCAGATCAGCTGGATGAATTCTTAGCTGCCTGTGACGCAATTACGGTCGAAAGAGAGAGCCTTCCCGACGATATGCTGCGCAAAGCAGCCAACGTTGGTTTGGCACCCAACTATGATGCCTTAGTGACGTTGAGGGAGCGCGATACGCAAAAGGCGATGCTCGATGAGCTCAATATACCCACCTCACCCTGGTCCCTTGTATCCAACCCCGATCAACTTGAGTCGGCCTTAGATGCGCTTCCAGGACAACACGCCCGCTGCAAGCGAACCTTAGGCGGCTATGATGGTGGTGGGCAATGGCGTGTTGATCAAAACACCCGGGAGGTCATCCCCGCGGACGCTTATCCTGTTATTGCCGAAGCCGAAATTACCATCGATCGTGAGTACGCGATCATCATTGGAAGAGATCGGCGAGGCAACACGGCTTGCTACCCCATGACCGAGAATGCCATGCGCGACGGCATTTTGATTGGCAGTTATGTGCCATCTGGTATCGATACAACATTGGCCGATTTAGCCGCTGACTATGCCAAACGCTTAGTCGATGCCATGGACTATGTGGGTGTTTTGGCCATCGAGTTTTTCCTTACCGACGGCGAACTAATCGTTAATGAAATTGCCCCTCGGGTGCACAATACGGGCCACTGGACTATTGGCGCTGTTGGGGTAGATCAATTCACTCAACATGTGAGTTGCGTCATGGGCGAGCCGGTGCGCAAGCCTTCATTTACCGAATCTGCTTCGATGGTAAATTTTCTCAATGATGATCTCCCGTCACATATGCCACAGGGCCCTATTCGTACGCTGATTCAGACGTATGGAAAGGCTGTACGAAAAGGCCGAAAGCTTGGCCACATGACGTTGATCGGTCCGGACGCTGATCTGGTTAGAGCGCAGGCGGCAAAGCTAATTGCAGAGTTACACGGCGACTGACCATGTCTGCTGACGCGGGTTCGGTTGCAGAGGATGGATTGGTTTTCAGACTCCCCTTGCAGACCGAACACTTCTCTCTCGAACTATTAACCCCAAGTGACTTCGATGCCTTATTTGCGGTAGCCAGTGATCCCCTGTTGTGGGAGCAGCATCCAGAAGCTGATCGGTGGCAACGTTCCAAATTTCAGCGCTTTTTTCAGAGTGGCCTTGCAAATGATTTGGGTTGTTTTGTAATAAGAAAGAAGCCCAATGGACGGGCTACCGGCTCCTCGCGATTTTATGGATACGACGAAGCCAATCGGTGTATCAGGATTGGCTACACCTTCATTGCTCGAGAGTTCTGGGGCACGTCAGCGAATCGGGAGATAAAAGAGGCGATGCTATTGCGCGCATTCAACATCGTTGACCGGGTCTTTTTTGATATCGGACCTCAAAATTACCGATCCATCGCGGCCGTTAAGAAGTTGGGTGCAGTCTTCAGTCACAACGAATCTGACAGTAAAGCGGTCTTTGAGTTATCAAAGCAACAGTGGTTCAAAGCCTTTTGTGTTTCTTAGGTAGAGGCATCGCTTCATGAACAAAACACCCGTGCCCATAAGCTTCGCTGAGAAGTTTGATTGTTTCACCGAGCAGTGGTCACCCAAAGTGGTGGCAGAGATGAATGACTACCAATTCAAGTTGGTACGATTCGAGGGTGATTTTGTTTGGCATGACCATCAGGACACAGATGAAACATTCATCGTCTTGGAAGGTACGTTACTGATTGATTTTCAGGACGGTACAGTCGAGCTCGAGGCAGGTCAGATGTTAGTTGTTCCCAAGGGAGTGCCGCATCGTCCGCGGGCATCCGCAGAGGCAAAGGTCCTTATCGTTGAGCCCAAGGGTGTTATCAATACAGGCGACGTTCAATCGGACAAGACTGCGCCACTGGATGACTGGATTTGATACCGAGTGGGAGTGGGTATGCAGTATGTGATTAACCTGTTGGCCGCCGTAGGACTCTTTTGCTCGGGCTTTGTTCACACTTTCTGGGGTAACGATCCGTATCTTGGTGGGGCCATTACGATAATCGCGGCCTTCATAATGGCGGAGCCTTTGTTGGCGGTCATGGAGCGTGTTGGACTCACGGGTCGGCGCCGGCGTTGGGCCGTTATTGGTACCTTTCTATTGGTGTCGGTGTCGCTAGGGGTTGGTGAGCTTCCAGAGAAGACCGAAATGATGCTGGATAACTTGCCAATGCCGAAGATAACTGGCGTTTAATTGAC
>CACCPA010000041.1 GCA_902547755.1 Halieaceae bacterium | reverse complement strand
CGGCTTGAATTCCAATGGATATCCAACGCAACGTATGCCGTTTTCCTATGACGCCCTGTCTAATGTCGCGGTTGAGCTTGCCCCGATGAGCGTAGTTTATGGTGGTTTCTCTGCTTGTAACATTAACGCGGTTACGAAGCAGGGCGCGAATGACATGTTCGGTTCTGCTTTTTATGAGTATGCCAGCGATCAATTTAGGGGAGATAAATTAGAGGGCGACAGCATTGCTCAGCAAGCTTACACGGAGTCTAAGGCGGGTTTTGAGCTCGGTGGTTCATTAATAGAAGACGAGCTGTTTTTCTATGTCAACTACGAAAAGTATGACGGGGCTGATATTAATTCTCGCGGCGCACTTGGCTCGGGCGCGGTGAATGAAGTGCTAGTTACTCAGGCTGAACTTGATCGAATTGCCCAAATCGCCAGAGATGTATACCAGTATGAACCAGGCACTTCAGTAGCCGAAGCATTTGATTTTGAGGATGAGAAGTACCTTGCCAAGATTGATTGGTATGCTACTAACACTCAGCGATTATCAATGACCTACATGTACAATGACTCCTTCAACTTCTCGCCGTCAGACGGTGCTCCAAACGAATTTGAGTTTAGCAGGCACTTTTATAAACGAGGCGCTGAGTTGACGAGCTATGTCCTAAATTTGTACTCAAGCTGGACGGACAACTTTGAGACGGAGATAAGATACTCTTTCAGTGACGTCGATTTTCTGCAACAAGCGGTCTCTGGAAATGAGTTCGCTGAGTTTCGAATTGAGTTGTCGGACGTTGATGTCTACCTCGGCCAGGATGATAGCCGTCAGGCGAACAGCTTAAATTGGGAAATTGAGCAGTTTGTTGCTCGAGGCTACTACTCTCTCGAGGACCACAGAATTACCGTCGGATACGAGCGTGACACCAACGATATGTATAATCTGTTCTATCAGCATGTAGATACCGAGGTTCGGTTCGATGGAATTGATAATTTCGAAGCGGGGATAGCAGATCGAATTTACTACGGAAACGCGTTTAGCGGGAATGAACTCGAGACCGCGGCGGAGTGGGGTTATGCAATTAACACGTTTTACATTGAGGACGAATGGCAAGTAAATTCGGATCTCAGTGTAAGCTATGGACTTCGTTATGATTATTACGAGACTAGTGATAAGCCAGCGCTGAATTCAGATTTCCTTCAGGAATACGGGTATCCAAACACAGCGAATGTGGATGGCATGGATTTGTTGATGCCGCGACTGGGTTTTACCTATGACCTCAGTGATTCGATGCAGCTGAGCGGTGGCATTGGTTTATTCTCAGGCGGAAACCCAAACGTTTGGTATTCAAACGTGTACTCAAACACCAACACATCAGCGGTGCAAACGTCCGACAGAGGAGACATAGATCTTTTCGCTCTCGAATACACACTTTGCGAATCGGGCGTGCCTGTTTGCGGGCCGGGATGGGGTGTGCCGACTTACCTACAGGAAACCGTCGCAAGCGGCTCAGGAAGCAATTTTGAAATAGTATTAATGGATCCAGAGTTCGATACGCCGTCTGACTGGAAATACGCTCTGAGCCTGAGTTGGGAAACTGACGCTGGCTATCTGATAGTGGCGGACGCGCAAGTTACCAGAGGAAAAGATACCGCTATTTATAAGCACGGCGACCTTGAGCAGGTCGGAGTTACCGAGGATGGGTATCCGGACTACGACTCAGTAAGAATGCCGAGTTTTGTGCTCACCAATAGCTCAGTGGGTAACGAGTCTGAGTCTCTGGCGGTTAGTGTATTCAAAGAGTTTGAAAACGGTTTGAGTATGCGCGCTGGATATGCCTACACGGATGCTCGCGATGTTAATCCGATGACGTCGTCTGTGGCTTACTCGAATTACACTAATAGGGCCTTCTTTGATCCAGAGGAGGAAGTGCTGTCGAGATCTAACTATAGTATGACGCACCGATTTACGAGTGTTCTAAACTACAGTACTGAGATCATTGGTAATTACAGTACACGGTTTTCTCTGTTTGCGCAGGCGAACTCTGGATATCCGTATAGTTTGACCCTTAGCACGGGAGGGGGAACCATTGGAGCCTATGGCTTCACTCCCTACCTAGGATTTAAGGAAAATGTTTTGGTGGAACCGGGGACACGCAACGATAAGGAGGGTGATTCTTGGACGAAGGCTGACCTTAAAATAACGCAGGAATTACCGGCGTTTGCGAGTGATCACAGGGCTCAAGCTTGGTTCGTCATCGACAACGTCACCAACTTACTTAATGACGAGTGGGGTGTACTCTACAAGGTGTCATTCCCATACGGGGTGACACAAGATCAGATTGATAATAACCAGTACCAATCGCGTAATGGTGGAGTATCCCTGTGGGAAATGAAGATAGGGGTAAAGTATAATTTTTAAAATCTTATCGAGTTATGTGGGCGCCGAAAGGCGCCTTTTTTATGGCTTGCAACCAAGTTGCCTGCCGGTTCAAAATAACTTATAGGAATGTATTTTTGTAAAAATATGAATATAAAGAAAAATTAACACTCATTGTTGTTATTTTTTTTGAGTGAAAATGTAACATATGTCGTATTAGTAAGTAACATAGTTATTGGAGTACGACATCATGAGGGCGAAGTTACCCGCCATCCTCGAAAGCGCCAGCACAACGATTACCTTCAGCGTGGTGGTTTCTGTTCTTTTCTATTCTGTGGGCGCCATGGTGTGACCCGGTCTGCGGTCACTACGACACGACCTGTCTTTGTGGTTAGCGTGATGATCATGGCAATGATCAGTGAGCAGGGCCTTGCCTCGACGTTTCGTAAGCCGCTCATTCGCCCAGTGTTTCCGACGCATCCGATCGTTGCACAACACGCATAGGACCAAATCGCGTCGTCTCGAAATCTCGACTAATCCGTATCTCTCAATGCCTTGGTGTGCCGAGAAGCTGGGGTCTGGCCTCGCTGCCTCAAAAACACCGTGTATAGCCGCTGTTTTCATTTGGATGACTGCGCAAATGTCGGTATCGTGGCGTCACACAACTTCCGGAAATTACGATGCACAGTGTCCTCGGCATGCTTGCTATTGTGGCCTTCGCTTACGCGGTGTCGTCGAATCGAGAGGCGGTGGCATGGAAAACGATCGGAATGGCGTTTGCCATTCAGTTTATCGTCGGTGGCATTGCCCTCTTCACGTCCTGGGGTAACCGCGCGCTCAGCGCTGCCGCCGACGTCATTGGTTCGCTGCTGAGCTACTCGCGAGCTGGCATTGATTTTATGTTTGGCCAACTAGCGGCCTACGACGGACCTATTGGCTTTGTCTTCGCTGTCAACGTGCTTCCCGTAGTGGTCTTCTTTAGTGCCTTCATTGCGGTCCTTTATCATTTGGGTGTCATGATGTGGGTGGTGCGAATCCTAGGTGGCGGGTTGCGTCGCTTTCTGGGCACTAGTCACGCCGAGTCCATGTCCGCTGCAGCGAATATTTTTGTGGGTCAGGCGGAGGCTCCATTGGTTGTAAAACCGTTCATCCCCGCGATGACTCGATCCGAGTTGTTTGCTGTTATGGTCGGTGGCCTGTCCACCATTGCTGGCTCGGTGATGGCGGGTTACGTGGCTCTCGGAATTCCCCTGGAATACCTCGTAACCGCGAGCTTCATGGCAGCGCCAGGTGGCTTGATGATGGCCAAGCTTATCGAGCCTGAAACAGGAACGCCCGTGGTCCCAAAGACCGGTGACGACGCTACCACACCGCGTTACGTCAATATCATCGATGCGGCGGCGACCG
>CACCPA010000040.1 GCA_902547755.1 Halieaceae bacterium | reverse complement strand
CACCTATATTTGTGAGCATGGTGAAGCAGGTGCGATGGGCATCGTGATAAACAAAGTATTAGATCTTCAGCTCGCCGATATTTTCGAGCACCTGAACATCCAGCCGCTACTGAGTCACGATGAGGTTGCCGTTTTGGCGGGAGGCCCGGTGAAAGTAGATCGGGGGTTCGTTCTTCATTCGCCGGGCGTCACCTACGATGCGACGCTGAAGGTAAATGATGATGTCTGGCTGACAACATCAAAAGATGTGCTGGTTGATATTGCCTCAGGAACGGGTCCTGATCAGCATGTGGTGACACTGGGCTACGCGGGCTGGTCTGCTGGGCAGCTCGAGCAGGAGATTGCGGAGAATAGCTGGCTGACCACTCCGGCAAGCCGAGATGTCCTATTCAATACGCAGGTGCCGGAGAAGTTCGCTGCTGCGGGAAAGTTGCTTGGTATTGATATTCATCTAATGACGCAGCAGGCGGGGCATAGCTAGGTGAGTTCAGCCTCTACACTTTTGGGCTTTGATTTCGGGCTGTCGAATATTGGTGTAGCGGTTGGAAACAACCTCACAAAGGAGGCCCGTCCACTGACGATTCTGTCCGCCAACAATGGCAAGCCCAATTGGGACGCCGTCATTGCGCTAATAGAAGAATGGCAGCCTGATAGCCTCGTCGTTGGCAACCCGATCGACGAGTCAGGGCAGGCTACAGAGCTTTCCGAGAAGGCCTTGCGCTTTGCAAGACAGTTGAATGGCCGCTTGCAACTCCACGTTTGGCTGCATGACGAGCGTTTCAGCTCCAAAGAGGCTAAGTCTCGGGCCCGCGAGATGGGGCATAAAGGCGATTATGCCGCGCACCCCATTGACGATCTCGCCGCTTCGATCATTTTGGAAAGCTGGTTACAGAACGGCCGCTAATATTTATTTGATTCCTGCAAGGGAAACACCCATGTAAAATACAACCATGGATCACACTGAGTTACATAGCAACATATCACAGGTCAAAAGCCGAATTTCCTCTGCTGCAAGCACAGCAAATCGTGTGGCAGGTGACATTCGTTTGATCGCCGTGAGTAAAACAAAGCCGGTCGAGGACGTCCGAGCAGCATTTCATGCCGGCATTTCGGATTTCGGTGAAAACTACGTCACAGAGGCGGTCGATAAGTGCATCCAGTGCAGCGATCTGCACATTACCTGGCATTTTCTCGGGCAATTACAATCTAATAAAACGCGGCAGGTCGCGGAACACTTCGATTGGATCCACTCTGTAGACAGACTCAAAATTGCCCAGCGGTTAAACGCACAAAGGCCCGCAGAGAGAGCACCGCTCAAGGTCTGCATTCAGATGAATATTCCGTTTGAAGCAAGTAAATCTGGCGTTATCTCAAGCGATGGATTACTCGAGCTAGCAACTGCTGTTCATAACTTCGATCGACTCGACCTTCGGGGGATCATGGCCATTCCCGCCCCGTGCTCAGAGCTCTCTCGCCAACGCGAGCAGTTTGGACGAATCGCAGGTCTGCTCAAGACGGAGGGCTTGCCCGTAGAAATGACAGAGCTATCGATGGGAATGTCGGCGGATATGGAAGCGGCGATCGCCGAGGGATCCACGATGGTCCGAATTGGCACAGATATCTTCGGCGCGCGGTATACTTAGGAACGACTTCAGGGGAAACAGCGCGTGACTCAACCTACGGTTACCTTTATCGGTGGTGGCAATATGGCCCGTGCCATTTATGGTGGGCTGCTCGACAGTGGATTCACCGCCGCCAACCTCTCGGTAGTAGACCCCTCGGCCGCGGCGCAAGACAACGCGCGTCAAGCAGGTATCGAACATGTATTCGATAGTGCCCTGGGCGAGGCGCTATTGGCTGACTTAATCGTACTTGCCATCAAGCCACAAATGACCAAAGCCGCGCTGCAACCCCTGGCGGGACAGCTGGGGACTCACTCGTTAGTTCTATCGATCGTTGCTGGTATCAATGCTGAATCGCTGGCTTCGCTGCTCGGCCTTTCAGATATCGGACACATCATTCGCTGCATGCCCAATACCCCCGCCCTCGTTGGCGAGGGAATGACCGGGCTTTACGCCAGTACAGAGGCGGGCTCAGCTGAGGGCAAAGCACTCGCAGAGCGCGTCATGTCGAGTGTGGGGCAGTGTGTATGGGTCGAAAACGAGTCCGACCTCGATGTTATAACGGCCATATCTGGCAGCGGGCCGGCGTATTTCTTCCTGTTTATTGAAAGCCTCACAGACGCCGCCATTGCCCTTGGTATGAACGGTGAGAGTGCTCGTAAACTCGCCCTTCAAACTGCGCTGGGCGCTTCGCGACTCGCGAGTCTCAGCAGCGATGATGCGGCGACACTGCGCAAGAATGTCACAAGTCCCGGGGGTACGACCGAGCAAGCCATTCAGGCCTTTGAGGCATCCGATATTCGGGGCATCGTAGCCAAGGCAACACAAGCAGCCGCTCGTCGCTCGGTGGAACTAAGCAAGGAGTTTGGTTTATGAACAGCGCGTTAATCGATATCGGCATGACCATCGTTCAGCCACTCTTCAGCCTTGCCATGCTCCTCATCGCGGTGCGATTCCTTGCTCAGCTGAGCGGGGTGAGTGGTTACAACCCCATATCAATGACACTCAGGCGCCTGACTAATGTCATTGTGCTACCCATGTCACGTCTATTGCCAAGCGGTAATCGGTTCAGCCCCGGCGCGCTACTCGCACTGTTACTGATACAAGTGATGTTTATCGCACTGATGTTCGCATTCGAGGGTCGGTTGGATGCTTTCAATGTTTTACAAGCGCTAATTTGGGCTGCCGTAGGCTGTGCGTCCCTTTTGGTCAACATCATCTTCTACAGTGTCATTGCAATGATCGTAGTGAGCTTCCTAGCACCGCAAAGCTCACACCCCGCTGTCGAGTTTATTTGGGAGCTCACGGAGCCTGTCATGGCGCCGTTGAGACGGGTTTTACCGCCCATGGGTGGACTGGATTTCTCGCCGATTATTCTATTCATAGCTCTAAATGTTATCCGCGTTTCCTTGGGACACATGGCTGCAGCTGTTGGGCTTATAGCCAAATACGTAATAGGCATCTAGTGGCAATGGCGCAACATCCCTTTGACAACAGTGTCGGCATAGTGAGCCCGCAGCACGCGCACTTCCCCGAGGCCCTGTATCTCGAATCCGGTGAGGTACTTGATGGGTTCGAACTAATCTACGAAACCTACGGCGAGCTTTGCGCTGACGGAAGCAACGCCGTGCTAGTATGCCATGCGCTTTCAGGAAACCACCACGCGGCAGGCCTTCACTCCGAGAACGACACCACGCCAGGGTGGTGGGACACTGTGATTGGTCCGGGCAAGCCCATTGATACCAATCGCTTTTTTGTGGTGTGCCCCAATAACATTGGTGGCTGCGATGGCTCCACCGGACCCAACAGTGTATGCCTTGCAACAGGTGAACCCTGGGGATCTCACTTCCCCCAAGTCACCGTGGCAGACTGGGTCGAAACTCAGAAACGACTGGCTGAGCACCTGAATATTCAGCACTGGGCAGCGGTCATCGGCGGCAGTTTAGGGGGTATGCAGGCGCTGGAATGGTCGGTCCGGTATCCAGACTGGGTGTCGCACTGTGTCGCTATTGCTGCCGCACCAGGTCTTACCGCACAGAACATCGCGTTTAATGAGATTGCTCGACAAGCAATATTTTCAGACCCTGAGTGGCACGATGGAAATTACTTGGAGGCCGCTTCCAACCCGGCGCAGGGCATGGCACTGGCGCGTATGGTGGGTCACCTCACCTATATGTCCGCCGACAAGATGACCGATCGCTTTGGGCGTGAATTACGACAGGGAAGTTTTGACCCCGAGGACGACGAGGAACCCGTTTTCCAGGTTGAAAGCTACCTTCGGTATCAAGGGAGTCAGTTTGTCGGCCGCTTTGACGCCAATACCTATGTATTGATGACACGGGCGCTGGATCGATTTGATCTGTCAGCACGCGGACAAGGAAATCTAACCGAAGCCCTTAGAGACGCCAGCGCCGAGTTTTTAATTATCTCGTTC
>CACCPA010000039.1 GCA_902547755.1 Halieaceae bacterium | reverse complement strand
CGCCAACAGCTAACGGTTGTGGTTGGTGGACGGGTATTGGGTCAACTACAACGTCGTTGAGGCCTTAGCCTGGCTAGCGAAGGCAGCGGTGATCCTGCCCGGCCTCATCTGGCAAAAGGAAATATGGGAGCTGCACATTGTTACCTTGCTGACATCGGCTCTTCTCATCTGGTTCTCTGAGCGCAAGCTACTGCCAACGATGGTGGCTTTTAACACCCTGTGGATTGGACTGTCGTCGGTCGTTATCGTTCGTAATCTGGTTTAATATGCGATCACGCCATGGTCACCCGTTTTAAAAACAACTCAATGAGGCTACGGAGCGTCTGTTTTGTAGCTTTCGATGCTTGTTTTTTTAAAAAGCTAGCCACCACGAGCTATATTTTCTGGATGATGAGACATATCACCAAATGACTAGTATGAACCGCTTTCGCCGATGGTTAGTTGTCGTACCGTTGACGGTTTTCGCCGCATTAGTGTGGGACGTCACGTCTCGTCTTATCGATGCTGAAAAAACGGCCCAAGAGCAGTTTGTTCGTGGATTTGAGGTTGATGCATCGCGGCGCGAAGGTATGCGAGATCTACTAGGCAGAGATGTTCAAAGTGCCTTGATGTATGCGTTGCATAACATTTCGGATGTCCAGACCCTGCCGACCAACGAGGAACGTGGCGCGCGACTGATAGCCGCGTTCGCGCAACTGGGTTTCATGTTGCGAAATCCTCGCTATGACTTTGTTGAGGTGTTTCTGACCGAACAGACGGTTCAGGGTAACCTGGTCCTGCGCGGCCGATATCCTAGCATCGCCAATCTCGGTGAAATTGATCCGTCGAATACACCACTTTTTGCACACGTAGATCTGAGCAAGGCGGAGCTGTTTAGCTCCCACTATGAAATCTACAATGTCGAATCTGATCCTGTGCTGCTAATTACAGATGCGCAACCTGTGCTGGTTAATACTCGATTGATTCTTGATGGAAGTGAGAACTTCTCATCCTGGTATCTCTCGGTGCGAGCAGGGTTCAACGATCTCCACGAGAGCATTGATCTTATTGGCCAACAGATGGCCGGTGGTGTGACACCGATGCGCGTTATCAGTTTTGACGCCAGAACGGACGTCTGTCAGACCGTATGGGAAGTGGGCAAAGGGGCTCTCGACTGTGACGACGCATTTTCAGCAGAGCCCGTGAACTATCAAACAGTATTCAGTACAGATATTGGTGGACTGGCTTACAGCCTCTACCAGCCCACAGACGTCTATCGACAGTTCCGCTCAGCACCGGCAGATGAGTCACAGGTGTTGCGATCGTTTCTGCCAGCAGCGCTTGCTCTCGTCCTATTGTTAACGACTCTCCGTTACGTGAGATACCGCAATCAAAGCGAAGGGCTCATGAGCTCGTTCACACGCTCGATATCTGACAAAGATTCGCTCAACTCCTCAATCCATGAGGTCTTGTCTTCACATTTGGAAATCATGAGTCGTTTTGCCTACGCTATGCGGCAAAAAGATGTTCAAGGCGAAGAGCGTCGATATTTTGATATCGCGATCAGTGAGTTCTTGGAAGCGAGTCTTAGTCTGAATACGCTCGTTCTGGAGCGACCGCCCGGCACCCCGGAGTACAAAAACAGTCCTGCAGAGATTGATTTGACGGAGTTGACCGAGCTGGCGCAGATGGCACTTGAAGTGGCCACGGTAGATACACCACTTGAAACAAAGTATTTTGTGCCTCAAGACTTCCCTAAAACGATTCCCGGCTACGCTTATAGCATTCAAACCGCGGTTATCGCCGCGATCAATTTATCGGCGCAGGGGACGGAAGAGGGGCGTATCGAGGTTTCGCTCTGGGTCGATTCCGAAGGTCCGGGCCCTTGTCTGTATCTGCGACTAAATGATACGGGTGTCGGCTGGGGCGATCTCAGTGACAATAGTGACTCGCGCGCTATGACCGATGACAATGTTGCGTTGAAGGCTCTCGTCTCGTGTCTGAAATTCTCGGGCACAACACTCGAGAGTCAGTCAGAGACAGAGCTAGGGAATGAGTACGTTCTGAAGCTTTGCGATGGCAGCAAGGGATTAGCCGTTTAGGTAGTCTGTCCGTCCTGGACTGGGGACCCCGCAGTTCTGGCAATGAATCGGCTCATCCACTGGACCCGTATCTACTGGACCATAGGCGCGCTGTTAGCCACCTTGGGTATGCAATCGCCCACCTTCTCGATTTTTCAGTAAATATGCCCGCCTTGAACGCAGGCAGCAGTCGCACATGGTAACCTTTGCTTGCGACGGAGCATTACTGGCTGTGTCCCTCCCGTCGTGACCATCTTTTATATACATCCGCTGAGCTACTCTGTTCGTAGCTCCGACATCTGTATTAATTAACTGGAGTTTTAAATGTATCAAAACGGTGATTTTGCACGTTGGCGCCGACACCCGTGGCACGGTCTTGAGGCGGTACCGAAGGGCGCAGACGAGGGCATTGTTCAGGCTTATATTGAGATGCTGCCCAGCGATACAGTGAAATACGAGTTGGATAAAGAGAGCGGCTTCTTGATGGTCGATCGACCACAACGAACGTCCGCAACACCGCCGGCATTATATGGATTTATTCCAAAGACTTATTGCGCTGAGGAAGTTGCCAAGCGCTGCGAGGGTGTCACCGTAGCCGATGGCGACCCACTTGATATCTGCATCTATTCTGAGCGACTCATCAATCGTGCCGATATTATTCTCAATGCACGAGTGGTTGGCGGAATTCAAATGATCGACGGTGGTGAAGCAGACGACAAAATCATTGCGGTCCTTGAAGGAGACAACATCTGGGGTGGTGTCACAGATATTATTGATTTGCCAGCAATTAAGACTGAGCGACTGCAACACTACTTCTCGACGTACAAACTCATCCCAGGCAAAACGGTCGACATTAAAGTTGACTGCGTTTACGGGCGCGAGGAAGCGTTGAAAGTGATTGAGGCAGCTCGTAAGGACTACGACAACCACTATGGGAACTTGTTCGCTGAGCAGGCGCGGATGGATATGGCTGGCTAGTTTATCCGCTTTCTATTTAGGTCTAATTCACCTGTAGCTCAGTGGTTGCCTCGGCTTAAGAATGTCTCGGTACGATGATTCGCGGTACTTTTAAATCATCATCTAACAATAGAAATTGTCAACCCGGAGCGACTGTGTTGGGGTCTAGGCTGTAAAGCCTGCCGTTGATCTTTGAGATCACGAAGAGGCTTGATGGATGTGAAAAAAGACTTGGGCGTTTTTCTATTTATATTGATCACTGGCGCAGTGTTATCGAGATTTATCTCGTCTTTCATCGATGTGGTTTCGGCGCTATATATTCTCGGTGGGGCACTGTCCTTCGCGGAGCACTGTCCTTCGCTTTGTGTGTGGGCGGCGCCTGGAACTCCAAGGAAAGGCTCGAGGCTGCGTCTGAGGGTGCCGTCGTTTGTGGATGGCTGAGGGCACTGATTGGTGCCATAGGCATAGCAAGCAATTGGGATTCGCAGTTGGAGACTCTCGGACCTGCCGTCGCAGTTATGCTTTTGACAATTATGTACGGCTATTTTTTTAAAGGTGGTCATCTGCCTGGTTTTACTTTCAAGGAACGGCAATTAAGGCGTAGTGACTCGGATTACTGCTGTATGCAAGCTGTGCGGCTACTTGACAGGACGACCTCTCGGAACGTCTGTTTACGGGAAGTTATCTACTCGGAATATATGAGGCGGCCCTTTTGAGATTTAAGTCTCCGATATTGTAGAAACTCTAGACCACTCGAGTGACCGGCTGATAATCCCTATTTTGACTTTCATCTTGAGGGTGTTGGCGTCGGGCAAAGTCACTGTCACCTGTTTGTAGGCGCCCAGCTGAGGTACATACACTTGGCCTGACCATTGCCCTTGCTTTGGACCCGCCACGACCCCTTTCAGTACCGCAAAGCCTATGCTCGAGGGGTCATCGTCGTTTCGGACAGCAATCCCAGTGCCCAATGCCTCGTTGACATCAAGCCAGACGGAGTCTTTGGGATGCTGCCAAAAACCAGAAAGATCGCTGGCGGTACATATATTACAGACGAATAAGAATGCTGCGGTTACCACTGACTTGAGCATGCTAAACGGCCTGTCTTCTTGCAAAGCTCTAGTCTGCCATTACTGGCTTAATACATCCGCTTAATGTCCACAATCAGTTGAGTATTCTTTCGCGACTTGCCAGGCGATGATCGTCGGCTATGGTCAAGTCTGCGCTAGGACACTATGGCGTTCTGGACGTGTGGTACTGGAGGCCGGTAACGTAT
>CACCPA010000038.1 GCA_902547755.1 Halieaceae bacterium | reverse complement strand
GGGAAATACGCATCGCGATATTGCGCTGGCTCTGGCAACCATGATTATTGACGGCACCGAACCCCCGCGTGAAACGCGGACCACTAAAAAGCCACTCGGTGGTGACAGTGAGCGTCCGAAGAAGTCACGCGAACCTCTCCCGCTTCGTGACAAGCGAGGTAAGGAGCGCGAGGTACCACTCACCTACACTGCGAAAGAGCTAGGACGTGCCAGACCACTTGATGAACATCCCGACGTTGTCATGGAGCGCTTCTGGCTCGGCGTGGGTCGAAAACAGGGTGTTAAAGCACGAGAGATCGTTGGCGCCATCGCGAATGAGGCAGGCATCGAAGGTCAGTTTATTGGCAGCATTAACATCTTCGAGCATTACTCTACCATTGATCTTCCCGAGGGTATGCCTAAGCCGATTTTGAAACATCTCAAGAAAACCCGAGTGAAAGGCACTAACTTGGGCATGGTACGAGTCGTCGACTCAGTCTCGTAATCTCCCTTCTCGCCGAAAACTCGGCGAGACCCTCCCAACGTCGTTCTATGCTCTAGCATTCTCTTGTTGCTCATGAGACGCTCAGGACTGTGGATCGGCGTTTGATTCCCGTGTCAGCGCCGCGCTGTGAAACAACAATAACGTCAGCGGAGCAAAACAATGGAATTTCACTTCAATAATATCTGGACAGCGCTTTCAGAGACATTTCCAGACAGGCCAGCACTCGTCTGTGAAGGTAAGACAGTCACTTGGTCACACTTTAACGAGCGAGCAGCTCGTCTCGCGGGTTTATTTAGCGAGAACGGTGTCACCAATGGGGCGTCTGTGGGCATGTACATGCTCAACTGCAACGAGTACACAGAGGCACACTTTGGCTGCTTCAAGCAGTCAGTATGCCCAGTCAACGTCAATTACCGCTATCGGGCCGAAGAGTTGATCTACCTGCTCGATAACAGTGACGCCGAAGTCGTCATATATCATGCGAGCTATGCACCCCGCATTGCTGAGATCCGAGACAGCCTACCCAAGATCAAGCTCTACATTCAGGTAGAGGATGAATCCGGTAATCCGCTGCTAGCGGGCGCCTTGGATTATGAGACGGCCCTAGCCGAGTCGACACCGCTCGCCTTTACACCTAGTGCCTACGACGATCGCTACATGCTCTATACCGGCGGTACCACAGGCATGCCAAAGGGAGTTATGTATGACAACGGCGCCCTCGCCCATTGGCTATGCATCGGTGGCTATACATCGCGAGGACTCCCGCCACCTACCTCCATCGATGAGGTTCTTGCTGGAGCAAAAGCCATCACCAAGATGGGCGCGGTGCACCGAAGTTTGCCGGCTTGCCCTCAAATGCATGGAACGGGCATGTGGATCGGGACCATGGTTGCGTTGAACTGTGGCGGCACGGTGATCACACAACGAACCCAGCATCTCGATGCGGACGCCTTATTGCAGTGCGTGGTTGATAATGAAGTGACCGATCTGACCATTGTCGGTGACGCATTTGCACGGCCAATTTTAGCCGCGCTCGATGCGGCAAAGGCGGCAGGCAAGCCCTATGACCTGTCGCGGGTTGGCCAGATTGCATCCTCAGGTGTCATGTGGTCCTCAGAAATTAAAGAGGGCCTCCTCGAGCATCAAGATATGGTGCTCAACGACATCATGGGCTCGACAGAGGGCTCTATGGGCGGGTCGATTAGTACACGAGACAACGCCGCGAAGACCGCGAAGTTTAGCATCGCGGAATACGTAAAAGTGTTCAACGAAGATGATGAACCCGTCGTGCCTGGATCGGGCGAAATGGGTATGGTTGCTACGGCAGGCATCGTACCTCGTGGTTACTACAAGGATGAAGAGAAGTCGGCGCGAACCTTTCGGACCGTTAATGGTGTCCGGTACTCCTTCCCCGGAGACTTCGCGACGGTTGAGGCGGATGGAAGCATCACACTTCTGGGTCGCGGGTCGCAATGTATCAACACCGGTGGTGAAAAAGTGTTCACAGAAGAGGTTGAGGAGTCCATCAAGCGCCACGATGACGTGGAAGACTGCCTTGTAGTCGGTTTACCGGATGAGCGTCTTGGCAACCGAGTCGTCGCGGTGTACTCGCAAAAGCCAGGGACCGTACCCATAGGTGAAGACGGGTTGCGAGAGCATGTTCGGTCGCAACTCGCAGGATACAAAGCCCCTAAGAAAGCCATTTGCGTGGATGTCGTGCAACGCGCACCGAATGGAAAAGCCGACTATAAATGGGCCAAAGCAACCGCAGAAGCCCATCAGTAAACGTCCTCCAATAAAGCCTGCGAGGCTACGAATGAACAAGATAGTTAATCTTTTCTTCATCTTAGCCCTCTCACTTCAAGCCTGCGGTGGCGGTGGCGGTGGCTCAACGCCGCCCTCCTCTGTTGTAACGCCACCGCCAAGCTTTGAGTCACCGCATCCCGATACCTGGGAGAGACAATCCCCAACTGATGCGGGTTTTAACGCCGCAGCATTGTCGGATGCTTTTGATTACGCCATGCAAGACGGGACGTTTACTCAGGCAGCACTGGTCATACGAAACGGCAAGCTCATCGACGAACAGTATCGCGGCATTGCGGAGGGTGAGGTTAATACACTCACCTCTCTGGGTTCCTACCCTGGCGATCAAGATCCCGCATTCTGGATTGAAAACTATGGGACTCGCGACAGCGCAAGTCTGATGACCTCATGGTCTACCGCGAAGTCTTTTACCAGCTTGCTGATCGGCATGGCCATCGAGAAAGGCTTCATCACATCGACCGACCAGCTGGCATCAGATTTCATCACCGAATGGCAGGCCGATGACCGCATAAATATAACCATTGAGCAGTTATTAGACATGCGCTCTGGACTTGTGCCTGTGTGCTTTTTACCCAGCACCGGCGACCTCGGAGAGTGTGCAAACCAGGGCGATACGGCGGCCGGTGGAAATATTGTGTTTTACCCGGATCAAATGTCGGGATGCATCAATCGTGATCTTGCAGTCGATGGTGGAGCCTATCCCTGGGACTCCGATGGCGTCTACAGAGCCGGCGAATTTCTCTACTCGAATTGTGATACTCAGATTCTGGGCGAAATACTGTTTCGAGCGACCGGACAAGATCCTGGAACGTTTGCACAAGCGGAACTCTTCGATCCTATCAATATGACCGCTTATTGGTGGCGCGATAACGTGGAAAGCGGTCAGTCAAACGGGAACTACCTAACGTATTGCTGCCTCGATGCCACACCTCGTGACTTTGCGAAGTTTGGTTATCTGATGCACATAGGCGGCATCGAGCTAGAGAGCGGGACACACTATGGTAGCTACGTAACGGAAGTTCTCGCGATGGATAGCTTCTACGACAAGCAGTTTTGGAGCTTCTGTGCAGAGCAAGACGGCTCCGGTAATTGTGTAAACCGTGTTATCCACACCTCGGGCTTCGATGGCCAGTTCATTGTGATGGATTTCAAACACAACCTAATCATTGTGCGGGCAAGCCTTTATGAGGCGTTTCTTAATCACTCAGATGATCGAAAAATGTTCCTAATACCAGGGTCGGTTGCGACCTCAAACTGGCTCGGTTCTATACCCAGAGCCATGGCAATTCAGGCACCGACGACCTTTTCGATCGCCGAGTTTCACGCCAGGGTGGTTTCAGCCATTAGTCAATAAGCCGGCAGCAGTTACAAGCTGAGTAACACAAGCGCGGCGAACATCATAAAGAGTAGGGCGAACGCAGTGTCGATTGTTGGAGATGCTGCGCCAAAGGCTGTGGCAACGCGTTTGTTGCTAACACACACAGCTACAAGCGCGTACCACGCCGTATCGATACCCCCGGCCATGGCCGCAGCCATAAGTTGTGTCGCCAAAGTTTGATCCGCATTTAGGAACTGGCTGAAGATCGCGATAAAAAATATCACTACTTTTGGATTGAAAAATACGATTAGGAAGCCGTTAGCTGCGTGTTGCCAAGCAGTTACGCTGGCCGCTGTACTCTCAAGCGATTCATCTTCGCCACTCTTACCGCCCTTTCTCAGCCTCTCGATTCCGCGCGATAGCATCTGAAAACCAAGATAGAAAAGAAACAGGGCCCCGCAGATCTGAAGTGTCGTCATGACAACGCTGGAGCTCTGGATCAACGTGCTTAGACCAAGGACAACAGCAAGAGCGTAAACCGCTATGCCCAGGCCATGCGCCACCGCCATGATCAGACCACTCGAGCGGCCATGAGTGATGGAGGTGCGAATAACCAACGCAACGCTTGGCCCCGGTGACATAGCCCCCGCCAATAATGTCAGTGAAAGTAGTAGCCAAAGCTCAAGTGTCACGAAAGCCGCCGGGCATTTTCTGGTT
>CACCPA010000037.1 GCA_902547755.1 Halieaceae bacterium | reverse complement strand
AGGGTTACCACACTCTAAGACTGGCGAAGCCAGCCGAAAAACGTGACCTTAGGAGCGTTTAGTCAGCCAGAGCAACGCGAAGACGCCCGCAGGGTTCAATCGCCAGGGGTAATGGGGATTGAAGGCAATCTGGCTGGTCGTACTAAAGATAGAAAGCAGTTAGGTTATCGGGTCCTCATTTTTACCTGACATGCTAAAACGATACTGATGTGCCAATAGAAGCGTCCCGAAATACATTACCCACAGGCTAAAGATAACGTCACTGAGGAAGTGCCCTCCCTGAAATATTCGCACCATACCCACAGCCAAACCCGCAAAGAGCCCAGCGAGAAATAGACGGCGACTACCAAACATCCACGCAAAGGCAATGAAAAAGGTGGCGATAGCGGCGTGGCCACTTACAAACGAACAGTTCTTCACGCATTCGCCTGAATAGACAAAAGCAGGGGTAAATTCAGCTTGACCACCGAATTGTTCGATGTGAACAGGTCTGGGTCGCCCAAACGAATTGTCTTTCAACCCGATATTCACAAGAAGACCGGGAACGAGCAGGAGCGCCAAAAGTAGGAAACGTAATCGCTTCCGCCACTTTGCTCCTGACTCATTCTTAACAAGACTCAGAGCTGCAAGGGCAAAAATAAAAATGAGGAGATATGCAAAATGGATCTTCGCAAAAATATGGTAGATCGTCGTAACTAGCTTGTTTTCACGAAGGTAAAAGACACCTCCATCATAAAACTGTTTACTGATCCAGATATCTATCTCCGGCAATGAGAAAAATACCAACCCAGTAACCACGCAGGCTAATACGTCTTTTCGTATCGCGGCATGTAAGGGCTTAATCACTGCAATATTCATAGCCTTTAAATCCTGATAATTGATACATGAACAACTCTCGAGACAGGGTGGGAAAGACTTCATGTCTGAAGCGATCAGCTAAGGCGACTGTTTCAAAACAACCTTCAAACTCGCGGGGCCCTTCAGATAGGAATACATAATCCGTGTTCGGATCTGCAGCCCGCGGAATCGAAAAAAGCAGGTCGAAGTGATTAGAAACTTCACCGCTCGGATTGAAACTGGCAACGGTGAGCCTCTTCCCACTCTCAAAATCACTTAAATAAAAGTGCGCGTATGACAGCAGTTTTCTTGAATCACTGATCCAGGTGGCGTCTTCATGCACTGACACGGACTCAACTTTCTGAAATAGTTCTCGCCATCCACTAACACGCTTAAAAGGTGTATTAGATTTTGTCGCTTCAATGCCTACAAGCTGCTGAATCGAGGGGTAGGCATAAAACGTTCCGGCAATGGCAAGATTAAGCCCAAGTGCCCAGAGTAAAAGCACTCGTTTTGCGTTTGCTTCTATGTAACTCGCCACCCAAACACTTGCGCCTACGTAAACTGGTGCCGCCCAGTTGACGTGTGCCCGCGACAAGAGCGCCTGTATCCCAATAAGGAATAGCAAAGGCAGCGTGATCATCAGTAAACATTTATCTGCTTGGGAATAGGGTCGTCGAATTAAAACAAGTAAGAATAGCCACATGACCACAGGGCCAAACACTAGAAACTGGCCTAAAAAAAACTCGAGAAACTGATCAGGATGGAATAAAGAACCAGAAAGTTGGGATATCTCGCTGGTGTGCTGAAAGCTAATGAAGTCGTGCCGGTAATTCCAAGCAAGGTTGGTCGAAAAAACAGCGAAGGCAGACACCGCAGCTAACCAAGGTCCCGGCGTCTTGAGTCGGTCTCTGTAACACAGCGAGAGATGCGCCAGGAGCCCGATGGCTAACAGGCCCATCGTATATTTTGACAGGAGTCCGACCCCACCAAGAACACCGCACAACACCCACAAACTCGTGCGGTTCTGTTCCAGAGCGATTAAATAAACGTAGGTAGTCAACGCCCAAAAGAACAATAACGGCGCGTCCGTAGTAATAAACAGACTGTTAAACGTCACTAGGGGCGTCGACAAAAAGACGGCCACAGCCACCACGCCAACACGCTTACCCTTCAGTTGTTGGCCAATCAGATAAACAATAAAACCGGTCAAGGCATACATTGTTGGAGCTGCAATCCGAACGGACCACTCACTCACATGTCCGGCGAGGGTTGTCGTCAAAGCAATAAGCCACGCCACGACAGGCGGCTTCGAGTAGTACCCAAAAGCGAGGTCCTGTGACCAAAAGTGGTAGTAGGCCTCATCGTAAAATAGTGGTAAATCAAGGATCGACACTGCCGCGAAGCGAGCTATTACTAACCCGCACACGAACAGCAATAGCGCTCCTTCATTGCGGTGCAGTAAAGCCTGAGCCATGAGTTAACTAGCTCTTCGCTAATTGGCTGGGGAGACGGTGTGAGTTGTCCCCGAGCCCTTGGGTACATAGGGACTAAAAAAGTAGTCCGCGACAAAAAATGTCAAGCTGGCCGTCGCGCAAAGTTTCGCGAACAAAGACACGTTCGGATATCCACCTGAGTGCGAAAAAAGCATTATTGCCGCAACAATGCAGAGCGAGAGTACAAAAAAGTGAACAGCGACAGAGAAGCCCCATGACCAACGTTTTGCGCTGTATATAGCGATCGTTGTTACGATTACACCGACGCCGCTACCAACCAAGATATCCACAGGCCAGTGTGCACCTACCAAGACGCGACTGATGGCTACCCAGGCTCCAAACGTAACAAGCATGACCTTCGTTGAGATCTGCGTCGCAAAATAGTAGAGACACGACACCATGATAAAGACCGTCGCTGAGTGCCCAGATGGAAAACTAGCGCGCTTAAAAGCCTGACCGATTTGAAAAAAGTAATCGCTGTTTAAGACAGCCGGAGGCCGCAGCGTATCAAAATAAGCTTTCATGCCATGGGTTACCAAGGTGCCGTAAATCGCCGCGAGTAAGATGATAAAAAGTAATGAGGGATTGCGGCGCGCAAAAAACAGCATGAGGCACAAAGCAACGGCTGTGTCCCCCACAAAGGTAGTGATTTGCAAGAAATCCTCAGGCAGGTGACGGGCCAGTGAGTTAATGGTGTGGAATCCCGCCTCGTAGCCACCAAACGCGAAAAGCAGTGCTGCCGTCGTCATGCAAACAGCAAAAAACCCCGCAAAGGACATGAACGTTGCGGCATCATCGTTGAGGCGCAATTCGTTCCTTGATGCATGAACCTCCGCTGCAACACCCTCTAGCGCGAAGGAGCCTCTAAAGGGCTTCAAACTGTGGGTGTAAAGGCTATTGAGATTCATATTGACGCTCCACAAGTACGATTCCGCCTTCGCGGAAAATGATGTTTAAGTCTTCACGCAACTCACGTCTCAAAGACTCGAGTCTGTCAGCACGTGTAAATATCAAGTCGGCTTCATCTGGCGCTTCACGCGGCGTCACGGCCTGCCGATAAACGCTAAAACTAGGCATTGAGATGCCATAAGCCACTACCTTGTCATGGCCCAGTTGACTGGCTAGCTCTGCTGCTCGCTTGACTGGGCCTTGCTGTAGCTCACCTACTGCATCGATAAAGACATTAAAAATAAACAGCGTTTGTAAAACGCCCAGTGCAATTAACCTGTAGGTTTGGGAAGCACGAAGAACAAAGGCAAGGATCACCATGGCTACACACGTCAGCGCTGCGAGCAAGCGGTAGTTAAAGTTCAGCACCTCGTGACCGCGTGATAAGAGCTCCGCTTCGTAAGCACGTGTACTCTGATTGGCGGCTAAGGAGACAAGGTCAGGTAGAAAAAACATGAGAGCCATGAGGCCTACGGGAAAGAGGAGTTGCCAAGTGCCGCTAAAGAGCATGCCGCGATAACGGGCAAAGATAAAAAAGACGCCCGTCAACCCGTAAAGTAGGTAGTGCGGGAGTTGTGTTTTAGACATCGATACCAACGCGAAAACGACGCCAAACCATAAGAGCAAATAACGACTGAGGGCGTCTGACCAAAAGACTCTTAGCCTTCGTAAAAACGTAAACAGCACACCTGTAAACGGCAAAACAATAATGGGCAGGGCAACAAAATAATAAAGAAGAGAGCCGCCGTGGCCTTCACGTGTTTGGGTAAACCGATTGATATTGTGGTCTAGTAGAAATCCGGCAAAAAAACCCAATCCTTGGTCCTGATAAACCGCAATCAACCACGGACCTAAAATAGCTGCGAAGACCAGCCAGCCCATCGGGTTTACAACTGCTTTCCAGAATTGCTTACGCTGATGAGTCGTCGTGAAAAACAGACCCCCAGCCACGAGCGGAATGGCAATGGCGACTGGACCTTTTGTTAAGACGCCCAGAGCTAACCACGTGTATGTGGTTAATAGCGTACGAAGCTGAGGCAGCCGCATGTACCGCCACATATCGAACATCGTCAGCGAAATAAACAGATTCAACCAGGCATCGGCCGTCGCGGCTCTACCTATAACACCCACAATGGCGACATTGGCCATGATCGCTACAGTGACAAGCGCGCTCTGCTCGTCCCATTCCTGCTTTACAAACCGGTAGCTGGCGACAAGCCAAAGGCTTGCGGCGAGCGCTGAGGGTAGCCGAAAAGCGAATTCGTGCATCCCAAATGCACTGACACTGAGACTCTGCAGCCAATAACTAAAAATAGGCTTATCGTACCGCGGTTCTCCGTCCAGATAGGTGGCCGCAAAATTGCCCGATAACAGCATCTCGCGCGTTGCTTCCGCAAATGCCCCCTCATCCAAATCGAAAAGAGGGACGCTCCAAAGGTTCACAAAAAAGGCGATAAAAAGACAAAACGAAATTAAGCCAGCCTCTACAAAAGAATCGGGTCGCCA
>CACCPA010000036.1 GCA_902547755.1 Halieaceae bacterium | reverse complement strand
AAGTATGAGGTCGCCTCTACCACCCGATCGAGGTGCGGTTTGACTAAGGCCTGGAAGCCGTCAATAGTGCTAACACCGGCAAGCTGTGCCTTCATGGTCCGCCGCGCAAATAAACGCACGAGCCCGGGCATCCATTTGGCGATACGATTACCGCGCAGGGCGATCAGCGTATCGATAAACTCATTGTCCGACAGCAGTGTATCGACCACTGAACTGACCTCATGGTCACGGTAGGGTCGAATGTCGTTGTAAAGATCTGTCATTGCTAAAAACGCTAATCAGTTAGGCTGTCATCTTCGGGAACATTGCGGGATTTACCGAGCGCATCATTTTAAGCGTGAGGAATCCTACTATTACCTCATAAATGCTTTGATACGGCTCGCAATCTGGTACCATCGCGTCCCGTCGTGAACCCTACCTGCGGAGAAGAAGAGATGGAAGCGTACAGCGCGTATTTGATGTTTTTGGGGGTGTCCTGCCTGTTGGTCAGCTGGTGCCTATTACTCATCACAGCGTGGAAAGAAGATTACGCCTGGGGAATGTTTTCACTGCTGTTGCCACCCGTTGGCTACGGCTATGCACTCTTCCGGTTAGATTCAGCGAAAGAGACACTTCTCCTAGTTGTGATCGGCTGGTTGCTGGTGATTCTCGGGCTCTAAATTAGACATTATCACTATATGGGCTCTGAGCGGTTGACATCACTCTCGACGTCACCCAATATCTGCGCCCCTTAAATTCTGGAGAGAATTCGTGGCGAACTCACCACAAGCTCGCAAGAGAGCGAAGCAGAACGATAAGCAACGTGCGCATAACGCAAGTCTGCGCTCACTCGTTCGCACTAAGATGAAGCAAGTACTCGCAGCGGTTAACGCGGGCGAGCACGGTCCCGCGCAAGAAGCGTACAATACAGCTGTTCCAGTCATCGACCGTATGGCGAACAAAGGCATCATCAAAAAGAACAAAGCAGCACGTCACAAGAGCCGCCTAAACGCGAAAGTAAAGGCGCTAGCTACTAGCTAAGCTCAAGCCGCCATCCAGCGGCTTGATTGTGAATATTCTATGCTAGTTTCACATCGCTCGGCGGAGTGAGCTTGTTAAACTAGTAATATGTCGACGTACCCCACCAACGACGAGAGTTATCGTTTTCTTTTTGACGGCGCGGATATTCGTGGAGAGACCGTTATCCTCGATAACGTGCTAACAGACCTGATTGGAACCCACGCCTACGGACCCGGCGTTCAAAAACTGCTCGGTGAATTTGCGGCGGCAACCGTCGTCATTTCAAACAACCTCAAGTTTGACGGCCGCGTGGTCTTACAGGGCCGCAGCGACGGCCCGATTTCGCTAGTCATGGTCGAGTGCTCCAGCGATGGCAACATCAGGGGCATTGCACGCGGCGAGCTAGAGGCACCAGAAGGCGCCATGAGGAGCCATCTACCCAATGGCGTTTTGACGCTCACCATCGAGCCAGAGGTTGGGCAGCGCTATCAAGGCATCATCGCAGTACAGCGAGATGCGTTAGCCGATGTGCTCAGTGACTACTTCGAGCAAAGCGAACAACTTGCCACCAAATTTTGGCTATCCACGCGTGCTGGATCGTCCGCAGGCCTGATGCTCCAACAGCTGCCAAAACAGCTCATCGACGACGAGGACGAGCGGCTAGATCAGTGGCAGACTCTGTGTGCGCTCGCTGACACGGTGACGCCCGACGAGCTGATTGATACCGATACCGATCAATTGTTGTTCAAGCTTTTTAATGAATGGGATGTGAAGCGCTTTGAACCCAAGCGCATCCGTTTCTCATGCAATTGTTCGCGTGATCGCAGTTTGAATGCGATCCGTTTACTGCCTAAACATGAGATCACCGGACTCTTTGAGAAGCAACAGACGGTGACAATGAATTGCGAAATGTGTGGCGATAGCTACCACTTTACGCGTAACGATGTAGATCAATCAGAGGAGCCTACGATCCACTGATTGGTTAACTGTATCTCCACACTCACACTGGAAGCACATACCAATGACAGTTGAACAGAGTGCCAAAGCACCGATTAAACACACTGACAACACTGCAGCCCAACTTATTGAGATGGCATTAGACGGGAACGAGGGTTGTTTGACAGATACCGGCGCACTTCGCGTCGAGACAGGACACAGGACAGGCCGGTCTCCAGCCGACCGATTTATCGTTCGAGAGCCCTCGAGCGAGGAGGCGATCGAGTGGGGCAGCGTTAACCGCGAGTTCAATGCGGCAGCCTTTGATGCACTGTGGGATCGGGTGAAGGCGCATCTCGCCACCGGTGAGCAATGGGTGCAGCATCTCCACGTAGGCGAGCATCATGACCATTACATACCTGCAAAGGTTATGACGGGTACCGCGTGGCAAAGCCTGTTTGGTCGCAACATGTTCATTCGGCCCGAGAACTACAACCCCTCAGAAAAGCCAGAGTGGCAAATTATGAATGTTGCCAACTTTGCCTGCGATCCTGAGCGAGACGGAACCAACTCGGACGGCACTGTCATCATCAACTTTGGCCAGCGCAAAGTGCTCATTGCGGGTATGCGTTATGCCGGTGAGATGAAGAAAGCGATGTTCTCGGTACAGAACTTCCTCCTTCCTGAAAAAGATGTGCTTCCGATGCACTGCTCAGCAAACATTGGTGACGAAGGGGATACGACTCTATTCTTTGGTCTTTCTGGCACGGGGAAAACCACCTTGTCGGCAGACCCCGCGCGCTACCTAATTGGTGACGATGAGCACGGCTGGGCGCAAGGCTCGGTGTTTAACATCGAAGGCGGATGCTACGCAAAGACCATCGACTTAAGTCAGAAAAACGAGCCTATCATTTGGGATGCCATCCGGTTTGGTGCGATCGTCGAGAACGTCGCGCTTAATGAGGCGCGACAAGCCGATTACTCAGATACGACCCTCACCGAAAATGGCCGCTGCTGCTACCCGCTCTATCACGTTGAGAAGCGGTCAGCCACGAACATGGGCGGCGAACCCAAGTGTGTGATCTTCCTCACTTGCGATGTGTCCGGCGTACTTCCGCCGGTCAGCTTGCTATCAAAAGAAGCGGCAGCCTTCCATTTCCTTTCAGGCTACACAGCCCGTGTTGGCTCGACTGAGCTTGGTGCCGAAGCCGGTATCCACCCAACCTTTAGCACCTGCTTTGGTGCTCCGTTTATGCCCCGCCCAGCTCAAGACTACGCGGATCTTCTAATGAAGCGTATTGAAGATTTCGGGTCGCAGGTTTACTTGATTAACACAGGGTGGACCGGTGGCTCAGGGGGCGCAGATGGCAAAGGTAATCGCTTCCCAATCCCAGTGACTCGTGCCGTAGTTGCCGCTGCTCAAAGCGGCACCTTACTCAATGTGGAGACAAAGCATATCGATTCGCTGAATCTGGATTTCCCAGTCACTATCCCCGGTGTGGCGGACGAATATATCGACCCTAAAGCCAGCTGGGGAGATGATGATGCCTATGAGGAGCAGGCCAGGAAACTGGCCACCCTATTCAAAGGCAACATCGAGAAATTTGACGTCAGCGATGACATCGTTGCCGCAGGGCCTCAATTGTAAGCACGAGCAACACACCACAAAAAAAGGGGCTATTGCCCCTTTTTTCATATCTAATTTTTAATCACAGCTCCATTTGAAGAGACCTTCATAGGAAAGGGCGGTAGGGCCTTTTCCTTTACCGCTTTAACTTTCTACCCCTAAACTAAGGGTGGCGATACGTCTCCATCCTGAGGCTCCAGTTCGCGCTTCGTCACGTCCGATAGGGACTTGCCGATATCATCACCCAAGAGGTAGAGCGCGGGCACCAACACCAGCGTCACACCTGTGGCAAACATCACCCCAAATGACAAAGACACCACCATGGGAATTAGGAACTGAGCCTGAACACTGGTTTCCAGCATGATCGGTACGAGACCCACAAAGGTCGTCACTGAGGTCAGGATAATCGGTCGGAAACGATCGGTCGCTCCTTGTAACAGTGCATCAACCAACTCCATGCCCTCATCGCGAAGGTTATTAATCCGATCAATCAACACAAGGTTATCGTTTACAACGACGCCTGCGCAGGCGATGACGCCCATAATGGAAAACATACTGACCTGCCAACCAAGCAACCAGTGACCAAAGATCGCGCCCATAAGCCCAAAAGGTACGGCCGTTAGAACCAAGAAGGGTTGCCAATAGGATTTAAAGGCGATCGCCATTAGCCCGAAGATAATCAGCATTGAGAGCGAGCCCATGTAGACCATTGCTTGCTGAAACTCGATCTCCTCCTGAAGCTCGCCGTCCATATTAATGGTCAACCCAGGATACCGTTGCAGCCACACAGGACCGTCATTTCGAAGTACCGACTCCACAATAGCTCGAGGCGGTGCGCCGTCCTCGGACACGTCTGCACTGACCTCCAGAGTTCTAAGTCGGTCCAATCGTTCAATCGACTGATAACCGGTTTCAACACGATAAGTAGCCACGGTCGAGAAAGGAACTTCAGCGCCATCACGGGTGCGAATATACATCGAATTGATATTGGCGATCGCTCGGCGCTCTGACTCTGGATAACGAATCATCACCCGGACATCCTCACCATCCCGGGGTATGCGCTGAACCTCTTCACCATAAAATGCCTGACGTATCTGTGTCGCCACATCAGAGAGCGAAACACCGAGCGTTTCAGCCGCTGGCTTCAAAGACAGCACGAGCTCCTCTAGTGGTGCATCGAAACTGTCCGTGACATCAAAGACGCCCGGGTAGCGCTCCAGTGCTCCGCGCACTTCCTGCGCAAGTACCTCAAGATCAGCGATGCTATCGGATGCAAATAACAAGGAAATGGGCTTGCCTGGATCGCGAATGGTGTAATCAAACCGCACGTCCTTGGCCTTGGACAAATCACCTAGGCTTTGTCGTAGGCGCTTGGTCATTTCTTCCGTATCGAGATCATCGTTCACTGTTTGAACTAGCAGATCGACTTTATTTTCACCGGCAACGCCCAAGATGTTGTCTATGGCTGGCGTCTGCTGATAACGAGGCTGACTGTTGTAATCCGTCTTAATGGCCTCTGCCGCAGTGACCAAGCGGTCGCGCATGGCCTGCGAATCGGC
>CACCPA010000035.1 GCA_902547755.1 Halieaceae bacterium | reverse complement strand
GGCACCTGTCCGTCACAAGGACTACGGCGTAGTCGACGCCATCCTCCCTACACTCGTTGCCAAACATACTCAGCGTGCAAATTCCGATCCCGACTTTCAATACATTTGGGATCAAAAGGCCCTCGCCGCAAAGGTGCGAGGCGCTGAGGTGTTGCCGCTCAATGAGGCCGAACGGATAGCCCTACGAACGTCGCAGGAAATTCAATACCTAGCCATTGAAAACACGCGACGACAGGCCAAAGGCATGGATGCCCTCGTCTCCTTGGATGATCTGATAGATGGAGACAACGACTCATCCGACATGCCACAGGAGAGTGCTGAAGAGCCATCAGCGGTTAGCGAAGACTCTGAGGCCGATGAAGCGGACGCGCTCATCAACGAAACGGCGCGCATTCTTGCCGACGCCATTAACCTTAGTGGTCCTGTTATGGCGCGAGCAGACAGCCGGTAGCGTCTTAGTTACTGGCGCGTGATGGTGTCAGTCCCAAAATACGGGACGAGCGCTGATGGGACGGTGATAGAGCCATCGCTTTGCTGCCCATTTTCAACCACAGCAACTAGCGTGCGTCCTACTGCCAACCCTGACCCATTCAAGGTATGCAGTAACTCAGGTTTACCGGTCTCCGGGTTTCTCCAGCGAGCCTGCATGCGGCGCGCTTGGTAGTCTCTGAAATTAGAGCAGCTAGAAATTTCGCGATAGGCATTCTGACCGGGTAGCCATACTTCGAGGTCATACGTCATGGCCGCGCTGAAACCGAGATCACCTCCGCACAGTCGGACTTTACGGTAGGGAAGCTCTAACGCCTGCAATACTGCCTCAGCATGCCCTGTTAGTTCCTCGAGTGCGGCATCTGACTGAGATGGACGAACTGCCTGTACGAGCTCAACCTTCTCGAACTGATGCTGTCGAATCAAACCCCGAGTATCTCTGCCGTAACTACCTGCCTCGCTTCTAAAGCAAGGCGTATGCGCTGTGAATTTCATTCCTGCGTCACCCAGCTCGGCATCTTCGACGATTCGATCACGCAGCATGTTGGTAACTGGGACTTCGGCTGTTGGAATCAGGTAGTAGCCAGAATCACCCTCGAGCTTGAAAGAATCTTCCGCGAACTTGGGTAACTGGCCCGTTCCGTATAACGAATCGCTGTTGACGATAAACGGCACATAGACCTCGGTGTATCCGTGCCGAGTCGTATGTAAGTCGAGCATGAGATGCGTCAAGGCACGCTGCAACTTGGCAAGTTGGCCCTGCATGACACTAAACCGGCTACCGGTTATTTTGCCCGCCAGCTCGAAATCAAGCTGCCCAAGCGCCTCGCCGAGATCTGCATGATCTTTGGCTTCAAACGACAGCGCGGGAGGCGTTCCCCAGGTAAGAATTTCCTCGTTATCGTCCTCGTCAATACCGTCTGGAACCGCTGCATCTGGGAGGTTGGGTGTCCCCATGAGCAGTCTGTCTAAAGCTTGCTGCACCGTTTTTGCTTCTTCAACCGCGGCATCCAACTCTGTTGAGAGCCGGTCAAGCGTGTCATTTACCTCTGCTTTGGCCTCATCGACGCTTTTGCCCTGAGCGATTAATGCACCAATCTGCTTAGACGCTTTCTTTCGTTCAGCTAAAAGATCCTGGGACCTAACATCCGCCTCTTTGCGCTGCGAGTCTAGGCGCACAAACTCATCGAGAGGGAAGTCGTAGCGCTTTTTCTGTAGCGTCTCAGCAATAGATTGTGGGTCCTTTCGAACTTGCTTGATGTCGAGCATGATGGTGGTCAGTAACAGCCTGTGTGGGGCGCTAGTCTAACGCCAAATGATGTTTAATCGAAGACAGATCTGGCCAACTCCATACCAACCAGACAACTTATGAGGCAGAGAAACACCGTAGCCGAGGCATAGAATACGGCGCGTAGTACCTGACCTTCCTGAATATCAGTAAGAAGTTGCAACGAAAACGCCGAGAAGGTTGTAAATGCGCCTAGAAATCCGACGGACATACCCAGTCGAGCTGGTTCCGAGAGTGTAAAGCGCTCTGCCCCAATAAAAAGGACGCCAATCAGCAGTGCGCCGATCACATTGACGAGGAAAGTCGCTGGGTGCAAATGAGCGTAGCCTGAATCTGCCAACCAGTGCCCTATGCCAAATCGTGACAAGGCACCAAGTGCACCGCCCAAGGCCACCGCGAGGTAGATCACTCGGTCACTCCAGCACGCCCCAAGGAGCGACTCGTCTCATCGTAGAAGTCGACTCCATCCGGTAAATTTACGGCGAACGCTGATGGAGTTACAACGCCCCCAGTCTCAAGGGTGAACTCGAACAGGGTATCCTGCCCTAATGAGTCCTCGAACAGCACGATGATGGTATTTTCATCGGGAGATCGGACGGAAAGGTTCTTTAACCCGTCACTTAAATGACCCGACGCGGCGTCACTCGGAGGCAGATCGTGCAAAGTGCCAGTCCAGATGGCGGATATGGGAAGATCCGCAATATCAGGGGCATCCCGTAAAATAACGACGTCCAAATCTTTATCCCATTGCCAGAACGCCTCGGGCGTCGCGACAAGCAACTGCCTGTCGGGTGACTCTATCTCCCACCGAAAATGGTGGGGTTTTAATGCAGCGAATCGACCTGTGCTGGAGAATGCCACTGCACCATTGATATCTGTCACCGTTTGGCGAAATGTGCCACTGGCCCTACTTTGGCCCTCCAGCGGCCAGGTGTCCTCAGTCGCCTGAGCTGTGGGAGTCAGCGTAATAATGAGCCAGAGGCTCAAAAGTTTCGTCACTCCTCACCACCCGCTGGTGGCGGCGCCAACACCTCGCGCTGACCATTTGTTCCCATGGCAGAGACGACGCCTGCGGCTTCCATTGTTTCGATGAGTCGCGCCGCTCGGTTATAGCCAATCCGCAGTTTTCGCTGTACCGACGAGATTGATGCACGACGGCTAGTACAGACGTAATGTACAGCCTCGTCGTACAAGGCGTCGCTTTCCGGGTCTTCCTCTGAGGACGCAGCTGATTGCAGTTCTTGCGCCGTCACCGGGGTCTGCCCCCCTTCGTCCAACAGTCCATCAATGTAGTCCGGTGTGCCTCTGCGCCGCCAATCTGCCACGACGCGATGAACTTCATCATCTGAACAGAAAGCACCGTGGACACGCGTGGGCGTACTGGAGCCTGATGGCAGATAGAGCATGTCGCCATAACCAAGTAATTGCTCCGCCCCACCCTGATCGAGAATGGTACGAGAATCGATTTTCGAGGAAACCGAAAAGGCTATCCTTGAGGGGATGTTGGCCTTAATGAGCCCTGTGATGACATCCACTGATGGCCGCTGCGTCGCTAGTACTAGGTGAATACCTGCCGCCCTCGCCTTTTGGGCGATCCGCGCGATCAACTCTTCAACTTTCTTACCAACAATCATCATCATGTCAGCAAATTCGTCGATGACCACGACAATGCTTGGTAATGTTGTCAATGCCCGCGGTGATTGCTCCTCACCCGTTAATTCCAGCACCGGATCGGGGATCCAAAGCGGATCTTCGATCGGCGCACCTGCTTTTTGGGCGTCTTTGACCTTGCGGTTGTAGCCGGCAAGATTCCGCACGCCAAGGAGCGACATGAGCTTGTAGCGGCGTTCCATCTCCGCCACACACCATCTAAGGCCATTGGCCGCGTCCTTCATGTCTGTAATCACTGGCGTGAGTAGATGTGGAATACCGTCATAAACCGAGAGTTCCAACATCTTCGGATCAACTAGGATCAAACGCAACTCATCGGGTGTCGCCTTATACAGCAGGCTGACCAGCATGCAGTTCACACCAACAGATTTACCGGAACCCGTCGTACCGGCAACTAAGACATGCGGCATCTTCCCGAGGTCGGCAACAACGGGGCTTCCTGCAATATCGTGTCCTAAGGCCAGCGTCAGCGGCGATCTCGCCTCATCAAAAGTATTTGAGCTCAGTACATCTCTGAAATTAACGGTCTGACGGTCAGCATTGGGTATTTCAATCCCCACAACGCTTTTACCCTGAATGACCTCAACCACCCGTACCGAGTTGACCGCGAGTGAACGAGCCAGATCTTTGGCTAAATTCGAGATACGACTGACCTTGACGCCAGCCGCGGGCTGAATCTCAAATCGTGTTACCACGGGTCCTGGGTAGACAGCCATTACCTCTGCTGTGATACCAAAGTCAGCTAGCTTGAGTTCCAGCAAGCGTGACAGTGATTCCAGCTCAGAGTTTGAGTAGCCTCTCGGGCCACTGTTAGTCGATGGGTCGAGCAATTCGAGAGGCGGCATTGGCATGAGTTCTGGTAATTCAAACAAATGCTGCTGCTGCTCTTTTTCGGCCTTTTTGCTCGAGGAGTCTAATAATTTGGGCGGCTTGATCTTGGGCGGGGCGCGGCGCTTTTCTTTCTCCACATGCTCTGCAATTTGAATACCGCGCTTGTTCTTTTCCTTGCGGAGCTTGCGGCGATCATTGAGGTCATCCAGCTTCCCACGAACATAGGCCGCTGCAGCGAGTGTTAACGCCCCCGTTTTGTCCGCAACTTTAATCCAATCGATATCGAGTGCCAGTGTGCCACCCAGCAACGCGCAAAAGCTAAGTAACAGCCTCGCGCCTAGGTCAGAGAAGGCGGCAGTGAACCAGTTCGCTATGGCCGTGCCCACAATACCCCCACTACCCTGCGGCAGCGTCTCGCTGATCGGAAGTGCCATGGTGGCCAAACCCGCGCTGGCTCCTAAGAAAGCCAACCAGCCAAATATTGCTATGGCACGGTCCGAATGCGTTACCTCAATCTTGGGAAGCGGTTTGACGCGCCGGTAGGCCCAAAAAAGAAGCACAAGTGGGATGACGCCAGCTAACACACCTGCAAGGGAATAGCTGATATCCGCGAGATACGCACCCACAACCCCGCCTTGGTTGATCGGTTCACCGGCGCTACCACTGGAACTCCAACCTGGATCCGATAAATCAAAGGTTGTGAGGCTCAATACAGTGAAGCAGGCCGCGGCAATGCCAGTAAAAAAGCCGATCGTTGCGAGAGCACCCGGTGTAGTGACCTCTGGCTCTCCCTTCGCTATTTTTGAAGGTACATTCTTAGACGGCAATGCGTTTTCCCCCTACCGGTTTGTCGCATCATATCACAAAGAAAAAACTCAGTTTTTTTAGAATTCCAGTTATTTTTCAGTTACTTACCTCGCTGTTCTCGTGCGAACATGATGCTCTGCCATTTCGAAATGCTACAGAATGCGCTACCCTCCCCGCCAGATTTAATTCTTCATGGAAAATCCACGCGAATGAGTACATCTCAACACCATCGGTTAGTCATTTTGGGGTCTGGACCTGCTGGCTATACGGCCGCGGTTTACGCAGCTAGAGCGAACCTTTGCCCCGTCGTTATCACAGGTATGCAACAGGGCGGTCAGCTAACCACAACAACTGAGGTTGAGAATTGGCCCGGTGGCCCCGAGGGTTTACAGGGACCTGCGCTCATGCAACAGATGCAGGAGCACGTGGAACGTTACGAAGCGTCGATTGTCTTTGATCATATCGACTCGGTAGACCTCGAAAGCCGTCCGTTCACTCTAAAGGGCTCAGGTGAGTACACCTGCGACGCTCTCATCATTGCGACAGGTGCTTCAGCGCAGTATTTAGGCTTGCCCAGTGAGTCTGCTTTCATGGGTAAAGGGGTCAGCGCCTGCGCCACCTGCGATGGCTTTTTCTACCGAAACAAAGAAGTTGTGGTTGTTGGCGGAGGAAATACTGCCGTCGAGGAAGCACTATATTTGTCGAATCTCTGCAGTAAGGTACATCTGGTACACCGTCGTGACGCACTTCGAGCCGAAAAAGTCTTACAAGGTCGATTGTTTTCGCGCGCGGAAGAAGGCCGCATCACGTTGAATTGGCATCGGCAACTCGATGAAGTCTTGGGTGATGAATCCGGCGTAACCGGGGTTCGGCTGACCTCAACTGTGGGTGCCGATAACATGGACATTGCTGTCGATGGTGTCTTCATTGCCATCGGCCATAAGCCAAATACCGAGATCTTCGCGGGTCAGCTAGACATGGCTGATGGCTATATTCGCACCAGCTCCGGTCTGAACGGCAACGCCACGCTGACGTCGGTAGAGGGAGTTTTTGCCGCGGGTGATGTGTCTGACCATGTGTACCGGCAGGCGATCACTTCGGCTGGTTTTGGCTGTATGGCTGCGCTTGACGCTGAAAAATTCCTGGATGCGCAGTA
>CACCPA010000034.1 GCA_902547755.1 Halieaceae bacterium | reverse complement strand
TGTCTGAAAAACCGTCCGGGTTGTCAGGGTTTTTATCCAACCACATTGGGTTTATTCTCGCCTCAGAAAAACGATCACTCTGGGCAACTAATAGGTATCTCATGCGCAACATCTTATCCGCAGCAGCCGTCATAATTGCCATGGCGACACAGCCTGTCATCGCAGACGAACGAGCTGTCATTCTCATTATTGGTGATGGATTTGACGACATTCACGTCACGATGGGCCGTAATTATCTCAAAGGACAAGCCGGACAATTACTGCTCGATCAAATGCCCTTTCGCGGCGCTGTGCAGGTTGAAACGGTCAACAGCGAAGGCACACCGATTTATGTTGCGGACTCGGCGAACACAGCGACAACCCTGGCGACAGGTGCTGTCACACAGATCGGTCGAATTGGGAAAAACGCGGCCGATCAGTCTGTAACAACCGTACTCGAATCTGCAGCGAGTGCTGGCTACAAAACGGGGATCGTTAGTACCGCGTCCATCACAGATGCATCACCCGCAGCCTTTGCCGCTCACGTCACGATTCGTGCCTGTGAGAATCCAGTCACCATCCGCGGTGGCGAAAAATACGGCGTGACGTTCGACGGCTGTCCCGAGGATCTAAAAGAAAATGGCGGCATGGGTTCTATCTCCGAGCAGCTAGCAGTCGCTAATGTAGACGTCATCCTCGGCGGTGGTATGGAGCACTTCGTCGCTCAGTATGAGTCAGATCCAACAGCACTCGCGTTGGCTCAGGCGCAAGGTGTAACTATTGTGAGTGAGCGTGATGCCCTAAAACAGCAGCACTCAGGTCGGGTTATCGGTCTTTTTTCCGAGGACACCATGCCCGTGGCATGGCGCGGTACAAATGGTCGAATCGCCGAGTCCATCGAGCGAAGCTGGCTGAACCACATCCATGAAATGATTGGCTCCATCACTCAACCTGAGATTATTGAGTGTGAAGCTAACCCGAGCTTCGCAGAGATGCCTACCATGAAGGCGATGACACGGTATGCCCTCGATCACTTATCTCGCGACAATGACAAGGGCTTCTTTTTAACCATCGAGTCCGCCTCGATCGACAAGAAGAGTCATGAACGTGATGCTTGCGGTTCAATTGGTGAAATTAAACAGTTAGAAGAAGCGCTCGCTGTTGTCATGGATTATGCGAGTGACAATCCCAACACCCTCATTATGGTCACAGCTGACCACTCTCAAGCTGCCCAAATTGTGCCGGATCCCACCTTGTACACCTCTTTACCCATTCCTGTGTTCAGTCCTGGAAAGGTGGCTCGTATTGCAACCCCCGAGGGCAGTGTGATGCGGATTAACTACGCCACAAACAATATCAGCTCAGAGGAGCACACCGGTGCCAACGTACCCCTATTTGCTAACTCTGAGGGCGCATCAGTCTTAAGTCCGTTCATGCGTCAACGCGATATCTATGATGCGATGATGCGCTATTTGGAGCTGTAAACATGACGTTACGAACGATTGCTGGCCGCGAGGTCTCTAAAATTTGCCTCGGCACCATGACTTGGGGCCAACAAAATACTGATGCCGAAGCCCACGAGCAGATTTCCTATGCGCGTGAACGAGGCATCAACATGCTGGATGCCGCCGAGATGTACCCGGTTCCGCCACGCGCTGAGACTCAGGGTCGAACCGAGGAGTACATCGGTACCTGGTTCAAAAAGACTGGACTGCGAGATAGCTATGTACTGGCCACCAAAGCAGCAGGACCGAATCCGGAGTTTCACTATTTGCGAGGTGGCCCAAGGTTCACAAAAGAGCAGCTCGTAGAGGCGGTCAACGGCTCTTTGCGCCGACTACAGACCGACTGCATCGATCTTTATCAGTTGCATTGGCCAGACCGTTACACCAACTTTTTTGGTCAGCGGGGCTACTTCCACAGAGAACAGCCCGAAACCCCGATTGAGGAAACACTTCGAGCACTGGAGGACGTCGTTAAGTCAGGAAAAGTACGAGCCATCGGTCTCTCGAATGAGACGCCTTGGGGCACCATGAAGTTTCTGGAGCTAGCCGATCGCGAGGGACTTCCGCGCGTCGACAGCATTCAGAACCCTTATAGTCTTTTGAATCGCACCTACGAAATTGCTATGGCGGAGGTGTCGCACAGGGAAGATGTTGGCTTGCTCGCCTATTCACCACTGGGGATGGGTTTACTGACCGGTAAGTATCGCAATGGGGCCAAGCCCGAGGGGTCACGGATGGTGGTCTTTGAGCGCTTTACGCGCTACGAAGGCGCAGAAACCTGGGATGCGGCCGAGCGTTATTTACAGTTAGCCAACGATCACGGTATCAATCCAACCCATATGGCGTTGGCCTTTGTGAATACGCGCCCATTCGTCGTGTCCAATATCATTGGTGCCACAACCATGGAACAGCTCAAAATGAACATCGACAGTCTGGATGTCGTTCTGAGTAAGGACGTGTTAAAGGGCATTGAAGCCATACAGCAGGCCATCCCAAACCCTGCTCCTTAAGTCCCTCGAGGTTACATATTGATCCAGCTATTGCGCGCGCGGACCCTAAATTGGGTCTCGCGCCACCGTAGGATGACGCTATCAGGCAGAATCTCCACTACCGTGAACGGACCCACACGCTGCCGCTCTGACAGAGATTGACCATTGAGAACCACCTCCGAGCGCCCGTTTGCCGAGTAGTTATGTTCGCTGTAGATCAAAGATGGTATTTGATCTTTCGTTTGCTGCGACAGTGTCTCCAACAGCGGCTCGTCGCTCTCCACTAACGGTTGAACAACCAGTTCCCTATGCGCTTGCGCAAGAATCTCCGCGAAATCAACCGCCGTAGCGTCTTGAAGACCATCCGATGCTTCCGATACCTCAGTCGCCTGATCTACCGCGTCAGGAACAACCTCTGTTTGAGCCACAGAGGCGGTCTGTGAGTCTAGTGTAGCCACAGCCGCCTCGTTCATCGCGGCATAGAGCGATGACAACGCCTCTGCATTGGGGCCGCTATTCTTTGCTGACTGGGTCTCAGGCGGAATGACAATCGGTCGCGTACCTCTCAGATCCCCGCTAGACCGCTGTGAACTTGTATTTTGTATTGATGACCCCGAAATGGGGGCCGAAGATGTAAGAGGCGTCTGAGACTGGGAATTGGAGACGATGTTCCTGGGTGTTGCTGCAACAGCATCACCGGTGTTCTCCTCCACAGCCCGCTCCGCTGAATCACCACCCTTAGCGACAGATGTGTGGGGCCCATCGCGATCGGATGAATACAAAAGAGTCAAAACGACAACCATGACGCCAAAAGCGACCACTGACGCAAGCTTGAATCCCGACGTTTTCCAGATTGGCTTAACGGGCGCTACGTAGTGCTCGGTATCGAGAGACGGTACAGACCCTCTTCCCTCAGTTGCTTCCTTAGAGCGCTTAATGGCATCAAGAATCATCGACATCAGCGCGCGTCCTGCCAGTTTTGAGCCCGTGTTAAGGCACGACTCACTGTCAGACCAATACCTAAACGCTCATTGAGCCTCAACAAGGTAAGCCGGTTCACCACACCATCGATAGGCAAACCCTCAACTTCCTGAAAGAGTTGAATACGCGTTTCCAGGGCCGGCCCGAACTCGGTCACCTCGTTTAACTCCATCCCATCAAGCGTGGCAAACATTTGGGCCACCTGAGTAACCACCACCCCAGAATCACCGAGAGACAGCGTGCCCTCCCAGCCCGCCGGTGCCTGCCAGAAGAATCGATACGTGCCTGTCCACGCATCGGCAATGTCTGCTAACGCCACCCACTGCAGACCTTGATCCGTCCACACAACAGCCTCAGATCCGTCGATCTGAAATACGAGGACGCTGGCAAAAAATTTATCCTGTGTAACGGTTTCAAGGAGGACCGGCCGATTGAGCACCGCTAACTCATTCCAAACTCTTGCAGAGCCAACACCACAGGAAAGGCGCGTAATGGCAGGTGGTGGACACGAAGAAATGGGTGCTGGCAGGTCCGTTGCAGCCAACCACAGTTTCGCCAACCCATCCGACTCGCTGAATTCCCACTGGGGAGTGGCTGGCGCCATTGCGGACTCTGCAAGAGGCTCTGCCGAGTCTGCTGCAACTGGCGTATCTGCCGATGTCGGGTTGTCGGTATCCTGAGCACTCAGCACATCGGTAGGCAGCTTACCCATATAACCAAGCGTTGCACCAACGAGGACAAGCAGCACCAAAGCAAGCCACCACCCGCTTACACTACTAGATGATGGCTGCTCATTGTAGCTCTCGCCAAATACTTCTTTTGCAGCCGAGCGCACCAGGGTGCGGTTAACGCTCCCTCGCTTCTGGCCGTAAGCTCCTAGCAAGGCTCGATCACACAACACATTAATTAAGCGCGGAATGCCCCGCGTGAGGGGGTGAATCTGCTTTACCGCCGACGAATCAAACAAACGTCGATCACCCTTCAAGCCGGCCACCTCCAGGCGATGTCGGATGTAGGCGCTCGTCTCGTCGAGATTCAAGGGCTGCAAGTTATAGCGAGCAGTGATCCGTTGATTGAGCTGTCGCAATTCGGGCCGAGCTAGCTTATCCGACAACTCCGGCTGTCCTATGAGAATAATCTGAAGCAATTTCTCGTCGTTGGTCTCGAGATTCGTTAGGAGGCGTATCTGTTCTAAAACATCAAAGTCGAGATGTTGTGCCTCGTCAATCATGAGTACGGTCTTGCGCCCGCGATCATAATTCTCAAGTAGGTAACGATGGAGCGCGTCAGTCAGCGCTTTAAGGCTATGGGTCTCTCTGGGGTAGTCGATATCCAGCTCATCACAGGCACTGGCGAGCAATTCAACGGCACTCAGCGCCGGATTCAAAATGATCGCCAAATCGGTAGTATCAGGTAACTGCTCCAGTAAGCAACGATTAACCGTTGTCTTCCCTGTACCTACTTCACCGGTTAGCAAGATAAAACCACCACCCCCGCTCACACCGTAAAGAAGATGTGCAAGGGCGTCGCGGTGCCGCTGACTCATGAATAGATAGCGCGGGTTGACCGCGATCGAGAACGGCGCTTCGTTGAGTCCAAAGTGTTGGTGATACATACGAGGCAGTCACAAATTCCTTACCGACATTATGCACGGGCAAAACCGCGATGAATACGCGGAATCATGTCGTGTTTGCTTGCTGGCAAAAAAAACATACTGTAAGTTCAAACTCGATTTTTTATCTGACACTCAGTCCTGCGTTATTAGGAGACTCACATGGCAGTACCATCAATTCTCAAAGACAACTTGTCGATTCCGGTCATTGGTTCGCCCCTCTTCATCATTTCCAATCCGGATCTAGTCATTGCTCAGTGCAAGGCTGGTGTCATCGGTTCGTTCCCAGCTCTCAACGCGAGGCCAGAACCCGTGCTCGAAGAGTGGCTCGATCGCATCACGTCTGAGCTAAAAGATCACGACAAAAACAACCCCGATAACAAAGCAGCGCCCTTTGCGGTAAACCAAATCGTGCACGGCTCAAACGCGCGACTTAAGCACGACATGGACATGTGCGAGAAATACGAAGTACCTATCATCATCACTTCGTTGGGTGCCAAACAATGGGTCAACGACCAGGTTCATGGTTGGGGTGGCATCGTCCTACACGACATCATTAACAACCGATTTGCAAAAAGTGCCATTAGTAAAGGCGCCGATGGCCTCATCGCAGTTGCCGCCGGTGCCGGTGGCCACGCGGGACAGCTCTCGCCATTTGCGTTAATCCAAGAGATCCGCGAGTGGTTCGATGGACCGCTGCTGCTATCAGGCTCTATGGCCACGGGTGATTCTGTCCTCGCGGCGCAAGCAATGGGTGCTGATATGGGCTACATCGGTTCAGCTTTTATCGCCACTGAAGAAGCCAACGCTGACGAGGGCTACAAGCAAGCCATCGTTGATTGCGGGGCTGACGATATCGTCTACAGCAGTCTATTCACGGGCGTTCACGGTAACTACCTGAAGCCATCGATTGAGAATGCTGGCCTCGACCCCAACAATCTACCTGAGAGCGACCCCACCAAAATGGACTTTGGCTCGGGTGGAAACACCGATGCGAAGGCGTGGAAGGACATTTGGGGCTCTGGCCAAGGCATTGGTGCAGTCAAAGCGCGCGAGACGGCAGGCGAATACATTGCCACGCTTGTCGAGCAATACAACGCGGCTAAAGCACGGATTCTTTAAGTATGAGCGAGCAACGCGCAAAAATTCCTCGCTCGAATGAGGACGACTACAGCCCGAAAATCATTGCTGAACGTCAAGCGTTTATCGAAGCCCAGACCGGTGCCAAGTTAAACCACACCAAGCAGTTCTCGTATGACCCGCACGTTATGTCCGGAAACATCGAGAACATCTGGGGCGTTTCCCAGATCCCTATCGGAATCGCGGGACCGCTTCTCGTAGACGGTGAATATGCCAAAGGTGAATTTTTTGT
>CACCPA010000033.1 GCA_902547755.1 Halieaceae bacterium | reverse complement strand
CGTCAAAGATGCCAATGTTAATCATGCTGTCGCCACAGACTTGAAGCAGATAGTGGGCAGGCGGCGCAAAGAAGCTTGCGCTTAAGTCACAATAATCTTCAATGTGCTCCTGTGCGAGTAGCGGTGCGCCTGCAGCAACGCGACCAATGATCGGTAAGCCCATTTGCTCCGTCAGTCGAATGCCTCGGGATGCCCCTGCAACAAGCTCGATGACGCCTTTTTTGGCCAGTGCTTTAAGGTGCTCTTCAGCGGCATTGGCTGATTTAAAGCCCAGTTCCCGTGCGATGTCCGCCCGAGTGGGCGGCATACCCGTGGCTTCGATGCTCGATTTGATGACGTCCATCACCTGTTGTTGTCTGGCAGTTAGCTTTATCACGGCTCAATCCCTCCGAATTTTACTGACTATATCTCCAGCATGTGTAAATGTACAGTATTGGCCGATTCGTGGTGGATGGTTAGCTTATGCAAGTTCATAGTGGTTTGGATCTCTCATGGATTTCTTTCTGAATCTTGTCACTCCGTTGAGCGAAGCGACTGGCATCCCGGTTGTTGCCGCTGCGCTTATCTCCTTATTTGCACTGGGTCTGTTGGGCCATTTCATCATCCGTCGGTCCGTGCAGCGCCTTGGGGTCTTTGCTGACACGACATCCACGCGCTGGGACGATGTTGTCTACTATTCCATTTCTCCGCCGGCGGAGTGGGCGATGTGGGTCTGTATCGTTTACGGGTCTTTGAGCTTGTTTGAGGAGGCTGAGGCGGTTCGAGCAGGTTTACTTCAGTTGGCGGATACCTTGCTGATTTTGCTCGTCGGATGGCTCCTGCACCGTGTTTCAACAGGCATTGAGAAAGAGTTGCTCTCTGAGCACCGAGGACCTAGAGATTCGGATGACCGGGCGACTATCAGCGCAGTAGCTCGCCTAGCAAGGATTACGGTGTGGGTGCTATCCGCCCTTATGGTTTTACAGTCCTTGGGTGTTTCAGTGTCGGGACTTCTTGCCTTTGGCGGTATTGGCGGCATTGCCGTCGGCTTTGCCGCAAAAGACATGCTGGCTAACTTCTTGGGTGGTCTTAGTATCTATCTCGATCGGCCGTTTGCCGTCGGGGACTGGATTCGGTCGCCCGATCGCAGTATCGAAGGAACTGTTGAGGACATTGGTTTACGCGTAACGAGAATTCGGACGTTCGATCAGCGTCCTCTATATGTTCCCAACTCCACCTTCTCCAGTGTTTCGCTGGAGAACCCATCGCGCATGACAAACCGGAGGATCTACGAAACCATTGGTGTGCGTTACGAAGATGCCGGCCGAGTGGCGAAAATTGTCAGTGATGTTCAAACCATGCTGAAAGAGCATGAAGACATTGCGCAGGACCGCACGATGATTGTGAATTTCAATCACATGGGTCCTTCCTCGCTGGATTTCTTTATCTATGCCTTTACCGAGACGACGAACTGGGTTGAGTACCACGCGATTAAGGAAAATGTGCTTCTACAGATCCTAGAGATCGTTGAACGCAATGGTGCAGAGATCGCATTCCCCACCCACACGATTCACCACGCGCCGGCAGAACCTATGGAGCAATAGTATCTGTAGACTCTGGGGCCGCCTGAAATCGCGGACCCTCCGGTTTTGGCGCAGTGTTTTTTGGAGCAGCCGTTAGTGTTCGAGTCAGGCTATCGATGTCGCGCCTAATGCGCTGTGATTCCCCGAGTTCGTAGACTTCCCTGAACGATAATTCGCGCCAAGTTGCGACAACCTGCAACGTTGGATGGTCAATGTACCGTACATAGCCTTCTCGGATGTCTTGTTTCTCCGAGACGGCGATCGCATGTCGGTAGGGACTCGATGTTTGCTCGGCGGACCCAATGGTCGTGTCGGACTCATTCATCTTGGATGCGGATCCATCGGTATTCAGACCTGTTCGTAGGTCAATAAATTCCGGTAGTTCAGCCTCTTGCGCTGATTCTTGTTCCGTTGGAGGTGTCTCTATTACTAACACTCGCTTGGGTGCGGTGGGGGTTTCTATCGCCTCAAATCGTGGCGGAAAGTAGTCTCCAATCGTGTTTAACCAAAGATCGACCGTGACAGTTGCCTCGTTGTCACGCGCGAAAGAAAGAGTGCCTTGAACGACCGGGAAGTCACTCGCTTGCTGCCAGGCATCCAAAACAATGGGAGTGCCGTCGTCGCCGGGGGCTTGCAGCCAGGCCACAGCAGTGACGGGCACTCTATCGGCCTGCTGTTGGAGTTTGTCCAGACCTTGCTTTAGCATCTCCACCGCTAGTGCTTGATACGGTGTCGGCAGGGCAGGTGGCGCGTCCTCGGGCGCGATTGTATCGGTGTCCTCAGCGTTCTCCTCATCAATTGCGTAACCGCTCAGCCAGTTGATATCGGAGCCGGGAATACTGCTGTTGTCGGGGAAGCCGTCGGTCATACTGCCGAACTGAGCGCTGGCATCTGTCAGGTCGCCCGTGTTGAAAATATCAACGGCATCAATCGCTGCCCTGTCGACGTTATCGTCGAGAACTTCCGTACTGAACGCCACCGTCGCGTCGCCCGCTACGATTTCCTCAGCAAGCGCACTTTGGGAGTTTGAGTCTGTGTCCACCTCGGTCAGTAATTCCTCAATGGACACCTGTGTTCCACCCGATTTTAGAGCTGACGAGGCCCCGTTTGGTGCGACATCGCGATTGTTACTGAGTTCGAGTGTATCGTCTGGCAATGGCCCAACACGGTCAGCTGGGTCTGACCCATCTATTTCGGCCGAAGGGATGGTATCAGCACTAGTGAGCGTCTCCGGTTCTTCAATGCCTAATATTGAGTCCGCGACGATACCCGCATCATCGCTAACTTCGAGGGGCGCAGTCTCCATATTTGCTTCCGGAGATTCCCTTTCTAGTTCGCCATCGATCACTAGCTCGCTATCCTCCTGTGCAGCCTCGATCATCGGCTCGCTAACGGGTTCTGGCACCACGTCAATAGAGCCATCTGCGTTCACCGTGACAGCGGATTCTCCCCACTCATCCATCAGGGCTCTAATCTCATCGTATCGGGTAAGCCAGCGTCTGCTCTCGGGATAGCCGAGTGTTGGGACGTGTTCCCAAGTCTCGGCGTTCAGTGCGGCGGCGTCTGACTCTGCAAAGATGGCAACCTCAATGCGGACCCAACCTGAGGGCTCATCACTGTATTCGGGCACTGTGGCGAGTGCCGCGCTTCGCTCCTGGCCGATTGCGGCTGTAGCAAGCAATGATGCCAATAGCGATACCAATGCCTTTTTGGTCAGCTGTTTTTGCATGCCTCTTCCCACTGTGTCATGAGCCTATCAATATAGTTACGACGTGCTTGACCTGATTCTAGCTCTCGAATAAACCGTAGGGTGTCAGAGCCTGCTAACTTGAACTCTTTCGGATTGCTCTGAAGCAGGTCAATGAGCGAAGTTACCGGTACAGGGGTCGTCGATTCAAACTTGACGCTACCACCTGCAACGCCCAAGTCAACTTCCGAGATCCCAAGTGCCTGAGCGCGCAGTCGCACTTCGGCTTGGATAAACAGTTGTTTGGTTTCATCGGGCAGAAGACCAAATCGATCGATCATCTCGACCTGAATATGATTCAACGCCTCTTTGTCCTGTGCTTGTGCGATCCGCTTGTAAAGCACGAGGCGCGTGGAGATATTAGGCAGATAATCGTCGGGGATTAATGCAGGTAGATGCATCTTGATCTCAGTCCCGGTTTCCAGAGGTGCATCAATATCCGGAATCTCTCCCGTGCGGAGTGATTCAACCGCTCGATTAAGCATCTCGAGGTAAATTGAAAATCCTACCTGCTCAATCTGTCCGGACTGTTCATCACCCAGGAGTTCACCAGCACCTCGGATCTCAAGGTCATGTGATGCGAGCATGAATCCTGCACCCAAGGCGTCGGCTGACTCGATGGCTTCCAGTCGCTTCTCCGCGTCCGATGTCAGCACCGAGCGGGGAGGGGTGAGCAAGTAAGCATAAGCTTGGTGGTGTGACCGGCCGACGCGGCCACGTAATTGATGAAGTTGTGCCAGTCCGAATTTATCAGCCCTATCGATGATGATGGTGTTTGCATTGGGTACATCGATCCCCGTCTCGATGATGGTCGAGCATACGAGAACGTTGTGGCGCTGATGATAGAAGTCAGTCATTACGCGCTCAAGCTCTTGCTCCCTCAACTGACCGTGAGCAATGCCAAACGAAAGCTCGGGCACCAGTTCCGATAGCTTACGGGCTGTTTCTTCAATCGTTTTGACCTCGTTGTGCAGGTAATACACCTGCCCCCCGCGCAAGGTCTCCCGCAAGATGGCCTCTTTTACAAGGCCGACATTGTGCTCGCGGATAAATGTTTTGATCGATAAACGTTTAGCAGGCGGTGTTGCAATGACCGATAGGTCTCGTAAGCCTCCCAGGGCCATATTGAGTGTTCGAGGTATGGGTGTCGCTGTCATTGTCAGAATGTCGACCTCGGCGCGCAACGCCTTGATTGCTTCCTTTTGTTTGACCCCGAACCGGTGCTCTTCATCGATAATAAGCAGGCCTAGATCCTTAAAGCCGAAATCGGTCTGCAAAAGCTTGTGTGTGCCGACTAAAACATCTATCTCACCGGCTTGTAAACGCTTGCTCACGGCAGCGATATCTTTCGCGGTTTTAAAGCGTGACACCACCTCAACGGTAATGGGCCAATCGGCAAAACGATCATTGAAATTATTGTAGTGCTGTTGAGCAAGCAGGGTAGTCGGGACGAGAACAGCAACCTGCTTCTGGTTCTGTGCGGCAATGAAGGCAGCACGCATGGCAACCTCTGTCTTGCCAAAACCAACATCGCCGCAGACCAGCCGATCCATCACCTTCTCAGCACACATATCCTGACGGACCGCCTCAATGGCAGCTGCTTGATCAGGGGTTTCCTCAAACGTAAAGCTAGAGCAGAATAGCTCCCACGTCTGCTTATCTAAGCTATGCGCGTAGCCTTTTCTGGCCTCACGCTTGGCGTACACTTCGAGCAGCTGTGCGGCGACATCAGAGGCACGTTCTGAGGCTTTCTTGCGTGCCTTCGACCATTGCTCGGTACCCAGCCGGTGAAGAGGCGCGGTATCTTGGTCGCCACCCGCGTAGCGGCTGATGAGATGCAGCGATCCAACGGGTACGTACAGCTTGTCGTTGTTTGCGTATTCGAGAAGCAGGAATTCAGCGTCATGACCTTCGATGGTCAGCTTCTCGAGACCTATGTAGCGTCCGACACCGTGCTCAAGGTGCACGACGGGTAGTCCTGCTCGGAGTTCGGTCAGGTCCCGAATGATGGCTTGCGTATCGGTTTCTTCTGTTGCCTTGCGGCGGCGCTTTTGCGCCACCCGCTGACCGAAGAGCTGATCCTCGGACACAAGTGCTGGCGCCTTGGGCGAGGTAAAGAGGGGCCGTGTGATATCAGTGACGGTGATGCCGAGAGGCGCACCACTGGCTTGAAATCTTTCCCAGCTCTCAACAGGCTCTGCTTGCAGTCCTTCTTTCGCGAGTGACTCGAGAATGATCTCTCGTCTGCCAGCACTCTCTACGCTCAGTAGCACGGGTGATTCATGAGCTTTTAGCAGAACAGTCAGCTTTCCCACGCCCGATACATTGCGGAAGTCGTTCTCGGAAGAAAAAGGCTCAGGCGTGTAGGTGTCCAGCGTGAAGTGCAGTGGGGCCGCAGTCGAGTCACGGAACTCCAGCACGCAATACTTTCCGATTGATGCATAGAGTTCTTCAACCGGAATAAAGCCCCTGTGAGGTTCTACCAGGGGCCGCCTCGGATCGACACCGTATTCTTCAAAGCGACGATTCACCTCATCCCAAAAGCGGTTGGCTGAGCTAAAGTTGTTGCCCACCATAACCACGGGTATATCGACGGGGAGGTAGTCGAACACCGAGTGACATTCATCGAAAAATAGCGGCAAGTAATATTCGGCGCCTTGCGGTGCTCTTCCTTGACTGACTTCATTGAAGACACTGCATCGCTCAGGGTCGCCATCAAGACTTCGGTACCACGCGATTTTGAAACGCTCTATAGCATCGGTGTGTAGCGGGAATTCTCTGGCGGGCAGCACGTCAATTCGCTCGAGCTGCTGCGCAGTGCGCTGGGTTTCCGGGTCAAAACTGCGAAGCGACTCAATTTCACCATCAAATAGATCAATTCGGAGTGGCTCGTCGCTACCCATCGGAAATACGTCTAAGAGTGAACCTCGGGTTGCGAACTCTCCGTGTTCGTAAACGGTGTCGACACTTCGATAGCCGTTTCGCGTCAAATTTCTTACGAACTTCTCGGCGTCCAGTGTTTCTCCCGTCTTTAGGCTGAGAACACCCGCATCGATGAAGTGTCTCGGTGCTAGCCGGTGCATCAAGGTAGTAACCGAGACAATGACAACACCAGACTTTAGGGTAGGGAGTCGAGAGAGGGCTTTTAGTCGATCGGAGACAATGTCTTCGTGCGGAGAGAAGTTGTCGTAAGGCAACGTTTCCCAGTCGGGCACCAATAGTATTTCTCGATCATCGCTGAGAAAGAAGGGAAGTTCAGAGGCTAGGTTGAGCGCCGCCGCAGTTGTTGCCGTGATAACGAGAATTAGCGGCGTCGTTTTTGCCAGTTCGCTAATGGCCTCTGACTCGGCGGCACCCACGAGTGGACCGACCGCAGTTCGCTTACCCATGGCATTCGGCCAGGGCAGTATCGATGTGATGTCGAAGAATGAAGTCATTGGCTCTCCCTGAGAGGGGCGCGATTCTACTTGTCACAACAGTCGCATGCTAGGGCTGAACGGTTGCTGTTCACCTGCTCTAGGAGCGATAATCCGCGAACACTCACATACCGAGACTCCGTAGAGAGTCCGCAAGCAGGGAACAAGCATGGCGCCACAGAGAAAGCGCCAGCGTCCTGATGATTATTTCGTGGATTGGAAAGAGCGCGAAGCGCTTGCCGAATCCATGATTCCGATCGTCGGTACACTGGCGCGTGAAAAGAACGTTAAGTGTTACATCTACGGAAATTCGCTAGTTAATCTCAGCGTTCTGGACATCATGAAAACCCACCGCTGGGTTCGGCAGGTGGGAGATAATGAGTTATCCGAGTTCGAAACCATCCGTGTCATCGAGTCGATGGCAAAGCTCAATTTGGGGCCCTCACATATCGACATCGGTCGTTTGTCGGTCGAGTATTTTGATAAGCATCAAGGCGACGATTTATCGCTTGACGATTTTGTTGCTGATCGGCTGTCGCATTTGGTCGACTCAACCCATCGCCCCGAGGGGCCGGTTGATGTCGTCCT
>CACCPA010000032.1 GCA_902547755.1 Halieaceae bacterium | reverse complement strand
TGTTTCTTCGGCTTAACTGTTGTCCTGAGTTCTAAAAAGCCTTCAAAGTTGTTCTGCGTTGCTTCAGCCGTGTAGCCCAAGTCCTCACAGATCTTTATCAATTGATCAGAGGCTTTGAATTCAGACAGTTTGCTTTTCTCTTCCTCTCCTTCCTCATTGGTTGAGAACCAAGGCTTACCTTTTTGCAGGACTAACAAACCATTCTTCTGTAGTTGCTTGATGACGGCTACCAGAGGCTTACCACCATAACCATGGGGATTGTATTGAGGTAGCCCGTTGGCTCGATTTCCCATACTAAAGAGAATTGTCTGGCCTTTGTATTTGCCAACATTACTGAGGATGCAATGCAGTGCATGGCGTTGGGCTTTGGTTCTAAGTGTGGGTATAGGTGCTAATAAGGAATCATTGAAGCTAATGTTATCTGCATCAATGTCTACATCTGCACTTAAAAATAAATTTAAATTAGGCATATAACTTTTGGCTCACATGGAGGCTTAATAGGTCAGTAACACCCCTTTTAGACCTATTAAGATCGGGGCGCTAAATCGCCATAAAAAAATAAGCTAAAGGCTTGTCAATACTAACTATTTTACGTTTTGCTAGTACTACGTTGATATTTTACGTCGCTCAGGTGAGGTCTTACTAAGTTACTATTGTTTTGGCGCAAAAGTGACAATATCGATAACGCGTTCTGCTACTTTGCCGAAGTTTGCATTAGGTTAACCGTCCTATCAGGATTGCTCACGTATACCTACCAGCCATTTGTGTGTAGAGGGTTGTTAGACGATGATTATTAGATCCTTGATTTTAATTTTTACAACTTTTTTGGCGAGTTTCACTGAGACTTCACATGGTCATCCGGGCGGATTAAGTAATGATAAGTGTCACGTTGATCGTTCAGTTGGTGAAAGGCATTGTCACTTAGCCAGACAGATGACTGATAGCAATGGCCCGAGGGATCAGCACTACGAGCTTTTTGATAGATCACAATATAAGTTTCACTCGAGAGGCACAAAACGCACTGTTGGGTTCTATTCGGAAGTTATTTGCGCGAGGGCAGAATCTGATCATTTGGTCGCTTTGGCAGATGCCCATGCTTCTGGAGCAGCAAGTTGGCCATCAGAACTAAAAGAAAAATTTGCGAATGATCCGGAGAATTTGGTTTGGGCTTGCCCATCTGCTAACCGAAGCAAGGGAAGCTCGGGCCCATTTGATTTTTTACGAAAAAACTCAGATGGTTTGGGTGTGGATGGGACATTAAAAGATGTATGTAAATTTGCTTTTCGGTACAAAAAAATAAAGGCCAAGTATGGACTTAAAGTTGACGACAAGGATGGTCGCATTATCGCCGAATGTGAGGACAACGTTGGAAAATAGATATGGCTTCTAAGATTTCTGATCTCAAAAACTCGCTGTCTCGACTTACCGAGCGTGTGGATGTTTATACGAAAGGTGGGCGCATGGTCCCGCTGCCAGATAGGTCAGTCATCGAGAAAAAAATAGACCCTAAGGGCAAGGGGACTGACAGAGGTAAAGAGAATTTGCCTCAGCTGGGTATTGATGCGCCTGACGAATGTGAGCTAGAAATCATAACCGCCTACGAAGAGTTACTTATTGATACAGCAGAGCGTGTCAGCGAGAGCGCCGCAACTTATAACTCGAGAATCTCCTCCATTGATCTGACCACCTATATGGATGACTTAACGGATGGGTGTCGAGCAGCGCTTGAGGCATTTAATAAGCAAGTCATTGCTGATGTTGGAATGCTAAAACACCGATATGAGGAGGTGCGGGACAAGGCCAGTGATTTTCAGCTCTTCAAGTCCGAGCGCAATATCGTGAGATCTCCTGACTTGCCCTCATCCTCCAGACGGCAAGTAGGCTGGGCAATTATTGCGATACTTTTTTTAATCGAAAGTTTAGGAAACTCTGGATTCTTGTCTATTGGGAATAGGGGGGGAATACTCGGAGCCTACGTTGAGGCCGTTTCCTTCTCGTTTGTGAATATAGGTCTGGCCCTGTTGACCGGTCATTTTCTGATTCGCTTGAAGAATAGTCATGAAAAGCAGCAGCGGCGTGTTGGATTGGCATTATCCTGTTTATCCCTAAGCCTTGCTTTTTTACTGAGTCTTTCGCTTGCACATTATCGTGAGGTGGCCGCTCTAGGTGTTCTTGGTGATGGTGGCGGCGGTCTTGCCATCCAGAATCTGCTGGCGAATCCTTTTGGATTGACCGAGATACAGAGCTGGCTTCTGTTTTTAATGGGACTCTTGTTTTGGGTGATAGCGGTCATTGATATGTATGGATTGGATGATCCAATTCCCGGCTATGGAAGCGTGGCGCGCAATAAGAAGAAATCGTTAGAAGATTACGAGCGATACAAAGAGGCGATGATCGAGGGACTCGATGAATTGAGAACAGATGAGGAGGAGACTATTAAAGACACTAGACGGCAGCTCGTTGATTTGCAGTCACATCTGGGGTCACTAATAGAGTCTCGAAAGGCATTATTTAACCAATGGGAAGAGTTTTCGATTCAGGCAACAAAACAAGCAGTTGAGCTGATTAATATCTACCGAACCGCAAACAAGCAGGAACGAAAGTCTGTTCCCAGAAGCTTTAAGACTAGCCTTACTCCACAAATACCCTCGTTAACAAGTTTCGAAACGCCTATTGATCAAGAAAAGATAGCGAGTCAGGTTGACCTAGGGCGTGAGCGTCTCAAGGATACTCAAGATAAATTTTACGCGGAGTTTAATAGGGCGCTCGCTATTTTTTCCGAAGTTGAAACTGAGACAGCAGCTTAATCAAAGCCAATTTTCAAAAGGGTACGCTCGGTGGCAAAAAGAAGAAGGAGTAAGAAACGTAAATTTGACGACGGTCTAAACTGGCCGGCTGCAGCTGCGATGTTTACAGTTGTGGTGGCCATAGCAGGTTTGATTGGCTTCTCAGTAACCACAGAAACCTTTGATGTAGATGAGCAGACTCTTTGTAGGCTGGGTCAAGAACCCTCAGCAGTTCTGGCGGTGGTGATTGACTCTACCGATGCCATTCCGTCGGGTCCGGCCAGAAGGGCCTATCACAGCATAATGTCGGCCGTAGACTCCTCACCAAGCAATACTTTAATTCAGGTATTTAAAATAGAAGGCTCTGCTACTCAGCTGGCGAGTCCGATTATTTCTATCTGTAAACCGGAGGATGGCTCCGATGTGAGCGTGTTAAATGCCAACCCTGACGATATTCGCAAGGTTTATTCTGAACGGTTTGAAGCGCCGCTTGATGATGTGTTGAAAAATTTGATCGATGAGGACTCAGCTAATCAGTCTCCTATAATAGAAGCTGTCCAGTCTGCGTCACTTAGTTTATTCATGCCAAACGAGTCGGTGGCTGACAAACGCCTAATCATTGCTTCTGATTTTTTACAGCACTCATCTATTTACTCGATGTACGGTGGAATACCTGACTATGCATCATTCCAAAAAAATGCCTTCGCTAGTCCATTAGGGAGGGTCGATCTTTACGGCTCCAAAGTGAGCCTTTTGGTGGTTCCACGAGAGATACCTGTCGGAGCTGAATCGGATCTCATAGGATTTTGGAACGCATTCTTAGCCAATCATAGAGCCGCTCCCGGCTCATCAATGGAGGCTTTGTAATGAATGATAAAGTTAGAGACTTCCGAACGTTTTCGTTCAAACATAGCGATTATGCACCGGCAGCGTTTTTTACCGCGTTTCTTGTTGGTACTGCACTGATATCGATATCGAAGTTTTGGCAGTGGCATGTCGGGATTATTGTTGCTATCCCCATTGTCGTGATCACCGTGTATGGCATAGCAAGTTACTTTCTGCCCAGACTTGCTATTAGAGAGGACCAGTTAGGAGACAATATTTATTACCTAGGTTTTTTGTTGACCCTAGTAAGCCTCACTATCACCTTGATCCAGTACCGTTCAGATTCCGACAATGACTACATAATCTCCAATTTTGGCGTGGCATTAGCTGCCACTATTTGGGGTATTTTGTGTCGCTCTATCTTGGCTCAGATGCGCAAGGATGTCGTGGGAATCGAGCGTGAGCTTCAGAAATCTCTGAGTGAAGCTAGTTTTAAGTTGCGAGGGCAAATTGGAGCCGTAAGCGAGGATTTCGCATCATTAACTCGTCAGATCACTCAAGTGACCGAGGATTACTCGCGGGATTTAGTGAAATCGCACCAATCGCTGTCGTCGGGTTTGGTCAATGTTATCGACGAGCAGACTCAGTCCATACAGTCCACGTCGGAATCGAGTGCAGAGAAACTCGGGTCTTCGGTTGAGGGGTCTGTGCAGGCAATAGAGGATGTGGTTCAGACCACTACAAAGTCCTTGAAGGAGACCACTCTTGTGGTGCGTGATTCGATTGATGACGTCAGTAGAACACTCGGAGAGTATTTGCAGGCACATGCAGTAAGCCTCAAAGAAGCTCAAGAAAACGAGAGTAAAGATCGACAGACGATCACGGCTGATCTCAAAAGCTCTCTCGAAAGTTTGCGCGATACTGTCGGTAAAGTTAATGCAAATGCAGTGACGTCAGAGCAGCTAAAACGATTTACCGATGCGTTTGAGGGGGTGGCTCTACAGATGACCGAGACCTTGCAAAAGCTTGCTAAGCAAGCACTTGATAATGATGGGCAAATTGCGGAGTTAACGCAGACTTTGTCCGAATCAATTTCCACCCAAGAGGAAAAGATTAAGGACGCGGTGGTCAAGGTAGAGATCGCAGCTGAGCAGGCTGAGAAATCATCAGCGCTTGCAGCCGATACAGCGGCCTTATCGGAAGAAAAAATGCAGCGATTGCGATCCCAGTTTGACGCCGCTAGTAAGGCGCGAGAAGAAGCTGATGAGTTTTCTAAAGGTAACCAATCATCGACTGGCGACATTGCCGAAAATCCTCAAGCATTCGTTCCGAGAAATTTAGACGACAAAGAAACATAGGCGTAGTTGAAGCCAATGTCTGTCGAACCCCCAATTGTTGATCAGCAATCCGAGCAGTACCGGCGAGGTCAGGTTCTTGGTTTCACGATGGCCGAGATTATGTTGGTCCTTTTATTTCTTTTGTTGATTTTGTTGGGTGATGAAATCACTGACTTAACAAGAGATCTCAAGGTGTACATTTCGCCAAAGAGCGCTCAAGGGGAGTCTGCAATTCTTATTAGCCAAACGCTAGAGACACTAAAGAGTCAGGGACAAATTTCAGAGTCAGAGACCGAACTATCGCTTACTGAAAAGTTAGTGCTTAGAGCGGCAGATACAGTCAACGAGGTGGGAGTTGATGAGGAGACAGAGGAGACAATTGCAAGATTGACTAGAGAGCGTGATCAGCTGAGGAGTATTAACGAGGCTTTAGAGAGAGAAAATGAGAGTCTGAGTCGCGAGTTAGATAAGGACCCGGAAGAGCTTGAACGTCAAAGGATGGCTGAAGATTTATTGAACTCTGCGGACAGAAATCGGGTCTCGTTTGAAAAAGCGATGATGTGTATAGATGACTGTGGCGGTGGCGACGGAAAGGAAGCCTGTTGGGGTGAGAGTATTTTCAATCCTGATTACATCTACACCGTCGCTCTGTACGACGACTATGTTTGGGTTCGACCGGATGAGTCAAATATTGAGAAACACAAGCAGGATTGGGATGCGATGCCCGATGATGCTCGCATAGAGACCGCCCGATATCTGTCGAACTCAGAGTACCGACGCAGACTGTCGGTATTACAACGTTACGCAATCGCAAAAAATAAAGGCCCTAAGGGCTGCGTATTTCATGTTCGGCTGTTCGATTTAGGGACTACAAGTAAGGAGTCTTACAAGGCACAGGAGCAGATGATTGAGAACTATACCTACCGGACAGAGATCACAAATAACGAGAGATGGGTAGGAGAGCTGCCACCAAAATTAACGACAGATTCAGACCCTGTAACAGAAACAAATTCGGATTTAACCGTTGGTGAAGCGAACCTCGATACGAATTCTCGCGAGTCCGATGAAGTCGAAGTTGAGACCCCCTCTGAGGGCGTAAGGAGTCCTGTTATTACATCACCGCAGGTACTGAAACGAGCGAGTCCAGCCTATCCGCGGCGCGCACAAAGCAGGGGCACTGAGGGAAGTTGTACCGTTGCTTTTGATGTAAACGCCCAAGGAAAAGTGGTCAATGTTGCAGCGATCCCCGACCAATGTAACCCCCGTGGTGTATTTAACAAGGCGTCAGAGGAAGCAATGAGTAAATTCGTATATCGGCCTCGCTATGTTGATGGTAAGCCCGTCGATACTAACGGCTTGCGGCAAGCGTTTTCTTTCCGCCTTGACTGACCTCGTGCATTTGCCCATGACTTTGAGAAGAGGCTACTTGTGAAAACCATCCATCTTGCTAAGGCCGATTTCTTGCGTGATCTGGTCAAGATGACGAGAGAGCTGTATGCGATTGGGGACTTTACAAGTAACGACCCCGATTGGGCGATTCTTTCGGCGAAGTTGGATGGCTTCATTCAAGCAGGACTCCTAATCGAGGTGGCCGCTCGAGACGAAATTCAAAGGGCGATCGATCAAGTTCATTGGGAAGTCTTTGATGAGACACGTGAAGCACGCCGGCAACGAATCACTCATGAAACATCAGAGAGTCCAACGCGCCAAGATTGGGATGTATTCGATTCGCCGGCCTATGACCGAAAGACAGAGAAATAAGACAAAAATTGATCAGCCTCTGTAGTGACACTATCTGATCAAGTGGCCATGAATCTTTATGCTTTCACTAAAAAGTTGCTTGATGATCTCCGAACTGCCCAGCCCCGATGCTCCGTAGTTCAACATAATGGGATTTAAGCTCGCGCCATTCCATCCACAGATGATGTACATGGCTTGGGCATCTGCCCCCACTCGAACGCCATTAGCTCTGATGGTGTGTCGCAGACTATGGCCTGAGTACTGGTTGCCAACCCACTGTTTGATTCTATGATTTGGGAGCGTTGAGGGCTCCTTTACTTGCGAGAGTTTCTCAACGGCGAGTGGTAATGATTTCCTAAGTACATCTAATCCGACGACTATTGGAACAATACGCTTTCTTGATTCTTGCTTCGTGATGCCAGCCTCACCGCCTGAGATAATGATATGAGGTATTTCGGCGTTTAAGTTGAGATCCAGTGAAGGCCTTAATCTGGCGATTTCCGATGCCATACACCCACCTTGCAGCATCAGTAGGAGAGCAGCTGATACCCAGTCCGGCTGCTCAAAACAGGACGCTACAAGAATACATTGGTCTTCCAGCGAGAGAGGTAACCGACTTTTACTTGGTTGCTTGGCTAATGGCGCAAGTTCAATGGGTCGCCACTGCAGTCGATACTTCCGATTGGCCCACCTAAAACACGCAATAGGCTCCTTGAGGTAGCGCTCAATGGTCGCGTTTTTAACGCCCCGTGATT
>CACCPA010000031.1 GCA_902547755.1 Halieaceae bacterium | reverse complement strand
CACTTTTTTGTAAATATTTACACTTTTTTCTTCGCGTTTTTTTGAGCCTGCAAATTTAAACCGTCGCTCACTTTCTGCACGCTTGTCCCTTCTGCTAACTTCGTTCGCCCGTTCGAGCAGAAACTGAGGTCACCTCCCATGTCTGAGCCCGTGTTAAAAGTTTTTTCTTATTTGCCGAATCCTCGCGTTTGGAAAGCATTAATTGCCGCGGACCTACTCAATCTACAAATTGAGGTTGCGGGAGACAAACCCAGCAACCTAGACAAGTGGTTGTGGGATCATCAAGCACGTCTGCTTGAGGACCACGAGAGGCACTCCGGTAACCCAGCCGCGCGCGCGTCGAGAAGAGGATTCTCTCAAACGCTCTTTAAAACAGACGCTTTCATGCTCGCTCACCCTTTTGGAACAGTTCCCGCTGGATTCAGTCAGGACGGTAACGTGGGTATCTTTGAATCAAACAGCATCCTTCGTGCGGTCGCCCGACTGGGAGATCAGGGTATCGGGCTTTATGGGCGAGATGTTACGAAAGCATCCCGCATTGATGGCTTTCTAGACAGCATTCTGGTTTTCAGTCGTGAAGCTCAAGAGTATCTGCTTGCAATGGATCAAATGACGACTTATCAATATGAGCGCATGGCCGAAGCATTCGAATTTTTTTCAGCCGGAATCGAGCAAGCCCTACAACACAATAGATTCCTAGTCGGCGACGAAATGACGCTTGCCGACATAGCGTTTGCCTGCGACTTCAGCCAATTCCTGCGAGAGAGGTTGATGCAAAACAGACTTGACTCAGTCGACCTTCATTGCATAAGCCACGACGCGGAAACTGCATACCCTAGAACCTTCGCTCATCTGCAGAACCTGTCAACACACGCGGTCTTTGAGAAGTACTTGGGCGACTATAATGCACACATATGGCTTTGACCTGTTTGTAAGCGTCAATTGTCCAGTCGCCTGCCGCCACAGGTCTTCAAATACAATCAACATTGTCCGACATGAGCTTTAGTAGCCGGAATATAAAACACACAAACGTCCCACGAGTGCCGTACGAACGTTTCGAGTCGTAGCAACAGCCTAGTGTTGAGGTACATTATTTCCCTAGAGAGTTGAACTGGTACGCCTTCGGATTCAGCAATACGACACGCTGCTCTCAAAAACAGGATGATACTTTTATGAATTTCAGACTTTATTGCCTCGTCATGATAGCCAGCCTGACAGGTTGCATCACAGGGTCGAACGGGACTTTTATAGAGTCCGAAAATCAGAACAGTAGAGTCAGGATGATCGTAATTCACTATACCTCCGAGAACTTTGCAGACTCTCTGGAGTTACTAACGAAGCGCTCGTCAAATCCCGTTAGTGCTCATTACTTGCTTCCAGAATCTAACGACAGTTCATACCCGCATGGGAAGCTGAAAACTTATCAGCTTGTCGATGAGAACAGGCGAGCATGGCATACGGGACAGAGTTTCTGGCGCGGTAAAAGTGGTCTAAATGATCAATCTATTGGCATCGAAGTCGTCAATCGAGGCCGTTGTTTACATCAGAAAAAGTCTGAAGCTTATAAGTTGCTTGGCCGGAACATCCTGTGTTCGTTTCCCACATATGCTGACGATCAAATTGACCAACTCATTGTGTTAATCAAGCAAATATTGTCTAGACACCCGGATCTAGACCCTACCAATGTTGTTGGCCACAGCGATATTGCTCCGGGTCGTAAAGTCGATCCAGGTCCGCTATTTCCCTGGCAGAGGCTACACCAGGCGGGTATTGGCGCCTGGTACGATGAAACGGTCGCGACTAATTTTTTGAGCCATTTTTCCGCTGAACTGCCGACCGTTGAGACCGTTCAAAGAGCCTTGTCGATTTATGGTTACCGCGTTGAAGCAACTACTGTCTGGGATGATCAAACAAGGGCTGCATTGCAAGCTTTTCAACTGCATTTCCGCTCGCATAAGGTAGACGGTGAAATTGACGCTGAAACTACGGCAATTTTGTTCGCACTTCTTAGCCGTTATCGAGCGGACCAGTTACGGACTCTGTAGCTATTAATGCAATTAGAAAAATGGCTCGGGTCAGCCTAATACATTTCCTGAATACAGCATCGAAACCTCTGTTGGCACCAAGTAGGTACTGCGCTGTCAGATCAAGCACAAGACTTAAAATCCAATGTTTGTATCGTTTACAGCGAGTTTGTTTTAGGTTGACTGTGGCGAATGACAAAGGAGAAAAATAGTGCATTATGACGAGGTAGTTTTAGGCCGGCGGAGTATTCGGGGTTACAAGCCGGACCCAGTTCCAGAGTCCCTGATAAAAGAAGTCTTGGCACTGGCGATGCGCTCGCCCTCCTCCATGAATACTCAGCCCTGGAACTTCACTGTCGTAACTGGCGAAGTGCTGGATCGTATCCGCAAAGGTAATACCGAGCGCAACCTAGCCGGTATTCCTCACTCGCGGGAATTTCGGATTGGCTCTCCATTTGCGGGGCAACACAGAGATCGACAAGTCGGCGTAGCAAAACAGTTATTTGCCGCGATGGATATTGCCCGTGAGGACACGGAAAAACGTCAGGATTGGGTGCTTCGTGGGTTTAGACAGTTTGATGCACCTGTCTGCATCATCATTACCTATGATGCGGTGCTATCAGACAGTGACGACACAGCCTTTGACTGCGGTGCGGTCACCACGGCGCTGGTCAACGCCGCTTGGTCTAGAGGTCTCGGAGCGGTCATCAATAGCCAGGGCATCATGCAGTCCCCCGTCGTCAGAGAGCACGCCAATATTGCTGATGATCAAATCATCATGAAGGCAGTAGCGCTCGGGTGGCCCGATGACTCATTCCTCGCCAACGCGGTCGTATCAGAGCGTAAAACCGTTGATGAAGCAGCCACGTTTTTGGGCTTCACTGAGTAAACCTCTGCAAAAAAGATAACATGTAAAGCGTCCTTTACTTTCTGAGAGGTTCGGCATAAGATGTAAAGTATACTTAACATTTTGTAAGGGTAACAATACATGACCGACACGCGCACAGAGACCTCGCTACAGGCAGGCCTCAAAAAATCCACTTTTCAACTGTTCCTCGCAACGGGCGCCTGGGTGGGGAGCACTGCCCTCATGTCGTTTGGTCCAAGTGCGATTTGGGGCTTTGATGTTGCAGTCACCTTTTTAGCCATCGCCGTAAATCTAACGGTGGGCAGTTTCATGCTTTACAGCTTTTTTAAACACTTAAAAAATATGGATGAACTTCAGCGACAAACGCATCTTGAAGCCATGGCATTAACTTTGGGGATAACCATGGTGCTGACCGTTATCTATGGTGCCCTCCCACAAGCCAAGGTGCTCGCGAGCACACAACCAGCCAATGTCTTATTTGTCATCGGTATCTCTTACATCCTGTCAGTAATAGCCCTTTGGTTGTGGCGCACAAGTGAATGAAAAATAGACTTAAGGCACTTAGGGCGGATCGCGATTGGACTCAGGCGGAGCTCGCAGATCGGCTGCACGTCACCCGACAAACCATTAACGCGATTGAAAAAGGCAAATACGACCCGAGTTTACCGTTGGTGTTTAAGATTGCGGCGCTTTTTGGGCTTCCCATTGAAGAGATATTTTCCCCGGACACTGACTAATTCGATCTTGCGAGCAACATCGGCAACTGTGCCTACATCGAGAGGTACAGCTCAGGTCCAGAGCCCCTTGTTGTCAACCCACCGAATCTGAACTGCGTAGCAATAGGCCGCTAGAAAGAAGAGTGGCGCACCAGCGGCAACTGGATAAAACAAGGCCGCCGAACTTCCAACAAAGCCACACACCAGAGAGAAGATCTCAAACCGTATCGCCACGCGCCGATCACGTATTCCCAGAAACCCAAACTTCACCCATGCCGGGGCCAAAGCCCACTCCTCTGACTTCTTATCAATCACCGTTATGTCTCCCTTCAAGGTATCGACATCAATTTCAAAGACCGCAGCAAGGGATTTCAGTGTTTCAAGGCTCGCGCTTTGACCTGACTCAACACGTTGAATTGTGCGGAGGCTCAGACCTGACATCTGCGCGAGTTGCTCCTGCGAGTAGTGGTGCTTGGTTCTAAGGCTTTTGATCACTGACCTGTCCTTTCTGCGTTCTGGTGATAGAGATTGAATCAAAAAGATTGAAGTCGGTGGCGCCAGAGCCATGACAGCCACCCGACAGCATCCCGCCATCATGCCTTTGGTTTAGGCCTAGAGGAAAGACATAACTAATCGATACATGCCCTCACTTTCTTCAACACGCTAACAGGATGTGGCACATTGAAGCCATGAAAGCAGAACGCGACGAACTCGGATTTGATGCGCCAGCACCGGTGGGACACCCGGTTCGCGCGAGCCTCCCTGCGGATGCACCTACCGGCCCCGCCATTGGCGATCGACTTCCAAACTTTTCTCTGCCTGATGCTTTCGGACGCGTCATTAACTTCCATGAGGATCGCGGCCAGAGCAAAGCCGTATTGGTTTTCTACCGCTCCGCCGTTTGGTGACCCCCTTGCTGGACGCAGCTAGGTGAGTTGCGAGATGCGTTTGATAAGTTTGAGACTGCCGGCATCAAGCTCTATGCCTTGTCGTATGACGACCAGGAAACACTGGCTGAATTCGCACAAAAGCAGGGAGTTCAATACAAGCTGCTCTCGGATACCAACTCCCGGGTCATAAAACAATACGGGTTGCTCAACGAGCAGCTATCGAAAAAGGACGCCTTCCTCTACGGTATTCCCTACCCGGGTGTATTCGTCTGCGATGAAGACGGCACAGTCATCTCAAAATTCTTTCACGACTCGTACAAGAAACGTGAAAGCCCCGAAATGCTGATCGATGCAGCCCTCGGACGCATCACCATCGATGAAACCGCACCACGCGCTGAAAGTAGTGATGATGGCATCCGAATAACAGCGGCGCTGCATGGCGGCAAGGGGAGTTTACGGCAAGGTATTGTTCGGCAACTGGTCACGACGTTTGAGCTTCCCGAGGGCCTTCACATCTACGGAGAGCCCGTACCTCAAGGTTTGACCGCCACTGAAATCAAAGTCGAAGGACCTGCTGGATTGGTAACGCTTCCGATGGAGGCGCCATCAACGGCGCCATTGCATTTAAAAACATTAGATATCGATCTAAATGTGTGGAGCGGCACCGTTCGGTTCGCCACACCGCTTTACCCGGTGGGCGAATTGGTGAGCGAGTGTCGTCCTATTGATGAGCGGGAGGTAGAACTCTCAGTGCACGTGACTTTTCAAGCGTGCACAGATGAAACGTGCTTGTTGCCACAAACACGCATACTGACGCTTCATGTGGAACTTGAAGAAATAGACGTACCAAACCTCCCGATACACACCGGTCACGGACAGCGAGAAGGTAATTACGACAGCACACCCGCCATGAAGCGGCTTGTCTGGCGGAAAGTAAGAAAGAACCCGCTTAGACTTTTGCAGTTCATCTGGAATCAGAAACGTATGGAGCGCCGATCTAAGCGCTGAGGTTAATGACCGGCGATATCGAAGTGCGCTTCCATGGCAGCTAGGACGACCGAGGGGTCAGAGCGTCGTTGATAGTCGGCGGAGAGATCTATCCAAACGACTTTGCCGGACTCATCAATCAGTAGCGTGGCGGGCACCGGTAAGGCCTCGGCTTCCTCGCTACCTGGCGCCGAATGAAACCCCTTGTTTCGCAGTCCAAACTTATCCGTAACGGTAAGTTGCTGGTCAGACAGCATGGTCGCCTGCAAACCATGGAGATGGCGTCGGTCCGCTATGACCTCTGGTAAATCGACACTCACGGTGACGACCTTTACACCGCGCTTGTCAAACTCTGCGCGCAATTCTTCCAGTCGACGTAACTCGCCGACACAGTAGGGTCACCAATGGGCTCTGAAAAATTTTATGAGCACCAAGTGCCCATTGAGTGACGCAGAGTCGAATGCCTGTCCTTGCCCGTCGATCGACGTGAACTGAGGCATCGCATCACCCACTTCAATCACCGAATCGCGCTCGACGATTTGTGCACTGATTGACACTGTGAAGGGTAAAAAAGCACCGACAACAATTGCGAAGACAGCTGGAATAGCACCCAACCAACTCGTTCGCTTAATCAAGGCGTAAACACCCAAAGCCGCCGCACCTAAGAATGCGATGACGAAGCCGGTCCGGTCCGTGGGAAGCGAAACTTCCGCCGCCAGGTAAAACCAATAGCGTGCAGTCACTGCCGCAATGACGGCTGCCACTAACGCAATTTTTGTCCCTGTTTTCATTGGCTTCACAGCGGCTCTCCCTGAGCCTCTACCCTCCATCAGGCCTCATCTCGAGTCAAGTGTATGCACGGTCGAAACAGCTTTTTATATAGTGATTTGTGAAACGAATGCTTTGTGAAACGAGAGCTTTGTGAAAGGAAAGCTATGTGGAACGAAAGCCTAGTGAGCCGAGAATTAACTCATGGCATGCTGTGCCACCCGAATCATCTAACCCTCTAAGAAGCGATGTAATGGATTTTTCTGTTTTCGATTGGTTCATCGTGGCGGCCTATGTCGCGGTCACAACGTGGATTGGTCACCGACTGAAAGGCAAACAAGAGACAACGCATGACTTCTTCTTGGCGGGTCGGCAGATCCCTTGGTATGCAGTCAGCGCCTCTATTATCGCCACCACCATCAGTGCCGTTACCTTTATTGGCGCTCCGGCAATTGCGTTTGCCAGCGACGGTAATTTCACGTACCTGCAGCTCGCCATCGGTGGCGTGATTGCTCGCTTGCTGATCGCCCGTTATCTAATCCCACGCTATTACCAAGCCAACTACTACAGCCCCTATGACTACATGAGCGACCGACTCGGCGTGGGCATTGGGCGCTTGACCGCTGGGCTTTTCATAGTTGGCGGCATACTGGGTCAAAGTGTTCGCGTGTACGCCACAGCACTGGTGTTTGAGCTGCTGACGGGCTGGAGCATGGCCGAGAGCATCACCGTAATCGCGTTGTTTGCCATTCTGTGGACGTGGATGGGGGGTGTCGCCACTGTTATCTGGACCGACGTAGTGCAATTCTTCATTTTAATCGCCGGTGCGGTGGCTGCGCTGGTGGTGATGACCGGTGCACTGCCTGACGGCTGGCATACCCTCTCTGAGATGGGGAGTACCGCCGAGAAATTTCAGGTTTTCGATTTCAGTAGCGACCCGCGCGTGGCATTCACGTTCTGGGCGGCACTCATTGCGCTGCCGTTTCAGGGTATTTCGGTGTACGGGACTGACCACCTGTTTACTCAGCGGCTGCTCTGTTGCAAAGACCAAGACCAAGCAAAGAAAGCGCTATTATGGAGCATCGCGGGCGAGACCATTCCTGCGTTGATGCTACTCGTCGGTGTGGGTCTCTACGCGTTTTATACACTCAATCCGCTTGCGCCAGAGCTTGCGTCGCTGGTGGATGCAAAAGGTGATCGTATCTTCCCTGTCTTCATCATTAGCGAAATGCCAGTGGGTGTTCGCGGCTTACTCATCGCAGGCATTCTCAGTGCTGCCATTTCAAGCCTCGACTCTATCCTCTCGGCTCTCGCTCAGATTTCAGTCACAATGTTCTACAAACCTTTTGTGCGACCCGACAGTGATGATAGTCATTACCTTAAGGTATCAAGGGGCCTAGTCATCATTTGGGGCATTGTGCTGGGCTTCACCGCGTGGCAATTCTCGCGAAACAGTGGCGACCTGATCACCCTCGCATTCTCGATGACGACTTACACACTGGGCCCTATGCTCGGCCTCTTCGCGCTGAGTATCCTGAGCACACGCTTTAACGTCGGTGGTTTGGCACCAGCCGTCGCCCTGAGCATGCTCGGCGTACTGTTCTTTAACGAGCCCGAGCTCTTCCACTGGGTGCTTCCAACGACCGCAAACACACCACTCCTGGCTTGGCCGTGGTTATTTCCGATTGGGACACTGCTCTGTGTGCTATTGGCGTTGCGAGGGAGAAAAATGTCCTCCTGCGTGTAGGGGGTTCCCAAAGCCGGAAATGACACCTAGCATAAGAAAACGATGACCTTCCCTGCAGCATTCAGAGG
>CACCPA010000030.1 GCA_902547755.1 Halieaceae bacterium | reverse complement strand
TTGCACCTTTTGTTCTCGATGCGCGGCGGTGTATTTCCTACCTGACTATCGAACACGAAGGCTCGATTGCTGAAGAGCTTAGGGCGAAAATGGGCAATCGTATTTACGGCTGTGATGACTGTCAGCTGGTCTGTCCTTGGAATAAGTTCGCCACAATATCAACGGAGCCAGACTTTGCACCGCGGTGGGACTTGGACAATCCAGATCTAGTCGAGCTCTTCTCTTGGACAGAGGGTCAGTTCTCTGAGCGACTCCAAGGCTCACCCATCCGACGCATAGGTTACGAGAAGTGGCTTCGCAATATTGCAGTTGCACTCGGCAATGCTGAGACGTCTCCCAAAATTCTTCAGGCACTCAAGAGTCGCGAGAACCACACGTCATCGCTTGTCAGAGAACATGTGGCCTGGGCACTCGATCAGCACAACTGAGCTGCCTTACGTGTTGACTCGCCGCGAGGCCTACAAACGGATGAGGTGCTCCCTGAAATACCTCAGCTCCTCAATGGACTCTCTGATATCCGCGAGGGCCTCGTGTACGTTTAGTTTAGGTGCTGCTGGCAAGTCAGACCGCCAATAGTTGGCTAGCAATTTCAAGGTTGTCACGTCGAGGTTACGGTAGTGGAAAAAGGTCTCGAGACTCGGGAGGTGGCGGGCCATGAACCGGCGATCCTGACAAATCGAATTACCACACATGGGCGAACGATTAGGCGTTACCCACTCGTCGAGGAAATGCAGGGTTTCCTGCGCCGCTGAGTCCTCGTCAACGCTACTAGCTCTCACACGGTCTACCAACCCTGAGTTCGTATGCGTTCGCGTGTTCCACTCATCCATCTGTGCGAGCACCTCATCGCTTTGATGTATGGCGATAACGGGCCCCTCGGCCAATATATCGAGGTCAAGGGAGGTAACGATTGTTGCAATCTCGATGACTCGATCGGAGTCTGGATTCAACCCTGTCATCTCCATATCGACCCAAATCAGTCGCTTATCCTTTTCCATGGTCGGCCGTCCTTAAAAAAGCAAACTGCATCGTTTAGAGAGCTGACAGGGTACACTGAGTTGATGGGAAATAGACGACTGACAGATCAGCAGCGCAGGCGCATCGAGGAAAATGCAGTGAAGCGACGCGAGAACGCGAGTGCCGGACTCAGTGACGATAGGGAAGGCATGGTCGTTGCGCGCTACAGCAAAACGGCCGCCGTCAGGGCAAACGATGGAGAGACGCATACTTGCCACTTGCGACCAAACCTCTCCCATCTGGTCGCCGGGGACCAAGTGCTCTGGTCCAATGAGGAGACAGGCGCCTACGTGACCAGTCAGCTAGAGCGCCGTTCTGAGCTCAAACGCCCCGCCGCGCGAGGCCAGCTCAAGGCGGTCGCAGCCAATGTCGATCTCATTGCCATTGTCGTCGCCCCCGAACCCGAGCCGTATGCCAATCTAATCGACCGTTACTTGGTTGCCGCACATATGGCGAGCATCGACACCCTCATCATTCTCAATAAGTCTGATCTGCTGGATAAGCACCTCGATTGCACAGCGTTGATAGAGAGCTACCGCGGCATTGGCTACGAGGTAATGACAACCGGCCCAACACCTTACGAGACGCAGACCCTTAGCGACTTGCTGGGATCACGGACATCCGTTTTCGTTGGGCAAAGTGGCGTTGGAAAATCATCCATGATTAACCGCTTATTACCCGAAGAGGAATTACGTGTTGGTGCTCTGTCGGAGGGCGTGCTCAAAGGTCGTCACACCACGACGACAGCAGAAGTATTCGAGCGTCCTAGCGGCGGTTTTATCATCGATTCACCGGGCATCCGAGAGTTCGGACTGCAACACATTGATCCGGCGTTGGTGGCGCCCGGCTTCATCGAGTTCAGGCCTTTTCTCGATCGCTGTCGTTTCCGAAATTGCAGCCACCTTGTTGAAAAGGACTGTGGAGTCCTTGCCGCACTCGAGAATAATGATATCCGCGAGGAGCGCTATCAGAGCTTCGTCAACATCGTTAGAGACATCGAATCGCGAGGCCTTTAACGAACGGGCAATCATCAGAAAGACGGTTCGTGAGGCGCGACTCACACTGCGCCACTGATCGACGCTCGTCAGGATAGATCCGTTAAAACACTATTGAACGCGCATTTTCTGACTTAGACTTATTTTATGAACACTGTTCGAGCCACAGTAGGTCTCTTGCTGAGCGTTTGCATTGCTCTCAATGCACATGCACTCGAAACACAGGAACCTGAACAGGGTCCCAGCGAGGGAACACCCCAAGAACTTGAGTCCGAAAACGTCACTGCAACAGCGCGTGATAGGGCTGAACGCTGGGTGGACTCCAGTCATCGATTTGCAACCGACCGAACCATGGCGCTGACGCGCTGGGTAGATAGCTTTTTTGGCGATATGGATGGTGACGCGGAAATAGCGGAGTCGCGCTTGCGACTAAAGATCACCACTGACTGGGATGAGCGTCAAGGAACAGAAACTCGTGTCAGCGTTGGCGGTAAGGTCAATCTGCCGCGTTTGGCAGATCGCGTTGATCTGGTCTTCCGTGGTGATGACCCTGACGAACTCGTACGAGGGGATGAGGACGACCCATCACAAAGCCAGATAGGTTTTCAGGTACTGCTCGATGAGAGCGGGGGTGGGAACCACCGAACCGATTTCACAGTGGGCGTATCCGGTGCAGGCCCTAAGCCCGGCGTGAAATATCGCTACAAGACGCTCTGGGGGTCCAATACCTCGCTTCGATTTTCTCAACGAGCACAATACGATTTTGATGACGGGGCCTTTGCGACGACCAAATTAGATATTGACTACGCGCTTTCCAGACGTTCGCTAATACGTTCACAAAATCGCCTGTTATATGGCGAGAAATCGGATGGTGCGGAGTGGTCCTCCAATATCGGTGTCGTGCGTCAGTGGGCCGTTGAAAACGGATTTGAGCGGGCGGCTTATTTATATGCTGGGGTAAAGGGTAATACTGAACCCGAAAGTTACAGAGAGAACTATCAGGTAGGCCTCCGACTGAGAGCGCAGGCCATCCGCGAGTTTTTATTTTTTGAGCTTGAGCCGACGCTCAATCAGCGTATCGATACGCCAAGCTTGCCGCGAGAAACCGCTTGGGCAGTAGAAGCGCGAGTCGAATTCCTGCTCTTCGACTAATGCAAAACGCCTCTCGCTTGCGATAACCGGGCCCCAAAATACGTCGGCTTAGAGGTTCTCCTCCGCGAACGCCGCAAGTCTCGATCTCACAATGCCATTGATGTGCATGATCCCTGCATGCGGATAAGGCTTGACGCGCTCAACTAGGTACGTGAGGCCCGATGTCAGCGGCGAAATATATTTGTTGTCAATCTGAGCCAAATTCCCCAAAACCACAATCTTCGAGTCTGAACCCACGCGGCTGATAATCGACTTCAGCTGAAACTGCGTCAGACCCTGAGATTCATCAATAATGATATAGGCACTGTTGAATGATCGGCCCCTCATGAAGTTAAGCGATTTAAACTGGATATTGGCTCGTTCCTTCACATACTCGATACTGCCATTTGAGCATTCGTCTGCTCCGTGAAGAATCTCAAGATTATCGTCAAAGGCCGCCAACCAGGGCGCCATTTTTTCTTCTTCGGTCCCGGGTAAAAAACCAATCTCTTCAGCCATGGGAGGTGTTGAACGGGCCACGATGAGCTTTTTGTATTTTTTCTGCTCCAAAATGGCGTGGAGGCCATAGGCCAAAGCCAATAGGGTCTTACCTGACCCAGCCGGTCCCGTCAATACGGTCATATCCAGGTCATCGTTGTCGAGCAGGCGCATCGCCATGGCTTGCTCTAAATTCCTCGGCGCTAAGCCCCAGAAGCGCTGATTCATCAAATTATCTCGGCTGTCGACCGCGAGGTAGACAAAGTCCTGATCACTGTGGTCGACGAAGGCGATAAAGCCGCTGTCGTCATACAAGAACTGATTCGGATAGGCCTCGGGTAACTCTGAGCGCGGAATTCTGTGAAGCGTCATATCGTCTTCACGCACCGTATCCACGCGATCAATACTGTCCCAGAATTCTCCCTCACTCTGCTTGTAGCCAGTTGCGAGAAGGTCAATATCATCAAGCACACGGTCGTGACGGTAATCCTCGACATGCAGCAAACCAGAGCCCTTCGCCTTAATCCGCATGTTGATGTCTTTGGTAACCAGGCACACAAACTCGCCCGGGTGCTCTATCTGGTACTTCAGGGCCACGTTGATAATGCGATTATCGTTAGCTTGGTCCTGCGTGCTATCGAGAAAAGGCACGTGCTCGTTAGCGCCCAACAACTGATCGGGGAATATCGCTAAGCGTCCCAAAGCGCCCGACAAGGTCGAGCCGGGGATTTCAACACCATCTTGAATCGCCTGAGGTGATGAGGACCCCACCACTTTGTCGATCATCTGAATAGCAATACGGGCCTCTCGGCTGACCGACTTATCGCGTCGATCCTTGATGTGGTCTAGCTCTTCAAGAACGGTCATTGGGATCACGACACGATGCTCCGCAAATGCTGCAATTGCCGTTGGGTCATGAAGTAGCACATTGGTATCCAACACATATGTCTTTACCTCTGCGGGGGATAGTTGTGTGACTTCGTTAGGCAAGCTTGCAGATTGCGTCATAGGATCTCCGACCATAGTTCAAACACTAAAATGACGGCCGCCTCGCTCTTATGCAGTGGCGAGCAATTGGCGCTAAAAACAGGGGATAAAGGATAGGCGGTTGCGGGTGCATAACACAGTGGCGTGGTACGAGGTGTCAAGGCGGAGCCGACAAACATCATTACCAATAAACCGTCCTACTCTTTATATTTCGGGCCTAGTCAGTAAAACCATCGAAACCCTGCATGTCAATCGTCGGTTGATGAATTTTTTTTGGTCGCTACAAAAGCGTGAAAAATCGGGGGCTGTCAGCTAGGATTTACGCTTCGATGACGATGGTCATCTCGGTAGTACCAACCTTTTACAGAGATTCCTCGGTGTATGTTAGATAAAAACGCCCTAAGCCAACTTCAGGGCCTTAAAGACAAGATAGAAGCGGAAAAAGAATACGCAGAGGGAACCGTCAAAGCGACACGAAGCCGATTCGGCTTTGTGGTACTCGACGATAACCGAGAAATATTTTTGCCTCCTGACGAAATGCAGCGCGTGCTGCCTGGAGATCGTGTCTCCATCGTGATCAAACCTGCGGCCGCGAAAGACAAGTCGGGCAAAGACCAGAGCATAGCTCAACTCGAAAAACTGATGTCAACCTCAGTGGGTAATTTCGTCGGGGAAGTGGTTCAAAAAGGCAAAGCTTTCTTTGTTGCTCCCGATGTTCCTGAGCTCATGCATTTCACGCGGTGGCTTTTCATACCTTCAAATGCGCGCTCGGGCGCGAAGGCTGGCGACCTCGTTCAGTGCCAACTTCAACGGCACCCGTTTGCGGACGGTAAGCCGTCAGTAAAAGTGTTGCAGTCGTTTGGGCCCATTGGAACACCGGGCCTTGAAAACGACTACTGTGCGGCGCGAGCCGGTATAGAGAAGATGCTTCCGAAGGAGCAGTTCAAAGCCATTGAGGCCCTCGTTGGCGACGGTACCACCATCGACGAGACGCGCGAGGACCTCCGCGCGCTGCCACTAGTTAGTATCGACTCTCCGAACACAGTCGACATCGACGATGCGATCTGCGCGGAGCCACAGGACAACGGCTGGCTACTGACGGTGGCCATTGCCGATCCCACTAACTGCCTCAAAGACGCCGCTGACCTAACAACCCTGATTGCCACTCGAGGCACGTCGCACTACTTCCATGGTTTGGCGATACCCATGCTGCCCGAGCCGTTAGCTCAAAGCGCGACCTTGAGACCCCAAGAAGACAAGAACGCCTTGGTTTGTCGTCTGACCATCTCACCAGATGGCGATATCACCGACTCGAGCATCCAACTTGCTATTGTTCAATCGAAAGCCAAGCTCAGCTATCAGGAGGTGGAAGAGGTTTTGACGGATGGTGCTGCGCACGAGTTCGAAGAGACTTTAAAGCATCTCAACGACTGCTACAGCGCCCTTCGGACCTGGAGGGAATCTCGAGAGCTCGTCATAGAACACCGCCCGGAACATCGCTGGTTGCTCAATGAAAGCAAGCAAATCGATCGCATCGAAGAGGTTCGGAAGAAAGGGTCACAGCTGCTGGTTGAGGAGTGCATGGTTGCAGCCAATCGGTGCATCGCCCAAGCCCTCAAGGACGCGGAGCTACCGGGGCCATTCGTAACACATGCGGGCATTCGACGGGACCGCGCCGAGGAAGCAAAGGAGTTCTTAACCCGGTTCCTACCTGATCAACATGCTCTCGACTTCTCCACACTTGACGGCTTTCGCACGCTGATAAATGAGCTAAACGCAGCTAGCGATAAACGACCGTTGCGGTCAATGATTAATCGGTTGATGTCCCGTGCCAGCTTCAGCGTCAAGCCCGCACCTCACATGGGCATGGCGTTGCCTGTTTACACCAATGGAACGTCACCCCTACGCAAAGCGCTCGACTTTTGTGTGCACCTCCAGCTCAAAGCCATGCTGGGTGACACAAGTGTAAACACGGCGCCCGCCACGATATTCGATCTTATCAATCAGGCCACCGCCAAGAACCGTCAGGCGGTAACAGCGGCTAACAACTGGCTGAGCTGTAACTTCCTCAACGCTCAGAGCGCCGATGGACAGTCTGACTACGAAGCGGAGATTGTGCACATCAACACCTCAGGCTTTACCGTAAAGCTGAAGGATTTGGGGCTCGAGGGCACTGTCGACCTCAGAAGAGAGGAAGAGAAATTTAGCTTTGATAAATGGGAGATGGCACTCGCGAGTAAAACGAGGCGTTACCAACTGAGGCAGTGGACACGCGTGCAATACCAGCCAGTCGAAAAGCCGCGCGGAGAGAGCGCTGCCTTTTCTGTGGTTGAAGGGATGTGATCTGGAGTCTGTGATCTAAGACACCGCGCAAGAACGTCACTCCATGCCTGTTAAAGCAGTAACATAGGCACCCATAATACGATAGTTAGGATGAAGTCATCATGTCGCAAACCCACTCCGTAAAAAATCTCCTCGGCGATGAGGCGTTGATCGGTAACCACGTGACCGTTCAAGGGTGGCTGAGAAGTAAGCGCGACTCGAAAGCGGGCATCTCATTTCTCGCGGTAAACGACGGCAGCCATTTCGATAGTTTGCAGTGCGTTGCTCCCAAAGAGCTCGAAAACTATGAAGATGAGGTTTTAAAACTTTCGACCGGCTGCGCCGTCATTGTCTCGGGCGAATTAGTTGCATCGCAGGGCGGGGGGCAGTCCGTTGAAATTCAAGCATCCCACGTCGAACTTATCGGTGGCATCGACGACCCAGAGTCTTACCCCATTGCCAAAAAGCGTCACACCTTCGAGTACCTTCGCACCCAAGCTCATCTGCGCACGCGAACCAATACCTTTGGTGCGGTAACCCGCGTACGACATACGTTAGCCAACGCCATACATGACTTCTTCCATTCGGAGGACTTCTACTGGGTTAACACTCCGATTATCACGGCTAGTGACTGTGAAGGTGCTGGGGAATTGTTCCGCGTGAGTACACTCGATCTCACCAACCTACCAAGAGATGACAAAGGCCAGGTCGACACCTCTCAGGACTTCTTTGGTAGCGATGCGTATTTGACCGTATCAGGGCAACTCGCAGTCGAGTCCTACTGCTTGTCGATGAGCAAGGTGTATACCTTCGGCCCGACCTTCCGGGCCGAAAATTCAAACACCTCACGGCATCTAGCTGAGTTTTGGATGGTTGAACCTGAAGTCGCATTTGCCAACCTTGCAGATAACGCGGCGCTGGCAGAGCGACTGCTGAAATCTGTCACGCAGCGCGTGCTGAACGATTGTGAGACGGACCTCAGCTTCTTCCAACAGCGAATCGATAACACTGTGCTCGAGCGATTAATGAATATCGTCGATCAGCCGTTCGTAAGAGTGACCTACTCCGACGCCATCGATATCCTGTTGAAGTCGGGTAAGAAGTTTGAGTTCCCGGTCGAATGGGGCATCGACATGGCCTCGGAGCACGAGCGCTTTCTGTCAGAAATACATTTCAAAGCCCCTGTCGTGGTCACGGATTACCCCCGCGACATCAAGGCGTTCTACATGCGTCTGAACGACGATGAACGCACGGTAGCGGCTATGGACGTATTGGCGCCCGGCATCGGCGAAATCATCGGCGGTAGTCAACGGGAAGAGCGCCTCGATGTCTTGGATGCACGAATGGATGAGGCACTAAAAGATACCC
>CACCPA010000029.1 GCA_902547755.1 Halieaceae bacterium | reverse complement strand
TTCAGCAGGACATGGAAGATGGCTTGCAGAACTTCGAAGGGAGCCGTTTTGACGCGGTGATTATTGCCTACTCGCTACAGGTGCTCGAGCGGCCCCACGCCGTGCTTGAACGAATTGTCAGTATTGGCAACGAGGCGATAGTGACCTTTCCTAACTTTGGACACTGGCGATCTCGGCTGTCACTACTGCTGAGTGGGCGGATGCCGAAGACCAAGGCGCTTCCCTACAGCTGGTTTGATACACCCAATATCCACTTTTGTACGGTCGCCGACTTTGAAACGCTCTGTAAAGACCTCAATATCATTGTCGTAGAACGCCGCATGTCTTCAAGCGTGGGACTGTTAGCCCAGCTTTGGCCCAATCTGTTCGCAAAGTCTGCGAGTTATAGGATCACCCGACGATGAAATACCTTTGTGCAGTCTGTTGCCTGCTCTGGGCGACACTGGCAAGTGCTCAACAATCAGAGCGATTTGATGAATTCGAATTGCATTACAGCATTGTCTACAGCACCTTTTTAACGGCCGATATTGCCGCCCAATTCGGTATTCCGAGAGGCAAAGACAAAGCCATGCTAACCCTGAGCGTTAGGGATGCTGATGCGGGTGATGTCGAGGGGCGACCTATGGAGATTTCCGGACGAACCTGGGATCTCATTACAGGCGGAGACATGAAAGTAAAAGAGGTGCGAGAAGGGCGGGCTACCTACTACCTCGTTCCGTTTGAGTTTCTTGATCGGGAGTACCGCTTTTTTGAATTTGATTTCAAACCTGAAGGGGCCGATAAGACCTACAGCTACACCTTCAAAACACAATTGTGGCGTCAGGAGTGACTCTGCGTGCGGTTTGTTTTAGCGAGTAATAACGCTGGAAAGCTCAGCGAATTCTCTGAGCTGTTTCACAATACGGGCCTCACGGTGGCACCACAGCGAGACTTCGGTGTCACTGATGCCGATGAGACAGGCTTGTCGTTTATTGAAAATGCGCTGATCAAGGCGCGGCATGCATCAGAAGCCACCGGTTTACCCGCAATTGCAGACGACTCGGGTCTCGTCGTCCCGGCACTTGGCGGTGCGCCTGGCATTTACTCGGCCCGCTATTCTGGCCTGGGTGACAGCGCTAACAACACCAAGCTTCTGGACGAAATGAAGGGTTTGGAAGCCAAGGACCGTGCCGCCTTTTATGTGGCGGTTATCGCTGTCGTGAAGTCAGCAACAGATCCCATGCCAACCATTGCCGAGGGCCGATGGCATGGCAGCATTGGGTTGTCACCGAAAGGCGACGGTGGATTTGGTTATGACCCCCTGTTTATTCCGGATGGCGCTACAGCGACCGCGTCCGAAATGGCCCGTGAAGACAAGCAGCGCGTCAGTCACCGCGCCAAGGCGCTCAAGGCACTTGAGCCGCTACTCAAGCAAGCTCGGTGATTAAGCACATTCCACTAGCGTTATACGTCCATATTCCTTGGTGTGAACGCAAGTGTCCTTACTGCGACTTTAATTCTCATGAGAACTTTGATCCTTCAATTGAGAACCCCTACGTCGACGCGCTTCTCAACGACTTAGATCAGCAACTTGGCTGGGCCGCAGATCGCGAGTTGGTTTCTATCTTTTTCGGGGGTGGTACACCCAGCCTGCTCTCAGGTAACGCCATTCAGCGGATTCTGGAGGGTATCCAGCAACGACTCCGGTTAGCAGAACACTGCGAAATCACACTTGAGAGCAATCCGGGTAGCGCAGAGGCCCGGAAGTATGACGCCTACCGACACGCCGGCGTTAACCGTCTCAGTATCGGCGTACAAAGTTTTAAAGAGGGACACCTGTCAAGGCTCGGGCGAATTCATTCGGGAGATGAGGCCATCAAGGCGATAGCGTTGGCACGATCGGCGGGCTTTGATCGGCTGAATATCGACTTGATGTATGGCCTCCCCGACCAAACGATAGAAGACGGGCTGGAAGACATTAGCACCGGGATTGACCACGGAATCGATCACTTCTCTTGGTACCAGCTCAGCATTGAACGCAACACTTCGTTTTGGTCAGCGCCACCTTTATTGCCGACAGACGACCTAATTGAACCCATGCAGCAAAAGGCTGAGGCGCTATTCAATGCTGCAGGGATAGCACAATACGAAGTCTCTGCGTGGAGTGCCCCGGGACAGAGATCTGTTCACAACCTTAATTACTGGCAATTTGGTGACTATCTAGCGATTGGCGCGGGTGCGCATGGCAAAGTGACTGACGCGACCGGCGTGCACCGTTTCAATCGAACACGGCATCCAAAACATTACCTTGAACAATTTGCGACAGCTCTGAACACTTCTCTCTCTCCGCAATTGCGGACCATTGAGCCATTGGACCTTCCAGCGGAGTTCATGATGAATGCCCTGCGACTCAAGGGGGGCGTTGACGTGACTTTATTTGAGCAGAGGACTGCACTCTCGGGAGAACTAGTCCGTCAGAATCTGGAGGAGCAACGTCGCCGAGGGCTAATGGTAGAGGACACTACCAAGCTAAAAGCCACCGCTAGGGGTTATCAATGCCTCGACACGCTCATCGAGGCATTTGTTTAGCGCTGGGTGAGGCATTTTATTGGCGCCCAAATGAGGGCTGTTAGTAGCGGGGCTTTGAGTAGAGGGCGCTGTTGTTAGACGGTACTTTTGCTAGCACCGCCTTAGCGTTTAGTGAACAGTAAGTCCCAGACGCCGTGCCCCAAACGATGGCCTCGGCGTTCAAACTTGGTTTCAGGCCGAGACTCGGGCCGAGGGGAAAACTGTCGGTCACCGGCCACATTTTCTAGCGCTTCGGTCGCAGATAGCACATCCATCATATGTTCGGCGTAAGGCTCCCAGTCTGTTGCCAAGTGCATGTGACCGCCGGAGGAGAGTCTGGAGACCGCAAGGCTCACAAAGTCAGGCTGAATCAACCGCCGCTTATGATGCCGTTTTTTGTGCCAAGGGTCGGGAAAAAAGATTTGCATGAGATCAACCGAGTTGACCTGTATGACATCCTCTAATACCTGCACCGCATCATCAGAAAATACCTTTAAGTTACGAATGCCGCGTCGCTCAACATCGGCCAAAAGTTTACCAACACCAGGGGTATGCACTTCGATACCAAGGTACCGTGATTTGGGGTTGTGCTCTGCCATTGCAACAAGACTGTCACCCATTCCAAAACCGATTTCCAGCACTCGTGGACCCGCCTCGTCAAAGCTCACATCCCAGTCGAATTGATTATCAGACAAGGTGAAGCCATGTTTGGGAAATCCGATATCCCATCCAGCCTTTTGGCTATCCGTCATGCGGCCCGTTCGAATAACAAAGCTTCGAATACGACGTGATAAATCGGAGTCAGTCATGGCCAGGATCGTCACTAGTAAAAGCGGCTAGGCCAGCACAGAGCCAACCCAGCATAAAGCACAAGCCCCCAATAGGCGTCACGGCGCCTAAGGCAGGAACATCGAACAAGACCAACACGTACAAGCTCCCGGAAAACAGACCAATGCCAATCATGAAGCTGATTTGTGCTCGGATAACCCAGGGTGATTGTACGCCTCGAAAAACTGCTGCAAGCGCTAACATCCCTAGAACATGAAACATGTGATAGTCAACAGCTGTCGCCCAAGTAGCTTGTCGTGATTCAGGAATACTTGAGGAGAGTGCGTGAGCGCCGAACGCGCCTAGTGCGACAGCCAACAAGCCCAAAAGACAGGCAATAACAATGAAGGACGACCGCATGCCAGAGCTGGGTTAAGCGACCACCCCCGTACGGAGCTTTTTCATCGCATTGTTCTCTAGCTGGCGAATTCGCTCAGCGGATACGCCGTACATCTCAGCGAGCTCATGAAGTGTTGCCTTCGGCTCAGCCAGCCATCGCCGTGCAACAATGTCTCTGCTTCGAGAGTCGAGGGATGACAATGCCTGCGTCAACTGGCTTTCCTCGTGGCTCACATAGTCTGCTGCTTCAACGACCAGTGCTGGATCTTCCGAGCGATCCTCCAGGTAATTCTGAGGCGCCTGCCAAGCAGACTCTTCATCTGCATCCACAGGAACATCAAACGCGACATCTCGGCTGGAAAGTCGGCTCTCCATCCGAGTTACCTCGGCAGGATCAACACCTAAGTCGTCCGCAATTGCGAGAGTCTCATCATGGGTTAACCAATGCGTACCAGTCTTCAGACTTCGCAAATTAAAGAACAATTTGCGCTGAGCTTTCGTCGTCGCGACTTTAACGATGCGCCAGTTCTTGAGAATGTACTCGTGCATCTCAGCTTTGATCCAATGCACAGCAAACGAAACCAGCCGCACGCCTTTGGTCGGATCAAAGCGCTTTACAGCCTTCATAAGGCCGACATTACCCTCTTGGATTAGGTCAGCCTCTTGTAAACCGTAGCCCGAATAACTGCGGGCCACATGAACTACGAAGCGCAAGTGAGCGAGTACTAACTCACGCGCTGAGTCAACGCAGTTCTCATAAAATAGACGTTCTGCCAACTCGCGCTCGCGCTCGAGTGTCAGCACAGAAATCGCGCTGACGGTCTGAACGTAGGCTGCTAAATTGGCCCCAGGCGCCATGCTCAAAATGGCGTTTGGTGTCAATACAACTGAAGTATTTGTCTCGGTCATATCCAAAACTCCTCACTTGAGCGCTGATTTTAGCACTCTTCATCTGAGAGTGCTAATTGGCAGAAAAGTTCCGTAAAGCCTACTTCGGTTGGATTCGAGTGAGATGGAGTTGAGCTGAATACCATGCGCTGATTAAGCCCAGTCCAGCACCCATCACAATGAGCGCAAACAAGTCAGACGGAACAAGCGATGGTACGGCGGGCACCTGATCATACAGTTCGAAAAGGCGGTTAACAGGTGCATTGAGTGCCATCAGCGCAAAGCCGCTGAGCAAGCTCGCCATCACTCCTCCGAGCGCACCCGTAAACAACCCGGTGTACAAAAAGGGACGTCGGGCAAACGCATTGCCGCCACCGATCAACTTGATGACTACGATCTCATCTCTGCGCGCTTCAATGCCTAAGCGCAAGGTGTTACCAAGGGTTAAAACGACGCCCAGCGCCATGACGAGAAATAAAACAGACGCCGTCGTCCGCAGTAAATCGGTGAACGCGTTCAGCCGCTTGAGCCAACGGCTATCAAGAATGACTTGTGAGACCCCGGTAAGCGCACCCAAATCTATTTTTAGTTGCTCTAAACCTGCTGTCCTCACATTCGCGTTAGGGTATACCCACAACGAATGGGGCAATGGGTTACTGTTCAATCGCTCAAAGAGATCCTGCAACCCAGTGGCCGCAGTGAACTCGGCCAACGCGCGATCTCGGTCAACCAATTTCACCTCCGCGATACCCGGTTTGCGCATTACCTGTTCCCGAATGCGCGCTGCCTCCTCGTAAGTCACAGTGCCATCGAGCAGTAATGACAGTTGAGGTGGCGAATCCAGCTGCTCAATTTGGCCCTGTACAGCTGTCGCAATCGATATCCCCAAGTGTGGCAAGGCAAGTGCGACGCCGATGACTAAAATAGTCAGAAAATTTGATACCGGAGCCTGCAGTAGCTTTTCATAGCTGGCCTGCGCCGCCTGACGATGGTGATGGAACCAGGCGCTAATCGGTGGGCGGGGACCCACACCAATACCGGCTGATGGCTGCTGATTCGACATCAGTCTCTACCCCGCTGGGAATCGCCAACCGTGATCAAACTTCCCTTGTCCAGAGTCAAAATGCGATGAGACATTCGCGAGATAAGTGCCAAATCGTGACTGGCAACGATCACCGTGACTCCCACACTGTTAAATGCTGAAAACAAACCCATGATCTCTGCCGACAATTGAGGATCGAGGTTTCCCGTCGGCTCATCGGCAATCAAGATTTTGGGACGGGCGACAACGGCGCGCGCAATGCCTACACGCTGCTGCTCACCGCCCGAGAGCGTGTCTGGATTAGCTCGCTCCCTGCCCAACAAGCCCACTTTATCCAGCGCCGCACGAACACGACGGTTAATGTCGCGTTGTGTGAAACCAGCAATCTCCAGAGGAAGCGCTACGTTGTGATAGACAGATCGGTCACTCAACAGCTGGTGGTCCTGAAAGACAACACCAAAATCTCGCCGGTACTTCGCGATACCCGAGGGTTTTATTTTTGAAAGCGGTCTGCCACCGACGTCGATGTCGCCCGATGATGCCCGTTCGAGGAGAAGTAACAATCGCAGTAAGGTGCTTTTTCCCGCACCCGAATGCCCAGTGAGAAACGCCATCTCACCACTTTGTAATTCGAAGCTGAGATCAGCCAGTGCATCCCGCTTACCAAAACGCTTCCCAACGCGGCTAAAGACGACATCCATAAGCGTTACTCGGCCGCCGTGAAGAGGGCATCGACAAATTCATCGGCATCAAATGGGCGAAGATCATCAACGTCCTCACCAATACCAATGAAGCGAATGGGGCGTTTTATCTGCTCACCAATCGCAAACACCACCCCGCCTTTTGCCGTTCCGTCGAGCTTGGTCAGCGCTATCCCCGTAATCCCCACGGCGGCATCGAACTCTCGTGCCTGTGCTACTGCGTTCTGGCCTGTGCCAGCATCGAGAACAAGCAGCGTCTCATGAGGCGCATTTGCGTCGGCCTTTTTTAAGACTCGGACGATTTTCTCTAGCTCCTCCATCAAGTGCGCCTTGTTGTTGAGCCGACCGGCCGTATCAGCGAGTAAGACATCGATGTGGCGTGCCTTAGCCGCAGTCAGCGCATCAAACAACACCGATGCGCTGTCGGCACCCGTGTGCTGCGCAATGACCGGGACGTTGTTTCGCTCGCCCCAGGTTTGAAGTTGCTCAACCGCGGCGGCTCTAAATGTATCCCCGGCCGCCAACATGACCGACTTACCCTCAGACAGATAACGATGCGCGAGCTTTCCGATAGTGGTTGTTTTACCAGCCCCGTTTACCCCAACCACCAAAATCACTAGTGGGCCGTCTGCCGGCTGCTCCAACTCAGACTCTGTCTCAGCCAAGGTGGCAACAAGAAGTTGCTTCAATGTTGCCATGACTGCCTCGACATTAACCTCCGATTTCCGCGGATGGGCATCGGTCAGTCGATCAATGATGGTCTGCGTCGTGGCAACACCAACGTCGGCCATGAGCAACTCGGTCTCTAGTGCCTCGATGACCTCATCATCAATGGTCGGCCTTACGCCCAGCGCACCTTCGATACCGTTAACCAGCGCTTTACTGGTCTTTCCAAGGCCTGAGGTTAACCGCGAAAACCAAGTCGCCTTGTCATCGGCCTCTGCAGGCTGACTCGATGCTGTAACATTTGCGTCAGCCTGACCTTGATCTTGTTGATCGCCTTTTTGCTTACGACCGAACCACTTCATTCCAAATTTAACCCTTGTTTCAACAAGCAAAGGCAATGAGCGCTATGCTACGCCAGTCTATCATCAGGTAATGCACTCATGAGCAAAAGTCATCGCGCTAAGCCCAGCAATCAGGTCAGAATTATCGGCGGTGATTGGCGAGGACGAAAACTCCAGTTCCCCTCAATCGAAGGATTACGGCCTACGCCTGATCGCGTTCGTGAAACCTTATTCAATTGGCTCTCGCCTGACATAGCCGGCGCGCAATGCCTAGACCTTTATGCGGGGTCGGGGGCGTTGGGTTTTGAAGCGCTGTCGAGAGGCGCCAGAAGTTGTTGTTTCATCGACAAGAGCAAACAAGTGCAAGCTGCGCTCGCATCGAGCGTAAAGGTGCTGAACTGCGAGGATCGAGCCACCGTGATACTCGCGGACTCAAGCTCAGCAATTACGCTGGGCCAGTCGATCGATCTGGTGTTTTTAGACCCGCCCTTTGCGAGCAGTCTGTTACCAGGCACGTTGGATTGGCTTTTGACGAGCCCCAGTATCCACCCGGACACCCTGATCTACATAGAGGCACCCAAAGGCCAGGAACTGCCAGTTCGCAACCTCCCCGTTATCAAAGAAAAAGCAGCGGGTGAAGTGATATCGCGCCTAGTTGGCATCAGCTAGTTGAGTTTGTCCTATGCGAGTGGGTTGTGTAGTCTGATTTGATCAGTAAGGAATGCTCTCTATGCGTAAAAACACGGTTGTTTATCCCGGTACATTTGACCCCATCCACAAAGGGCATGTGGACTTAGTGGAACGCGCGTCCAATCTGTTCGACCGCGTGGTCATTGGCGTAGCTGAAAGCTTAAAGAAGCAGCCTTTTTTCTCTACAGAAGAACGCATTGCATTAACGCAAGCATCGCTAAGCCATCTCGACAACATTGAAGTCAAAGGGTTTAGCGGCTTATCCATTCGGTTTGTCGAAGCACAGGATTCCAACTGTGTATTGCGCGGCATCCGAACAGTAGCCGACTTCGAATATGAGCACCAGCTTGCAAATATGAACCGAGCAATGAATACCGAGTTTGAAAGCCTCTTTTTGACGCCCTCGAACACGCTGTCTTATATCTCATCGTCGCTTGTGCGCGAGATTGCCTCAATGAGCGGTGATGTATCTGACTTTGTACCTGAGCCTGTACTTGACGCGCTCAATAAAAAATTCAGCCATTAACGCTGACAGGCAACACAGAAGACACTCGCACGGTTTGACTGTCGTATTTCCGTGAGGCGCTTAGCCTTGCAGCGATAACAGGACTCCCCTCCACGCCCGTAAACCTGAAGACTCTGGGCGAAATAGCCGGCCTTTCCATCGCCCCCAACGAAATCTTTTAATGTGGTGCCCCCAACATCTATGGCCGTTGCCAACACATCTTTGATCGCCATAGCGAGAGCATCATAACGCGCTTTACTAACTTTATTCGCCGGTCTATCAGGGCGGATGCCAGCCATAAACAAGGCCTCGTTAGCATAGATGTTGCCCACGCCAACGACGATCTTGGCATCCATAATAAAGAGCTTTACGGCACTGCTGCGCCTGCGTGCTTGCTGATAGAGATAACCTCCTTTAAAGGCGTCTGAGAGTGGCTCCGGACCAAGGTGATCAAGCAGCGCATGGGTATCACTCGACAACCAATGCATGCTGCCAAAACGCCTCGGGTCGTGATATCGAAGTATCAAGCCATTGTCGAATTCAATATCTACGTGGTCATGTTTCCTTGGTTGCTCCTCAGGAGCGACCATTCGTAACGACCCCGACATGCCCAAATGCACGAGTAGGCAGCCCGAATCGAAGTCCATCAATAAATACTTTGCCCGGCGCCGCGTACCTGCGACGGTCCCGCCGGCTAGTTGCTGCTCGAAGCCCGGTGGAATAGCCCAACGTAGACGC
>CACCPA010000028.1 GCA_902547755.1 Halieaceae bacterium | reverse complement strand
GCGTACCTGCATTGCAGGCGTGCCCGCAGCGTCGAGGCGTATGTACTCGCGTTTACACAACGACACCAAAGAAGCCTAATTCAGCGCTTCGTAAAGTCTGCCGTGTTCGTTTGACGAGCGGATTTGAAGTTTCTTCGTACATTGGTGGTGAAGGCCACAACCTGCAGGAACACAGTGTTGTGCTGATCCGCGGCGGTCGTGTAAAGGACCTGCCGGGCGTGCGCTACCACACAGTCCGTGGAAGCCTCGATACGTCGGGCGTTGCAAATCGTCGCCAGGGCCGTTCGAAGTACGGCGCCAAGCGACCAAAGTAAGAGACTTACCTAGAATTAATTCTGGCTGATTTTTAGCCAACCGGTCACCGAGTGTGACAGTAAGGGCAACCCGGATGTGGTTGTGCAACCTGAAGAAGAGAGAAAGACATGCCAAGAAGACGCGTTGTTGCAAAACGTGAAGTGTTACCCGATCCCAAGTACGGGAACACGACCCTCGCAAAATTCATGAACCACGTAATGATCAGTGGAAAGAAATCTGTCGCTGAATCGATCGTTTATGGTGCGCTTGACCTAGTTAAAGAGCGTAGCAATCGCGATCCCATCGAGGTATTTGACGAAGCACTTGAGAACATTGCACCTATGGTGGAAGTAAAGTCTCGCCGCGTTGGTGGTGCTACTTACCAGGTGCCTGTTGAAGTACGCCCTGCCCGCCGCATTGCCCTATCAATGCGCTGGCTGGTTGATTACGCACGCAACCGCGGCGAGAAGTCTATGCGGATGAGACTTGCTGGCGAGATCATGGATGCGTCACAAGGCAAAGGAAATGCGGTTAAGAAGCGTGAAGACGTGCACCGTATGGCTGAAGCCAACAAGGCGTTCTCGCACTTTCGATTCTAATCTCGCTATCCACAGCGACGAGGTATTAACGTGGCTCGCAAAACCCCGATTAACCGCTATCGCAATATCGGAATTTGTGCCCACGTTGATGCCGGTAAAACCACTACTACCGAACGCGTTCTTTTTTACACCGGTGTCTCTCACAAGATAGGTGAGGTGCACGATGGTGCTGCCACCATGGATTGGATGGAGCAGGAGCAGGAGCGCGGGATCACCATTACGTCCGCTGCGACCACCTGTTTTTGGCGCGGTATGGACAGTCAGTTCGATGAATACCGAATCAACATCATCGATACGCCCGGACACGTGGATTTCACAATTGAGGTTGAGCGCTCGCTCCGAGTGCTCGATGGTGCCGTCATTGTCCTCTGTGGTTCTTCAGGTGTTCAGCCACAGACCGAGACAGTCTGGCGGCAGGCAAACAAGTACGCCGTTCCTCGTATGGTCTTCGTGAACAAGATGGATCGTGCGGGTGCGGATTACATGAATGTTTTCGAGCAGCTTCGAGAACGACTTGACTGCAATGCGGTGCCTATCCAAATGACCATCGGTGCAGAGGAAGAGTTCGTCGGCGTGATCGACCTGATCAAAAACAAGGCCATCATCTGGAACGAAGAGGACCGAGGCACAACCTTCGAATACGGACCTGTGCCTGATGATCTGGTTGATCAATGTGATGAGATGCGCGAGTACCTTGTCGAGGCGGCGGCCGAAGCCAATGACGAGCTGATGGATACCTACCTTGAAACAGGGGAGCTGTCTGAGGACCAGATTAAAGCGGGTATCAGAGCCCGGACACTTGCAAATGAGATTGTCCCTGTCCTTGGAGGAAGTGCCTTCAAGAACAAAGGTGTGCAAGCGGTACTCGATGCGGTTGTCGAATATTTGCCATCACCTACCGAGGTGAAGGCAATTGAAGGCACCGAACTCGATGGCGAGACCGTTATCACTCGCGAGTCTGATGATGGCGAGCCCTTCTCTGCCCTGGCATTTAAGATTGCGACCGATCCTTATGTCGGGACACTGACATTCTTCCGTGTCTACTCAGGTAAGTTGGAGTCAGGTAATGCCATCTTCAACTCCGTAAGGGGAAAGAAAGAGCGCGTTGGTCGCATGGTTCAGATGCATGCCAACAGTCGCGAAGAAATTAAAGAAGTACTGGCGGGTGATATTGCGGCCGCAATTGGCCTCAAAGATGTGACTACAGGCGATACCCTCTGCGACGCGAACAATGCCGTTGTTCTCGAGCGCATGGAGTTTCCGGAGCCTGTTATATCGGTTGCGGTAGAGCCTCGATCTCAGGCCGATCAAGAAAAGATGGGTTTGGCCCTGTCTAAGCTTGCACAGGAAGATCCCTCGTTCCGCGTTAAGACCGATGAAGAAACTGGGCAGACCATTATCTCTGGTATGGGTGAACTTCACCTCGATATCATTGTGGATCGTATGCGCCGTGAGTTCAGCGTTGAGGCCAACATTGGTAAACCACAGGTGGCATATCGCGAGCGTATCCGGAACGCCGCGGAGATCGAAGGTAAGTTTGTTCGGCAATCGGGTGGCCGAGGTCAGTACGGGCACGTCTGGATTCGGTTTGAGCCAGCTGAGGACGAAGGTGCCGACGGTCTGGACTTCGTTAACGAGATTGTTGGCGGCGTCGTGCCGCGCGAGTATATCCCGGCGGTCAATAAAGGAATCGAAGAGCAGATGCAGAACGGTGTGCTTGCCGGCTATCCGCTGCTCGGTCTGAAAGCGACACTGTATGACGGTTCATTCCACGACGTAGACTCGAATGAAATGGCCTTTAAGATCGCCGCAAGTATGGCAACCAAGAAACTCGCCGATGAGGGCGGTGCTGTCTTGCTCGAGCCAATTATGAAAGTTGAGGTTGTGACACCTGAGGAAAACATGGGCGACGTCGTCGGAGACTTAAATCGCCGGCGTGGTCTGATACTAGGCATGAACGACAGCTCGGCCGGTAAAATCGTGGATGCCGATGTACCGCTCGCAGAGATGTTCGGCTATGCGACGGACCTTCGTTCAGCAACGCAAGGACGGGCCACTTACACCATGGAATTTGCTCGTTACTCCGAGGCGCCCAGCAATGTTGCTGACAGTATTATCGGAAAGAATAGCTTCTAACTAGCATCCACTGTTCGAGCCTCGTCGCAGTCTAGTCGTGAAAAGAGCCCGCAATATGCGGGCTTTTTTTTGGCAAAACTTCGGTTGTTTGGTACAAACGTGTGGACGTCGGTATTCACAAAAGACAGATAATCGAGGATGTACCATGGTTAATTTCATGTTGAATGGCGAAGTAGTTGGTGCCGAGAGCGACGCTGACACGCCATTGCTTTGGGTGTTGCGCGAGGAGTTGAAGTTGCGCGGCACGAAGTTTGGGTGTGGTATCGCGCAGTGCGGCGCGTGTACGGTTCATATCGATGGTAATCCCATGCGCTCTTGCGTTACGCCAGTAAGTGCGGTTGACGGGCGTTCTGTAACCACCATTGAAGGCCTTGCTACACCGGTAGGTGAGGCATTGAAAACCGCATGGACCGAAGCGCAGGTGCCGCAATGCGGTTACTGCCAGTCCGGTCAAATTATGCAGGCCGCGGGCTTGCTAGAAAGCAATCCCAATCCCAGTGACGATGAGATCGTGAATGCGATGAACGGCAACTTGTGCCGTTGCATGGCTTACCCGCGGATCAAGAAAGCCATCAAGACTATAGCGAATGGGGGGGCAATGTCATGAAGCGCCAACAACAGGGTCTTTCCAGACGATCGTTTATTGCCGGTGTTGCCGGCTCGTCGCTCATGATGAGCATGGGTTCACTTGTCTCAGGATGTAGCTCTGAGCAGGCCTCACAGGCGCTAGCCAGCGGTGATCTGTCAAAGGTGTTCTCGCCCAATATCTGGTTTGAGATTAACGGTGCCGGCGAGGTGCTCATTAACATTATCCGAGCAGAGATGGGTCAGCACGTGGGCACCTCGTTAGCACAGATTGTGGCCGATGAGTTGGGCGCGGACTGGTCAATGGTCTCCTTCAAGCATGTGGATACCGATCCGAAATGGGGTGTCATGGTTACCGGTGGCTCTTGGTCGGTTTACACCTCTTTTACGCAGTTGTCGCAAGCTGGAGCAGCAGGTCGCACTCTCATCATCGATGCGGCATCGAAGCTGATGGGTGTGCCTGCAGAGACGTGTAGCGCAGAGAATGGTGTCGTCTCGGCTGGTTATAAGTCACTGACCTTCGCCGAAATTGTGAGTAACGGTGATTTCTCGCGCAGCATCTCAGAGGAAGAGTTGGCAGCGATGCCTGTGAAGTCGGCGGGTGAGCGCAAGGTCATTGGACGCGATGTCCGCAATCTTGATATCGCGCCAAAGTCCCAGGGCTCTGCTGTCTACGGTCTCGATGCGGAGTTGCCTGGTATGGCTTATGCCATGCCGCTGCTCCCACCCACCCGGTATGGCAGCAAAGTTAACGCTATTGACGAGTCGGCGGCAAAAACGATTCCCGGTTACATCGGCGCTATTCCGATTAGCGATCCAAGCCAAACTGTTCAAGGTTGCGTGGTAGTTGCGGCTGAAACACTGCCGGCTGTCATGAAAGCTGTGAAGGCGGTCAAGGTCGATTGGTCGGCGGGTCCAACAGCGAATGTGGACGAAGCTGCGATTATTGCCGAAGGCATGCGAATTGCGTCAGATCCCGAGGGCGGCACGCTCTACGTCAACGAGGGGGATATTGCGGCTGCAAAGTCAGGCGCCGCTAAATCGATGGCTGCTACCTACACGACAGCGACGGCACTTCATTTCACGATGGAGCCTCAAAACGCGCTAGTAGAATTCGATGCCGAGGGTCGCTGCCATATACACGCAGGTAACCAATGGCAATCGTTGATTCTTCCTTATCTAGCGCAGGCGCTGGATATGTCCGAGAACGACATCATCATTCACCAGTATTACCTGGGGGGTGGTTTTGGACGCCGTTTGTTCGGCGATCAGATGATTCCGGCGGCGCTGGCAGCGCGTGAGCTCGGTCGCCCCGTGAAGCTCATGTTCGATCGAGCAACAGACAGCCGGTTTGACTGCGTTCGCTCCCCGTCGGTCTGTGCCTTTGAAGCCACCTTCGATGCGGATGGTGCCCTGACTGGCGTTGACCATGCGGTTGCTGCAGGTTGGCCAACGAAAGGTATGGCGCCCGGCTTTCTGGGGACGGGCATCGACGATAAAGGCAAGTTCGATGGCTTCTCTATTAGCGGTGCTGATCATTGGTATAGCCTGCCATCGCACCGCGTGCGGGCGATGAATAATGAGCTTGCCCAATCGACGTTTTTGCCAGGTTGGTTGCGAGCCGTTGGCCCGGGCTGGATTAGCTGGGGTGTCGAGAGTTTTCTGGATGAGATTGCCGATCAAATCGGTCAGGACCCTGTCGCTATGCGCATGGGCCTGCTCGATGGCGCCGGAAAGAACGCGGGTGGCAAGGGAAGTACAGTGGGTGGGGCGAAACGCTTGGCGGCTGTACTGAAGGACGTTTCGGAGCGCGCGGGTTGGGGTCGAGAGATGCCGGCTAACGAAGGCTTGGGCGTCGCCGTGGGTCATGGTCAGGAGCGGGGCATGCCCACGTGGATTGCCTGCGCGGCGCACGTGGTGGTCGATCCCTCATCGGGCAATGTGACGTTGAAGAAGCTTTGGCAAACCATAGACGTGGGCACGGTGGTGAACCCCGATGGTGCCATGGCGCAGGCTGAAGGTGCGGCTTTATGGGGAGTTAGCTTGGCACTGCATGAGGGAGCTCAGTTTGCTAACGGTGAAGTGTTGGAGCAAAACCTAGATCGCTATACGCCTTTGCGCATGAGCGATGTGCCTGAGCTCGATATTGCTTTTGTTGATAGCGATGAGTTCCCGAGCGGTTTGGGCGAGCCGCCGTTAATCCCAGTTGCCCCTGCCATTGGTAACGCGATCTTTGCGGCGACAGGTCAGCGAGTGAGAGAGTTGCCGATAAGGCTCGTATAAACGCCACTCGAAGACTAACGGGCCATCAGGCCCGTTTTTTTTTGCGTTCAGAAAAGGTCACGAAACGGTAATAAGTGACAAGAGATTGTAGTTGACACCACTCACCCTCACACCTAGACTTCGCTCTCGTTTTTTCGGGATCCCTTCGCGGGTACCGGCTTTTTAGGAGATTGCTTGTGCAGAATCAACGTATTCGAATCCGCCTCAAGGCGTTCGATCACAAACTCATCGATGCTTCTACTCAGGAGATCGTAGAGACCGCACGCCGCACTGGCGCGCAGGTCCGTGGACCCATCCCACTTCCAACGAAGAAGGAAAAGTTCACCATCCTTATTTCACCTCACGTGAACAAGGATGCACGGGACCAATACGAGATTCGCACACACAAGCGACTCATGGACATTATCGAGCCAACGGAAAAAACCGTTGACGCGTTGATGAAGCTAGATCTTGCTGCGGGCGTAGAAGTCCAGATCAGCTTGGGATAGAGACAATTTGGAAATAAGCCTGCCCAGTTCGCTGGGTGTGTAACGAGTAAGAGACTTACTCGGCCATAGAGGGTTAAGCCCCGTACACGGAGAGGTTAGTACCATGACTGTGGGAATAGTCGGCCGTAAATCCGGTATGACAAGAGTGTTTACCGAAGACGGCGTATCAGTGCCAGTGACCGTAGTGGAAGTAGTTCCAAACCGCGTCACTCAAATCAAAGAGCAAGATACCGATGGGTATCGTGCAATTCAGGTCACAACGGGCAACCGTAAGACCTCCAAAGTTAGCAAACCAGAAGCGGGCCATTTTGCCGCTGCAGGTGTCGAGGCTGGAACAGGACTCTGGGAGTTCCGTTTGGATGGCTCTGACGAAGCGTTCGAAGTGGGCGCCGAGCTAACCGTTGAGCGATTTGAGCAAGGCCAGAAGGTCGATGTCGCGGGTCAGTCGAAGGGTAAGGGTTTCCAGGGTGCTGTTAAGCGCTGGAATTTCCGTATGCAAGACGCCACGCACGGCAACTCGCTGTCCCACCGAGCGCCTGGTTCGCTGGGTCAGTGTCAGACACCAGGCCGCGTCTTCAAAGGTAAGAAGATGGCGGGTCACATGGGTGCCGAGCGCGTCACAACGCAGGGCCTCGAGGTGGTACGTGTCGATGTTGAGCGCAATTTGCTGCTCATCAAGGGCTCGGTCCCCGGTGCTCCTGGCGGCGACGTGATTGTTCGACCAACAACCAAGTCGCGAAGTTAAGGAGGCTTACTGTGGAACTAAGTGTAGTTAAGCCCGGTAAGAAGAAGCCAGGCAAGGTTGAGGTTTCAGAGGCGACATTCGCTCGGGACTACAACGAGGCGTTGATTCACCAAGTTGTGACTGCCTACCTCGCAGGTGCGCGTCAAGGTACGCGAGCACAAAAGAACCGTTCGGCGGTTGCGGGTGGCGGTAAGAAGCCATGGCGTCAGAAGGGCACGGGTCGTGCGCGTGCCGGAACGATCCGCTCACCGATCTGGCGTAGTGGTGGTGTGACGTTTGCGGCGACTCCGCAGGATCACAGCCAGAAGGTGAACAAGAAAATGTATCGCTCAGCGATGCGGTCAATTCTCTCTGAGTTGGCGCGAAGCGAGCGGTTGGTAGTCGTGGAGAACATGAGCCTAGAGCAGCCAAAAACCAAGCTGTTGGTTAAGGAGCTCAAAGGCTACGGACTCGAGAACGTGCTGATTGTGGCATCCGAGGTAGATCAGAACCTGTACCTTGCATCGCGCAACCTGCACAAGGTCGACGTCCGGGACGTTGAGGGTGTTGACCCTGTGGCTCTGATCGCCCACGAGAAGGTGGTTATCACTGTCGATGCAGTGAAGAAGTTTGAGGAGGCTTTGGCATGAATCAGGAGCGTGTATTCCAGATCTTGATGGGGCCTCATGTGTCAGAGAAGGCAGCCATTGTTGCCGACGCGAACAATCAGTACGTGTTCAACGTTGCGGTTGATGCGACCAAGGACGAGATCAAGCACTCGGTAGAGCAGCTGTTCAAAGTAACTGTAGACGACGTCAAGACTCTGCGCGTTAAAGGTAAAACGAAGCGCAACCGTTTTGGTTGGACCACGAAGCCGACCTGGAAGAAGGCTTACGTGCGTTTGGCGCAGGGTCAAGAGATTGACTTTGCGACGATCAATTAAGGGGTATAGGTCATGGCAGTCGTAAAAAGTAAACCGACATCAGCAGGCCGCCGTCATCACGTTCGCGTGGTGAACAAGGAGCTGCACAAAGGCGGGCCCTATGCGCCTCTGGTCGAGAAGAACTCGAAGACAGGTGGACGTAATAACCGCGGTCGAATCACAACGCGGCACATAGGCGGTGGTCACAAGCACCACTACCGTGTCATCGATTTCAAGCGCACCAAGGACGGCATTCCCGCCAAGGTGGAGCGCATCGAATACGATCCTAACCGTACGGCGCACATCGCGTTGTTGCTATTCGCCGACGGTGAGCGTCGCTACATCATCGCTCCTAAGGGTGTTTCAGCGGGTGACGTACTCGTTTCGGGTGCGGCCGCACCCATCAAGGCTGGCAACTGCCTGCCCATTCGTAATATTCCGGTCGGTGCTGTGATTCACGCCATTGAGCTCAAGCCTGGTAAGGGTGCCCAGTTGGCGCGTTCTGCAGGCGCAGCCGTTCAGCTCGTGGCTCGTGAAGGTCAGTACGCAACGATTCGCCTGCGTTCCGGTGAAATGCGCAAGGTGCCGGTTGACTGCCGTGCGACTCTTGGCGAGGCCTCGAATAACGAGCACAGCCTGCGCAAGCTGGGTAAGGCCGGTGCATCACGATGGCGCGGTATTCGCCCGACGGTTCGTGGTGTGGCTATGAACCCGGTAGATCACCCGCATGGTGGTGGTGAAGGACGTACGTCAGGTGGCCGTCATCCAGTCACGCCTTGGGGTGTTCCAACCAAGGGTTACAAGACTCGTAAGAACAAGCGTACGGACAATCTCATTGTTCGTCGTCGTAACAAGAAGTAAGGGGAGATAACAGATGCCACGTTCACTGAAGAAAGGCCCCTTCATCGATCTTCACTTGATGAAGAAAGTGGAGACAGCTCTCGAGGCTAACGATCGTCGACCTATTAAGACATGGTCGCGTCGTTCGATGATCTCGCCCGATATGGTCGGTCTGACAATTGCTGTTCACAACGGTCGTCAGCACGTACCCGTTCTAATCAACGAAGACATGGTCGGTCACAAGCTTGGTGAGTTTGCGGTAACGCGAACTTACAGAGGCCACATTGTTGATAAGAAAGCGAAGCGCTAAGGCCTACGGAGAAAGATGATGGAAGTCTCAGCAAAATTGTGCGGCGCACGCATCTCGGCTCAGAAAGCCCGACTGGTCGCAGACCAGGTGCGCGGCATGCCCGTCGGTGACGCCTTAACACTGCTCGAATTCAGCACCAAGAAAGGCGCTCACCTCGTCCGCAAATTATTGAACTCAGCTATCGCGAATGCCGAGAACAACAACGGCGCCGATGTTGATGAGTTACGTGTATCAACGATCTTTGTTGACGAGGGCATGACGATGAAGCGTATGCGTGCCCGAGCAAAAGGTCGTGGCGATCGAATTTTTAAGCGCACTTGCCATATCACGGTAGGTGTTGCTGACAACGAGAATTAAGGAGAAGACCGCATGGGTCAGAAGGTACATCCGACTGGTATCCGCTTAGGTGTGGTCAAGGACCACAACTCGGTTTGGTATGCAGACAGCAAGAGCTACGCGTCGCAGCTGCTAACAGACCTCAAAATACGTGAGTACATCTTGAAGCGTCTGGATGCTGCATCGGTGAGCCGTGTTGTTATCGAGCGTCCTGCACAAACTGCGCGCGTCACTATTCACACAGCGCGTCCTGGCATCGTCATTGGTAAGAAGGGTGAGGACGTTGAGTCACTCCGTCAGGAATTGAGTGGTCGTATGGGCGTTCCTGTTCACATTACCATTCAAGAGATTCGCAAGCCTGACGTGGATGCGCGTCTTGTCGCTCAGAACGTTGCTCAGCAGCTCGAGCGTCGAGTCATGTTCCGCCGCGCCATGAAGCGTGTCGTTCAGAACGCGATGCGCCAGGGTGCGGAAGGTATCAAGGTGCAAGTGAGCGGTCGTCTTGGCGGTGCGGAAATCGCGCGTACTGAATGGTATCGCGAAGGTCGTGTGCCACTGCACACACTGCGTGCTGACATTGATTACGCAACTTACGAAGCACACACCACGTACGGCGTCATCGGCGTGAAGGTTTGGATTTTCAAAGGCGAGATCATCGGTGATACCGATGAGGGCCAGGAAGCGCCACGTCGCGCTACCGCGAGCTAATTGGGCGAGGACTGAAGTATGTTGCAACCCAAGCGAATGAAGTTCCGCAAAATGCAGAAGGGCCGTAACCGCGGTCTGGCAGAGCGGGGCAGCAAGGTAAGTTTTGGTGAGTACGCTTTGAAAGCGACTGGCCGTGGCCGGATTACGG
>CACCPA010000027.1 GCA_902547755.1 Halieaceae bacterium | reverse complement strand
CTGCACTACCGGGCGTCATGTCGTATCGTTTTCCGTCAGACAAGGCTAAATATCGCCGTCCTGAGGCTTGATCGATTTCGATCGAGCCGGCATCGGCAAGCGTGGCCGATAGTGATATGCCCGATTCGGCGCGCTGACGCTCTGCAACAAAAACCGTGTCCATGCGACCGTCATCACCAATGCGTGCCACGTAAGTAACGTAATCACCACCACGCTGCTTTTTGAAACGCCCCTCCGCCAAGACATGCATGCCTTCCGCTGAGCGAGGCTCCGATAGCAGCGCATTAGCTTTGAGTGCGCCATAAGGTCCAGCAAACAGTGCAATAACCGCTACGCTTGCGGTGACCGCCAATGTTGCGGGGGCCACGTGTTTAAACAGTTGCACCTGACTCGTGCCACTCGCTCTAAAAATGACCATTTCGCTGTCCGCGTACAGTCGGCCAAATGACAATAGCAAACCAATATAGAAGCCGAGGGGGAGAATAAGTTCGAAAAAAGCGGGCAGCTTATACAGCATTACTGGGAGCAAAATGCCTGCAGATAAGTCGCCTATGGCGGCCTCGGCTAGGTATTTAATAAACCGCCCACTGAACACCACTAAGAACAATACCAGCGATACCGCTAGCGTGTGGGTTATGACATCGAGCGCAAGGTAACGAGGTGTACGCATTTTTTTACGACGCTTGGGGTGCTTAATTGGCCATCAAGGTTTAGTTCTGGCTGTCATCATCATACACTACGCCGCAGTTTGACCAGCCCGATTTACGTAAGGAAATACCATGAGCAAACCCACCGTACACGGCGCGAGCGCAGCGAGCGCAGCCACAGCTAAGAGCGATATTGTCGTTGTCCCGCTGTTCACAAATGAGGACCTCAGTACCTCCGCATCCGAGGTCAACGTTGCCGCGGGGGATGTGTTGCAGCGAGCGATCAACATTGGTGATGCAGATGCAAAGCTAGGAAAGATAACCACCATGGTTGGGAGTGGAAATATTGCGCGCATCATGTCGGTAGGTTGCGGTGATCGCGCGAGTTTCAATCTCGAGGCGCAACTGTCGGTAACAGGTGCCGTGTCGAGAGCGCTTGCATCATCGAAGGCGAAGAATGCGATTGTCGTTGGAGATCCAATTGCTGACGACAAGGACGCACTAGCTCAATTCCTGGAATTTCTAGGTCGTGACATGGCGATGGCCTGTTACCACTACACGGCAACCTTGGGTACGCCAAAGCCGGGACCCACGTTTTCTAAGTTGACCGTCGCAGTCGACGGCATCTCCACTGCAAAAGCAAAGCAATCACTCAGCGTAGGCGCAACGATTGGCAATGGCGCTAACTTGACACGCGAGTTGGTTAATTTACCGGGCAACGTCTGCACGCCGTCCTACCTCGCCAAAGAGGGGCGTGCGCTTGGCCGCAAATACGACAAGGTCTCCGTGTCGGTACTTGATGAGAAGAAAATGGCCAGCATGGGTATGGGCTCGCTACTATCGGTTGGCAACGGGAGTGATGAACCATCCAAGCTCATTGTCATGAAATATGAGGGCGGACCTGCCAAGCAAGCCCCCTACTGCCTCGTTGGAAAAGGTATTACGTTTGACACGGGTGGTATTTCACTCAAACCGGCCAAGGGCATGGAGTCCATGAAGTTCGATATGGGTGGAGCGGGATCAGTATTTGGCGTCATGCAGACGGTCGCCGAGCTGGGACTCAAAATCAATGTCATTGGCGTTGTCGCCGCGGCCGAAAACATGCCCAGTGGCTGCGCGACCAAGCCAGGTGATGTCGTTACATCAATGTCCGGTAAAACCATAGAAATTTTGAACACCGATGCCGAGGGCCGACTCGTCCTCTGCGATGCCCTGACCTACGTCGAGCGCTTCAAACCTGAGGAGGTTGTAGATATTGCGACGCTCACTGGCGCTATCATCGTGTCATTGGGTCATGAGGCATCGGGCCTTTTTGCCAATGACGATGGACTAGCCGAGTCACTGACTGCTGCAGGCCTCGCCTCAGGCGATGAGGCTTGGAGACTGCCCATCAATAAGCGCTACGACCGCCAATTGAACAGTAAATACGCCGACATGCAGAACATCGGTACGGGTACAGCTGGCAGCATCACTGCCGCATGTTTCTTGGCTCGCTTTGCTGAAAAGTACAAGTGGGCGCATCTCGATGTCGCTGGGACCGCCTTTCAGAGCATGCAAAAAGGAGCGACGGGCAGACCTGTACCACTGCTAGTCGAGTACCTGCGCCAGAAAGCGAGTTGATGATTCGGAAATGACGCGAGTCGATTTCTATGTGGTTAAGTCATCGGGAGCGGAGGCACGACTTAGCGTTGCCGCCCGTCTGACGGAAAAAGCCTTAGGTAGGGGACATCGCGTCTTCATTAACTGCGACTCACGGGACCAGTTAGATACACTGGACGACTATCTCTGGCGATTCAAACCTTCGAGTTTTGTTCCGCACTGCCCCGCTTCAGGCGATGCAGAAGAGCAAGTGGTACTTGGCTTCGAGGATACTCCGGGCTCGCACAATGACGTTCTCATCAATCTCGCGCTGGCCCCACCCAGCTTTTTTGCTCGCTTCGAGCGAGTAGCCGAGGTCGTAACACAGGATGAGGATTCGCTACAGGCGCTACGTGATGCCTGGCGTCACTATAAGGATAGAGGCTATCCACTGACCAAACACGATCTGCCCTAACGAATGAAATACGGGCAGCGCATGAGGCTTACCTAAACTATGGATAAGACATTTTCTCCGGCTGACATAGAAACGCGCTGGTACGAAGAATGGGAAGCAAAAAATTACTTCGCCCCGGGTGCCTGTGAAGAGCCTTACTGTATTCCTATCCCGCCACCGAACGTCACCGGCACCCTGCACATGGGGCACGGATTTCAGCAAGCGATCATGGACGCACTCATTCGCTACAATCGAATGAAAGGCCGCAGCACACTCTGGCAGGTCGGAACAGACCATGCAGGAATTGCAACACAAATGCTGGTGGAACGTCAGCTCGAAGCGAAAGGCGTCAGCCGTCATGATCTGGGGCGTGATCAATTCATTGACAAAGTGTGGGAGTGGAAAGAGGAGTCTGGCGGTTCAATTACGCAACAGCTGCGGCGCCTGGGCGCCTCTGTCGATTGGTCCCGCGAGCGTTTTACGATGGACCCAGAGTTGTCTGAGGCCGTAAAGGAAGTCTTCGTTCGCCTCTATGACGAAGGCTTGATTTACCGAGGTCAGCGCCTCGTTAACTGGGATCCCAAGCTTCACACTGCCATCTCGGATCTTGAGGTCGTGCAAGAGGAAGAAGCTGGGAGCTTGTGGCATTTGCGTTATCCCATTGCCGGTAGCGAGGAGACCGTAATAGTAGCAACGACCCGACCCGAAACGATGTTGGGTGATACGGCTGTTGCGGTAAATCCCGCAGATGAGCGCTACACACACCTAATTGGAAAGACGATCCTCCTTCCTCTGACAAATCGCGAAATACCTATCATTGCCGATGACTACGTTGATGCAGAGTTCGGATCCGGCTGCGTGAAAATTACGCCAGCCCATGACTTTAATGACTACGCTATGGGCGAGCGCCATCAGCTTCCCGTGATCAACATCCTAACGGAGGATGCACATTTAAATGATGACGTGCCGGAACCCTTCAGGGGCATGGACCGCTATGAGGGCCGTCAGGCCGTGGTCGAGGCAATGGACGCACTTGGGCTGCTAGAGAAAGTCGAAGACCACCGCCTGAGGGTGCCGCGGGGCGATCGCTCGGGTGTAGTGATTGAGCCGTGGTTAACGCTTCAATGGTATGTCGACGCGAAAAAACTCGCGGGGCCCGCAATTGAAGCTGTAGAAAGCGGGGCCATCGAATTCGTGCCGAAGCAGTGGGAAAACACCTATTTCGCGTGGATGCGCGACATTCAGGACTGGTGTATCAGCCGGCAGCTCTGGTGGGGACACCGAATACCCGCATGGTACGACACAGAGGGCAACGTCTATGTGGGCAAGGACGAAGCGGCAATCCGGTCGAAACACGGCCTTCCAGATAACCTTGCACTGACTCAAGACGACGACGTTCTTGATACCTGGTTCTCGTCTGCACTCTGGACCTTTTCAACCTTAGGATGGCCCGAGGAAACCGAAGAGCTGGCTAAGTTTCATCCCGCCTCAGTCCTGGTAACAGGCTTCGACATCATCTTTTTCTGGGTCGCACGCATGATCATGATATCTCTTCATTTGAAGCGCGAGGTACCGTTCAAACAGGTATATGTTCATGGACTGGTGAGAGATGGGGAAGGACAAAAAATGTCCAAATCCAAGGGCAATGTGCTCGATCCAATCGATCTCATTGATGGGATAGACCTCGAAACGCTGGTCAACAAACGAACGTCCAGCATGATGCAACCTCAGCAGGCGGCCAAGATTGAAAAGGCAACGCGAAAGCAATTTCCCGATGGCATCCCTGGATACGGTACTGATGCACTCCGCTATACGTTTTATTCACTAGCATCGACAGGCCGCGACATTAAGTTTGACTTAGGTCGAATGGAAGGATTCAGAAACTTCATCAACAAGCTTTGGAATGCTGCTCGCTACGTATTGATGAACACCGAGGGCTTTGACCCGGCAGCACCCAGTCAGCGTAGCGAACCTGATGAATGGATATTGAGTCGCTTGCAAACAACGATGACAGAGACCGCTAGCAGTATTGAGCAATATCGATTCGATCACGCAGCTCAAACGCTCTACGACTTCGTGTGGAACGAATATTGTGATTGGTATTTGGAGCTATCCAAACCGGTTTTATGGGACGACACGTCACCGAATGAACTAAGGCAAGGCACCCTGCGAACACTTTTGGAGGTGCTCGAGACGATCCTGCGGCTGATGCACCCGTTGATGCCGTTTATTACCGAAGAGATTTGGCAAAACGTGGCGCCCAGACTCGGTATTAGCGGCGATACGATCATGCTCGCACAGTGGCCGGAGGCCGACCATAAACTGATAAACGATGAAGCTGAAGCTGAGATGGAGTGGCTCAAGTCCCTCATTGTGGCTGTCCGAACCATCCGCAGTGAGTCGAATATCCCACCCGGAGACGAATTGGCACTAATTCTAGGCAACACGGTTGCGGCAGACAGTGCCCTTGTAGCTCGACACACGCAAGCGCTGGCCAAACTTGCCAAAGTGGCAAGCATTACGATTGCGAAATCTGGCGAGGAGCAACCTCCCACGCTGAGTGCGCTAGCGGGAACCATCGAGGTGATGGTACCGATGGCCGGTGTGATTGATGTCGGTAAAGAGTTAGCGCGACTCGCTAAAGAGCTTGATCGGCTAACAGCAGAGCGAGGTCGACTTGCCGGCAAGCTAGGCAATGACAATTTTGTCGCGCGTGCTCCCGCCGATGTCGTGGATAAGGAAAGAGCAAAACTGGCCAATATTGAGACCTCGATTTCGTCAGTCACGGCCCAAAAAAGCAAGATGGAGGAGTTGCGTTAACGCTCAACCGCTGTTATAGCTACGCAAACGCTAATAATGAAAAGCGGAGCAAAAGATGGCAGAGCGCTGCGTCGGCACCGTAAAGTGGTTCAACAATGCGAAGGGGTTTGGCTTCATTACGATGCCAGATCGCTCTGAGGATATATTTGTTCACTTTCGTGCCATTGAAGGAGACGGCTTCAAAAGTCTGGCTGAAGGCGAAGAAGTCGAGTTCGAGTTGACGGAAGGACCTAAAGGTTTACAAGCCGAGTCCGTTAAAAAAACCGGTTAAAATCGAGCACCTACACCAAATGCTCGACTGACAGGCGAGCTCATGGCCACCCACTACCCTTCGTTAAAAACAATTGCGGGCTTACAGGTTCCCTACGCAAGGCACCCTCGTGTCCGAGCGATCAAGTACCAGGGACATCACCCGAGTCTCCATGGGACCAAGTTGTGGAACTCCAGTGGGGTTCTCATTGATTACATTGCTTCGACCACTGAAACTGCGCCTCAATCCGTGATTGATGCGGGTTGTGGCTGGGGCCTCGCTGGTATCTGGTGCGCCAAAACCTTTGGGTCGGCGGTCGCCTCGGTTGATGCCGATGCCTCTGTCATGCCCTACCTTGAACTAGTTGCCGAGCTAAATGAGGTTGAGGTAACGCCCGTTGTCGCGCGATTTGAGCAGCTAGACACCCCTTTGTTGGGTGCCGCCGACTGGTTGATTGCTGCTGATGTTTGCTTCTGGGAAGAACTAGTCGACCCGGTCACCACTATGATTGAACGCGCCATAGAGAGTGGAACCAAACGCATCATGATATCGGACCCCCAACGCGAGCCCTTCTTTACTGTGGCCGATACAATCTCATCGGAATATGGAGGGGAACTTGTGGAATGGCGCGTAGGAACTAGCAGGCATTCTGGCGTCATCTTAGTAATCGAAAACGCCTAGCGTGAGCGCGTCTCTCGATAGGTTTTAGTCACTGTCACCTTAACACGCTCGGCAGCATCATCGAGCGCCGGTCTGAACCGCAATTCGCGCAGACGCTTTTTAATTCTAATCGCGTCTCGAGCACCGTTCGTACTAGAGATTTCGCTAATTTCTCGTACCCTTCCACGCGTCGTGACCTCAAACGAGAATGTCGCCTGAGCGACCTCGCTCGCAAGAATTGGGGACGCGGTAATTAACCCGTGGGGTAATTCCAGTGGCTCCGCAAATAGTTCAGGCGTTTTCTCTGCCAAGCGCTCATAGGTGCTGACGGCATCACCGCTTCTACCGTAGAACCAACGCCAATCTGCCAGGGCCAACTCGAGATCATCATTGTCTGAATCCAGTTCTATCGCTTCTTTCATCATCCGCACGCCAGAAAGAAAAGCGCCCCGCTCTATGTTCGCAAGCTGCTCGTCAGTCACTGAACGTTCCTCCAAAACCCGAGGCTTATACAGTGGCAGTGCCTGGCGGTCCTCGACATATGGCTCAACCGCAAATGAAATCAGATACAGAAGCTGCAGACGTCGCTTCACCGATGCTGAACACGCCGTTACATCAACCATCTCACCTCGGCAGGCTCTGTGGACGACATCTTCAAGGTGTTCAGCGAACTTCAACACTTCACGCTGGATTGCGTGCCACTGAGCGACAGCCAGTACCGACAGCTCATGATCGTAGTACTCCAGCGCATACTTCAGACGTTCATCTGTCCAAGACTCAGCGCCTAAACCCGTAATGCGATATCGATACGATAACTGTTGCGAGAGGCCCTCGCTGTCGCCGAGACGGCGAAGAACGGTTATCCAATCGTTGAGCGCGTCTATTTGAGAGGCCGTTATCAAACCAGAATTCAGCCGCAGATTGTGAAGACCCTGTTGAAACAGGTTGGCTGCTGACTCTGATTGACCTAATCGCATCGCCTCGTGTGCGAGTGACAACCAGCGTTCCGCGAGCGCAGGGTGATAAGCCCCCAGATCCCTTTGTGATGCAAGCACGTCTCGCACGCGCCGTTCGTGATCGAGTAGCGCTCGTGAATCGACTACGACACCGTCATCGAGAATGTGTCCCTCAATGGGCAACACAAACATGCCGACCGGTTGAGGCACCAATACCGCTTGAACCCCTGCAGAGAAGCAGAAGCTGAGAATGGTGAACACGGTAAGAAGCCTGAGTTTGCGCATAAACACAATATAACGCAAAACATGGTAGGCATAAAAAAAGCCCGCACGTGTGCGGACAAAAAAAAATCCTGAGCGGATCGCATAACTAGATGCGACACTGTTACAGTATAAAAATAGTGTAAATTAATTCAAATTTATTATTATTATGGAATGCATTCCTTGAGGTTATGATTATGGACATCAGCAAGCTTGCAAAAGCCGATCTAAACCTACTTGTTGCGCTGCATGTACTCATCGAAGAACGCAGTGTGTCAAAGGCCGCAAGCCGACTGCACGTCACACAGCCTGCCATGTCCAAGACCTTGAATCGGCTACGAGATACCTTCGACGACCCACTTTTTGCGCGAAGCAAACGCGGTATCCAGCCAACACCGCGTGCGGAGGCGCTTGCGAACGAATTGATTCACGTACTTTCAGACATCGAGGGCTTGCTCGATGCGGGTGAATTCAGCCCACAGGCCTTTAGAGGTGAGATTGTCATTGCGATTTCCGAGTATGTAGGTTTCACACTACTGCCCTCACTTACCGCTAGGCTCGAGACGCGTGCACCTAAATTAAAATTAAGAACCATCACCCGCGCGGAGCAGCAACTCGACCTCCTGGCCGACGGCCGCTTGGACTTTGCTATTCAGCTAAGCCGAAACAGCTACCCATCAGAATTCAGACACCACGAGCTCGCAAGTTCTCCGCTGGCGGTGTTCGTGCGCCGAGATCATCCCCTCACCCAACAACCCATAACCGAGGAAAACTTACGACTCTTCCCACAGATTAACCTGTATATCGCTGACAGAGCCGAGATCGATGATGCGGACCTACCGCCGTCAGAGGTGCTCGGCAGTACAAAAGGTACAGTAGAGACCTCTCACCTGCTCACTGCATTTGAAATCCTGCGAAGCACGAATTACACCTTGGTCTGCCCGGCTTACATGGCCAGAAATGACGGTGCAACGCGCGACCTGGTGACATTGTCTATCCCAGAACAATACGGTCGGACAATTGAGTACTCACTTGTAGCGCACGACCGAACAGCGCGGTCGCCGATTCATCAGTGGTTCTGGAATGAAGTCATAGACGCGGTGCGGGCATTGCGTGTCCGGACCGTGCACAGAGGTTAAGGGCAAAGCCGCAATCTTTTTCACGTCACCTGTGCGATAATCCGCGCCGTTTTTCGTGGAGTCAGATATGAGCAAGAAAGCTCGGCCACCGATCCCCCAACTGAACGGCAGAATTATCGAGACGCATTGCCATCTCGACTACCTGTCTGGGGCAGAACTCGAGTCTACGATGGGCAAGTCACGAGCTGTCGGCGTTGATCGTGTCATTACCATCGCGGTGTCGCGCGATAATCAGCAGGTCGTACGGGAAATTGCGTCGCAGTTCGACGATGTGTGGTGTACTCAAGGCCTTCACCCCCATGAAGCCGAAACCTGGGACGCCGAATTTAACGATGAACTTAGGCGGCGTGCGTGCGATAAGAAAGTCGTAGCGGTAGGCGAAATTGGCCTCGATTACTACTACGAGCATTCGGATCCGAAGACACAAATCGCCGCCTTTGAAGGACAGCTTGATGTCGCCATCGAAACTCGAAAGCCGGTGGTCATTCATACCCGAGAAGCAGAAAGCGACACCAAATCCGTGCTGGGGAATGCTGCGAAGAATCTTAATACCAAAGGTGTGATACACAGCTTCACAAGCAGCGCGGACCTAGCCGAGTTCTGCCTCGCAGAGGGCTTCTACCTTGGGTTTAATGGCATTGCCACATTTAAAAATGCTGACAACGTTCGCGAGGTCATTCGCAAGACACCGATGGATCGCATCCTGCTTGAAACCGACGCACCGTATCTGACGCCAGTACCCTACCGCGGCGTGCCAAACGCACCTTTCTATCTCCCTTTTATCGCTGAAACCATTGCGGATCTCAAAGGGGTTTCAACAGACGAACTGCTCGCGACTGTTCACAAGAACAGTCTAGATTGCTTCTTTCCCGATCAGTCATGAGTTTTGCTATCGGACAGCGCTGGATCAGTCACGCTGATCTAGAACTTGGGCTTGGCATATGCGTTGAGGCCGACACCAGAAGAGTCACTTTACTGTACCCGTCAGCTGAGGAAGAGCGCACGTATGCAACGGATAGAGCGCCCCTCACTCGTTACGAGTTAAAGATCGGTGATCGCCTAGTGCATATCAATGGTCGCGTATTGGAAGTCACTCAGGTTGATGAGGTCGCTGGAACACTAAGCTACGAGACAATCGAGCGCGAGTCAGGCGAGACCTTTACAGTACACGAGCAATTCATCGCCCCTGAGGTATCGGTTAACACACCACAGGACCGATTGCTGAATAACCAGTTAGACAAGGTCGGCGACTTCAACCTCCGATATCAAACGCTTTCGGAGCGAGCCCGTTTACTCTCAAGTAATAGCAGTGGACTGATCGGTGCAAGAACGTCCCTCCTTTCTCACCAACTTTACGTTGCTAGTGAGGTAGGTAATCGATTTGCACCGCGCGTCCTATTAGCCGACGAAGTGGGCTTGGGCAAAACCATTGAAGCGGGCCTGATTCTCACACAGCAGATTTTGAGAGGTCGGGTGCAACGCTGTTTGGTCGTAGTTCCGGATCCCTTGCTGCACCAGTGGCTTGTTGAAATGCTGAGACGGTTCAACCTGCAGTTCGCTATTTACGATGAAGCAAGACTCGACGCTGAGGCAGAGGAGTTCGACTTCGAAAATGACCAGCTGGTCCTAATTCCGTGGTCGTTTATTCAGAAGAATGAGAGCGTGACCGAGCAGCTGATGGCTTCGGAGTGGGATTTTCTCATTGTTGATGAGGCGCATCATCTGAACCTGGGTGACGACGCCATAACTTCTGCCGATAGAGCGTTGACGGAATTGGCAGCCTCGGCTCGCGGCCTGCTACTACTGACAGCGACACCTGGGCAATCTGGAATCGATAGCCATTTTTCTCGCCTGAAATTACTCGACTCAGATCGATTTAACAGCTTTGATCAATTTATCGAAGAACAGAAGCGGTTCGAAGACACACATACCTTGATTGAGGCACTG
>CACCPA010000026.1 GCA_902547755.1 Halieaceae bacterium | reverse complement strand
AAAACCGCCGGCAAACATGTTGTATATACTGAGGCCCACCAAGAGCGCAAACAACAAAGGCATCATGACCGTGACTGCGCGTTCGATACCCCCAGCAACACCAGCGTAGATGATTCCGCCGACGATCAGGTTACCGACCACGGTCATGATCAGCATGGTGGATCCATCCGCCAGGAGCGCATCGAAATCCTGTGATGAAGACGCCGCATCCACGCCCGCAAAGCCGGTCATTGCCGCTTGGATGAGGTACCAAAGCACCCAGCCCACAACAACCGCGTAGGTGATGGAGATGGTGTAGGCCGTGAAAACACCAAGACCACCAACACCGCCCCAGGCGCGGCTGCGCCCACTCTCCTTGGCAACGGCTGCCATCGACTTTGACGGGCTCGATTGGCCGCGTCGGCCCACCAGCAATTCCGCCATGACACACGGGACACCAATAGCGAAAACGCACAGCAGGTAGACGATGACAAAGGCGCCACCTCCGTTCTCACCGGTGACATAGGGGAACCGCCAGATATTACCTAAGCCAACGGCGAAACCGACCGACGCCATGATGAAGGCGAAACGACTAGACCATACGGGTGTACCTGCTGCCATTGCTTATCGCTCCGCTAGATAGTTTGCTGCGGCGCGCGCCGCATTGAGTTTGACGGGAAATTCGGGTGCGAGTGTCGATGCCGCGTCGCGCTGGCTCGAGAACCAGACCATGACCGTATCGGTGCTTCGGTTGATATAGATAACCTGACCGTGAATGCCAACCGCACAGAACTCTTCGGTTGTCTCATCTAAAATCCACCACATGTCCTGATAGGCAATCCAGTCCGCCTGCGAATAATTAGGGTTAAGGTTCATCGCATTGCGGTCGCTGTCCTTCACATCGACCATATGCTCAAGCCAATTAGCAGGGAGCACTCGCTCGCCTCTAAAGACCCCCTTGTCGCGGATCATTATGCCGTAGCGCGCGGCATCGCGGGCTGTTGCGTTGAATCCACCCGTGGCGACCGGAATGTACGCGCGGTCAACCGCGATGAAGGCATCGTGCTCCGCGCCTATCTTCTGCCAGACCTCATCTCGGATGATGTCATTTAGGGACTTACCCATTAGTCGAGATACCATCCAACCCAAGACATCAGCATTCGCAGAGTTATAGTCAAAACGCATTCCCGGAGGTGTATCGGGATCAGGCTGCACAAAGTGCGTAAGAAAATCGTAGACACCGTAAATTTCTGTTTGCCCCGGCTGGAGGTCCGCTGCGCCACGCAAATACCCAAGGTTTAAGGCCGGCGCGTAATAGAGGAGAAAGTCGCTCTTCGGGTCAACATAGTTCTCCTCAAACGCCAGACCACTGGCATGGTCCATCACGTTTTGCACTGTCACGCGATCGAAAGCACTTCCCTTAAGCTCTGGCACGTACTCGGACGGGCTTTTTGTCAGGTCCAGCTGGCCGCTCCCCACGAGAACCCCCGCGATACTGCTAACCAGCGACTTGGTCATGGAATACCAAATGTGCTGGCGGTGCGCGTCCATCCCGTTCCAGTACGACTCGTGTACCAAGGTGTCGCCATGGATGACTACCAAGGCATCCGCAGCATTGGCAGCAAAGACAGCGCCCAGCGATGCACCATCAACGGTGAATTGGTCGAGACGCGATTCTTCTCTCGGAAAGTGGTGGATCTCACCACCCCGTGGAACCATGACCGTATTATTCGGAGCACCAAAATTTTGAAACGCCCACTGACTGTAGGGCCAATCCCGATGATTCTTCTTGGTCACCTGCGACTCGTTGCTGGGCGGAAAGCCGTCCATGACTGCAGGCGTGTCTTGAGCTGTTGTCGGCATAGCGCCTCCCAGAGTGACGAGGGCAACAAGCATCTGCCAAAACTTCATAGGCATCTCACTTCGTTATTGTTGTATCGGTAGGCCCCAGAGCCCCTCTGATTAGAGTGTACCGCTTAACTCGATTCGGTAGCCACTGCTGGTAGGCACTGCCAGCAATGCGATCGCTTGCTGAAAAGCCTCATTGCGCGCAGCCGGTCCCGATAGATTAGCCATGACACGGTAGTTGTCGCCCGCGATGGTGACTGCACCGTCGACCTGAAGCGCTCCCTTCAATGTGATGACGCTCGCTCTGATACCTGCATCCGTCGTGGTGATATCAACCGCATACGACCCTAGCGATACGTCGCCACCGATCGCGCGCCAGGCCGCGTTTTCCCACACTAGACGACCGTTGACCGAGGTCGGGGTGCCATTAGCAGTGATACTGAGGGACTCAATATCAGCCCTGAGCTGACCGCCCACGTACAGGGGAAGAAGCTCACGCAGCCAACCCAGATCAATGCGAAGCTCGGTCTCGTTAAGCTGCAGCGATCCGTTTAGTGCTGGACTCGCTGTCACATCGACTCGCTGGTTTCCCCAATCGCTCTTCACGCGAATGAGATCACCCCAAAGCAAACCGATCGGGTTGAGCTTCCATGTGATTCTTCCCAACGCGAAAGGTCGTGATTGGAGCGGAATTTCAACGTGGGCGACCGCGCCCTTCCAGACAGTGCCACTGAACCCAGTGGCCTTAACCGCCGGTGGGAGCGCGAAGCCCATCAGAGAAGCAGGCGCACGGGTGATGAATAAGATGATGATCAGCGCCGCTGCCAGCACGGATACACGTCGGTAAGTCACGCTTACTGACCTCGCACACGGAGTGTCGCGTTGACGCCCCCCGATCGACCCGCATCGCTCACTGAGGCATCGATGATTCGAAGGCCTTCGTTGCCCTCTACCGTCTGCAACCACTGAAGCAATGCATCAAAATCAACGCCCTCAAACCTTACTTGGACCTCTCCGCGACTGTTTGGCTGAAGTCGTTTTACGGTAAGACCGGCATTTTGCGCCGCGGCGCTTAATGTTGATGACAGATTCTGACTTTGGTTGCTGCTACCGGTTTCACGCAGACTCAGTAAGCGGCTGACTTTTGTCTCAACTCGGCTCAGCTGAGCGCTCGCCGCCTGATTATTGACCGCCATTTGGCCCCGCGCTTCACTCGCCGGCCCCAGCGCAAACTGGAAAAGTCCAAAGACCAAAAGTAATCCCGCGACTAGCAGCAAGGCGACCTGATCTCGAGGGCTTTGGTTGCTAAACCACTCTTTCATTACGACACCTCGACCCGTAAACGTGCCCGCACCTCGTCACCACGAGCGCTCGAGGTTTCCAGGGTGGCTTTGAGACCTGCTCGCTCCAACGCCTGTCGGATCTGCTCGACCGAGGCAAAATCTTGAGCCGTGAGGTTAAGCCTCAACTGGCCTGCTGTGTAATTGATTGACGTCACACGACCGTTCTCAACCATCGTTGCCGTGACAACGTCAACCAACCTGGGTGTAAAGGCTGCAACGCCTTCTTCACCGGTAAACTCTGCGATCTGACGATCCAGCTGCTTCTCAACATCAACTAACGCGCCTCGAGGATTCGCCTTTCGATACGAATCCTGAATCGCCGATCGCAGCTCAAGATTTTGATTTTTTAGCTTCTGAAACTGGCTGATGTCGGAGACAAACTGCAAGCTCAGCGCTAATGAGCCCGCAATCGCAACGGTCTTCCAGACACCCCACCACTTCGCCAACGGCAATGGCGGCGCAAAACTGCCCTGACGCAGATTCACCTGAGGCGCTGACTTTGTCAGCAACAGGACCGCGCCCCAGCCACCCTGACGCCAATCAACGAGCGCAGCCTGGTCATCGGTTAATTGCCCTACCACCTTTTCTCGGTCTGTGCCGTAGATAACGAGGCCGGACGGCGTCTCCGCCAACGAATCCAAAATCCTAGAAAACAACGACAAATCGACGCGAGCGCCATGCGCCTCACTCCAGCGCAAAACAACCTCATCAGCATCAACGACGGCACAACACTCGCCGCCCTCAAGCGGTAAACAAAGTGCCTCCGGTACAAATACCGTAAGATTGCCGTTCGAAGCCAGTTGCTCAATCCAAGCCGCCATACTGTCTCGCCGCGTGAATGCCACGAGATAACGCTCCTCATTGAGGGCACTGGATACGAAGTGCAGTTCTTCGACGTCTTCGGCAACCTGCTCTTCCATCATGAATGGAAGTGATTTCGCGAGATGCTTGCGCTCCTCTGGACCTACGCTGAGCAACGTCGATCGAACATCGTCACTGGGCACACCTACAATTACACCTTCCGGAAAAACCGTGTCTTCTGTGACTGACTCGCATGCGGTGGCACCGGCGCGCCATAGAACCGGCGCACCGTCTTTCCAAACCACGAGACTCGGGTTTTCAACACGCATGTCAGTCAGTAAACCTCTCTCTTTCTATACAGCTACGATTAATACCGCCATAAAAGCAGCGTCATTCACGTATCCGCTCGAAACGTTTTTCCCCAAAAAGTGTACTCAGCGCAGTGACCGCTCACTACAGCTCCCCTTCGGTTCGATGTACAACCGAAATAGCGCGGCCTTGACGATGCAAGACACTGTACAGGCGGCGTTCTCTATCAGCAATCTCGACACGAGCATCGAGTAGAAACCACGATGACTTGATATCGACCAGGTCACGCAATTCGTCGGTTGCGCCATCAGAAAACATGACATCCTCAATGAAGGTATCGACCTCGTTCAGCATACCGCCGTCGCGGAGTTCGATGATGCGTGCGACCTGTTGAGCCGATAAAGGCTCCAGAGCATCATCCTCATTAAGCGCGGCCAAGACTTCGGGCGGTGCGGTCAGAAGATTTACCTTGCTCCCCTCTGAGGGCCAAACGGTTAAGAACGGAGCGATCAGACGGTATAGCTCTGGCGTGATCTCATCGACGGCCCTGAGCTCACTCACGCTGGCCAGCGGCCGATTGGGTGCACGATAAGGGAACGCCGAGGAGAGATAGCGCTCATCCTCGGCGCCCTCAATGCGCGGGTTGCGATCAGGGTCGACAAAATCCGTAATCCGCTCAACGAGCCGTGTTGCCTCACTGCGACTCAACTCCGCTTCCTCAATCGCGAGCAACAGTCGCACTAAGACGCGTTGCTCGGCGTTAAAGCGTCGCTTTTCCCCAGTCTCACCGACGGGTTGTGCAGGAGCCTCACCCAGGGGTGTGTTGGGGTCCCTGCCCTGATTATTGGACTGATCAACGAGACCGTTAATGTTGAAGCGGCCTTGTAGGTCATAAATGTCACCGCTTAAAAAGCCAATTCCATCGAGTGGGTACGGTGCCTGCGGCTGCGCCCAGAACTCCTGCAAAGAATCCACCGGAGTATCACTTTTTGCGTCCTCGTCGACATCAAATCTCAACGCCAATTCAGCGAGTGTCTCGGCACCGAGTAGAAACGACCAACCCTGCTCTGCAAGGAAGGTATTGGTACTGCGCTGCAACTGAAGATTAAAGTCGCGTTGCACACCCACCATCAGCGCCGCCGCAAGTGCAAAAACGAGTAGCGCAATGACTAGGGCTGCCCCTTGCTGCTTATTGGAACGACGGCATGACATAGAGTCGCTCCAATTCACCCCAATCGCTCAAGGTTACACGTACTTCAATGGCAGCGGGGGGATCGATAAGTTTATCGGTGAAGCCAACATCGGCCACCCAGTTCTCCTGCCAGAAACGGCGATCAATTACCTGATTTCGATCCACTTCTACCGCATTAATTGACGGTAAAAACCGCAGTTCGAATAGCTCAACACCCTCAATCAGCACCGTTTCTGTCGGTTCGATCGCAGTAGTACGGTCGAGTACCGGATAACTCAATCTCAACAACCTGTCTTCTTCTAAGCGATAGGCCACGCGCTGTAAGGTGCTTCGAGGCGCTCCGGTACTATTGTGCCAACCCGAGCGGGTCAAGCGCAGAGGATCTCGCGCCAACTCCCCACCGGACACAGCAGACGCTACCTGTCCAAATTCGTCACGAACTGGTCGATTGGTCAGTTGACGAATGTCTCGCGAAAGCACAGTGAAGGCCCGGTTAATCTCATGAAGACGCTCAGACTCGGCGCGCGCTGACTCAATACCTGCCAGTGCGGTCGACAAGGTTTGATAGGACAACATTGACACGAACGCAGTGATCGCCATCGCAATGAGTACCTCGACCAGCGTGAAACCCGCCTGCCTAGGGTGATGATCAGCTCGGCACATCCACCACCTCCGCATTTAAGAACGCATCGAGCGTGAACAACACCGAATCATCGTCGGTATCTTCGCCAGTCACGGTGACCGTTAATCGCATGAAACCGGGCACCGGCGTTTCTTGAATTTCACTTTGCCAATACCAGGTCCGCCCTGCCCGCTCAGACTCACCAGCAATAATTCCCGGTCTGGCGCTACGTTGCTTTGCAACGGCCAGCCGAACTTCAGCCACACGATCGGCGGCCACCCATTGCGCGACAGAGCGATCTCGCAGATAGGCAGTTCCATCAATTTGTTGGGAGAGCAGAAAAAGTAGAGCGGGCAAGGTCACGGCCACCACGGTCAAGGCAACCATGACTTCAATCAGCGTGAATCCCCGCTGTTTGTTGTCTCTAATCTTCGAAGGCATCGTCCGGCTCTATACCTTTGGGCATGAAGGTCATGCGCCCAAAAAGATCCCATCGCAGGGTGTAGAGCAGGTCACCAGACCGCTCATCTATCCAATCGAGTTCGCCGGGAGTGACCTCTCCACCCGCAAACAAAATAATCTGTGGTGGTGGATTTGCATCCTCTTCCAGCACGTCAAAGTCAATCGGGGGCTGCTCCTCAAGGCGGAGCTCTAGTTCAATCCCCGATTCAAAGACCAAGTCCTCGAACGCCGTATTGAGTGACAGGGGTTCCGCCCAGCCTTGGTCGTAACGTCTCAACCAGAGTCCACCGTAAGAGCCATCATCAAAGCCATCATCAAAGCCATCAAGTTGATGGATCAACAGCCCGTGGTCGGTACCGCTGAGCTCTGCCTCCGTCAGGGCATAGCCCAGCATGGCTGCCACATCGCGAACCTGATTTTCTCGGTTAATGTCTGCACTTCCTGAACCGACATTCAGACTGACCAGCGAAGTGAGAAGGACAACGACGAACACCACAGCCAGCATCTCGATGAGGCTGAAACCCTTCTGATGTCGACGCATCGATGCGCACCCGTCACCCATTGCGAATTAGGAGTTGTCGTCCTCTCCCCAGTTGCCGATATCAGCACTTTGATCCTCGCCGCCCGGCAGCCCATCCGCACCCAAGGAATAAATATCCACTTCACCATACTCACCGGGTGACAGATAGAGATACTCCCGGCCCCACGGGTCCATGGGAACCTCAGGTAAGTAGCCCCCTTTTTTGAAGTTTCGGGGCTCAGGCTCCAGCGTTGACGCCTCAACCAGAGCAACCAAACCTTGCTCCGTCGTCGGATAAACATAATTATCAAGGCGGTAAATCTTCAGCGCCGTTTCAATCGATTTAAAGTCGGCCTGTGCCTTTTGAATACGTGCATCATCTGCACTGTTCAAGACGGTCGGTGCAACGACACTGATCAACAAACCCATGATCACCAGCACCACAAGAATCTCGATCAAACTAAATCCGCTCTGTTTTTTCACTGCTCTACCTCACCATCGTGTTCAAATCGAATATTGGCAACAGAATTGCCATGACTATTGTCAATACCAGCCCACCCATGACAACCACCATGATGGGCTCGAATAATCCCATAACCGTGCCCAGGGTCGCTTCAAGCTCACGCTCTTGGTTCATCGCCGAGCGCTCGAGCATGGTTTCCAACTCACCACTGGTTTCGCCCGATGCCACCATATGCACCATCATGGGAGGAAAGAACGCTTCCTGTGACAGCGCACGATTCAAGCTAGAACCCTCCTGTACCTTAGCTGCAGCCTCTTTGCTTGCAGCACGTAATACAAGGTTGTTCATCACCGCCCCAGCGATGCGAAGGGCGTCGAGTAATGGCACCCCAGACGCCATCAGAATACTTAAGGTCGACGAAAATCGCGCCGTGTCCATCCCGATGAGCACCCGCCGAATACCGGGAATCCGCAGCAGGCCGGCGTCGGACATTTTTTTGTAAGTCGGGTTCTTCAACAACCGGCGAATAATGATGACCAGCGCTACAGTCCCGAGACCCAAAATCCATCCGTGGTTGGTCAGAAAATCACTGGTTGCGATGAGTGCCACGGTTAAGGGTGGCAAATCGGTTTTGGTCTGGGCAAAGATGCCCACCATCTCGGGCACGACAAAGACCATGAGCGCCGTGACCACGGCGATCGCAACCCCGACGAGGACAAACGGGTAGATCAAGGCCATTTGAAGCTTCTGCGCCGTGTGCTGTCGATTTTCTGTGTAATCAGCCAGTTGCTCGAGAACGGGGCCTAGTTGACCTGCCTGCTCACCCGCGTTCACCATCGCGCGATACATATCACCGAAGGTTTGAGGAAATTGCGCCATCGCGTGTGCCAAAGTGTGGCCCTCTGCCACTTTCGAGCGGACCTGGAGCAACAGTGCTTTGGTCGATGCTTTACGCGTCTGTTCTGCGGCAGCTTGGAGGCACTCATCCAAGGGCAGCGCCGAGGCAACAAGCGTTGCCAATTGTCGGGTAATCAGAGCTAACTCACTGGCGCTGAGACGCGGTGCAAAGAGGCCACGACGAACACCACCCTCAGTACTAGCGCTATTGGCCGCGCGACGGCCTGCCGAAGCAACCTCAATGGGTCGCAGGCTCTTGGTTCGGAGTTGCGCGCGAATTTGACGTTCTGAGTCGCCCTCGAGAACGCCTTTGACAACCTTTCCCGAGGTATCGAGTGCTTTGTACTTAAAGGCGGCCACGTTAAGTCACCGACGTAACGCGCAGAACCTCTTCAAGCGTTGTCTCGCCGGCTAATATTCTGCGACGCCCATCGGCCTGAATACCGGGATACTGCTTGCGGGCCACCGCCAACATGGCCTGCTCACCCTCACCTTCATGGATCGCCGTCCTCAATTCTTCATCGACTTCGATCAACTCGTAGATGCCGGTACGCCCGCGATACCCGGTCATGTTGCATTTGGCACAGCCCTTGGCGTGATAAATGTGAACCTGCTCATCACCTTCGACACCCAAAATCTCTCTTTCAGTGGGCGTGGCATCAGACAGCTCTCGGCAATCGGTGCACAACAGTCGCACCAGTCGCTGTGCCATGACGGCGACCAAGCTAGATGACAAGAGAAAAGGTTCAACCCCCATATCCTGCAACCGCGTTACGGCACCAATGGCGGTATTCGTGTGAAGCGTCGAGAGTACCAAGTGTCCCGTCAACGACGCCTGGACGGCAATTTCCGCTGTCTCCAAGTCACGGATCTCACCAACCATTACCACATCGGGGTCTTGGCGCAGTATTGCTCGTAAACCACGTGCAAAAGTCATATCAACCTTTGGGTTAACCTGGGTCTGGCCCACACCGGGCAGCATGTACTCGACCGGGTCTTCTATCGTCAGAATATTGCGCGAACTCTGATTGATGCTCGATAGCCCTGCATACAGCGTTGTCGTTTTACCCGAGCCGGTAGGCCCCGTGACTAGAATGATGCCGTGGGGTCTCGCTAGGGCGGCGCGGTAGCCGTCTCCGACCTGAGTATTCATTTTTAACTGAACCAGCTCTAACTGGCCCGCCTGCTTGTCGAGCAAACGCAGTACTACCCGCTCACCGTGTGCCGATGGGATAGTCGACATTCGAATATCAATGGCATGCCCGGCAATACGGACTGAAATTCGACCGTCCTGTGGGATTCGCTTCTCAGCGATGTCCAACTTGGCCATCACCTTGAGTCTCGATACGAGGAGCGGTGCGAGCATGCGCTTTGGCGACAGCACTTCAGCGAGCACACCATCAATGCGGTACCGCACGGACAGTCGATCTTCGAAGGTTTCAATGTGAATATCAGACGCTTGCTCTTTCACGGCCTGCGATAAAATAGCGTTAATCAATCGAATGATCGGCGCATCGTCCTCGGCATCCATGAGGTCACCAAGATCAGGTATCTCGTCGACGAGCCGGGCAAGGTCAACGTCAGAGGATAGATCCTCCGCCATCTGCGCCGCCTGATTCTGGTTGCGCTGATAGGCGCCACTTAAGCGCGCTTGGAAGGTGGCCTCATCGACCTGCTCAAGCGCAAAGTTAGCGCCAGCGGTGCGTCGCACTTCGAGCAATGTCTCTGTATCAAGCTGCCCGACATAGCTCAGTGTTAAGCCGTCTTCACTCGGTTCAAGTACCACTTGCTTGGCCTGCGAGAACCCAAACGGCAGTAGACCACTGCGTATATCGGCGGCGGTTTCTTCCGAAACGGCCGTTTCAAGCGCGTCGGTCACGTCGAGATTGTCGGCCGCAGTGTTCACCGGTCGATTTGCTCCTCGGGCACCTCTGGCAGTGACTGAACTCTATCTTCCCACGTAGGCAATACAGGGATCAGATTGTCATCGAGGAACATTAGCCCTTGATCGCGGCGCTGTCGCTGCTGATCGCGGATATAGCGATACTTCTCCGCAGTCGCTCCGGCAAGATCATCATCGTCACGGATGATGGTCGAGCGAATGAATACGAGAAGGTTCGATTTAGTGACCGACACCACGTCATTTCGGAAAAGTCGACCTAAGACTGGAATACCGGAAAGGAGGGGCACTCCCTGCTGCGAATCTTGAATATCGTCTTTTACAAGACCACCCAAAACGACGATGTCACCATCTTTTGCTAACACTTTAGTTTCAATTTTACGCTCGTTAGTAATGACATCTGAGGCAGAAAGCGCCTGTTGAGAGATACTCGAGACTTCCTGAACGATATCCATTACCACCGAGTCGCCCTCGTTAATCTGCGGAGTGACTTGTAGGGTCACACCTACATTCTCACGCTGAATCGTCTGAAATGGATTCGCCACGCCGTTGGCTGCGCCCGTATTGGTGTAACTACCCGTGACAAAGGGCACCTGCTGACCCACCGTAATGAAGGCCTCCTCGTTATCCAGCGTCAACAGACTGGGAGTGGATAAAATATTGGTGTTGCCCTGCTTCTCCAGCGTGTTAAGAATGGTCGTCATTGTGAGGTTTTGATCGACCACACCCCATCCGAAGGTCGTGCCTGGAACCTGTGACAACGCACCCGCAAGATCACGAACACCAATTTCTGTTGAAGCGGCATCCTCGGGCAGAATGGCTTGGGCAATGGCAGCATTGCTGCCCTGTCGCGCCGGACTGATGTTGCTGCCGTAGAGCCCAGAGTCGTTGGCAAACAACCACTGAATCCCCAGCTCCCTGCCCTCGGTAACGTCGATCTCGACAATGATGGCTTCCACCAGCACTTGCGCACGACGGATATCGAGCCTAGCAATAACTGCCTCCAACGCTGCCATCTCATCGGTATCGGCAGTGATGATGAGGCTGTTTGTGCCCGCGTCCGCCTCGATGGTTGATTTTGCCGCATTGGCAGCGCGTGTTCGGCCCGAGCTCTCGTCATCGAGTCGCGCAAGATTCTGCATCACCCGCGTGAGGACCTCAGCAACTTCGGTTGCATCCGCGTACTCCAAATACATCACTCTCACGTTTCCGCTTTGCTCGAGCGGTATATCCAAGTAATCGATGAGGCCCTGGATGCGCTCGATGCTCACCTCATCAGCGGTGACAATCACGCTGTTCGTCCGCTTATCCGCGACGAGGCTTGCCTCATCATCGGTGTCTGCGCCCTCACCCGCTCGGGATTTCTCTAAGGTTTTGAGCATCTCCACGACATCAGTCGCCACGCCATAGCGTAACTTCACAACTTCTGTTTTTTTGACGGCCGACTGATCCATGCGATCGATAATTTTTGCAATACGATCAATGTTGGCTCGGATATCTGAAATGATGATTGCATTACTCGGCGCATAAGCCGCCATGTGGGCTTGCTGCGGTACCAAGGGCCGTAAAACGGGAATCAGCTTCGCTGCGGATACGTTATCTAACCGGATGACCTGGGTGACGTATTCATCATTGATAACTGAAGTACCTGAAATGACATCCACAGGTGCCGAACGCGCATTCTTGTTCGGGATCACGCGAACAACTTCGCCACTCCTCACCGCTGTATAGCCATGAACATCCAAAATGGATAGGAAGAGATCATAAAGCTCGGCGCGCGACACCGGCTTGCTCGATACCACTTTCACCTTACCCTTGACTGCAGGGTCTATGACTATCGTGGTGCCGGTGACATCGGCTACAAACTCAATAAATTCCTGAATATCG
>CACCPA010000025.1 GCA_902547755.1 Halieaceae bacterium | reverse complement strand
CGCCTAGAGTCGCGACCCGGGGCCTTTCCACTGGACACGGACAGCGACGTCGTGTCGGTTCATGCAAAAACTGGATAAGGGTTTGGGGGAGCGATGTCTTTTGTTTATTTTTTCTTTTGCATTAGTAACGCATCTTGCAGCGCCCTCTTGTTAGTCTAGGCGCTGAGTTAGTCGAATAACTTATCCGCCTGCGCGTATCGCAAAAATACAACCAACCCAACCAAAGAGATGACCGCAGCAGTGCCGAATACCAGCGCCCAAGAACCTGTCAGCTCTAGAATCATCCCGGACAAAAATACGCCAACGATGCCTGGAATAGTCCCAGCGGTATTGGTAATGCCCATCAGGGTTCCCGCATGTTTTGGGGCAATATCCATATGATTTACCGCAAATCCACCCGTGGAACCTGCACCCAGCGCACTGCCTAGGGCCATTATCGCTATAGCACCTGTTACCGTTTCTGCAGACGTCACTAGTAACAGGCAGACCGCGAGCCCACCAAAACCGACAGTCTGCATCAGCTTTCTCACTCGTAGTATTGGCATGCCACTCGTGATCAGGCGATCGGCCAAGTTTCCTGCGAGGTTGATTGAGACAAATGATGCGGCTTGGGGAATCATTGCCAACAAACCTACTGAAGCCAGCTCTACCCCAAGGCCTTTGTTGATAAATGTGGGGGCCCAAGATAGGAGCACATAAAGTGTCCAGTTATTGCAAAAGTGTGCCACTGCAATAGCCCAAACAGCCTTGTATTTCAGAAAATGGGTCCAAGGAATTTCACTGGCTTGTTCGTCAGCTTCGATACCTTGCTGAATGTGCGATAGCTCCTCAGCGGTTATTTTTGGATGTGTTCTGGGATCGGACGTGACCATACGATGCCAGAGTGCGTACCAAATAAACCCCATGAAACCGAATATATAAAACACCCATTCCCAGCCAAGCTGTTGAATGATGATGGGCGAAATGATCAGCGCAAAGGCGGTTCCCAGTGGAATAGCACTGTTGGCGAAACCGACCGCGCGCGCTCGTTCGTTGAGCGGTATCCACTTTCCATAGAGGCTATAGAAAGAAGGGAAAGTGACCGCCTCACCCATGCCCATAAGAATTCGAGTCATGATCAGCAATGTTATACCTAGTGCCGCGGCGGGGGGTGCCAATATCGTGAATAATGACCATACCAAAACCCCAATTCCCAATACGATTTTGCCACCGTAACGATCAGCTAATCGGCCGCCGATGACTTGGAGCAATATGTATCCCACGGCAAAGGACGACAAAATCATCCCTTGGGTTTGTAACCCCCAGTTGTACTCTTCAGCCATCGGGATGATCGCAACTGAAATATTTACTCTATCTATGTAGCAAATGAAGACCGCTGCGAAGGTAAGAAAGACAACGTGCACTCGTTGGGGAAGGTTTGAAGGCATGAATTTCCCGTTTCTTTGCTTGACTCAAAACCGCATTATGAAAAATCTCGATCCAACCATCCTGCGTTCTCGTAACGTCGAGAATTGATTCGACCCCATGATCTACCAAGCTACTTTAGCCATTACGAGGCGGTGGGGACGACCTCTGGTCTGGCAGAGTATCAAAATTATAGTTAGATACTGAAGTATGGCGGAAGAGGTAGGAGTCGAACCCACCAGGCGCTTTGTCAGCACCTCACTGGTTTTGAAGACCAGGCACCCCACCGGGGACGTCGCTCTTCCATAGTCTTAAAGCTTGAGTCGGCTGCGGATAGCCCTTGGATTTGAGATTGTACGCTCATTACCCTTTCGTTGCGTGAAGTTAATACTGTCGAAGAACTCGAGTATTTCAACCGCCAGCTTCCGGCCAATGCCAAGCGCCTCTTTGAAACCTGCAACGCTAAAATTACGCTCCGAGGCGAGTGACTCAGACATCTCGGCGAAGTCCAATAAGGTAGGCGTCAGTGCGTATCGCGTGGCGTTGATGCGATGCAGAAAACCTTTGTCAGTACCGTACTTCAGGGCTAGCTTGAGAGAAGTTTCGTCGAGCTGTGCATCGCGCTGAAGTTCCGACAGTACTGGAATGTGGCGTCCTGCTGTCTGCAATTGACGTTCTAAACTTGACCAATTTCGCTCATTGCCGTCGCGCTTGTTGCGATCCTTGGTATCATGCACTCGCCCATCCGTCACCCCAAGCACACCGGTTTTTATCAGATTTGTCAGCGTTGCCTCGAGCACTGCGCTATTGAAGGCCGTCCCGGCTAGGTTAATGAGCTTTTCCCGTGGGACGCCTCTGGAATCACTCTCCTGCGCTTTTTCATCGCTCAACGCATCGAGCAAAGCCTGCCTTGCGTCGGTAATTGCACTTCGAGTCGTGATCCATGTGCTCTGGTTTAGGTCAAACTTCACGGCTGTATCGGGAAGCGTGGGTATAGCAGCTCCCTCTTTTAAATGAAAAGCGCGAGTAAGATCTGACCAGTTAGTGGTCACGTTATTGATCAAGAGATATTGAAGGGCCGTGTCTACACTGCCTGTGGCCAGTGCACTAAGCCATGTCAATCGCTCGGGCTTGGCTTTCCTATATTGCGGGCCGTTGGGGTCTAGAATCACACCGCCACCAAGATGGAACGATTCGGAATCATCTCTAAGTACGAACCGCTCTCCCGAGTAAGCGCTGATTGGAGCATCGAGAATGAGCTGGGCCATTGACGTTTGACCGGGAGTTAGCAATGAGATCCCTTTCTCAATCAGGGCCACTTTCGCGCTCACTCGTCGTGCTCCAATGTAGAGTTTGACTGGCAAAAGATGCTTGAGTGCATTCGGCGCATCGGACAAAAGTGTCAATTTAACATCAAGCCGTTGCGAGAGCTGATCAAGCGTGGGCTCCACAAGGCAATCACCTCGATCAATATCGCCCAGTTCAACTTTGCCAGCCAAACATAGCGCGACGCGCTGACCGGCGACTGCCGATTTGACCATGACATCATTGGCGCGCAGCTCGCGCACTCGGATTTCCAGCTCTTTGGGTTGAAGGATTAAATGATCACCAACACCGACGGTACCGGTGCTTGCAGTCCCCGTCACAACTAAACCTGCGCCGCTGACATGAAAGCGGCGATCAATCGAAAGTCTGAAGCCGCGCTCGAGCGCTTGATCTCTGCCTTTGGGTGGCAGTGATTCAAGATGGGACTTAAGCGCATCGATACCGTCACCCGTGACCGAGGAAACCTGAAACAACTCGCCCTCGCTCTCGCAGCGGGCATCGACAAGCTCCCGTGCCCTTTGAGCCACCTGCACCACCCGCTCAGGCTTTACTGCATCAATCTTTGTGATCACAATATCGATATCGGCGACACCGAGCACACTCAGTACATTTAAGTGCTCGCTAGTTTGCGGCATCGGCCCATCATCGGCGGCGATAATCATCAAGGCGCGATCGATACCCGAGACCCCAGAAATCATGGTGTTGATAAAGCGACGATGACCGGGCACGTCGACAAAACCGATGACTCGGTCGTTACTCGAGGGGAGGTAGGCGTATCCTAGGTTAATCGTCAATCCGCGCGCTTTCTCTTCAGCGAGCGTGTCGGTATCGACACCAGTGAGGGCCTTGATTAACGATGTTTTGCCGTGATCAACGTGGCCGGCGGTTGCAACAATCACAGAGTGAGCTCTGAGAGTTGCTCGATGAAGGCGTCTTCGTGAATCGCTTCAAGGCAGCGAAGATCCAATAGCAGCGCGCCATTGTGGAGCCGCCCGATAACGGGCTTGGGAAGTTGGCGGAAGCGCGCAGCTAGCGCGCGTAATGGCTCGTCCTCACCATTGGCTACGGTGATTGAGAGTGCGGCACTGGGGAGCACCTCAATGGGGAGCGCGCCACTGCCAATTTGGCTGGAGACCGATGCTGTGTCGACTTGGTAGTGATCGCCCAGCACTGAGCTGACTTTTGGGGCGAGCTTGTTGGCCTGATCACGTATACTGTCCTCTGCTCGTGTGAGTAATCTCAGCGTGGGCAATGTTGAGACCAGTTCATCCGGATTGCGGTATAGCTGCAGTGTTGCCTCGAGCGCTGCCAAGGTCACTTTATCGAGTCTCAATGCACGCTTCAGCGGATTCTGCTTAACACGCGAGATGAGATCAGCGCGGCCAGCAATAATGCCGGCTTGGGGGCCACCAAGAAGCTTGTCTCCGCTGAAAAGGACCAAGTCGGCCCCATGAGTTAGGGTTTGCTGTGCTGCGGCTTCGTGGGGTAGGCCGAGTGCTTTCAAATCAATGAGGTTGCCACAGCCCATATCGACGACGAACGGTATTTGGTTTGCTTCAGCAAGTGACGCAAGCTCGGGCTCCGGCACCGTATTGGTAAACCCTTCAATCCGATAGTTACTCGTATGTACGCGCATCAACAGCGCTGTATCAGCATCAATGGCGTTCGCGTAGTCTTTGAGATGGGTTCGATTGGTCGTGCCGACTTCAACGAGGGTGCAGCCCGAACGTGCCATGATGTCCGGTACACGAAAGGAGCCCCCGATCTCAACGAGTTCTCCCCGAGAAACGGGCACTTTTCTACCAAGCGCCAGGGTGTTCAGTGTAAGCAGGACCGCAGCGGCGTTGTTGTTGACGACCGTTGCCGCTTCAGCGCCTGTGAGCTCACAAATTAGCGACTCAATATGACTGTCGCGATCCCCTCGTTGACCCTGTTCAAGATCGTATTCGAGGTTGTTGGCACTACCCGCTACTCGGTTCATGGCGACGATCGCGGCATCTGCTAGGTTCGCGCGCCCAAGATTACTGTGAAGGACTATACCCGTGAGGTTGAAGACCGATTTCAAAGCCGGTTGAGACCTGTTAGTAAGCCCATCGCGAATAGTTTGCTGGATGATCGAAAGATCCGATGACACCGATTTACCTGATTGAATCGCGGATCTTAGTGCTTCAAGGTGCGCGCGCGCAGCGTTTGTCACCGCATCATGCCCCCACTGCGCGACCTCCGACTGCAGGTGGTCGAGAATGACACTGACAGAGGGGAGGTCTCTCAGCTGTTGATGTACGTTTTTATTCACGCTGGCAGTGCCCTGATGTCCGTCTTACAGTCTAACGCGTGAAAAGCGATGCGGGCAGTCGATTAGACCTCGGCGGCGGTTTCTTTACTAGATTGCAGCCAGTAAACCGATGCGGATACGAGTAGCGCAGGGAAGACCTCGTGGAGCAGAGCGCTTAGACCCAACGTAATCCAGAGTGCCAGCGTACTCATTCCTAGAATCATTGACGCCAGCGTAGTATTTGCAGACGCCACACGGCCATACAGGCCAAAAACCACCGGTGGGAAGAAGCAAACGGCGTACAGGCTACCCGAGAAGATGGTGATGCCCACAATGTCGCCCGGTGGATTGAGTGCCATGAATGCGGAAATGCACGCGAAAGCGATGACTGCAGCACGGGACCAGCGCACCTCGTTTTCAATTGTTTTAAACGGCGAAATGATGTTTTTGTAGAGGGTGGATGAGGCCACCAGAAGCACGCTATCCATTGAGGACATGGCGGCGGATACGATCGATACGATCAGCAGATCGGTTACCCAAAATGGGAAAATGACTGGGTCGTTAACGAGCTGGGGAATAATCAGGTCAGTATCTGTCACGTTCTCGAAAATCAGGTGTGCGTAAAGGCCAATGGGGAACATACAGGCCAGGATCAGCGTCATACCCAGCACGGCAATCCACATCCCGCGTTTTACCTCTGCATCACTCTTGAGGCCATAAAAGCGTGAGAGCTGCCGGGGATCTACAATGAGCTTTAGGGCCCCCGACAGCGATACACCTAACAGCACAGCAAACGGCACCGCACCGTTAAGATCGAAAAGATATTCTTTTCCGGGCATATCGGTCAGCTGACCGACTGATTTAATGCCACCAGCCGCCTTTGTAACGAAGTAGAAGATCGTCATGGCGCCGATGAGCATAAGCACACCTTGAATCGCATCCGTTCTGATAACCGAGACGAAGCCACCGATGGAGGTGTACAGCACGACAACTAGCAGGGTAACGCCGACTGCGACCTCGTAAGGCACACCGAGAAAGATCTGGAACAAATGTCCAGCGCCTTTGAAAATGGCCAAGAGGTAGAGGATGCTGGCGAAAACTATCACTGATGCAGACAGCAAAAGTAGAGGATGCCGCTCGGCATCAGGGTTGTCGCCCAATATCCGCCCCCGAATGTAATCGGGAATGGTCAGCGCGTCCCATGCGGCGGCAAAACGCCTAAGCGGTGGTCCTATCCACCGCCAGGACATCCAGGAGAAGATGACGAGCAGAACGGCCATAGTGAACCACGCCACACCGTAGTCGTAGCCTTTGCCCGCATGTCCAATAAAGGTGTTGGTCGAGGCAAACGTTGCAAAAAAGGAGATTCCTACAACGGTACCACCCAACTGGCGGTTACCTACGTAGTACCCACCAACGCCAGTAGCCGCTTTGTTTCCGACGTAGGCATTGTAGAACAGCACGCTGACGTAGATCACGAGGAGTGAACTTGCGATCCAATGTTCGACAAACCAGGATATGTCTAAACTCACTTAACGACTCGGCTCGTTAAAGTGCCGATTCGCTGCCCCTAATCTTCTCCACACCCATATTCTTCAGTGTGAAACTGTAGATGTCAGCGTACTGATCAACCAGTTTATCCGTTGGGGTGCCCGCACCATGTCCAGCGTTGCTATCGATACGGATTAAGATCGGCGCATCGCCCGTGTGGTCGTACTGCATCTGAGCTGCAAACTTGTAGGAGTGCGCCGGTACGACGCGGTCGTCACGCTCGGCTGTCGTGATAAGCGTCGCCGGATAAGCGGTTCCGGGCTTGGTGTTGTGCAGCGGTGAGTAACCCAATAGGTAGCGGAACATTTCCTCACTCTCTTCAGACGTCCCATAGTCATACGCCCAGCCCGCACCGGCGGTGAAGGTGTGGTAACGCAACATGTCGAGCACCCCGACACCGGGGAGTGATACCTGGAAGAGATCAGGGCGCTGTGTCGTTACTGCGCCGACCAGCAGACCACCATTGGATCGACCACTGACAGCAAGTTTTTCCTTGCTGGTGTAGCCCTCTGCGATCAGATACTCAGCCGCCGCGATAAAGTCATCAAAGACATTTTGCTTTTGAGTTTTGGTGCCCGCGATGTGCCACGCTTTACCGTATTCGCCACCACCACGAATATTGGGTACGGCGTAAATGCCACCCATCTCCAGCCACGCCGCAACTGTGCTGCTAAAACGAGGTCGAATACTGATATCAAAACCGCCGTAGCCGTAGAGAATGGTAGGGGTACTGCCGTCGAGCACGGTCCCCTTGGCGTACGTAATGATCATGGGTACGCGAGTGCCATCCTTGGATGTGTAGAACACCTGTTCCGTTTGATATTCGTTGCCGTCAAACGGTGACTTTGATGCGCGGTACAAGCTGACATCGCCCGACTCAGGGTCAAGGGAGAAAATGGCAGGTGCGATACGGTAATTGGTGAACGTAAAAAAGACGTTTTCTTGCTCTTTTTTGCCACCAAAGCCTGACGCGCTTCCGAGGTCAGGTAGTTTAATATCCCTGATGAGAATGCCTTCGAGGTCGTACTGTTTCACCTGACTGATTGCATCAATCATGTATTCGGCGAAAAGATAGCCGGCGCTCGAACTGGCGTTGAGCACGTGCTCGCTCTCCGGAATAACGTCGCGCCAGTCGGTCTCGCCAGCCGCCTGCGGATCCAACGCAATCACCCGACCTTTAGGTGCATCGCGATTTGTTTCGATCAAAAGGTAGTCATCGTGACTCTCGAGCAGTGAACCGTCTGCGGACTCGTCAGCAAAGACGACAATGAGCTCGTCAGATTCGGACGCTAAATCCTTGATAAACAGCTTATTGCCCGAGGTGGAGTTGGCTGCACTGATTACCAAGTAGCGATCGTCGCCACCCACGGAGGCACCCACGTAGCGATGCTTTTGCTCAGCGGTCGCGCCGAAAATCACCTCATCATTGCTCTGCGGTGTGCCCAGCGCGTGGAAATACAACTTGTGCTGATCGGTTTTTGCGGAAAGTTCACTGCCGTCAGGTTTGTCATAGCTTGAGTAGAAAAAACCCTCATTACCCAGCCACTTGATGCCGGAGAACTTTACGTCAACCAGCGGTGATTCAAGCACATCCCCGGTGGCGGCGTCTCTGCTCACAATCGATCGCCAGTCACTGCCGCCCTCGGAGAGTTGATAGGCTACGAGACTGCCGTCTTCAGAAAAGCTGACGCTCGACATGCTGACCGTGCCATCCTCGCTGAACGTGTTCGGATCTAGGAACACAACTTCGCTGCCATCCTCCTCAATGCGATAAAGAACTCGTTGATTCTGAAGCCCGGAGTTTCGATAGAAATACCGTTTTGCACCTTCAATAAAGGGCGCGGTCTCGCGCTCGAAGTTCAGCAGGCGGGCCACGGTGTTTTTGACGTCATCGCGCAGTGAGATAGCGTCAATATACGAGCGTGTTGAGGCATTTTGATCAGCAATCCAGTCAGCGGTGTCGCTACTCAGGTCATCTTCCAACCATCGATAGGGATCAGGTACCTCCATGCCAAAGTAGGTATTCACGTGATCGCCGCGTGTGGTTGGTACCAACTTGTCACCAGGAGCGCTTGCGGTGTCGGTGTTTTCGTTACTAGGCTCACTACAACCCATTAGTAAAAGCGTTGCACTTAACATTAAAATTGTGTTTCTCATTATTTCCCTCACCCGTGGTCGATCAAGCTTTTTTGATTGTAGCTGGATTACCTAGTTGATTATTCGAAGCGGCCAGCAGTTCCTGACGCCAACTGGTCAGTAATAACTTGGTTGTAGAAACAGCGCTCCCGCGCTTCGCTGATGACAGCAATACCCATTCCCTTAAGGAGGCTGGCTTGCGTAATCGTCTTGGGCGCCAAGCGATAGATCTCGCGCACCTCTCCGTTGTGCCATAGCCAGAGCATCACTAGCTCATCGTCGCTTGTGTTTTCCCAAACAGTAATAACTTCATCACCCGTGCGCTTCTTGGATCGTATTAACTCGGCACCGCAAGTGTCGATCAGGCCGGCCGACAGCTCGTAGTCTGGGAAATGACTGGTATTTCTGAGAGTGACCGTATTCATAGTGTTGAGCGTATTGCAGCCAGCCACGAAAGCAATACTGAGGCTAGTGAGAAGTAGTCGCGTTAAGCCTGCCACGACCTAACTGGTCTTACTGGCGAGAATGAGGCTGATATCCAAGGACTCCCCGGGAATTTTATCGATCTGTTCGATGCTCAGATCCTCGCTCATGAGCCATCCCATGATCGATTTCATATCAACGCTGACGGGTACAGGCTGTGAAGCGGGATCTTCATGTTGTGTGAAGGCAACAACCAACAGTTTCCCTCCGCGTTTGAGCACGCGTGTTGCCTCCTCAAACAAGGCTTTTGGGTCGTCAGCAAAATACAGCACTTGATCGATGGTAACGGTGTCGAAGCTGTTGGCAGCGAAGCGCATTTGATACATATCTTCTTGCCGTACGGACAGGTGTGTCAGTCCCGCCGTTTCTATGGCATCTCGGGCAACAATCACCATCTTTTTAGAGAGATCGACACCGAAGCCACTGTCGGCCAGCGGCCCCACTAGCCGCAACATCCGACCCGTGCCGGTAGCAATATCCAATAGGTGTCCGACGGAGTGACCAGAGAGTAATTGGCTGACGTGTGATTTAAACGTGGCTTCGTCACCGTGATATCGATGAAGCTCCAGCCACTCCGGAACCTCGTCCTCAACGTAGGTCTCGGCAAGCTGCGCGCGGGCATCGCGAATGACCGCAAGTCGCCGGCTGTCTTCCGCTAGGGTGCTGTCCGCCGTATCTAGGCTGCCCAGCAGTGTGCTAAGAATGGTTTGCTGGGGCTGCTGGCGATTGGCGCGGTAGAAGATGAAGTGCTGTTCTCTAAAGCTTTCCAATAGACCTGCGTCCTGCAAGATCTTGAGGTGACGCGACGTACGAGGTTGGCTGTAGCCCGTGATTCTCACCAAATCCGATACCGTGAGTTCGCCCTGGCTGCAAAGTGACATAAGGCGAAGTCGACTTGGATCAGCGACTGCTTTTAGGCATTGAGATAAGGCGTCAACGTTCATGAGCATAACGATATCTTTATGTCTAAAAAATAAATACGGCTTTAACAGATTTTTACTGTGACAAACGCTAGGCTGTTGAGTTATGGCATTAGATACTAGGCGCGTCGAGCGCCCGACAAACCAAAAATAACCATCGATAAGGGGTTTCACATGCTAAAACTTCACTTCGCACCACAGTCCCGGGCCGGACGTATTTTGTGGCTCCTAGAGGAACTCCAGCTTCCTTACGAGCTCAACGCCATGGCGTTCCACCCCAAGGATCTCAAATCGGATGAGCACCGGAGTAGACACCCGCTGGGGCGTATTCCGGTTTTGGATGACGGTGATATATCGATTTATGAGTCTGGTGCCATCGTGGAGTACGTACTGGCCCGACATAAAGACGGTGGTCTGAAACCTTCCGTGGACGACCCCATGTTCCCCGAGTACCTGCAGTGGTTTCACTACTGCGAAGGGATGGTTATGCCCCCAATGAATACGATTGTTGTTCATACGATCTTATTGCCAGAGGATCGACGAGACCCCGTTGTATTGGGGCAAGCACAGCGTCTTCTCAACAAGGCGCTTCATCCCGTTAACGAAGCATTGGAGGGCCGCGACTACCTCATTGGTGATTTCTCGGCTGCGGACATCATGCTGGGGCATGCTTGTTTCATGAGTAATCGTATGGGCTGTGTCTCTGATGACATGCCTCATTTGAAAGCCTATGTTCAGCGGATTACAGAGCGCCCAGCGTTCCAAACCGCCATCAATACGACTTAACGCGTCGCAAGACTTGGCGGGACGCGCTGCATTGCTTATCTTGCGCGTCAAGAAGTGTCGTAGCTAAACATAGGAGTTATCGTGTCAAAGCAACTGATTATTGCACTGAGCTTCAGCGTATTAGTTACCGCGTGCGGTGGCGGTGGTGGCGGTGGCACAACACCCCAGCAGCCGACTGCAGGTGGTGGGTCTGGTGGTGGCAGCACAACGGATCCATGCGGTAACACAGCGCAGATTCGGTTCGTTAAAGAGGTGTCTGAAAGCTATTACTACTGGTACGACGAACTCGCGCAGGTCAATGAGAATGACTACGACGATGCGTCCGATTACCTCGCCGCCATCATGCAGCCCATTTGGACAGACGGGTCAGGCCGTGATCCGGGTTTCTCCTATCTTACAACCATCGAGGAAGATGAGGCGCGTTTCACCTCAGGTACGTTTTACGGTTATGGCGTCCGCTACCGCATCATCAACAATAACTTCTATTTTGCCGACTCCTACGAGGAAGGCCCTGCGCACACAGCAGGTATTCGACGAGGCCAACGTCTGTTAGCCGTCAAACGCGATGGTGAGAGTGACTTTGAGACCTGGGACGAAATGGTCGCCCGAAATGCTGAGCTGCCTGACGCGGTTTTCGGTGCGCGTGGAGAGCTACAAACGACAGTCTTCCGTGTGGAATATGAGGGCGTGACTAGCGAGATCACGGTAACCACAGCAGAAACTAGTACTACGCCTTTGGCTGGTGATGCGCTGGTAATCCCAAGAGACAGCGGTGGTCCCGTTGGTTACATCAACTTCCGAACATTTATCGACGCGGCGGATGGTCCACTTCGAGCCGCGGCAACAACCTTTGGTGAGGCCGGCGTTACTGATCTCATCATTGACCTTAGGTACAACGGTGGTGGTCTGGTGCGAGTAGCTGAAACCTTCTTAAATCTGTTGGCCGGCGAAACGGCAAATGGTGAGTTGAGCTATATCGTGAATCTCAACGACAAGCACCAGGATCAGAACAGTACAGCGAACTTCGCTCAGTTGCCTGAGACCTTTAGTCCGCTTCGAATCGCGTTCATCACCACAAGCGGCTCAGCGTCCGCTAGTGAACTCCTGATCAATGGCGTGGATCCGCATATCGAGCTTGCAATTGTGGGTTCCGAGACGTCGGGTAAAGCCGTTGGTCAATACGCTTTTGATCTGGACTCTGACAACTGCCAAACCCGACTGAGATTGATTGCGTTTGAAATTCAAAACGGTGAAGGGCAGGGCGGTTACTTCACGGGTCTTGTCAGTACTGGCCGCTTTACCTTCTTTGCGGCAGCTGACGATGCCACGCGCCCCTTCGGAGATGCGGATGAGGATTCTTTTGCCGCGGCTATGGCGTGGCTCAGTGGAACGCAACCCAAAGCTGGCGCGATGGATGATGTCAAAGTTGAGGTGCCGGAGCCGCTTCGCGTGGCAGGGTTTGATGCTACGTGGCCCGTTAATCAGGATGCGCCACTTAACCCCGATGGAAGTGTTCGTTCCTTCTAGATAAGTAACGACATTGGACAGTCCCGTTTGGGCTATTCACTCAGTTCAGAAGTCGGTGTAGCCTCGCTGCATCGACTTTTTTTGGTCTACAGACAGCAGAAATAGAGATAGGTAGCGTCATGAGTAGCACAGCGGAAACATTCCAGACGATAGTCAACGAGCGGCGATCCATCCGAGCGTTTAAATCTGACCCGGTCAGCCGAGAGATTATCGACGCCGTGTTTGCGCCTGCGCTTCGCGCACCGAGCAACTGCAACACCCAGCCATGGTTTGTACATATTGTGACGGGTGACAAGCTCGAGCAAATGCGCGAAAAACTGCCCGCGGCTTTCGCCATGGGTGATGTAGCGCCTGACTTCCCTTACGACGGTGTCTACGAGGGCGTGTACAAGGATCGTCAGTACGGTGCCGCTAAGGCGCTTTATGACGCGCTTGGGATTCCACGTGAGGAAAAAGCCAAAAGGCAGGAATGGTTCATGGGGAACTTCCGGTTTTTTGATGCGCCGGTTGTGGCCTTCTTCATGTTGCCCGATGGCTTTGGTCTTCGTGAAGCCTGTGATTTGGGGATGTTCACGCAAACAGTGATGCTGGGCTTAACGGCCCAAGGTCTTGGCTCCTGCCCTCAGACCGCGCTTGGTTTCATGGCAAAGCAGATTCGCGAGGTGATTGATGTTCCAGAGCATCACAAGCTGATGTTTGGTCTATCG
>CACCPA010000024.1 GCA_902547755.1 Halieaceae bacterium | reverse complement strand
ATTACTAGGTGCGCGACTCCATCCACCCTGCGCTACGATTAAAGCCCTTCGTCGCTTACAAGTCGATTAACGCGTTTTTCCAGGGAGTGTGGGGGACGGCTTATGTCGCACTCATGGCGCCTTTACCTCCTGAGGCCTTTTCGCTGGGCCCGCTCGCGTTCAGTTTGGGCCCACTACTCGTGGCACTGGCCTACTCTCGACTCCTGAACCTATACTGGTTTTTCCGAATATCTGTGACTGTCGAGGTCATTGCGCTACTGAGTGTCGTGGCCGTTTTGCTCTACCCGCAAGGCTTTTTACTGGCCGCCGGTGTCTACCTCGGCTTTCAGCTAGCGCTGATATTTGGCAACTATTTAGTCAGACTCGAGACGCTGATCATTGCAAAGGAGAACTTTAAACCCGTTGATATTGGTAAAACGCTCGGCGCCCTGGCCGGTGCCCTCTTTGCACTGGGGTTTTATCAGTGGGCCCGCACGTGGCTAGAGGCCGAGGATACGCTCGTACTGATTCAGTACTTGCATTACCCCTTGCTGGTCGTGCAGCTGAGTAACTTATCGTTGCTCATAGCTTCGTTTGATCGCGACAAATTCGATCAGCCGCTGTAGTCGGTAAATGCTTGAGTTGCTCAGTCTAGAAGGTCTGGCTGTTCACTGAGAATCACATCGAATAACGGCTGACCACTGAACCAACCCGACAAGGTACTTCCGACCTGCTTTTGCGTATGAACCGCCATCTCGTGTGGGATTGGTTTTGGCTCCCCAGCTGCCTCCGCAAGCAGCTGCGCCTGGCAGGTTCGCTCCATAGTGACGTACCACCAGGTAGCCTCTTCAACGGATTGGCCGACTGTCAGGTGTCCGTGATTTTTTAAAATAATCGCTTTCTTATCACCCAAGGTCTGAGCGAGTCGTTCGCCCTCATCCATATCAACGACAACACCGGTGTAATCATCCAGCAGCGCGTGATCACCATAGAATGAGCAAGCATCCTGAGTGAGCGGATCCAGTAGACGACCCAAGGAAGCCCAGGCTTTGCCGTAGATAGAGTGCGCGTGTGCCGCTGCCGTGACATCGGGACGCGCTGCATGAATCTGGCTATGAATCGTAAACGCGGCACCATTGAGAATACCGCTGCCCTCAACAATATTTCCGTCGTGATCTACGCGAATCAACTCGGACACGCGCATCATTTTGAATGACCGCCCCATGGGATTAACCCAGAAGGTCTCGGGGTCAAGTGGGTCTCGAACGGTAATGTGCCCCGCCACCCCCTCATCGAACCCAAATCGACCAAAAATCCGCAGAGCGGCGGCCAAGCGCTGCTTGCGAAACAGCTGTTCATCCATGGGGCTGCGTTCTACCTGTCCCATGTTCTCATCGGCATTCATGATCAGATTGTTGACTTGCTGGTTCATAAGCTCGGTTCCTATCGCGTCCTTGTTTTTCGGTATTCGCCTGCGCGCTTGGGTAATTCAGCATCACTGGGTATGGATAATCCGTGATTCTTTAAGTGTGCCACATATTGGGTGAGTTCGGTTCCTCGTTTCGCCGAGACCTCTTCAGGCTTCAGGGCCTCACCACACTCGCTGCACGCCATTATCGGCTCACATTCCTGAGCACAGCGACTATGCCAATAAGTCATGGGTGGTCCATTTTCGTCTGCCAACCATTTATCACCCCATTGACTCAAACTCATCAAAACAGGGTAAAGACCCAGTCCTTTGCGCGTTAAACGATATTCAAAGCGCTCTGGATTCCGACTGTAGGGCACTTTGGTCATCACACCGGACTCGACCAGTGAATTGAGTCGCTCAGTAAGTCGGTGCCGAGTCACACCCAGGTTCTTATGGAATCCCTCAAACCGGCGGGTCCCCTTGAACGCATCTCTGATGATCAGGAGCGTCCAGCGCTCTCCCACAATAGACAGTGCCCGAGCCACGGAACATACTTGTTCGTCTATATTTTCCCATTTCATTTTGGAACTGTGCTTTGGTCTGCCGGGTTTGGCAAGATACAGCGTAAAAAAAAAGCCCAGTCGGTTGACTGGGCTTTGCGAACCACTGTGCGTGATTATCCAAATTGATTCATGGTGTTGTCAGTGCCGCCGGCTTTTAGTGCCGCATCACCGGAGAAGTACTCCTTGTGGTCATCGCCCATATCGGAACCAGCCATGTTCTGGTGCTTAACACAGGCGATACCCTGACGAATCTCTTTACGCTGTACGCCTGCGACGTAACCTAGCATACCGGCCTCACCAAAGTACTCTTTGGCTAGGTTATCGGTCGACAGTGCTGCTGTGTGGTAAGTCGGCAGGGTAATCAAATGATGGAAGATACCCGCCTCACGCGCCGCATCGGCCTGGAACGACTGAATTCTGCGGTCGGCTTCGATCGCTAAATCGGTCTCATCGTACTCGGCTGACATCAGCTCATCGCGAGCGTAGGCAAACACGTCCTGCCCTTCTTCAGCCCATGAGTCGAAAACCTGCTGACGGAAGTTGAGCGTCCAGTTAAATGAGGGGCTGTTGTTGTAAACCAGCTTTGCATTGGGAACGACCTCGCGAATACGATTAACCATGCCTGCAATCTGACCAACATGCGGCTTCTCGGTCTCAATCCACAGCAGGTCGGCGCCATTCTGTAGCGAGGTAATACAGTCGAGCACAACACGGTCTTCTCCCGTATTAGGCTTGAATCGGAACAAACCTGATGCGAGACGCTTGGGACGCAGCAGCTGACCATTGGCCTTCACAACGACATCGCCATTTGCCACATCATCAGCAGTTTGAACGACGTCACCGTCAAGGAAGCTATTGTACTGATCACCCAAATCGCCTGGCTCGTTGGTCACAGCAATCTGCTTAGTAAGGCCGGCACCCAGTGAGTCTGTGCGAGCGACAATGATGCCGTTCTCTACGCCCAACTCAATGAATGCATAGCGCACGGCGCGGATTTTAGCGAGGAAGTCAGCGTGTGGGACCGTTACCTTGCCGTCCTGATGGCCACACTGCTTTTCGTCAGAAACCTGATTTTCGATCTGAATAGCACAGGCACCCGCTTCGATCATTTTCTTGGCGAGAAGGTAGGTTGCTTCCTCATTACCAAAGCCGGCATCAATGTCGGCAATGATGGGAACAACGTGTGTCTGGAAATTATCGATCTGGTTGATAATCGCTCGTTCTTGAACATCGTTGTTAGCCGCCCGTGCCGCATCGAGTTGACGAAAAAGACCGCCCATCTCGCGCGCGTCGGCCTGACGCAAGAACGTATACAGCTCCTCAATTAGAGCGGGTACTGAGGTCTTCTCATGCATCGATTGATCTGGCAAAGGACCAAATTCTGAGCGCAGGGCAGCGATCATCCAGCCAGAGAGGTACAAGTAGCGTCGGTTGGTGTCGCCAAAATGCTTTTTGATTGCAATCATCTTCTGCTGACCAATAAATCCATGCCAGCAGCCCAGCGACTGAGTGTACTGGGAGGTATCTGCCTCGTAGTTCTCAATGTCGCGGCGCATGATGTCCGCCGTGTACTTCGCCACGTCGAGACCGGTTTTAAACTGGTTCTGCAGGCGCATACGAACAGCATGCTCAGCATTAACCCCATTGGCAGCCGTTGCCAAACCCTGCAGTTTTTCAACCTGCTCTAGATAATTACTCATGGTTCTTCCCCGCTCTATACGGTGTCATCGTGAAGAGCGAACTATGGGTTACTTACTTATATTTGTGAAATAGATGGTTTGTATCTCGCCCATAATTTATTTGAATATATGGGCGAGTGTCAGACCAACTCAGGGGTTATTGCGTTTTCTTGTTCTTACGCTTCTTCTCGGACTTCTTGATGTGAGACATCATGCGGCGTCGACGCTGGACCTGACGCTCTGTGAGCTTGTTCCGGCGCCCCGCGTAGGGGTTATCGCCGGTTCGTAACTCAATGCGTATCGGCGTACCTGATAGATCTAGATGCCGACGAAACGAGTTCTCGAGATACCGAACATAGCTCTGCGGCAGGTTATCCGTCGAGTTGCCGTGAATGACGATGCGCGGGGGGTTATGTCCCCCCATGTGTGCGTAACGAAGCTTCACACGTCGGCCACTAACAACGGGCGGTGAGTGGCTAGACACAATATCCTCTAGAAGCTGGGTCAAGCGTGGCGTCGTCAGTTTCCTCGTCGCCGACTCGTACGCACCATGTATCGAGTCATAAAGGTGGCCCACACCTGTCCCGTGCAGCGCCGATATAAAGTGGATATCGGCATAGTCGACAAATTGCAGTCGGCGCTGTAGTTCAACCTTTACCCGCTCGCGCTCATCGGACTCCATGCCATCCCATTTATTGAGCGCAACCACTAGGCCCCTACCCGCCTCAATACATTGACCCAGCAGATGTAGATCCTGTTCGACCACGCCTTCATGGGCATCCATCAACAAAATGACAACGTTTGCTTGATCGATGGCCTTGAGGGTTTTGACGATCGAAAATTTCTCTACTGTCTCTTTGACATTCTTACGCCGTCGTACCCCCGCCGTGTCAATTAGGGTGTAGGCATGTCCGTGGCGTTCGTACTCAATGAAAACACTGTCACGCGTTGTTCCCGGCTGATCGAAGACTACCACTCTGTCCTCGCCCAACAAGCGATTGACCAAGGTCGACTTTCCCACATTGGGCCTGCCCACCACCGCAACTCGAATGCCGGATCCGACCTCATCGATTTCGGACTCGATATCACCAAAGGGCGCCATCACCTCAGAAATCATTGTCCGCACACCACGGTTGTGGGTGGCAGCGATGTTGTGCAGCTTGGCTACACCTAAGCTGTGAAAATCACTGGCGGCAACATCTTCACCCACGCCATCAATTTTATTGACCACGAGTTCGAAGGGTTTGTTGCGCTCTCGGAGCAACCGGACGAGGCTTTGATCACCGACCTGCAAGCCTGCGCGACCATCAACCATGAGTAAAACGACGTCAGCCTCATCAATTGCCACTATCGACTGAGCCGCCATTGCAGCATCAATACCCTCTTCCTCACCGGTGATACCACCCGTATCAATGACCATAAACCGCTGCTCATAACAGCGCCCTTCACCGTACTTTCGATCTCGTGTAAGTCCCGAGTAGTCCGCAACGAGGGCATCACGGGTCTTAGTGAGCTGATTGAACAGCGTAGACTTCCCTACATTGGGGCGTCCTACCAACGCAATGACGGGAAGCATGGGATTTAGTCCAGGGTCTCTAGCTCATAGGCGAGCAACTGACCGTTATCGGCGAAGATAATCAGACGCCCACTATGGGCAATCATGTCGGCGCGCGCCGCGTCGCCTCCGATCTTGGTCCGACCTACAATTTGTCCATCGACTTGCGAAAGAAGATGCAGATACCCATCAAAATCTACCGTTGCTACATAGCTGCTGACGGGAGTGGGTCTCGACAACTGCCGGTAACCTAGCTCGATGTTTTGCCACCTCACACTTTGACCGGTTCGCAGGAACGCACTCAGCGTACCGTCTACGTCGGCCACATAGACGTTACCAAAACCCACCTGTGTACCCGTGACTGACGAAACGTTCTGCTGCCAGAGTTTACGCCCGGTTCGGCTATCTAGTGCAGCGACACGCCCCTGATAACTGGCAACAAAAAGCTCAATACCCTGCTGAGTCATCGCACCGTCAATGTCGACAATACGATCGATTTCTGAGCTACCCTGTGGGACGCCAATGCGTGACTCCCATGAGACGTTTCCGGAGTCGACGTCTAAAGCGACAACCTTGCCATCACCAAACCCGGCAATTGCATTACCCCCGACTAAAATAGGGGTTGAGGTACCGCGCAATGTGAGCACCGGCACATCACTTGTAAACGTCCAAACGGGCTCATCAGCGCCAGGCTGGAATCCGAGTAATTTGCCGTCATAGGTCTGCACAATGACCCAGTTATCTGAGACCGCGGGTGCCGCAAGCACCTCACCCGACACAGCGGCTTCCCATTGCAAGACACCATCCTCAGCCGAGAGCTGCAGCACAGAGCCATCAGCGCCACCGAGATACAGGCTTCGATCGTGATAACCAACGCCGCCTGACAGCGGACGCTCCAACTCAACCCGCCAGAGTCGATCGCCGTCAGCGGCACTGATCGCCGCGACCTCACCATCACTGGAGGCGACGTAGAGCACACCGTCGATTAAGGTGGGCGTTATTTTGTAGAAGCCGTCACCCTGACCATCGCCAATCTTGGTGGACCACTGTTTTTTGAGTTTGACCTTTGTATCAATTCGCTCGAGCTCGACAGGCGCGGTTGCGTCCTCTTCCTCAGAACCAAACCACTCCTGAAACGTGCTACATCCGCTGATAAGGAGCAGTAATACACTGGTGGTCAGTAGCCGAAACAACTTCATTACTGCGAATCCTCAATTGAATCTTCAACATCGCGAAGCGATAGTCCGCTCACTTTGAGATCCACAAGACCGAGCTGCCCGCCAAGCGCCAGTGATTCGGTCTGGGCAGACTGATAGGCCAACAAAGCCTCCGACTCTCTTCCTGCCGCCAAATGGATATCGCCAAGCGCCTGCGCGTAGCTTGCAGGAAACGAACTGCTGCCCTGCTCAAGAATCGCTACTGCCGCAGCTTCGTCACCTGACGCTGCCATGACGCGAGCCAGTCTCAACTGCACTAGCTGCCCCAAGGTAGAATCTAACTCTACGGTTGCCATGACCGACTCAAGCTCAGCACGAGCCAATACTAAATCACCAGCTTCGACAGCCGCTGCAGCCACCTGTAGCGAGGCAAACTCTGCGAAGGCCTCGCCGTCATGGGTCTCTCGCAAGCCAGCACTGATCAGTGCCAGCTCTTCTGCAGACTCACCTGATTCTCTTTCCTGTAGAAGGCCATCGTAAGTATTCGCCGCGGCGACTGCCTTCCCTCTGGTGTAGTCCTCATACTGCGACCAACCAATGGCGCCCCCCAAAGTCAGTGCAACCAGGGCAATGATCGACGTGCGGTTCTCTTGCCACCACTGGGAAATTGCCTCTAACTGTTCTTCTTCTTGGAGATGATCAGCCACTACCTACTCCTCAATACTCATTCGTCAGCTGTTCCAACTGACCCAAAAACACGTCCAACTCCTCTCGCGAGAGAGTCATTTGCTCTTCATTAGCCCGTAAAGCTTTCAAGGTCACCTTGCCGGAGACCATCTCCTCGGCACCAAACACCATGGCCCACGCGGCACCACTTTTGTCAGCTCGCTTAAACTGACTTTTGAAGCTACCTCCGCCCAGGTGTTGGACAACACCAAGCCCGGGAAATTCAACGCGTATTCTATCCGCCTCGAGCATCGCTTGGCCAAAGGCATTTTCGTCAGAACTCACAATGTAGAGATCGGGTGCAGCGATCGCATCAAGATTGAGCGTTTGCATCAGTAGGACGAGGCGCTCCAGTCCCGCAGCAAATCCTGACGCAGGTGTCGCTTTGCCACCAAACTGACCCACCATCATGTCGTACCGCCCACCACCGCACACGGTTGCCTGTGCTCCCAGCTTGTCGGTTGTCCACTCAAAGACTGTCTTGTTGTAGTAATCAAGCCCGCGAACTAAACGAGGATTGCTGGTGTAGGTCAATCCAGCCATATCCAGCAGCTGACATAGCCGCTCGTGATGTCGCTGGGATTCCTCATCCAAGTACTCCGCCATGGAGGGAGCATCGTCTAGGATGGCCTGGGTGGTCACCGACTTACTATCCAGAATCCGCAGCGGATTGGTGTCTAAACGGCGCTGACTGTCCTCATCCAAGGAATCAAAATGGTCCCGGAGGTAGTCTGTTAGTGCGGCTTTGTAGGAAGCGCGCGCCTCGGGACTTCCAATGGTATTCAGCTCAAGGGTCAACACATCGTTGATGCCAAGTCGCGTCCACCACTGTCGGCACATCAGTAACAGCTCTGCATCTTGCTCTGGGCCCGCAACACCAAACGTCTCTACGCCCAGTTGATGAAACTGGCGCTGCCGCCCTTTCTGTGGACGCTCGTAGCGGAACATGGGACCCATGTACCAGACACGCTGGGGGGATTGAATTAGGTTGTGCTGAACAGCCGCACGAACTGTGCTCGCGGTACCTTCAGGTCGCAGCGAAAGACTGTCGTCGTTCCTGTCGGGAAACGAATACATCTCTTTCTCGACAATGTCGGTCACTTCCCCAATGGACCGAGCAAACAACTCCGTACTTTCAACAATCGGGGTGCGAATCTCGGCATAACCGTGCGCAGCCAACACATCACGGGCAGTTTGCTCGAGCATCTGCCACAACGGTGTCTCATCGGGTAGAACATCAACCATTCCCCGAATAGCGCGGTACTGACTCATTGACTGTTTGTCCTAGTGACTGCTGGAAATAATCTCAGCTTCTTCTCGAGCACGCTGGGCTTCCAGATTCTCGGCTCGCTTACGGATGACCGACTCTAAGTGATCAACGAAATCAGTGTTACTGACTTTGTGATCAGGTTCGCCATCGAGGTAAATCAAATTACTGGGGGTTGCCCCAGTCAAACCGACGTCAGCTTCCTTTGCTTCTCCCGGTCCGTTCACGATGCAACCAATAACGGCCACATCCATTGGCGTCCGGATATCCTCCAATCGCCGCTCCAATTCGTTCATTGTACCGATAACATCAAAGTTTTGGCGCGAACAACTGGGACATGCGACAAAATTAATACCGTTTGTTCGCAATTTCAGGCTTTTTAGGATCTCAAAGCCGACCTTGACCTCTTCAACCGGGTCAGCTGCCAGCGAGACCCTCACGGTATCCCCGATACCTTCCATAAGAAGCATACCCAGACCAACGGCTGACTTGACAGTCCCACCGCGTAGAGCCCCCGCCTCAGTGATGCCTAGGTGCAGCGGCTGCTCAATTTGCAGCGCTAGACCACGATAGGCCGTCACGGCCATAAAGACCTCGGACGCCTTCACACTGACTTTGAAATCCGGGAAGTTGTGACGATCGAGAATATCGACGTTTTTCAGCGCAGACTCGATCAGTGCGTCTGAAGTGGGTTCGGGATATTTTCGCATCAGTTCCTTTCCGAGCGAACCAGCGTTTACACCGATGCGAATGGGAATTCCCTTATCTTTACAGGCAGCAATTACTTCACGAACTTTTTGCTCTTTGCCGATATTGCCCGGGTTAATTCGAAGACAATCGACACCGTACTCAGCCACTTTGAGTGCAATCTTGTGATCAAAATGAATGTCGGCAACCAGTGGTACCGGTGATTGCTGGCGGATTAACTTGAAAGCTTCAGCCGCGTCCATACTGGGCACTGAGACTCTCACGATATCGGCGCCCGCCTCAGCGATGGCATTTATTTGCGCTAGGGTAGCGTCGACATCACGCGTTTCGGTGTTAGTCATACTTTGAACACTGATCGGGGCGTCACCACCCACTGGCACAGTGCCTACCATAATCTGACGGCTCTTACGGCGCTTGATGGGTGAAGCCTGACTCATTGAGAGTTCCCCTACATTGTTCTTATCGTATTAACGCTGCTCCTTTTGGGCAGCTGTCCACGCCTTATAAATCGGCGTTTCGGCGTATAAATTACGCAGTGCCAGCATATTACTGGCCTCCATATTCGCATCGCCATTAAGACGCGCAATCTCCACACCAAGAATCAGTGCACGCGCTGTCTGTCTGCGCGTCCCCGCTCTGTACCGCTCATAATACCCACTCGCGCCCGCTACATCACCCTCGGTGAGTTCGATTTGGGTTAGTTCAAGAAGTGCGGTGCTGTTTCGAGGCTCCATTAGGAGGGCTCGACTGAATGCGGACTTTGCCTCGGGGGTCTCCTGAGTCTGCAGTAAGGCCAATCCGAGATTCACGAATGCTCGTGGCCTCCCGCTGTACAACGTATCCGTGGTCACTTCACGAAAGGCCACTGCCGCCTCAAGGTAACGGCCCTGCGCGTATAAAAATGCCGCGTAATTGTTGCGTGCCCGCGATCCGGCGCCGGCATCAAGCGCTTCTTCGAAATTGAACTCGGCGTGTTCGAACTCGCCTGTACTTTGATAAACCAGTGCAAACGCCTCGAGTACATCAGCATTGCCAGCATCAATCGCTGCCGCTAGCTCCAGATTACGTTTGGCGTTCTCCCAATCGCCGGCACCAATGTATTGACGGGCAAGACTTACACGCTGCTCTAGTGCCTGTGCTGGGTTGACTGGCGCCGGCTCCGGTCCGCTGGTCTCTACAACACAGCCCGTAAGAAGAGCACTAATCACCAATGGGCAAAAATGTTTCACAGGGACACTTACCCCTCGACTGTATCTATTTCTTCGTATTGTGCACGATATCGAGCAGAGCGTTTGGTTCGGTCGTTCACCTCTCCGACGAGCTGTCCACAAGCCGCATCGATATCGTCACCGCGTGTCGTCCGTACTGTGACGATGAATCCCGCTTCCATCAAGACTTTCCAGAAGCGAGAGACGGCATTACCACTCGGACGTTTGAAGCCCGAGTTAGGAAAATCGTTGAAGGGAATGAGATTAATTTTACAAGGGTAGCCACCCAGTAACTGAGCAAGCTCACGGGCATGCTCAACTTGATCATTTACACCGGCTAGTAAGGTGTACTCGATCGTTGCAACCCGCTTTTTATCAGTCTGCGCATCAATATAGGCACGCGCCGAGGACAGTAACTTTGCAATGGGGTATCGCTTATTAATGGGGACAATTTGATCGCGAATTGCATCATTGGGCGCGTGTAGCGAAATTGCCAAACTGACATCAGACAGGTCGGCAAGCTGGTCCAAAGCAGGCACGACACCAGAGGTAGACAGCGTCACTTTTCGCTTGGACAGCCCATAAGCAAGGTCGTCACACATCAGCTCCATAGACGATACGACGTTATCGAAATTGAGCAATGGCTCACCCATGCCCATCATGACGACATTGGTTACCACACGGCCTTTCCCAGCCTGCCAGCCATCGTAGGAGTCGATGGCTAACCACACCTGGCCAATGATTTCCGCTGCTGTTAAATCGCGCTGAAAACCCTGTTTGCCCGTCGAGCAAAACTTGCAATCAAGGCTGCAGCCGACCTGAGACGACACGCACAAGGTGGCACGATCTCCCTCGGGGATCAGGACAGCTTCTACCAACGCACCGCCCGCAACTTTAATGGCCCACTTGCGGGTCCCGTCCGCTGAATCTTGCTGACTGTCGATAATCGGAGGCGTGATTTCTGCCGTCTGGGATAGTCGATCACGGAGCGCCTTTCCAAGATTAGTCATCTCCTGGAAATCGCGCACACCCTGATGGTGGATCCATTTCATCACCTGCTGGGCGCGAAACTTCTTCTCACCAATCTCAGTAAAAAATGATTCTAGCTGGGCACGTGTCATGCCCAGCAGATTGATCTTGCTGGCCGGAGCGGTTGTTGCAATGAGCGCGTCCGGCATACGAATCAGTCTTTGTTACTTATCGACTGCAAAGGTCGCTGGAAGCGAAGAAATACGCAATTTCACGCGCAGCTGAGGCCGGTGAATCTGATCCGTGAACGGCGTTAGCATCAATTGACTTTGCAAAGTCTGCACGAATCGTTCCCGCATCAGCTTCAGCTGGGTTAGTAGCACCCATCAGCTCACGGTTCTTGAGAATAGCACCCTCGCCCTCAAGCACCTGAACAACGACGGGGCCTGACGTCATGAACGCAACAAGATCGGGATAAAAAGGTCGCTCCTTGTGCTCGGCGTAGAATCCGCCGGCAAGCTCATCAGACAAACGAAGCATCTTTTGGGCAACGATCTGCAGTCCCGCTGCTTCAAAGCGCGAGTTGATTTGACCTGTGACGTTTTTTTCAACGGCATCGGGCTTGATGATCGAAAGCGTTTGTTCAACCGACATGACTGTCTCCTGATGATGAATAAGTAATGATCGACGGGCTCCCTGTAGGGTCTACCCGTTGTCGGGCGCGGAGTATAAGGCCTTTAACTCAGCCTGTCATGGCGACAAAAGTGTGCTTTTTAATGCTTCTCTGAGGCGTGATTGATCGTGTACTTCGGGATTTCAACGACGAGCGGCTCATCACCAACGATAGCCTGGCACGACAATCGTGACTCGGGCTCCAAGCCCCACGCTTTATCGAGATAGTCCTCTTCCAGTTCGTCTGCCTCATTTAACGAGTCAAATCCCTCTCGGACGATGACGTGACAGGTCGTGCAAGCACAAGACATCTCACAGGCGTGCTCGATGTCTATGTCATTGGCTAACAGCACTTCGCAGACGCTATCACCGCTGCTGGCCTCTACCGCCGCGCCCTCAGGGCAAATTTCGTGATGAGGAAGAACAATTATCTGGGGCATGAGCTCGTCTCTAGTCTTCGGCTTCCAGCTCTGACACGGCAACACCGCTCAAAGCACTTTTTATACTGCGGTCCATACGTCGTTCAGCAAATGTCAGCGACGCCTGACCTAACTGGTCGGTTACCGCACGGATAATATCGGTATTTTCAGATTCAAGCGCGGTCACCAGCGCTCCCGCCTCGCTTTCGAGATCGGCTCGCTCCTCATCACTGAGAAGATCACCATCAGCCTCAAGCGCACCGGCCAAACCGTGAAGCAGCGATTCGGCCTCAACCTTAGCCTCTCTGAGTTGTCTTGCCCGCATATCTTCAGCCGCATTGGTCTGACTCGCGCGCAACATGGCAGCTACCTCGTCGTCGCTCAGACCAAACGAGGGTTTTACGACCAATGCCGTCTCAGTACCGGTAATTTCCTCCCGGGCAGAGACCTCCAATAAACCATCGGCGTCCACTTTAAAGGTCACTAAAATACGGGCTGCACCAGCGACCATCGGGGGTATGCCGTTCAGCTCGAAGCGGGCCAAGGAGCGACAATCCTCTACACGCTCTCGCTCTCCTTGAAGTACGTGGACGACGAGACCGGTTTGTCCGTTTTTCGCTGTCGTAAATTCCTGCGCTTTCGCGAGTGGGAGAACGGAGTTGCGTGGAATGATTTTCTCAATCAAACCACCGTAGGTCTCCAAACCCAGCGACAGCGGAATGACATCAAGCAATAAAGCCTCATCACCATCGCCATTACCCACTAAGATATCCGCCTGAAGTGCGGCCCCTAAGGCGACGACCTCGTCAGGATTAATCGAGCAGAGTGGCTCGCCATCAAAGTATTGAGCTACGGCGTCACGCACGACGGGCATCCGTGTCGAGCCACCCACCAGCACCACATGCGCAACCTCCGTCACGCCAGCATCTTCAAGCGCCTGATCACAGGCACTCAGTGTTCTTTGAATGAGACCCTCCGAGAGCGAAACGAAGATTTCTCGGGTCACGGACAGGTCTTCAAGATGCGCAAACTCACCCGACGCTTCAATGGCTACCTCAGACGACTCTGAGAGTCGCTCTTTGATCGCTCTTGCCATCACGGTAAGTCGTCTTTGTTGATCTCGTGTGAGGTCTACGAGACCCCACTGATCAACCATCCAGCTAACAATGACTTCGTCAAAATCGTCACCACCGAGAGCGCTGTCAC
>CACCPA010000023.1 GCA_902547755.1 Halieaceae bacterium | reverse complement strand
ATTTAAAACAGTGACTTATCTAAATTTTGGTAGGACCACCCGGATTCGAACCGGGGACCTCTACCATGTCAAGGCTCACAGAACTCGCCACAACACGTTAGGACACTAGTAAAGTAAACATACCTCGTTATTTACTCAAGCTTCACTTGTTACTTGGGTAAGCATCTCTCCCTTACGAAAGTGAAACTTCCCTTGTTAATCGCAGTTGTCGCCGTTAACGAAAATTAAGCCCGCCTGAACCGGACCTTGAGGAAACGTCAGGTTATCTTCTTTGTGCGATCAGTGGTCATGATCTCCGTCATGTCCATGGCCGAGCTTGTATTTTAGATAGCCGCTGTTTCGGAAGAAGGCCTCCTCTTCATGATCGCCGAGATCGGCGAAGTCATAGGTTCTGTAGGTATCCAACTTCGAAGAGATAGAAGTAACGTGCGCGGGGTCAGCCTCAAGCGAATCGACCACCCAGCGACTACCACCCGATGATGTCCTTCGCTCCATAAGAACGGGCAAATTCAATTCATTAATTAATGTAGCTTTGATGGTCTCGCCGTTAACCACGCCTTCATAGGTGCTCGTTTCGAGACATTGATGTTTGCCTAAGCCCGTCTTATTGAGTGATCCCAGCGTGTCGTCTGATATGAAGCTTCTGACCTCGCTCCAGCCTCCAGGCACGTTAGTGGGTGACGGCTCGTGTTCAACACCTATTTTCTCTGCGTTGAAGTACTCCTCGTAACCAATGTTTTCCTCAGAATAGCGAAGGTAAACACGTGTAATTCCTTGGGGTTTGAAATCGTAAATAACCCTACTGCTTGTCTCTCTCAAAATTGAGAGCGATTGCTTCTGCCCTGCCGCACTATCGCTGCTCAGGGTTACGCCGATAACGCTTTGGGCGTCGATGCACTCCGATGCTGATAACGGCATCGTGAAAAACGAAATAAGAATTGTCGCGGGCGAGAACAGTTTCATATTGTTACTCCATAAAAAAGCCACCGCTCAAGATGAGCGGTGGCCATGGTTTTCACTCAGGTATTTACATTGCGCGCGCGTTAGCTTTCGCGATGAGATCGAGCGCGTAGTCAGTGAAGTGGAAGATCGCGTTTTGCTCGTTAGTTCCTCGAACAAGAGAGGCCCCGGGACCAATTGCGTATACACCGATATCTTCACCAGCGTGTGTTTCAGAGGTCAACGGTACGATAGCTTCCTGGTGGTAGCCTGGAGCTGTTGTATCAACCGATGAAATATCAACTCGACCCGATGTGATAGGGCAACCATAGCCCGCATCAGAGTTAGTCTCGGCACCCAAATCACAGAAGCCACGGCCGTTGGTGTAAGTGACTGTTGTGAAGGGGAGTTCATCAGCTGCAGCTTGTGGATCACCACCTGCCGAGTAGACCGCTTTGCCCAAGATTGGGTTGCCGCGAGTGACGTAGCCACCCATGGTCATCACGTGGCTGTGGTCAGCGGTAACGATGATGAGCGTGTCTTCTTGACTGGTGAGATTAACCGCCGTTTGGACAGCGTTTGAGTACTCAACTGTATCCATGAGCGCACCGTACGCGTTACCCGCATGGTGAGCGTGGTCGATGCGACCTGATTCGACAACAAGGAAGTAACCGTTTGGATTGTTGTCAAGAATCTGGATTGCTTTTGCGGTCATCTCTGAGAGCGATGGCTCGCCAGCGATGTCGTTGCTACGGTCAGCTTCGTACTGCATGTGAGACTCGTTGAACAAACCCAAAACTTTGGACGTGTTCTCAGTGTCGATCATGTCAAAACCAGATTGGTCTGTGACGTACTGACCTGTTGAATACTTTGCTACCCACTCTGCTGGTAGGTTGCGGTCATCGGTACGGTCACCTTCAGCACCGCTTGCAACGGGCTTTTCAACGTTGAACGCAGTGTCTTTGGGGATGAAGTGACGTCGACCACCACCCATTACGACATCGATACCATCGATATCAACACCTGCAAACTTCGCTTCGAGGTTGTCCTCGAAGTTAACCAGCTGCGAGGCAATGTCTTCTTGGATAGAGCAAGCGCCCTCACCAGGAAGATCAGAGTTGTCTTCATAGTTTCTGTCAGCTGATTTAGCGTAGTTTGCGCCTGGTGTTGCGTGAGTGATACGAGCTGTCGAGATAACACCGGTTGAAAGACCAGCGATTTCGGCAAGCTCCATACTTGTTACTAACTCATTGGCAGCTGAGGTCGTGTCACAATCGCCACGATTAGCCGTTTCGTCGTAACCGAAGACACCGATATCGGTTTTAACGCCTGTCACCATGGCACCCATAGTACCTGCTGAATCTGGCACCTGTGAGTTAGTGTTGTAGACCTTAACCAGCCCAGCGAATGGGAAACGGTCGAAGGAAAGATCGTTAGACTCGGGTCCGTCAAAGTTTGTTGACTGACCATCGGTCCATGACATGCCTTTCATTTCGCCTTCAAAGATACGCGCAGCGGTTACGGTTGAAGGGCCCATGCCGTCGCCAACGAAGAGGATGACGTTTTTGGCCGCACCGCGTACTTCTTTGATGTCAGACGCTTCCATGGCGCGGATACGTCCTTCGTCGTTCACGAAGAATGCATTGTTGACGTTATTGAGTACATCGAGACGCGTCAACTTCACGTTGCGAGCATCTTCACCGTCAGCACCGTCAGCACCGTCAGCACCGTCAGAACCGTCAGAACCGTCAGAACCGTCAGAACCGTCAGAACCATCTGCGCCATCTGCACCCGCGGCGCCCGCAAGGCCTGCTGGACCCACAGCACCGTCGCGGCCGTCGTCACCCGAACATGCTGCAAGCGTTAAAGCGAGTAAAGCAGAAGTGAGTAGATTTAGTTTCGGAGTAAATAGCATCGTTAATCCCCTTAATCAGTGATCACAGGACGAGCATTGTTCATGATGTGGAACACCATGCTCTGCTCGACGGTACCGCGGACAAATGATGAACCGGGACCTGTGGCGTGAATAGAAATGTCTTCACCAGAGTGAGTTTCAGACGTGAGCGGTACGACCGCTTCTTGGTGATAACCCGCCGTTGTGGTGTTCACGTTGGTCAAGTCCACTCGTGCACCGGCAGCGATGTCACACGCGTAACCCGCATCGGAGTTAGTCTCTGTTCCAAGGTCACAGAAACCGCGCCCGTTGTTGTAGCCAACAGTAGTGAACGGTAGGCCATCGCTCGCTGGCTGTGCACCGCCACCGGCGCTGTAAACCGCTTTACCTAAGATAGGGTTACCACGTGTAACGTAGCCACCCATAGTGTTAACGTGACCGTGGTCCGCGGTTACCAGGATGAGTGTTTCGTTGGGGTCCGTCGCCTCATAAGCAGCTCTAACAGCGGTGGCGAGTGCTACTGTATCGGTCAACGCGCCAGAGTAGTTTCCTGCGTGGTGCGCGTGGTCAATACGACCAGACTCAACCATCAAGAAAAACCCATTAGGATTGTTGTCGAGAACGTCAATCGCTGTTTTAGTCATCTCTGCAATCGATGGCTCACCAGCGATATCGTTGCCACGATCAGCTTCGTATTGCATGTGAGACTCATTGAACAGACCCAACAGCTTGTCTGTTGATTCAGTATCAATCGCATCGAATCCGTCTTTATCTGTGACGTAGGCAACATTCATGTCGTCGTATTTCGCCATCCACTCTTCGGGCAAATTACGACCATCGGTTCGATCCCCTTCGGCGCCGCTTTCTACAGGCTTTTCAACGTTGAACGCTACATCCTTTGGGATGAAATGACGACGACCGCCGCCCATAGCAACTTCAAAACCGTCAACGTCGACACCGTCGAATCGCGCTTCGATGTTGTCTTCAAGACTGATCAACTGAGACGCGATATCTTCTATTTTACCGAAGCAAGACGTACCGTCTCTGATGTCTGAAATGTCTTCATAGTTACGATCTGGTGTCTTCGCGTAAAGTGCGCCGGGTGTTGCGTGTGTCAATCGGGCTGTTGAAACGACACCTGTAGACATGCCTGCAACTTCTGCCATTTCTAGGTAGGTCGTTACGCCGTTGCCTTCCAACGTATCGCAGTCGCCACGGTTGGTGTCCTCGTCGTAACCGAAAACACCGATGTCAGTTTTAAGACCCGACACCATCGCTGTCATAGTGCCTGCAGAATCAGGAACCTGAGAGTTGGTGTTGTAGGTCTTTACCAGTGCAGTGTGTGGGAAGTTTTCAAAGTACAACTCATGCTCTTCTCCACCCTGATTGCCCTCGATGGACTGGCCTTCGAAGATACGTGCGGTAGTCAATGTGACGATGCCCATGCCGTCGCCTACGAACAAAATGATGTTCTTGGCGGTCGAGGGCGTATTCATAGTTTTTTCTTTCATGGCGATGTTTGCATTCGCTTCCTGGAACCAGACGCTCTCAGTCTGATGCGCGGGCAGGACTTGCGCGTTAGCGGCAACTGCGCTGCCGGCGAGTGCAACAGCCATACTCAAGGAGATTAGGCTTGGCTTCATTGGTTTCACCTCAGAACTTGCTTAGTGATATGGGACTTACTTTTAAGAGTTTGCGTCGTGAGACCGAAATAGCTCACACACCGTAGCGTGGCAACGTCGAGTTACCGAGGCGTGAAGTTACCATCACGTTTTTTTTAAATTTTTTTTAAAAACTAATTTCCGCTTTTTTACATTTGGATGAAACAGCCGCGGTGTGGTTAGTAGCGTGTATCGCCATTAAGACCACTCGGCTGTTATTGACGCCTGCGGTGAGTAGTCATGTGTCACGGAGGATTCGATTAGTTTTTTGGTCGCTACCTTTCTAGGGTAGAGGTAACTCGCCATAACACGCGACGACTCAAAGGAAACGAAAAATAAAATTTATTAAAAACAGAGGCTTAAGAATTTGGTAGGACCAGCCAGATTCGAACTGGCGACCTCTACCATGTCAAGGTAGCGCTCTAACCAACTGAGCTATGGTCCTATAGGGGCGCAAGAGTATAAGGGGTGTCTTGATGCACCTCAAGCACCCTGTGCTCATGTCACGCTTTAAGTCTGTAACGCTCTTTGAAGCGCTTCCAAATCACCTGTTCCGCCCATGCTGGAGAGATCCTTACGGATGCCTAATGCATATTGCGGTGGGACAACTTCGGGTTCCTCACCGGGCGCGCCCGGTGGTGTGTAGTATCCCAGTGCATACTGGCCCATGGCATAGCCGGCGAGCTCCTGTAACGTGCGGCTGAGGTCCTTTGCCAGTTCTGGAGGGCAGCTCAAGTACTGATTTTCCTCTTGTCGCAACCAACCCAGTGCATAGGTGATATTGATGCCAATGCGATCGCCATCGCTGCTGTTCGCACCGCCGCCATGGAATACCGAGCCTGAGTAAATGAGTACAGAACCTGCTTTCATCTCAGCTTGAGTGACTTGCTCAGGTTTTATGTCTTGGTCATCGGGCCATTTCGTGCTGCCGGGGACGACTTGTGTCGCGCCGTTCTCAGCGGTGAAGTCCGTGAGCGCCCAAATGGTGTTGAACTGAGGCTCGAGGTGTGACAAATGTTTGCCCCACGCCCACTTATCACGGTGAATAGCTTGCGCCATTTCGCCGGGGCGAATGCGGATAATCTGGGTGAGGTGCAGCTGCACCTTCTCGCAGAAAGGCGCGAGGAACTCACGGCAGGGGTTCAGAATCGTCACGTGCTCAATGAGCTCTCGGCACTTTTCTGAACGTAATAACAGACCGCCCGTTCGCGTGGTGCTGAAGCCCGCAAAGGGATCTTCACCGTTATTGGTTTTATCCATGTAGGGGTCAGTCTCTTCACGCAGTGCCGCGATAAAGTCCGGGCTGATGACGTTGTCGAGGATGACTGCGCCGTCTTGCTCAACTGCGGCGACAATAGTGCTGGCATCGGCATTGGCAGGGAGGTGTTGTAGTTCTGGCATGTCCAAGCTCCTCTTAATCCGCGATGGCAACGCACTTAATTTCGATCTTGAATGACGGATCGACCAGTGCGACCACCTGGACAACGGTTTGAGCGACCTCGGGTGTTTTACCGTAGATCATCTGCCGTGCGGCAAAGAGCGCCTCGACCTGTGACATACATTCATGCATGTCGGTGACGAACCATGTTTCCTCCACCACGTTATCCATGGTGCAATCGAACTCCTCGAGCACCGACTCAACGTGTTGATACGCATTTTTCATTTGCTCAACGAGGCTGTCGGGAGCCTTGCCGCTGGCATCGGTGCCCACTTGGCCCGCCATGTGGAGCGTATTTCCAACCTGAACACCTTGACTGAAAAGATCGGCGTAAGGCCCGTTTCGAAACAATTTTTTGTCGAGTGCCATGAGTTACCTCTCTGTTCTTATTTCGTTATCCGTAAATACCACTATCTCTTCACTCCCTTTGTAGCCCTATTGAGCGGCTTTTGCGAGCAAACCTACGACGGCTATATGCAGCCTTTAGCGTCCCGCCTCTGCACTGCGCTTCATCATGTCGACAAAGCGCTGGTCAAATAACGGCGGCTTTCGCGGTAGGTTCGCTTTGTGGGCGGCAATGGCGCTCAGAAGTTCTGCCACAACCTCTGGGTGTTTCTCAGCGATATTGTCCTTCTCACCCAGATCACGTCGCAAGTTGTAGAGCTCGGGTGTTTCTAGCGGCTCACCACCTTGTGGTTGGTCGAAGAGATGCAGTTTGAAGTCGCCCTTGCGATAGGCCCGCAGCTCACCTTTTCTATAGAACGCCAGTTCCTCTCGCGGACTTTCATCGCCCTTGAGCAGCACGGGCGAGAGGTTGTAGCTGTCGAGGGTCTGAGGGGTATCTATCGCGAGCATAGCTGCAATGGTTCGATATAGATCGAGCACGCTCCCCATGTCTGAGATGACCTCGGGTGCGATGGTTCCGGGCCACCAAAAGATGCCAGGGATGCGAACACCGCCTTCGTAAATTTCCTGTTTGGAACCTTTGAAGGGGCCGGTACTTCCCGCGAGATGAATACTCGCTAATTGCCAGGGTCCGTTATCACTCGAGAAGAAGACGAGCGTATTATCGTCGATGCCCGCTTTCTCTAGAGCGCTGATAATTTCGCCCACGCTCCAATCGATCTCTTCAATGGTGTCACCGTAAGGCCCCCCCAGGCTCTCTCCTTGAAAAGTCTCGTCGGCAAAAACGGGGAGGTGGGGCATGGTATAGGGCAAGTAAAGGAAAAAGGGTTCTCCCCCTGTCGACTTGATGAATCGAGTTGCTTCCTGCGTGAGGCGAGTTGTCAGATTTGGTTGAAAGGTGGGCTGTTCTAACAGTTGGTCCTCACAGCCATTCATGTCACAGCGACTTCGCCAGAGAGGCACGTTGTAGTTTGACGAATCCGGGTCCTCAAAGGCGATGAGGAAGTCATTCAGGATCTTGTGTAACGCTTCCGTTTTACCGGTCTGCTGCATCATGAACAGTTCTTCGATACCCGGTCTTCCCTCGAACTTCATGTCGTTGGAGTAGGGGATGCCAAACCAGTAATCAAAACCATGGCGTGTGGGAAAATGTTCAGGTGCATCACCTAGGTGCCACTTTCCCAGGATGGCGGTGCGATAACCTGCGTCCTTAAGCATCTCCGCAAGCGTTACTTCACTCTCGGGTATGCCGTATTTGTCGTCCGGGAATAACACCGGACTACCCGCACCATAGAGCCCCGAGCGGACGGGATGTCGTCCCGTGAGCAGTGCAGCGCGGCTCGGCGAGCACACGGGAGCGGGCACATAAAAGTCGGTCCAGCGCTGGCCCTCGATGGCGAGTCGGTCCAAGGATGGGGTTTTGATGTAGGGATGACCGTAGGCACCCGTATCGCCCCAGCCCATGTCGTCTGCATACAAAATGACAATGTTGGGTCGGGCTACTGAGTCTTGCGTTGCCTCGCCCAATGCGGCGGCAGCCTGCGCACCAAAAACGCAGGCGATGATGAATACCCAACTGCAAAAATCTCGCTGGTGGCGTGACGCTCGCCATAACCTCGAAACCATCGACAGGTCCTCATTATTATTCTTCAGGGCGTTCACTAGCTCCCCTTGTCAACAAGGTCTCACAGGGGCCTAAACTTTTAAACGGTGGTCGGCAAAAATAGATGCCTAGGCGCGGCCATGGGTGGGATTCGTGTATGCTCGGGGCTGGCCGGTGGAGCGTCGGCCGATACACCCAACAAGATGACAAAAAACCAACAAAAAAAGTGAGAGGTAGATCATGGCTATCGGTGTTATTGCCACTATTCCAGTTCAAGAAGGAAAAAATGACGAGTTCGAAGCGGTCTTTATGGAACTTGCGGCGCAGGTCCTAGCAAACGAACCAGGCTGCAAGTTTTACGCGCTCAATCGCAGTAAGTCCGATCCGCAGGTTTACAAAGTGCTCGAGTCTTATGAAGATCAGGCGGCTTTGGAAGCCCACGGGCAAACCGATTACTTCAAGGCAGCGAACGTCAAATTAGCGGGTCTGGTGGGCGGGCGTCCGGACATTGAGTACCTCGACGGCGTTGAGTAACGCTGCCTTTTGCTAGCTATTCGTCACTGTTAGAGGCTGGCGACTCAGACGCCAGCCCTTTTCACTCTAGACAATGCACTAAGTCGCGTCGCCACTCACAGCGTATCGGTAGTGGTATGGCCATTAACGTCCAAGCAAGTTCGTCAGAGTATGCACATTGAAAGCACTTGAACTAAGAGTCGGTGCCAAGGCTGCCAAGCGTCTCGAAAACGAGGGTTGGCATGCCGATCTCATCGATGGTCTCATCGGGGCGTCGGGTGGACCGAAGTGGCTCATCTTGGGGCGGCTCGATCGGGTCGTCATCAGCGAACTGCTGTCCGGGCGATCACGACCACTAGACGCCATTGGCTCTTCCATCGGCTCGTGGCGTCATGCGGCAATGGCGCAGCCCGACCCCATTCAAGCCTACGATCGGTTCGAGCAAGCCTATCTTACGCAGCACTACGCATCGGCTAAACCAACGGTTCCTGAGATTACCGAGGTCGCCCTATGGCTGATGCGAACGCTTTTAGGTGAGGAGGGGGAGCGTTACGTAGCTGAACATTCGTGGCTCCGTTCTCATATTGTCACTGCGCGCGGCCGGGGTCTGAATGGTCAACAGCCGGGTAAGCGCCTGATTGCGGGTATGGGGATGGCTGCATTAGGGAATGTTGTCAGTCGCGGAACGCTTCCCGCTTCTTTTCAGCGTGTTGTGTTCGCCTCGAGTAGCGCCGAGCCACCGACGCCACTGTTTGATGAGTTTGACACGCGCTACATCGACCTTTCCGAGAATAATGTCTTCAATGCCTTGATGGCGAGTGGTGCGATTCCCTACGTATTTGAGGGTGTCTACGACATTGAAGGTGCGGGCAGAGGTGCTTTCTGGGATGGCGGCATTATCGATTACCACTTCGATCTGACGCGGTTACCCGAGGATCAGGTTTGGCTCTATCCACACTTCAACAGCCGTACCACCGTGGGATGGTTTGATAAGTTTTTGCCTTGGCGTGCTGAGCAGCAGGTATCAGCCGAACAGCTCATTATGATTTGTCCCACCGATGAGTTTTTGGCGCAGTTACCGTTTGGGAAAATCCCCGATCGCCGAGATTTTGGAAAGATTCCGGAGCACGTTAGAGAGACCTATTGGCGGCATTGCGTCAAAGAGTCACAGCGCTTGGCCGATGAGTTCCATGAACTCATTGATGGCTCTGACCCTCTGGCCGGTGCTGTACGCCTTTAGTCATCGAAGCTTCCGTGCCGACCGGCCCCACTACTGAAGCGTGCCGCTCCTCTTACGGCTTCAGTAGTTGCTACATCGTAGCCCCCTGCGCCTTCTTGAATTAGTGCCTCGGTGGCATCGAGGCTCCACTGCGCAATCGCTGAGCGGCGATCCGCACGCATACACATCTGGGGGAACCCGGCGATCTCCTCGGCAAGCGCCACCGCAGCTGTTAGCGCGTCGGTGTCAGTAACCAAGCGGTTTGCTAGTCCTATTTCAAATGCCTCCTGAGCTTTCACAGGGCGACCCGTCAGAATCATGTCCATCGCGCGGCTATGCCCAATGAGGCGAGGTAGTCGGACGGTGCCGCCGTCAACGAGTGGCACACCCCAACGGCGACAAAACACGCCGAAGACAGCGGTGGCATCAGCAACACGAAGATCGCACCAACAGGCAAGCTCGAGACCACCCGCCACCGCATGACCTGAAACCGCCGCAATAACTGGCTTGTCGAGCTGTAGTCGTGAAGGTCCCATCGGGCCATCGGCCGTGCCCGTGGGTTCAATATGATTTGCCCGGAGCGATCCGATTGCTTTGAGATCAGCCCCTGCACAAAAGGTACCGGCCATACCTGTCAGCACCGAGACTTTCAGATCATCCCGCGTTTCAAACGTTTTAAACGCCTCGAGCAAGGCACTTGCTGTCGCACCGTCCACGGCATTACGTGCCTCGATGCGATTGATAGTCACAACAAAGATAGGGCCGCGCTCTTCAATCAGTACCAATGGCTTATCGCTCATAACCTGTGGCTCCAAGACGTTGCGGTTCGTTACCGCCTTTTTTTTTCATAGACCAGTCGCCCGTTCGACACGGTAACATCTACCTCGATGCTGTGTATCGCATACGGATCGCTCAAATAGGGGTCGCGATTAAGCACCACAAGGTCGGCTTTCTTCCCCGGCTCCAAAGTACCAATGCTATCTTCCATGCGAATTTGCCAAGCGGCGTCAACCGTGTGCGCGCGAATAGCCTGGTCGACGCTGAGTCGTTCGTTAGCGCGTGCCTGTATTGGGTAATCCTTATCGCCCGCTCGCTGGCGCGTGACCGCCATTTCGATGTTAAACATTGGGTTCAGGGCGTCCTTACCAATCCACGACACCGGATAGTCGCTACCCAAGGTCACACGACCGCCATTGCGCTGGATGGATGCAAGAGGATAGAGCTGCTCGAAACGCTCAGGTCCTAAAAATTCCATAGCAATCTCGTCGTACTCAAACCAAGTGGGTGTGGTCTGAGCAACGACGCCAAGCTGACCAAATCGTTCGATGTCTGCCTGATCCACCACTTCAATATGGCAGATGGTCGCTCGCACATCCGATTCAGGATGCGCCGCCTGGCCTGCCTCGATCGCATCCAATGCAGTACGGACAGCGCCGTCGCCGATGGCATGCAGATGGAGATCAAAGCCAAGGCTGTAGGCTTCGTACACCGCGTTGAATACCTGATCGTCCGGTAGTAGTGGTGATGCTTCATGCCCCTCGGGGGCAATGTAAGGTGCGAGCGTCACCGCCGTCTTGGCCTCCACAGTGCCATCGAGCGAGAGTTTTAAGGTAGTCATTGAGAAGAGCTCGTGCTGGTACGCCTCGCGCAGTTCAGACAGCCTCGCGTGTGCGGTTTTGAGGTCTTTGGGCTTGTTGACGTACAGCGAACCCACCAATCGAAGTGGCAGGGTATTGGCCTCGGCGAATTCATTGGCCACTTTCATCCCAAACTCACCCGTATCAATCATCCCCGCATCAAATGCGGCGGTTACCCCTACAGAGGCCATGCCAGCGAAGAAGCCGGGTGCACGTTCCCTCAAGGTACTCTCACTGACCACGCCCAAGGCATCGGTGAGTGGTTCAATGGCCGCACCTTCAACCAACCAACCGGTTGGGTTGTCGAGCATATCGCGCTGAAAGAAGTGGGCGCCCGGTACCGGGTCGGGGGTAGCCGCGGTGATATTCGCGGCTTGCAGGGCGAGTGAATTGGCCCAGGCTGTGTGGCCTCCCTCATCGATGATGAGCGCCGGTCTGTCAGGAACCACGGCGTCGAGTTGGGCCGCGGTGGGGCCGTCTATGCCAAAGGCACGAGCCAAAAAACCGGAACCTAAAACCGGGTTTTGCTCGGGATACTGTTTTGCGTGCGCGGCGATGGCTTCCAAGACCTCGTCAGCGCTCTGTCCCGGTGAAAGCATGGCGCCGTTGAGCAGTGGCAAGGTATCCATCGTGTGGATGTGTGTGTCGATGAACCCAGGAAAAACGACACGACCCTCAAGCTCGACGATGCGCGTCGCCTCGGTCGTGAAGAGCGCAACATCTGACTCGCTGCCGATGGCAAGGATTTGATCGCCGACGATGGCGATAGTGCTATGCCGGTTCCCTTGGGTGTCCATTGAGTAGACAGTGCCGCCGCGAAACACGACGTCGGCGCCCATGAGGGACGCCGAGACTTGCGGAGCAAGAATGAGAAGACATACGAGGGCAAGGCTTAGAACGCTTCGCATCGATTATTCCGGTTGGCTATCAATGCGCTGAGTCTACTCCGGTGATCGTTTTCTCGCATACGCTATCGAGTGCGCAATCCCACCTAGTCAGTTTGCAAATTGTTTGAGCACCGTCTCGATAGTGAGTGTTTTAAGCGTGTTGCCTAGCTCGTCGAGCATTTCCGTCAATCGTCCATCGGGTGCATAAAGATTAAACAGCACGGTCGCGCCTTCAGGACCACCACATTCCATGTGCACATCGCCCTCGGGCATGTGTGAGTAACTGCCGGCCTGTCGGGTGACCTTGGAGACTTCAACACCCTCCTTAAAGGAGACGACTTCAAGAGAGCCCTGCAAAACCGTGGATCTCACCTCGCAGAGGTGACGATGGAAATGACAGTATTTGCCGGGCTCCCATCGATAGAGTAGATCGATGTGGCCTTGGCCATCGTTCCCCAGTAATGCACCGCCATAACCAATCGGGAAACTGAACCGTTCATCTGGGCCGTAGTCTTGCCACGACAACTTTTCATTATCTAAAAGGTCAACTTTCATGGTGGGCTCTCCTAACTGACTTTGGCTTTATACGCTGCAAAACTTCCGATACCAAGTGGCGAAAACTGCAGACTAGCGGCCGTGTTCCGACTACTTCTCTGTCGCTACATATTAATCTTTTTCAGAAAATAGGCATAATGCGCGAGTGATCGAGTTGTGATCCTTCTGCGTTTACCTCAGTCCACAGACAGCCTACAAACTTATCGCTGAAATCATGTTTGACCGCGCCATTGTTCGTAATGCCAAGAAAGATAGTTGGTTAGTGTATGAGCACTGCCAGGATGCTCTGATGGCCGCGGAGCACAGCACCGTCTTATCGGTTTTGAATGCGGCCGAGGAACGCTCTCGTAGAGAAGGCCTTTTCGCCGTGGGCTACGTTGCCTATGAGGCAAGTCACGCCTTCGATCACAAGTTTCCAAAGCGTGATATCGATGTGCCTCTTGCGTGCTTTGCTTTGTTCGCGACCGAGACGTCCATCACATCCCTCACAGATCTTTACTCACCTGATGAGCCAACGAACGCTGACTGGCACCTTTTAGAGTCGCGGGCGTCCTTCGAGTCCAAGGTCGATCGTATTAAATCGATGATTGGTGCGGGAGAGGTCTACCAGATCAACCTCACGTCTCGCATGTCGAATGAGGGGCAGGTGACCCTGTCGGATTTTGCCCGCTGGTCACAAGGCATGCCGCATGCTGTTTTCATGGGTGGGCCCGAGGTGACGGTTTGCTCCGCTTCACCCGAGCTGTTTTTCGAGCGTGAAGACGATGTCGTGTGGAGTAAACCCATGAAGGGCACGGTAGGGCGCAAATCTGAGGCCATTGCTGATGAGGCTAATGCCCAGTGGTTGCAGATGTCAGCAAAGAACCGAGCCGAGAATGTCATGATCACTGACATGGTGCGCAATGATCTTGCTCGCTTGTCGTCCACTGGCAAGGTGTCTGTCGATGAGCTGTTTGGTGTTGAGCGTTACCCCAGTGTTTGGCAGATGACTTCAACGGTTAAAACCGACGTGTCAGCCAGCATCGCCGATATCTTTACGGCTCTGTTTCCGGCGGCGTCCATCACAGGCGCACCCAAGCGCGCGGCGGTCGATGTCATTGATGGGTTAGAAGACAGCCCGCGCGAAATTTACACCGGTGCGCTCGGCCTCATTAAGCCCTCCGGATTTGCCAGCTTTAACGTCGCGATAAGAACGGCCTGGAGTGACTCGCGCAGGGGGAAGAGCCGGTTTGGCGTGGGCTGTGGCATCGTCTGGGATTCGGACCCCAGCGACGAGTTTGAGGAGCTACAGACTAAAGCACGCATACTCAAGCAGCCTGATCCTGGTTTTCATTTGTTTGAAACCATGGGAATCAGCGACGGCACGATTACTCGCCTGGCGCGTCATTTGTACCGACTTGAAAATTCCGCGCAGTACTGGTCCTTTGCGTATGATAGACGGGCTACTGAGTCATACCTTAATGAGCTAGTAAGCTCCGTCGATAGCGCCAAACATTGGCGCTTGCGACTGCAACTCAACCGATGTGGTTCTCTGAGTCACACCCTTCATCCTTTTGTCCCAGACGAAGCCCCTACCGATGGTGAATTGGTACCTCTTTCAGTCTCACCCACACCGGTTGAGTCCAAGGATCCTTTCCTCATTCATAAAACGAGTCGTCGAGAGGTTTATGATCGGGCGGTTGCCGAGGTGCCTGAAGGTGTGTTGCCACTTCTTGTAAATGAGCTGGGACATGTCACCGAGAGTTCAATTGCTAATGTCGTGTATCAGATGGGCGGCAGTTTATTCACGCCGCCGACCACCGACGGCCTACTGCCCGGGGTATTACGCGACGAGTTAATCGATGAAGGTGCGGTGTCTGAACGGTCACTGCCTGTGTCGGATCTCGAGAAGGTAGAGTCATGGTGGCTAATTAACTCTCTGCGCGGTTGGCGTCGCTGCGAGCTTCTGCAGTCCTGATTTTTTCGAGGACGAACCCGAACACAGCCCAGACGGCAGAGGTATCGTCTCTGTTAGAGTCTTAACATCGCTAAATGTCAGTATTCCAGCACACATTGGCCCCGTCAGAGGTGTCCCGCGTCGTTGAAATGGCGTGGGAGGACCGAACACCATTTGAGGTCATCGAAGCAACCTTTGGTCTGAGCGAGTCTGAAACCATCAAGCTCATGCGTCGCGAGATGAAAGCGAGTTCGTTTCGGCTTTGGCGTAAGCGGGTCACAGGCCGCGTAACCAAGCATCGCAAGTTGCGAGGCTTCGATGTCGGGCGTGGCTACTGTCCTACGCAATACAAACGATAGGAGGGAACCATGCTGGAGATCGCAAACGCGCTGGTCTTAATGCTGTTGGGCGCGATGCTGTTTTTTCCCTCGGTTGTGGCGCCGGTGGTTTTCACCTCGCTGCCTGAGGCGCAAGCCGGTGCATTTTTACGTTCGATGTTTCCCCGCTATTACGCCTTCATGATCGCTCTGAGTCTCATTGCCGCTTTGTTGTTCTTGGTGGGCAGTAACCAGTCCGCTCTCTTGGCGACCCTCGTTTGTCTGTTTGTAGGTGTGTCGACGCTCTGGGTAAGGCAGTGGTTGTTGCCGCGCATCAATGCGGCACGCGACGTGCAACTGGCTGGTGATACTGAAGCGGGTCGACGTTTCGATCGGGACCACAAGCTATCTGTTGGCATTAATATGCTGCAGCTGGTTTTGTTGGTTGGAATTCAGTTCGTCTAGTGGTCACTACCCAGCACCCGCTCACCGGTGTTTGAGTGCTTAAGTAAGCCAGCTACCTTACTGGACAGCGCGAGTATTTATTGGCCTACTGTCGTTCTCATTTTTATAACAACAATAAGGGGCTATCCATGAGTAAAACCATCGAATTCATCTTTGATTTTGGCAGTCCAAACGCCTATCTGTCGTATTTCACTGTGAAAGACGTCGCCGAGCGAACTGGTGCCCAGCTCAAGATTACACCCTGCTTACTCGGCGGTATTTTCAAGTCGACTAACAACCAGCCGCCCATGATGAATTTCGCGGGCGTCTCTGGGAAAAACGCGATGTTCATGCGCGAAATTGAGCGCTATTGCGATCGTCACGGACTCAACAAGTTCGCGATGAATCCTAATTTCCCGGTCAACACATTGCTACTGATGCGCGCCTGCGTTGCTTATGGTCGTGACAATGACGTCGCACCCTACATTGAGGCTGGCGTTAGAATGATGTGGGAAGACGGTCTGAAAATGGACGACCCTGACGTGTTTGTCAGTGCCTTCAATGCCGCGGGATTTGACGGGCAGGCTTTATTGGAAGCCACTCAGGACCCCGAAGTAAAGGCGGAACTCATGGCGAACACACAGGGCGCTGTTGATCGAGGCGCCTTTGGCATTCCGGCTTTCTTTGTGGGCGATGAGCAATTCTTTGGTAAGGACCACATCGAAGAAATGGAGTGGTGGCTCCAAAACAGAGCATAGCTAAAGGTCCGTGGTAGTGCCTTTGCATCGATGCCATTGCGATTAGGGGTGGTCTTCAGGAGTCAGTTCTTCTAACGTGGTCAAAGCCACATCGCATGGACGCGCTTTCATTTACGTAGAAACCAGGGAGAGGAAGGAACTGGGTCTGCACGTTGAGGAGCGCGTCTTATGAAGTCACTTCTCCCTATGGCTGTGGCAGTCGCTACGGCATCGTTTGTACCCTCATCCCTCGCTGGACCCAGCGACTCTGCACTAGAAAATGCCAATGGCAACGCAAAGTTCCTGCGTTGCGGCACTGAGCATCCCAGTG
>CACCPA010000022.1 GCA_902547755.1 Halieaceae bacterium | reverse complement strand
TCATCGAAGATGGCAAGTTACTTCCCATGGGCGCGAGCTTCTTCCCTGGCATCACGCCAATACCCGAGTACCAACTTGGCTACGGTGTAATGCGATCACACGAAGACGGCAGGCCGCTACACGGTGATCCTGTGGTTGCGGAAAAAGAGCTGGTCTTCCCTACTCCCACACCGGGTCCCAACGAGGCACTGGTCTACATTCTCGCGTCTGAGATGAACTTCAATGATATCTGGGCAATCACAGGTATCCCTGTCTCTCCTTTCGATGCGCGTGATGCCGATGTGCAGGTCACAGGTTCAGGTGGTGTCGGCATGGTGGCGCAGTTAGGTCAGGACCTTGTCCGCGAAGGCCGTCTGTCGGTGGGCGATATTGTGAGTATCTACTCGGGTCAGAGCGAATTAATGGCGCCTGATCAGGGCTTGGATCCTATGGCGGCGGATTTCCGAATCCAGGGCTACGAGCGAAACGACGGTAGTCACGCACAGTTCCTAACGGTCCAAGGACCGCAGTTACACGCTAAATTGCCGGGCTTGAGCATTGAAGAAGCCGGCTCTTACGGCCTGACCATGGGTACGATTCATCGCGCGCTGTACAAGACGCTCGCGATCGAGCCAGGCAAGCGCCTGTTTGTCGAAGGTGCTTCCACGGGCACGGGCTATGACTGTCTACGCAGCGCGTTGTCCTCTAGCTGCGCCGCATTGGGTATGGTCTCTAGCGACAGCCGAGCCGAGCGTGTGGAGGCGGTTGGCGGGCATGCCATCAATCGAAAAGACGATCGATGGGCTGATATCTTCACCGCCGTTCCTGATGACCCCAGCAAGTGGGCCGCATGGGAAGCAGCCGGTGAGGCATTTGTTGCCGAGGCTGAGAAGAAAGTGGGCGGTCAAATCGACTACTCGGTCTCTCACGCCGGTGAAACCGCCTTCCCACGATCATTCCAGCTACTCGGCGAAGACGGCGTACTGACCTTCTACGGTGCATCGTCCGGTTATCGCTTCACCTTCATGGGTAAACCTGGAGCTTCTACGCCGGCCGCGCAATTCTCAAAAGCCGGATTGCGAGCGGGTCAGTCATTGCTCGTCGTATATGGCCCTGGTGCCGAGGACGGAATCGTCGACCCAGTTGCAATCGAAGCCATCGAGGTCGGCTGTCAGCGCGGTGCTCAGGTCGCTGTTCTCGTGGATACGGTCTCTCAGCGCGAGTTTGTGACTTCCCTCGGATTTGGCGCACAGATGAAAGGTGTGGTCAGTATCGAGGAAATCGAGCGTCGGCTCGGTGATGAGTTCGATCCACCCGGGCCATTCCAGCGGATGCCAAACCCCTTCACCGAATCAGCGGCATTCAAGGAATCTGTGAGGGCATTCTCAGACCGAACACTCAAGCCTATTGGCTCTGCGATTGCGCCCTTGTTGCGCAACACGCTCGACAAGCGGGGCCTTCCCGATGTCGTTTTTGAGCGCGCAGGACGTGACGGACTTGCACTTGCCACATCATTGGTCAAACCCAATGTTGGTAAAATTGTCTACTCGGAGGATCTTAAGGGCTCACGCTTCAGCTTCTATGCTCCTCAAGTATGGATGCGCCAACGTCGAATCTTGATGCCAACCGCAGAAATTCGCGGTACGCACCTCAACACATCACGCGAATTTGCGGAGATGCAGGAGCGTATTGCCGCGGGTCACATCAATATTCTTCCTCCGACAATCATCGCCATGGAAGACGTGCCAGAGGCACACCAAGCTATGTGGGAAAACCGGCATGCAGGCGCTAACTACGTTGCCATGCACGCGTTACCACGAACCAATCTCAAGTCACGGGACGAGTTGTACCGGGCTTGGGCTATCCGCGACGCAATGGAGCGTGGCGAAACACTCACGAAGGTTGAAACAGGATCAGCAGGAGCACTCCGATGAATGATATGAGCGATATTCCTCAGGATCTGCTAACGCAGTCCATCGCTGGGCGTCGACTCGACAACAAATGCATCATCCTGACCGGTGCCGCCGGCTCCATTGGTAGCTATATCACTCGGCAGTTATTGCGCGAAGGTGCACGGGTCATGCTGACAGGTCGTGATCAGGGGAAACTTGATGACTTCATGGGCGACTTAGTCGATGAGGGATTCGAGGAGACCTTCATGGTCAGCGCGACAGGTGATTGCGCGGATCCAGGGGTCTGCCGGCAGATTGTGGCAAAAACAGTTGCCGCCTTTGGTCCGATCGATGTGTTGGTCAATAACGCCGGCGCCGCAGGTCCTAAGTTCACGCTTCGCGATATTCCGTTCACGGAGGCAGAGCAACGCGCAGCTGATTCCGACCAGACGATGTTCGATTCGGCAATGAATCTTTTGGGTGCGCCTTGGAATATGGCGCGTGCCGCGGCTCCGCATATGTCCGCGGGTGGCAGCATCATCAACGTATCGACCATCTTCTCAAGAACGCATTACTACGGCCGTATCCCCTACGTGGTACCCAAGTCGGGGCTGAATGCACTGGGCAAGGGCCTAGCGCTCGAGCTGGGCGAGAAGCAAGGTATTCGAGTAAATACCCTCTTCCCGGGTCCCATCGAGTCAGAGCGCATTGAAAGCGTATTTGCACGTATGGATGAGCTTCAGGGCGTCGAGCCCGGCAGTACGGGCAAAGAGTTCCGTGACCTGATGATTACGACCCGAACGTCGGACGGTGGACTGGAGTACAAGTACCCTACGCCCACCGACGTTGCATCCGGCATTGTCTGGCTGGCGTCTGATGAATCATCTGCGCTCTCAGGGCACCACATTGAAGTTACGAACGGCATGCAAGTACCGGCGCAAAGTCGCTCGCAGCTTGTATCGTGGCCCGACAAGCGACTCGAGGATCTCTCGGGTCAGGTTGTGCTCATTCTGGGTGGCGATGACTACCAAGAGGCCGTCACCTTTGCGGAACGCCAGATCCAAAGTGGCGCCCGTGTCATGCTGGCCTTCCGAAATCTGAATACGGTCGGACACGCCCGCTCACTACTACAGGCTCGAAACCTGGATGATGTTCAGCTATCACACCTCGACCCCCTACGTAGGGAGTCGGTAGATCGCTCGATGCAGTTGATGTCGGATCATTTCGGTCGGTTAGACGGGGTGATTCTCCTACCGCAAAAGCCTAACGGTGAGTACGGGTATTCCCTGTGCACCGCAAATGATGACGACGTCGCAAACTTTGTCCGAGACGAGGTGGTAGCACCCGTGGCCTTCGCATCGAGCTTCGCTCGAAACATGGATCGCCTGTTTGCAGAGGGCGAGCCACCGGCGATTGTCTACGTTACAAATCCATCTGATCGTCACGGTAATCTGATGAATGAGATCATCCGTGCCTCGGTCGAGGCGTTGATTCGTGGCTGGCGACATGAAGACGAGACTCTGGCAAATGCCGGTGATCTCACGTGGGCAGTCCAGCCCAATCAGATGGTTCGCTATGACACTGAAGATGAAGAGGCGCAGACCTTTGCTGCCGATTGGGCGGCAACGCTGACCAACCGGGTCCGACAAATGGATTCGATTAATTTGTGGTTGCCTCGCAGCATCAAACGTTCAACCGGCAAAAGCTCAATGCCCTCCTCCATCTCTCGCGTACTGCCAGGATTACACAAGGGCCGTACCGCGGTTATCACCGGAGGCAGTCTGGGTATCGGCCTTCAGCTGGGGCGCTTTCTTGCGATCGCAGGTGCCCGAGTACTCCTCAGCGCACGAAGCGAGGGTAAGCTGGCAGAAGCTCGCGAGGAGATTATCGAGGAGCTCCGCAGTATCGGTTACCCAAGGCCTGAAAGCCGTGTGACTATTTTGGGCGGCATTGATGTGGGTGACCCCGATGCACTCGATCGGCTTCACAACCACGCAGTCGCGGAGCTCGGCCATGTCGACTTCCTTATCAACAACGCCGGCATTTCAGGCGCAGAAGAGATGGTGGTTGATATGACGCGTGCCGATTGGGACCGCACCATGGAAGCTAACCTTATCTCCAACTACTCCTTGATTCGTAAGTTCAGCCCAGCAATGAAAGCGGGCGGTCGAGGCTCTATCTTGAACGTATCAAGCTACTTTGGTGGTGAAAAATACGTGGCAGTGGCCTACCCCAACCGTGCGGATTATGCGGTGTCCAAAGCAGGTCAGCGTGTGCTGGCAGAGATTCTGTCACGCCACCTAGGACCAGAGATTCAGATTAATGCGCTAGCCCCCGGCCCCGTTGATGGTGCACGCTTACGCGGCTCCGCCGAAGCGCCCGGATTATTTGACCGCCGCGGTCTACTGGTCCTTGAGAACAAGCGCTTAAATGAGGTTCACAAGGCCATTCTGGCCGGCATGTTGAGTGGTTTCAGCGTCGATGATGTCATGACGCTGGCGAGTAACACGGTAGATGGCATTGATATTGATGCACTACCCAAGCCGATCGCACGTCTTGTTCTAAAGATCCGTGACTCCGGTGGTCTTGGAAACTCATCTAACTTCCTCATGCACACGGGTATTGCAGAGAAGCTCATGATGCGGCTTGTTCGCGCGGGCATCCTGAGCAATGAGCAGCGTGAGCAGTTCCTTGGGACCTTCGTCGACGCACCAGCCCCCTTCTTTGAGTTTGCAGAGACGTCAAAGCAGGCGGAGCAGATTGAAACGGGTATTTTGAACCGTCTTCACCTGCATAAGATGCCAACCGATGAGCAGGTGGGACTGTCAACGGTATTCCACCTTGCGGATGACATCGTCAGTGGCGAGACCTTCCACCCCTCCGGCGGCTTGAAGTTTGATCGCTCGGTAACCGAGGGTGAATTGCTGTTGCCTCCTAACGAGAGCGAGATTGCGAAACTACAGGGTAAGCGCATCGTCCTGATTGGCGACTCGATGAAAAACGAGCTTGCCAATATTGCTAATGGCTTCTTGGCTCAAAACGTCGAGAAACTCTGGGTGCTCACGAAGACTGAAGACGCCGCCAACGCCATGAAGCACAGCGTCGACAACCCCAATGGGATTGATGTCGAGTGCCGCGCCATTGGCGATGAGCTCGAATCCAGTTTGGATGACATTCTTCGCAACGAGGGCGGCTACGATGTTGTGGTTAGCAGTCCGTTTGAGCGTTTACCCCTGAATGCGCTTGCAGCTAACGCGAACGAGCCCTGGAATCGCGTTCTTAGCGACGATGAGTTCAGAAAACTGGTGCATGATCAGCTCACGCATCACTTCCGTGTGGCGCGCACCTCCGCACTGGTCCCGAATTGTCAGATCGTTTTGATTACGCCTGACACTTCGCTTGCATCGACACGTGAAGAATTTGCTTTGGCCTTGTTTGTGAAGAACTCGCTACACGCTTTCACAGTGACCTTGGGTGTTGAGGGAGAGCGTTTACCGACGGTACCAGCGATTAACCAGGTTCAGTTGACACGACGGGCGCATACCGAAGAGCCGTCAAATGATCAGGAACTAGCAGAAGAAATGACACGTTTGGTGCATGCAGTGCTTCAGTGCTCCGTACCCGCACCAACGCCATCTGACAGTCGTTATCTGTCCAAGATCTTCCGTGGTAATGCAGTAACGGTGTAACTCTGGGCAGGGTGATCACCAAAACCGGGGCTCTGCCCCGGTTTTTTTTGCCCAGCTTGTTCTTGTCACTTTCCTTTGCACGCTCGCTAGATACTGAGTAGTCTCGAGCAAAGCTAATAAAAAAAGAACGGGCTTATGACAGACAACGGTACTACGCTCCCGTTTAGTACGAAATTCCTTTACGGATTCGGTTCGATTGCCTACGGTATCAAAGACAACGCATTCGCCTATTTCCTGTTATTTGTTTACGTTCAAGTCTTCGGTCTAGCCCCTGACCTAGCCGGTCTAGCCATCCTGATCATGCTGATCTTCGATGCCATCTCCGACCCGCTCATTGGCTATATTTCCGATAACACCAAGTCACGCTGGGGCCGCAGACACCCGTTTATTTACGGGTCCATCATTCCCGTATCTCTGACGTTCTTTCTGATTTGGGACCCCCCCACTGCCGCTTCAGATCAAGTGCTCTTCTGGTACCTGCTGGTAATGGGTATTGGTATCCGAACCACCATTACCCTTTACGAAATACCAAGTACGGCGCTGGGTCCTGAACTGACTCAGGACTACGTGGAGCGAAGCTCTTTGATTGCATTCAGAGCTTGGTTCGGCTGGTGGGGCGGACTGACCATGTGGAATCTTCTCTGGGTCTTTGTGGTCTACAGCAGTGCAAACGGTACGCAGGATGCCCGCTACATTCCCGAGACTTGGGTAGTTTATGGCATCGGTTGCAGTATTGTGATGGCCATCGCTATTCTGGTCACGGGCTTGGGAACCCACAAGCACATCCCACACCTACACATACCCTATGACGCTGAGGCGGACAGTAAGCGCACGCAGGTAAAAACGGTATTGAAAGACATCTGGCTCACGCTGAACGTCAGCCCTAATTACCGCATCCTGTTTATCGCCTACATTGTTTGCAAGGCTGCGTCAGGTCTCTTCACCAATCTCACGCTGTTCTTCTACAGCTATTATTGGGAGCTTGATCCCTCGGATATTCTCACCATTGGCCTGAGTTTATTTCTGGCACCTGTCCTGGGCCTAAAGCTCGCACCCATGTGCAGTGGCCTATTTGGCAAACGGAACACCGCGATCGGCTTTTTTGCCGCCTCCATGGTCATGGAAAATGCACTGATTCTGCTTCGGGTTCTGGATCTCTTACCCTCTAACGATTCGCCCTTGATACTCGCTTGCGTTCTCGCCTGTCACCTCGCCGCTGTGGCCTGCATTATTGTTGCTGGCACCGCGGTGGGCTCGATGGTTTTTGATACGGTGGAGGAAGTTGAAACCGCAACGAACAAGCGCATGGAAGGAACGCTACTGGCCGCGCGCTCCTTTGCCGAGAAGTGTATGGCCGGTGCCGGCGCATTTTCTGCCGGTCTTATCTTGAGCTTTGCAGCGTGGCCTGAAGACGCCAAACCCGGGCTGGTATCGCAGGCGACCTTAGACACGGTTGGCGTCTACACGGTCATCGCATCGACAGTGCTGTGGTTACTTGGTCTCTTTTTCATCAGTAAAGTTCGCGAAAATAAGGAGGCGCACGCTGAGCGGCTATCAGGACTTGCGGCCAAAGGTGCCCAATAAAATCTCCCGGAGCATCGTGGATCTCGCACCACGTTCACGACATGATGAACGCCATGCCCACTCCCCTATTGAGTAAAGCTAGGACACGCACTTATGACATTCTTTAAACCCCAGTTCGTTATCGCCGCCTGCTCAGTGCTGCTACCCGTTCACTCGCTCGCCGCAGATGTAACCTCAAAAATCGATGCCGTTATGCCAAAGGTTGTCGAATGGCGACGCGATTTTCACCAACACCCAGAGCTTAGCAATCAGGAATTTCGTACCGCCAAGATCGTAGCTGATCACCTAAGATCTCTGGGCATGGAGGTTGAAACCGAAGTGGCCCACACCGGTGTGGTGGGGACGCTTCGCGGTGGAGATGGCCCCGTCGTCGCCTTGCGTGCCGATATGGACGGACTACCTGTCACTGAATTGGTCGATCTACCCTTTGCTTCAAAAGCCCGCGGTATGTATCAGGGTCGCGAAGTCGGTGTCATGCACGCCTGTGGCCATGACAATCACGTTGCTATTTTGATGGGCGTAGCCGAGGTGCTCGCTGGTATGGGCGATGATTTACCCGGGACGGTTAAATTCATATTCCAACCGGCAGAAGAAGGCACGCCGGACGGGTCAGTTGGCGGCGCGGAGCTCATGCTCATGGAAGGCGCGTTTGAGAATCCACGGCCCGATGTCGTGTTTGGGCTCCACGTGTTTCCATTCCCGGCTGGCACCATTGCAACACGCCCTGGCGGACTCATGGCTTCATCAGATCGGCATCAAATCACCATCAAAGGCAAACAGACGCACGGCGCGGTGCCCTGGGCGGGTGTCGACCCCATTGTGACCGCCAGCCAAGTCGTCCTGGGACTTCAGACCATCGTCTCACGACAGCTCGATGCCACGCTGACGCCATCCATCGTCACTGTCGGACGGATTGAGGGTGGTGTTCGGAACAACATCATCCCCGAATCGGTAGAACTTGAGGGCACCATCAGGACCTTTGATGCTGAAATCCGTATCGATATTCATAAGCGGATTAGACGCACCGCCACCAACATTGCTGAAGCTGCAGGTGCAACAGCCGATGTAGTGATTGATCAAGGGTATGGCGTCACTCGCAATGACCCAAATGTCTTCCGACAGATGTCGCCCACGCTGGAACGCGTTGCAGGTGATCGCTTCATCGAAGCCTCGCAAACCACAACAGCCGAGGATTTCTCCTACTTCGCCAATGAAGTACCGGGACTCTTCTTGTTCTTGGGTGTCGCACCTGACGATCCGACCTTGATCTACCCCAACCACTCGCCTCGCTTCTATGCAGACGAACGGGCGCTACCGGTTGGTGTCGAGGCACTGACCTCTATGACCTTGGACTACATGATGTCCGAGCAGTAACCGCTCGCACTTAAACTCGAGCTAAAAGGTGTCTCGAAGCTGACGTTTTAGGATTTTTCCAATGTCGCTTCGAGGCAGCTCACCCATAAAGGTGACACCGGCAATGGCCTGTATGGGGCTCAACTCCTTGTTCGCATCGAGCCTGATGTCTTCCTCGACACGCTCACTGTCAGCACGTCTGACCACGAATGCCCATGGCGTTTCACCCCACTCCTCTGAGGGTTTAGCCACTACCGCTGACTCAACCACATCGGCCAGAGCGTTGAGGGCCTGCTCGAGGTCGGTGGCGTAAATGTTCTGACCCCCCGACAGAATCATGTCCTTGATTCTGTCACTCAAAAACAACCAACCGTCCTCGTCGAGGTAACCCACATCACCCGAGCGATAGAAAAGCCTGCCCTGCTCATCGAACCAGTGCATCGCCTTGGTGGCCTCCTCACGATTGAGATAGCCATCACTCATGATGCCCGTGCGCCCAACAATCTCGCCCGATTCGTTGGGCCCTAGCAATTCACCGTTTTCGCCGAGAATTTTCAATTCGCCTCCAGGCTGAACCTGACCTACCGAACCCAACTTACCCAGCTCTGCGGCTTTCCGCGCAATTAAGGTCGTAGCGACACCGCCCTCGGTCAAACCGTAAAACTCCAGTAACTGTGCACTCGTATCCGCCAGAATCTTCTCTTTCATGACGGCTGATAGTGGTGCACTGGTAGAGAACAGCCACTTCACACTTTTCCAGTTATCGGGCGAGTGATTGGGCGAAGCCCACATGCGTTGGTACTGCACAGGCACCAACATGGCGTGCGTGATCGCGTAGTCGCGAATCAACTTGTTCGCGCGCTCCGCATTGAACTTGCGCACGATGACCTGCGTTGCACCCACCCAAACCGAGGGCCACCAGGTCGTGATTGTCGTGTTTGAGTACAGAGGCGTACTGGTAAGAACGACACCACCCTCAAACTCCATCTTTGCAGTGCCAGAAATAAGAAGATTACGCGCGAGATGGCTGTGAATGATGCCCTTGGGGATGCCGGTCGTCCCGGAGCTATAGAGAATGTCGTACTCCTCGTCGAGCGCCATGCGGACACCGGGAGACACGGTCTCGAAGGTTTTAGCCCATGCCACATGGTCACGAAACTGATCACAGGCTGACTCCAGAGCAAAACGCAGATCGGGCCTTAGTGTGGGTACATCCATAAAATGCGCAAGTGCTGCGTCGCGGTACTGGTCCGAGACAAACAACCCCGTCACCGCACTGTCGAGAAGCATCTTTTTCTGCGCTTCGGCCGTCGCCGTACTGGGCACCGGCACCATACTTGCACCTGAGCATAAAATGGCCGTCATGACCTCCGCGCACTCGACACTGTTGCGCGACAGCACGGCAATACGATCACCCTTCCCAATACCTGATGCAATGAGCCCGTTTGCTATACGGAATACGTGGTCAATACTGGTCTGATTATCTCGCTCAACACCATCGATCACATAGGCGAGACGAGCAGGATGATGTATCCGCCGACGATCGAGTCGGTCACATAGGGATAGGGTCACGCGGAGATACCTCACACACAGGTTAGCTAATAGTTTCTTTACTGACACGACCATACCAAAGGTTTGGCTTTCTGACAGGCTGTAAAAACCTTCAATCAGAATGAACGGACCTGGCATTCAGGGCGTAAAACATCCAATACCGCGGGTTTTGGGGAGCACGCCATGGAACAACAGGAAAACAAGGAAAACGACACCGATCCGTCTAAATTCATTGATCGATTCGACGACGTTGTCTTAGGGCTTTTTGCCTTTGCAGAGCGAAGTCTTCTGCTCCTCATCGGCGCGCTCGCCATTGTTGCCGTTGGTTTCGAATTGAATGATCTGCTGGTCAACCGAGACATTAATCTCGCAGACCTGCTGTTGCTCTTTATCTACCTCGAGGTGCTTGGCATGGCCTACGCCTATTACTCGACCCACAGTGTGCCCGTTACCTTACCCGTGTTGATTGCAATTACAGGCATCACACGACTGATTCTACTGAGCAAAGATTCAGAACCTAATGAGCTGATGTATGAGGCCGGCGCTGTGTTGTTACTGGCCATCGCCTATGGCGCATTGTCCTGGGCATCGAACTTCTTCAAACGCAAATAAAGCGAATACCCTGACTTCTCGTCAGGTTTAATCCTCGTCTATCATGGCGTATGCACCTTCATCGCCATCGTATTAGAGTCCTGTCGGTAAACGCTTTCTTGAGAGTCCTCAATCTCTTCGCTGCGTGGTTGCCGGTACAGGCTATTTCGGAACCACTGAGCTTTGGCGACGTAATGGAGCTCCCCATCGCAGAAGTCGCTCAAACACAGGATTATGGGAGCTCACCACAGAACACGGTCGTCAATATCAGAGGATCAGACTCATCGCGTGGTGTTGTCACCCTGATCCACGGCGGCTGTTGGTCCAACGCCTACGATCGGAATCACGCTTTACCTATGGCCGAGGCACTATCAACCATGGGCTACGATGTTTGGGTGCCTGAATATCGGCGAGTGGGTGATGAAGGTGGCGGTTGGCCGGGTAGCCTTGAGGACATCATCGCGGCGGTTGAGTTCGTGACCGATAAGACAGGACAACAACCCATCCTAGTGGGCCACTCGGCCGGTGGACACCTGGCCTTACGCGCTGCCCAGACGGGCTTGGCGATTGACGGTGTGGTGGGCTTAGCTCCCATCACAGATCTTGTATCTTATGGAGCGGAATCAGGGAGTTGTCAGTCAATGGTGGCCCCTTTCATGGGTGACGACACTTATTCCCCGGATGAAAACTATCGAGATGCTTCAGTAAATCTGAACGCCATCACGGTGCCAGTGGCTGTCGTGATTGGCGACGAAGACCCTATCGTCGGAGCGTCGCAGGTAGCGGTTTTTGACTCTGGGCAGGTAATAAAGGTCAAGGGCGCGGGGCATTTTGATGTCATACACCCCAAAACCGAGGCATTTAGCGCAATGTTGGCAGCCCTCGAGGCGATGAAAGAGAGAGGCCACTAAGCGCATGAGCACCATCGATTTTGATGAATTACGTTCGCGCTTCCATCTGCCACAGGGCAAGGTCTATCTGGACGGCAATTCGCTTGGAGCACTACCACGCCACACCGAGGAGCGACTACGCAAGCTAATCTCTAAGGAGTGGGCTGACGAACTTGTCAGTGGCTGGAATACCAAACAGTGGATAGATCTGCCGCTCAATGTCGGTGATCAAATTGCTCCCATCATTGGCGCGACACTAGGCACCGTCGTTTGCTGCGACAGTTTATCGATCAATTTATTCAAGGCGCTGATCGCCTGTCTCGAGGTGAACGAGGGCCGAGGTCTGATCACTTTGGAGGACGGCCAGTTTCCCACCGATAGCTACATCGCTGACGGTTTATCACAACTACTTGGCGCTGATCGCTGCCGCACACAAGCTGTCGATATGGCCGCGCTGACGCCTGACACTCTCGCTGAATCTGCCGTGCTTCTGCTATCCCACGTCGACTATAAATCGGGCGCTCTTAGAGATATGGGCGCCATTACTGCCATGGCGCAGTCCGCAGGGTGCTTGGTGATTTGGGATTTAGCGCACAGTGCAGGGGCCATTGATATGGATCTGGAGGCGAGTCAGGTCGACTTTGCCGTTGGCTGTACCTACAAATTCCTGAACGGTGGGCCGGGAGCGCCGGGCTTCCTTTATGTCGCTGAGCGTCATCAGGAAGTACAGAATCCGCTACCGGGCTGGATGGGCCATGCACGCCTGTTCGATTTTGAAGCCAAGTACGAAGCCGCACCTGGTATAAAACGATTCTTGACCGGCACCCAAAGCGTTCTTGCGCTCAGCGCTGTCAGTGCCTCTCTATCGGTGTTTGAGGGACTCACAATGCAGGACGTCAGAGCCCGAAGCCTCGCGCTCACGGGACATTTCATTACCCGTTGGGAACAAAGCTCGGTACTGCAGTCGCATGCCGCGCTGGTCACACCTATCGATGATGCGCAGCGTGGTTCTCAGGTCAGTCTTGCGCTTGAGAGTGCGTTTCCTGTGAGCCAGGCATTGATTGCAGATGGCGTCATCGTCGACTTTAGAGAACCCAATATCGTCCGATTTGGATTTTCACCGCTCTACAACACATTCAGCGATGCCGACCAGGCAATCGCGTCGCTCGAAGCAGTACTTACCAGCGAACGCTACCGCCTACCTCAGTTTCAAATTCGATCGACGGTCACATGACGGCTGATGAGCCATCGCTAACACTCCTCAGATCAAAGGTACGGGATGTCCCTGACTTCCCCACGCTCGGTATCTTATTCAAAGACATCACCCTGATTCTCTCAGATCATCTCGCGATGGATGCCGCGCTCAGTCTTCTTGCTCAGGCGGTTGAAGGCCTGACGTTTGATGTCATCGCGGCACCGGAGGCGCGGGAATCCACCTTGCAGCGCCGCTCGCGAGGCACTGCAGGGTGGGCCTAGCACTTATTCGCAAGCCGGGTAAGCTGCCCGCGGCGACCCTGAGTCATACCTACTCAGTGGAATACGGAAATGACACCCTGGAAATGCACGCCGATAGCTTTGAGGGGATGGATTCACCCAGGGTTCTGATAGTCGATGACGTGCTCGCCACGGGCGGAACGGCCGGCGCGGCAGCTGAACTCATCAAAAGCGCCGGAGGGGTGCCGGTTGGCCTCGCGGTCCTCATTGAATTAGCCGCGCTAAATGGTCGGAAAACCCTGTCCGATGTGGCGGTCAGATTGGTCCTCAACTACTAGCTAGCGGCTAAGAAAAATCTACCCCAAAGTCGTTACTTGAGAGGCCGAAAAACAGTATTCGCCGTAAAAGCTTTGAGATAGCGTTGGTCCGCTAATTGAGGAGCGAAAAATGCACGGATTCGCTTTAAACGACATATTTAAAATTGGGATTGGCCCCTCATCGAGTCACACGATGGGACCGATGCACGCAGCGCAGCATTTCGTGTCCAACTTAGAACAGACTCTAGGGGATGGACCGCTGAAGGTTTCAGTAACGCTGCATGGATCGCTCGCCGCTACTGGCGATGGCCATGGTACACCCGGTGCGGTCACCGCGGGACTCGTGGGTCATCACTACGAAACCGTCACCCTCCCCGACATTGAATCTATATGGGATTCAGCAATAGCAACCGGTGTGATGCGTTCACTCTCGGGTCACGATATCCATTTCAACCCTTCCGATGACTTACTTCGAGATATGCAACCACTGGCATCGCATCCCAATGGCATGACCTTTCGCGCATGGCTGGGTGATGCCCTTATAGACGAGAAGCAGTATTTCTCTGTAGGCGGCGGCATGGTAGAGGATCAGATCGGCAATACGCTGGCCACGTCTCCATTACCGGTGGGTGATGCTCCCTTCCCCTACAAGAGCATGGAAGAGCTCGTTACATGGTGCGATCGAGAAAAACTGTCTATTGCTCAGTTACAGGCCCGGAATGAGCATTTTTGTCTAAAGCGCGACGAACATGACCCAATTGCTGCCAAGCTATGGGCCGTTATGTCCGACTGTATAGACCGAGGTCTATCCACCGAGGGTCAACTTCCCGGCGGACTCAATGTTAAGCGTAGAGCAAGCGCCTTGTGGAACCGCTTACTAAACAATTCCCATGGCGATAAAGCACCGGCCAATGCGGCTCAACGAGCGATGGTCTATGCCATGGCAGTCAATGAGGAAAATGCAGCCGGCGGGCGTCTTGTTACGGCTCCAACAAACGGCGCAGCAGGGATTGTGCCCGCGGTGCTTCGCGCGCATCTCGATGAGCACAAGCTAAATGAGGCGGGTGTTAACCGCCATGTAAGCACCTTTTTACGCACCGCGACCGCGATTGGCGGCTTATTTAAGATGAATGCGTCTATTTCGGGTGCTGAAGTCGGCTGTCAGGGTGAGGTAGGCGCAGCGGCCTCCATGGCGGCGGCAGGACTCACTGCTGCGATGGGTGGCGGCCCGCGACAGATCGAGAATGCAGCAGAGATCGCCGTAGAACACTGCCTCGGACTTACCTGTGATCCGATTGGTGGCTTGGTACAAGTGCCCTGCATCGAACGCAATGGTATGGGGGCGGTCAAAGCCATCGCCGCTTCAGATCTCGCTCTCGCAGGGGACGGTCAGTTCATGATCTCACTCGATCAAGTGATCGATACGGTGCGAGAAACCGGGAAGGATATGGACAGCCGCTACAAGGAAACCGCCCGCGGTGGACTGGCAATTCATGGGCTGAAAATCCCTGTGACTGCCGTTGAATGCTGACGATCCTGTCTGCCGGTCAGCCTTGGCTAGCGCTATCTAACCAAGCCCTCATCTGAAGAAAGTCACCCGGTAGAGCCGACGAGATGGATAGTGCTTCACCGCTAAGGGGGTGCCGAAAAGCCACCTGCCTGGCGTGAAGCCACAATCGCCGGATTCCCAGGCGCTCCTCAATAAACCGGTTGTGGCTCCCCTTTCCGTAGTGGACATCACCCAATACAGGGTGCGAAATATGCTTTGCATGCCGTCTGAGTTGCCGATAGCGACCCGTAATGGGTTGCAGCTGAACATGGGAGTAGCGCGCCTCAGGATATCGGTCTACCGGCTCTGGTACGGTCCATGAAGTCAGTGTTCTGAGCTCTGTCATGGCCTCTCTTGCAGTCCCGTTCTTAATTTTACGGCCTTTGCTATCCACCTCATCCCGTAGCGCGTGATCTATATGCAGACTTTGGGGGGTGTGACCACGCACAAATGCCTCATACGTCTTCATCACCTCACCGTATTCAAAAGCCTGCGACAGTGTTCTTGCCACGTCGCTACTCAAAGCGAAGATGACCAATCCTGACGTCGCTTTATCCAAACGGTGTACGGGGTATACAGACTGATTTAACTGGTCTCGAAGGGTCTGCAGGAGAAACGCCGTCGCATGGGCGTCGATGCCACTTTGATGCACCAACATGCCGCAAGGCTTATCAACGACAACTAGCGCATCATCCTGAAAGCAAACAGAGAGTGGCATCTGAGCGTCGGTCACAATATGGTCTCGTTATGCGGGTGATCGGTTTATGGTTCATGAGGTTCAGCTGGCTTCATAAGTGTATCCCCGTCTAGTCCTTCGCCTCGAAAGATTCAAGATTCAGCAAGCACTGAGGTAGGATCACAGGCCAAAGTAGACTTGAAAAAGAAAAGCTCTGGAGTATGATACGCCCCTTCGCGCCCGTAGCTCAGCTGGATAGAGTACCTGACTACGAATCAGGCGGTCGTACGTTCGAATCGTACCGGGCGCGCCATACAAGAGAGCCTCACCCTTTGGGTGGGGTTTTTTGTATCCGGTGGGCTTGGTCGGTGCTAGAGGTTAGCAGCGAGGTCAACTGAAGCCCTTAAGTGGAAGCTTAATTCCCACTGAACTGCTGGTCACGATTGGTTTTATCAAGGAATGAGTCTTCTGTACCTTCGGACTGAATTTCACTGAGATCAGACGTCATTAGAACACTGGTAAGCTCAGTCATGGTGGCCGTCTGACTGACGAATAGGTCTTCATTCCACCGTTCGATTCCCGAATCTGAAGTCCAGTAGTAGCCTAGAAACCCCCCAAGACCAAAGCCCGGAACATCGAGGCAGTGCCAGACATCACAGTTGTAGTAGCCAGTATCAGCCTGCCCGATGGCGCCCACGCCCCACCACACCTGCTGAAGTGCTCCGCGCATTCCAGGGCGTTCGGGCACTGACAACTGTGCACGAGACCAACCGTGTTTGCTGACCGCGTCCTTCGCCGCTGTTATGAGTTGTTCGTTATTACGCGTCCATAAATAAGACTGTTCCGCGTGACCCGTCGGCTCAACACGCCCTTCGACTTCTCGGTAATCCATTTCACCCAGGTGCTCGGTCTGGATCATTCCGACAATGTTGCTCTTCTTTTCAGGGAAACGTGTGAACCAATCCGGTGCTGCATGCGCGTCCTCCATGCCGGGCATGTAATGGCGGCAATCCAGAAACACAGTCAAGGTTCGTGGCCGTTCACTTTGAGGAATATTGGAAAAATATTTCACGATGCCAAGTAGACCTAACGCACCGTTATCTTGCGTAATCGACGGTCCGTCTGTGTGATTCACCAGAATGATCTGCTCATCTTCCGGCGTGCCGTACTTAGCACCCGGCAAATAAGCGATGTACTGAAAGGCTTCTGATGTCTCTACCACAGCCTCAAGCCTTAATGTCGCCGATTTTCCCTGCTTGGCATCGTCAATCACTTTGGCGCCATCTTCTCGCGACAAGATTAGTGTTGGCGAGTTGTACAGTGTGGGCACACCAAAGGTGTATAGGCCTTTTGTGCGCTCGTGGGCCATGTCGTAGACAATGATGGCGCCTGCCGCGTTGCCATCACGTGGGA
>CACCPA010000021.1 GCA_902547755.1 Halieaceae bacterium | reverse complement strand
GAGGGCGTGTTACTATTTAAACGCAATAACAACGCTCTCTACATCGGTTTAGTCGTCAGTTAGTGAAGAGTTAGGTAGTTAAAAATAAATTCAATAAAATTAAATACTTATGCGCAAGAAATAGTTGAGTGGGAATAAACTAACGCCCCTTAAGCATCGCCCACAGTTGCTCGAAGCGTTCTGAGTCTGCGCTGCGGCGGGCAATCCAGGTTATGTGTTCATCGGCCGATGCGTCGGGATCTAAACGAATACCCCATAAGCCTTTTATCTCGTTAGGTAAATGCGAGTACCGCATGTCGACAACGAGTAAAGGATCATTTCGATCTACCGCGAGGTAGTCATTTGAAAACCATCTAAAACGCTCCACATCCCTCGCTTGCTGCGAATCAGTGTCCAACCACGGAAACGACGATTGGAGATTGAGACGAGCTACATGGTCTCCCTCAATGATCGTGACGTGACCTCCTGCTCTCACGGCGTCGACCCAGAAGCGGTCGTCGTATTCATAAACCGTTTTCCAGAGAAGCAAGTTACCGAAACTGGGCTTTGCCGAGACGACAGCAGGAGCGTGTCCCCTCTGGGCTGCAAGCGCTTCACCTGCAACCATGGCTCGCTCCTCTTGAATGACACCTATCGACAAGTAGAACGCTACCCAAGCTATGCCAAGGCGGCCTATGAACTGAGACTTTTTAACTCCGGCGGCAATGACAAACCCCAATAAGGGGAGGGTGAACACCGGGTCTACGACTGAAATGGTATTCCAGGCAATCCGAGCATCAGAAAACGGCCAGAGCAGTAGCGTTCCGTAGGTCGTGCATGCATCGAGCAGCCCATGCGTTGCATAGCCAGCAAGTGCTGTGAGCCAGATAGCTTTGAAGCTCATGTGGCGTTGCATTAAGGGCCAAAAAGCGATTGCGCATAATAAGGCGCCAACAGGAATAAAGATCAATGAATGTGTGAACTGACGGTGATACTCCAACTGCAGGAGCGGATCCGTTGATGACTGGATGACCACGTCTAGATCAGGTGCCATACCGGCAAGTGCGCCAACAAGGCCAATGCGAGCGAGGTCTGACTTCGTGATAGCTGACTGCGCGGCGGCGGCACCTAGGGTTGCTTGACTAAGAGGGTCCATGATCGATCCATATGTCAGGTCACATTGGGGTGTTAGCCGCGGTCAGTAGCGCCGAGACTCTGTTGGAATGTCCGCTCGAGTGACTTAACGCGCTCCACGAATTGGGCAGTATAACAATCGATAATGCTCAGTGATGCGGTACCATGCGACGATCATGTACCGATGGTGAAGATAAGTACAGATTGATGGCGATATCTAACATACAGCGACGGCGTGACGCGTTACAAAAACGGTGGCCAGGACTGAAAGAGTCCGGTCGCTCTTTACGGAGAGTAACCGTAGCGTTGATTTTTTTATCGTGACACCGCTGTCGCTTGAGGTCATGGCTGATCGCTATCGGTATCCACTCGGTGACATCGAACTAGGCCGAGTCATCGAGCGGCCCACCGAGAGTCTACAAGCTGACGTTGCGGCAATGGTTGGGCTGTCTTAATAGGCCTAATTATTCAATCGATACTCAACCTTTTAAGCCAGCAACACCCTGGCTCACCCAGAAGGTTTTGCGTGATGAAGTGTCTCAAATTGGCTACCGACTAAGGCGATGCAAGCTACGTTAGCCGATACCAAGTCAACAAGTCAGCGGACGTCCCCGACACTGGCCAAGGTTGTCGCTTCCTTCTTCAGCTCGCAGTCGTTACTCAAAAAATCAAGCATGCTTTCATACAGGCTAATCTTGTGGTGGTAGAAGAGCGTGTTAGAGAAGTGATCCGCACCCTCTAGGATAAGTTTTTTATAACTGATCCCAGCGCGGTCCAACTCATCAACATACTTATCGAAATGTTCGGGAGGAACGCGTTGGTCGCTATCGCCGTGCACAATTAACAAAGGAATGTTCACCTTATTTGCCACCTCGATAGGGTTTACTGCTCCATCTCGATAACTGAGCTGCGCAATTTTTTGAGATCCTCTTAGCTGATATCGGTAGTAGTTGAGCTGCATCCTCATGTCACTAACGGCGGCTCCTGCGATAGCACATTGGTAGATTTGGTCCTCCCTAGATGCTGCAATCAACGCCGCGTAGCCACCATAGGACCATCCAAACATGGCGATCCGATCTGGATCAACAAGCCCTTTTTTCACTAAATGAAGTGCGCCATCATCTTTGTCATCTTGCATTGCATGACCGGCCTCGGAGCCGTCAATAAACGCACTCTTATAAAAGTCTAGACCGTATTTTAAAGATCCTCGGTATTGTGGCTGCAATACCATGTACCCATGGTTGGCAAGCATCTGTGCCCATTCATCAAAGTAATAGACAGTTTCATCCACAAAGGGTCCACCATGCGGCATCACGACTAAGGGAAATGGTCCTTCTCCTTTTGGCACGGTGACGTATCCACCAATAGTCTTTCCGTCCCGAGCTTTGTATTCAACGTACTCCACGGGTGCCAGTTGGTCATGTTCCAGGTAGGGTTTGCGGCCACTGATTTTGGAGATTTTGCCATTTCTGATCAGGTAGTAGGTACCTGGGTCTCTGGGCCCATTATTGCTCACGATTAGGGTATTGCCGTCTTTCGATCGTCCGCTGATGGATATCCTGTCTGCATTAGGTATTAGCGCCTCAAGTTGGCGATATAAAGCCTCTTCTGACGCATCAAAAAACTCACGATAGCACTTGTCTTTGCACCACGATATGCCTGTTATGTCATCGGTATTGGCCCATCGGTTGCTGTGATAAAGAAGGCCTCGGGCATCCACATCATTTCTTCTGTATATTAAATCTTTAAACTTTTTATTGTTGGCGTCATAAGACCATATCCCTAGTTTGTCAAAACCATTATGCGCAACAACTAAAAAGTGGTTCTTGGCTACCGGGTCCGGTCCTGCGACACGAAAACTCTCGAAGCTGTCTTCATGGATGCGGTACATCTCTTCCCAATCTTTGGTGCCAGCAGGTCGCCAATAGTAAACGTATTCGTCTGACCCTCTATCAAAGCCGAGTGCAGTAATGGCATTACCGTCACGATCAAATCGGATATTTCCGAGTGAGATTTTACCTCGCATTAACAGTTTTTTGCGATTTCTTTTAGTGTCGTACTCCCAGTAGGCTCTGGGGCGAATAGTTCTAGCGATAGCCTGCATGCCATCGGGTACTCCCTCAGTAGTGGAGACCAATATTTTGTCAGGCTTATTTGGTAAGAGACCCTCAACTGAAAAATAATCTTGGCGAATCTGCCCTAACTTTCTTTTTGATGTGTCGTAAATGCCGTTTTTGAATTCGTAGGTACCTTGGTTAAAGCCCTCAATGATCTTTCTGACTTGCTGGCGGGCAGAAAAAATAAAAATATCATTATCAATCCAAACTACGCCCGGTAGGAATTCCATCGGATCTGCGTTAATGCGTTCTGGCCCCTCGTCGAGATTGTCTGAGTCATAGATTTCGATGATGGGATTGCCACCTCTCTCGAGAATGCGCATGAGCGCGAATTTTGAGCCGTCAGGTGACAAAGACACTCCAGAGACGGCGTCGCGTCGTGCCCAGTAGTCCAGTGGATAGGGTTCTTCAGCCGTTACTTCCACAGCGAAAATGATGAATAAGAGACCTAATCCAATACTTCTCAACATCGGTTATTGCTCCTTACAGTGATAAGGGTATCGTAGACTAAATTAAGCAAAAAAAAAGCGCACTAAAGTGCGCTTTGTGGATGAGTTTTAATTCAGAATGCCAGATCGAAATTGTATGAGGCGTTCAAGAAAAAGTTACGACCCATCAGATCATAGCCGTAGCCGATAGCACGTGATTTCACACCTGTGATTTCACTTGGATCCGCCAAAGGCGGTGACTTGTCTTCCAGATTACGAACACCCATACCGAGGTACCAGTTATCCTCCTCATAGCTTATAGAGACACTATGAATCATATAGCTACCTGCTTCAGCGTAGTCACGACAGAGTTCATCGGTGGGTGGACCAAGACAGGTATCAGACGCTGTAAATGCATCGGAGAAGGCATCAATGGCATCTTCATCCTGGGTAACAGCACCTAGGTAGCGTGTTTGCCAGTTAAAGCGCCACTTGTCCCAAGCAAGAACAACACCACTTTGGGCACGCCATTCGGAGAAGCCCCACTCACCTTCGTATGACTCATAATCAACAGTGCCATCCGGATTAGTGAACGTCAGTGACCGCTCAAGATTGCGGTTTGCGGCAATACTAATCTGCAGGTCAACCGGTACGCCAATATCTATGGTGTCGCGGAATGTGAGGTTGTAGTCAATACCTCGTGCTCGCTCGAGGTCTCGGTTTAAGAAACCCAAGTCCATCAACTGAATTCGAGGATCTGTTGGATCCGAGAGATCACGTTGAATCCGATCACAGAAGACCGACGCCCCGGTACCCGCTTCGTCGTAAAGACAGTCAGAAATAATGTAGCCCGTAGAGGGCTCAATCACTGTGTTCTCGACTTTAACCGAGTAGTAGGTCATGCCGATTGCTAGATCAAACTTGTTAGTAAAGTCTTGTTCGTAGGCAAAGCCGTAGGAATACGACTCAGATTCCTCAGGATCTAACGTGAGGCTTCCGCCAGTCTGTACCTCTGTACTAAAGTTATTAAAGCCGCCATTGTTCGCGAGTGTTGGATCTACACCCGTTGCACGGCAGTTAGCCAGAAGCTCTGGATCTCGCTGGTCACGTTCAGGTATGTATGCACCTTCTTCTTCACCAACACCGCCAAGAGCGGCTTCAGGGATGTAGCAGGGGTCAAACACGTTGGTGAAGCCTGTTGAGCCCAAGAGGAATAGCTCTCTGTTGTTTGGCGCACGGAACGCTGTCCCCCATGTGGCGCGTAACAGGAATGGTTCAGTTGGACGGTAACCAACCTTGACTGATGCAGTTTCGTTTTCACCGTAGAACTCGTGGTCAGTCAATCGTCCCGACATGTTAACGGTAAGCTCTTTAAGTAGAGCCATGTCGGCCTTTAGAGGTAACTGTACCTCTGCAAACATCTCCGAGATATCTACCTCACCGAAGGCACCCTTGTCCGAGAAAAAGCCCCATAGTAGACCGTCTCTTGCGACGTCATCAGGGTTTGACTGGATGTCATCAATCCGATGCTCAAAACCAACCGCTAGCTGAGCCATATCACCGCCGGGCATCTCAAAGAGGTCGCCGTCAAGTACTAAGCTGAACAATGTTTGCTCGTAAACCGTGTTGAAGTCACGTCCGTCGAATAGATAGTCGCGCTCAGCCTGTGTTGCAAAGTCACCGACCACTGTTCCCACAGGGTAGAGTGATGGCGCATACATATTTACTGGCACACAGCCCGCCGTGTCGGCAGCTAGTGTTACGCCCAGATCGTTTTCGCAGGGCGTATTGGTCGATGAATAATCTCCCAGCGCAAGCTCAAGGCGATCCTCTCGTATGCCGTTACGCACAGCATCACCCTCTGACCGTGTGTAGCTGACAGATATGTCTCCACGCCAGTTGCTTAATGAGCCCATGTCCAAGAATGGCAGGTCAGCGTACGTGCCAAGCACGACACGGATTTGCTCCATCTCTGTTGATACGTTATTTCGGTCACCTCTGACAGAGACCACAGGTCTGCTCTCTACAGCACCAATGGGGCCATTTAATAAGCCGAAGATTGAAGGAGTGCAAAATGAAACGGGAATCCCGTAGCTGGCACATAACCCTTCGTAGTATTGGCCAAAGGCCGCCTCGATATTCGGGTTGGTGAGGTAAGCGTCCATGGCCAGGCCACAGTCAACACCGTTTTCAGCACTAGGATTACAGAGGTTGTAGGGATTGTTAGCAGGTACGAATGGGAAGAGCTGTGGCTCCCGACCATTTTGATCGTACTCTTGCTTGTTGTACATCACTTCAAAATACGGGGTGACATTCATGTCGCCATCAAGCGTCATTTCCCCGTAAGCCATAACGTTAAGGTATTTTTGAGGAGCGATCAGGTCAGCGGCAAGGTCACTAGGCGATCCGTTAAGGTTGTAGTCGAGGAAGTTGATATCACCGACTCCGTCACCATTGCCGTCCGCAGCAAGACCCGTGTAGGGGTCGCCTGATTCAGAGAAGTTACCCCAGCCACCGTTTGAAACTCCGGGCGTGTAATAAACCGAACCCGCCCCCGGTACGATTGTTCTGCCGGCAAGTGCCAGTGAAGAGCACTGACCGACGTCAGGGTAGCCAATGTTCTGAAAATAAAGATCCTGGCGGCGTATTTCTCCGCTCTCAGTGATTTCTACATTACCGGTACACTCGTTCGTCCAAGGCCGGTCTGAGTATCGCGTGCGCTGTATGTCGGAGTATTCAACGCCAATGCCGAAGGAGCTCTTGTCCTCGTTGAAGCCCCAAGCCGCTCCAACAGTCATATTATCACCGCCAGCCCGATCGTACTGCCCCGAATACAGCTCTAACTCAAGGCCGTCGAAGTCTTTCTTAGTGATGATGTTGGTTGCTCCGGCGATCGCATCAGAACCGTAAATCGATGATGCAGCATCCAGTAGGTTTTCATACCTCTGGATCATTAGTCTTGGAACCAAGTTCACGCTGGGCGAAGAGGGCGCGCCCTCAACGCCGCTCGGTGCTAAACGACGGCCGTTCATCAACAGCAGTGTTCGGTTTGCACCCAAACCACGAAGGCTGACTGTACTTGAACCTGGACCGTTATCCAGAACGAACCCATTAAACGTAAGGTCAATCTGCTGACCACCCGCATTAGTGGAGTTTTGTAGAATCTCGTCCGCATTAATCAGACCCACTTCGCGCTGGAATTCCGCGTCGATGATCTGCAGTGGCGAGATGCTGGTGTAGGTTGAGCTTCGTAGTCGTGAACCAGTGACAATGACTTCCTCAACCGGGCCGAGGTTCGCTTCAGCGCTTTCCTCAGCTACCGCTTCTATGGTGGTGGACTCTAACTCTTCTTCCTGGGCAAATACTGTCTGGGCAGACAATAGAGATCCCAAAATCGTCAGAGCCGCTAATGGCTTCAACTTGAACATTGTGGCTCATCTCCCTTTTTGTTTTGGCGAAGCAAGCGGACAAAATGCCAACAAAACTTCTTCCCCATGCAGTGTTTAGCAAAAGTCGATGTAAATTGAAACCTTATCGACGGTTTTAATCCTTTCTTTGACGCTTTTCTATTAAGAACCTCTCGTCATTAACCATGCAGGGCTGAGTGCTCTCCGCATCAAGGCGGATTAGGGGCAATCCGAGCCCCTCATGCGCTGCTGTGGAGACTCAAAGACACCTTCCTGCGTTCTACTTATACTTCTCAAGAGACTTCACAGAGATTAGTTGGAGCGAGATCAATGTTTAGTCACATCATGCTGGGAACCAATGACCTTGTTGCGTCTCGGAGGTTCTACGATGCTGTTATGCCAACGCTTGGTTATGCCTGTGAGGACGCGGCAGACAGTTACGCCGGTTACGGCTTAAAGGAACATATTGGCAGCGGACAGAACTGCCTGTGGCTGGGTTTCCCGCATATGGCGAGGCCGCAACCTCAGGCAACGGAACCAATGTTGCTCCGTTGGCACAGAGTCGAGAGCAGGTCGATAGTTTTTACTCCGCCGCTTTGGCCGCCGGCGCCTCAGATGAGGGTGCACCGGGATTGCGCGACGTTCATCCTCATTTTTATGCGGCTTATGTCAGAGACCCCGACGGCCATAAGCTCGTGGTCGTTTGCCATCAAGCCGAGGGCTAGCGCTGCACCCCAGGCTGGCGGATAAGGTTAGTGGGTAGAGGTGAGTTGTCTCGTGAAATACTCGAGTACCCCCTCGAGGGCCGCTCGAGTTGGATGGCCTTCTTCATCCACGAAATCTAGGGTGAGGACTGAATGGCCTTTTCCGGGCAGTGTGATCTCATCGATCCGTGTGGCGCCATCGTCATTAAAGGCCTTATGTATGCACTCGGATTTCTCAGACGTGCACAGGGGGTCACCTTCAAATCTCAGTACCTGCATTGCGCCTTTTTCATCTAATGCATTCCGCACGTCTGCGACATCTTTGGCAGACATATGTAGGGCACCCTGTTTGAAAAAAGGCATGGCGGGTTGTGAGGCGACGGCCGCAAGAACGCTGTCGTCAGCAATCAGTGAGATGGCGAAGTTACCCGTGAGGCACATACCTATGACTCCCACCCCTGCAGCGCCGCGGCTTTGACGAACGTCGCGGCACAGAAGCCTCAGCCAATCCACGATAGGGCTAGAGCGATTTGCCGCCAGCGCACTGAACTCTTTCCGAAGGCACAGCACGCGCACTAGATTGCCGCCGATAGATGTTCTGCCAATCGGGCCGAACAGGTGTGGCATGACGACTTCATGCCCAGCATCAACAAGACGATTGGCAAGTGCCAGCGTCTCTTGCCCTATACCTGGTAGCTCCTGAATCAGGACGACAGGGGTGCCGGAGCCTAGATGATAGATGTCATGAGACACACTGTGCCCCTCACGCGTCTGAGCGGTGAACACAGTCTTCGAATAGTCGGCGATTTGCGTTGTAGCAGTGGTCATCGTGCGCTGTACTGACGGCGGTGGGTCATTTCTGCCTGGGACAGCGTGATAAAACTTTAGTCGCGAACGATGACATTCATCTTGGTGTAGCCCTTCACGAAACTCGAGATGTTTCGGCTGGGCTCACCGATGACCTCCACGCGGGAGAAGCGCTTGAGCATTTCATCCCAGAGGATCTGTAACTGGAGCTCTGCCAACCGGTTACCAAAGCAGCGGTGAATGCCGAAGCCAAAGGAGATATGGTTACGAGCATTGTTGCGCTCGAAGTCCAAGACATCAGGGTTCTCGAACTTGCGCTCGTCGCGGTTACCCGACACGTACCACATGGCGACCTTGTCACCTTTCTTGATGGTCTTGCCGTGCATCTCGACATCTTCGAGTGCGGTGCGACGCATGTAAGCCAGAGGCGTCTGCCAGCGAATGATTTCTGCTACGGTATTGGGGATAAGGTCCCGATTTGCCTTGACCTTGTCCCACTGCGCTGGGAATAGGTGTGATCCGTAAATCGATGCCGACATCGAGTTCCGTGTCGTATCATTGCCACCGACAATCAGTAATATCAAATTGCCAAGGTACTCAGTCGCATCCATATCACGGGTGTTGTCACCACTCGCGAGCATCGTGATGAGGTCGTGACCACTCCCACCGATGCGCTGATGCCATAGCCCCATGAAATACTCGACGCATTCCATGAGTTCTGCACGACGTTGCTCTTCGCTTTCAACAATGCCCGTTTCAGGACCAGCGGTTGCAACATCAGACCAGCGAGTGAGCTTTCGACGATCTTCGAAAGGGAAATCAAACAGTGTGGCGAGCATCATGGTGGTGAGCTCGATTGACACGGTATCTACCCAGTCGAATTCCTCGTTGATCGGTACGCTGTCGAGCACATATTGCGTTCGCTCACGGATCTGCTCTGACATCTTCGATAAGCTGGGAGAGGCAACGATGGGCGCCACCGTTCTGCGCTGAATGTCATGTTTTGGTTGATCCATCGCGATGAACATGGGCAGTGGGAAGTCCTCTGCCGGATTGGGCAGCACAATCGCTGGTTCAGATGAGAAACGATGGTGATCCGTATCGATCGCCATGATGTCCTCATAGCGGGTGACGGACCAATAGGCACCAACGGGCTCCATATCATCGGGCCGCTCATCAGACATCCAGGCTTCTTTACACCAATGCAGTGGATCTTCGTTACGAAGTCGCTCAAAAATTGCCCACATCTCCTGCTTTGGCCAGATGAGTGGATTCGAGGGATCTAGGTCAGCTAGCGGTGTGTTGTAGGCGTAGTCGTGACCTGGCAGTTGAGGCGCTTTGAAGGCTTGGTTCATGAGTGTCTCCCGGACATTACTCGTCATCTTGGCATGCCGTATTTTGATCATTAAGAAGGCCATACCAAACTGTCACTGCTAACAATAGGCGATGCGGCGTGGCAGTCAAGTCTTTAACCATGCTGTTAGGTATCACCGAAACGGTTGTTCATCATTCAATGGTCGCTGTTTCCAGCTCCTCGAAAATAACATCTACGGTTAGGGTCAGCTGATCCTTACTGAGGGCCTGCTGCCGGCGCTCAGGTGTCGATCGAAACATATGGGGTGTCATTAGCAGGAGGCTTTTCAACTCTTCAGTCCCGAGGCTCATTTCGTAGGTGATGTGTTTCTCCGAAACCACGTTGAAGGTCTCTTGGTAGGGTGCTCTCTCGCTTCTCGGCTTGATGTTCGGATAAATGATTTCGCGGAGCTGTATCAGGTGTCGGTCGCCAGGGGTGACTCGAACTAGTCTGCCATTGGGAGCCAATATCCTCCGGAAGGACGCGTAGTCGGGGAACCCGAATACGTCGAAGAGCAGATTGGCGCTCGCATCGGCCATGGGAATGTTCCGGTTGCTCCCCACAAACCAGGTGCCGTCACAACGCCTGGCACACTGTTGCACTGCCCACTTGGAGATATCGAAACCGACTAGCGACGTTCGGTTGCGTAAGTCGTTGGGCAGATTCTTTTGAACGTGATGAAGGTAGTAACCGTCGCCACAGCCGGCGTCCAAAAGCGTAATGCGACCCTCGGCAACAGTTGAGCAATAACCTAGAGTGATATCGAGGCAAGCATCGGCCAAGGGTTGATAAAAGTCAGCATTCAAGAAAGCGGCACGTGCTGACACCATTTCCTTTGAGTCGCCGGGGTCCTTTGAACGTTTATCTTTGGGCCCCAATAAATTTACGTAGCCCTGACGGGCCACATCGAAACGGTGACCATGCTCACAAACAAGCGACAGCTCATCCATCACCAGAGGCACAGCATCTACAGGGCAGCGTAGTGCTGGGTGCAGTACGAAAGTCATGACAAATTAACTCGTTTTACCAACGATGATCCTGAGTCAGTCTTCTCTGCGTATCAAGCCGTCTGCGTTGAGACGGTGTCCAGAGCGACGACGTTGATTCCGTTCCAGATTTACTAACTAGGGGGCTCACTTCCTAACAATGGGGAGTGGACTCTTCGCGTTACAACATAACTTTGAGGAGAGAAGTTTTGGACAAGATTTTGATTGAAATTCCGGCTGTTCTGTCACTCACCATACAGGGCGCATTGGTACTGGGTATGTTTTTGGTGGCGACATTGCTTGATAGCTTCAACATTACCTTGTTATTCGCAATTTACATCGTGTTTTGGTCCTTGCAATACACTAGGGCTTTTCGGTCCTATCTGAATGACCGTCAAGACGCGCGCACTAACGGTTAAGTGCCACCTGAGGTAGAGAGGGCACTGACCCTCTCGCTTCAACCTCATCAAACCAGTGATATGCTTCGCTCGAGGGCGAAAAAGGAGTTTCCGTGAGCAAACGCATTGGTTTGTTGGGCGGTATGTCCGCCACGTCATCTCAGCTCTACTACGCCGAGCTGTGTCGGCTAACCCAAGCGCGCTGTGGTGGTTTGACGTCTCCTGACCTTATTTTGCGCTCAGTAGACTTCGCCCCGATTGAGCAATGGATGCGCCAGGGTGATTGGGATGCGATTAGTGATCTGTTGATTCGGGAAGCCAAAATGTTGGAGCGTGCAGGTGCCGAGGTGATTGCGCTTGCCACGAACACGATGCACAAGGTGGCGGATCGCATTCAGGATCATCTCAGCGTATCGCTTCTGCATATCGCCGAGGCCACAGCGGCTTCTCTGGTCTCGAAAGGTCATCAAAGGCCCGGTCTCATTGCTACCAAATTCACCATGGAGCAGTCTTTTTATACAGGTCGTCTTTCAGCGAACGGCCTGGAGACACTGGTTCCTGCAGCGGATACCCGCGACGTGGTTAACGGCATCATTTTCGATGAGCTCTGCAAAGGGGCTGCGACTGAAGAGAGTCGAGCCATCTACATGAAGGTAGCCGCCGAGTTAGCCTTAGAAGGAGCAGATAGTCTGATCCTCGGTTGCACCGAAGTTGGCCTATTGCTGAATGACAGCAACACACCCCTTCCGGTGTTTGACACAACGACTATCCACTGTGAGGCAATCATCGACGCGGCGTTTAGCGAGCCGCTTTAAACACTTTGCGACGTGAAGCCGGGTTCCTTGGTAGTTAAGAGCTTCCAACCCGCAATCACACTGATTGTTGCGATTAGAATCGATATCCCCATTAGCGCCTCGGCCATGCTGATACCGAAGGCAATTTCGGGTGTGTATGAGCAAATATTGCGGACCTCGAAAAGCCCTGGAAACCAACGATCCACGGCGAACCAGTCGGGCATGCCTAGGGTGAATTGGCAACTGCCATCGCCCCTAAAGTTTTCGATCTCATATAAGTAATACGATCGTTCGCCAAGTCCGATACTGGATACCAGTAAGAGGACGAGACCGCCTGACCCTATGCCGGTATTGCTCGGCAGAACCAGCATAGTCGCACCAACGAGCGCGATCGCGACCACCCACAAGCGAGCGTGAATACACACCTGACAGGGGTCCTCGCCCAGCGCGTATTGCCAATACAGGGCGGCTACGAACATGCCGCTGCCAAGTATCAGCATCGCCCACCACAGAGAACGCATGGTAGCCGATTGTGTCATCACATTAGTCAGCGCCATTACTAGTGAGTTGGGGCTCGCGTAGCTTCGCCGCCACGGCTCGCATTACCTCCGCAGCCGGCTTACCGTCATCCGACGACGCCAGCTTGGTGGCCAGTCCTTCAATTGAGCGGGCAGAGCGCCGATTCGATTCGCCGGCATCAAAGCTTGCACGAGCAGCTTCAATTGCATCACTAGCGGCTTTTACCGTTGCAGCATCGGCCGCGCCCCTGCGAGCCAGCTGGTCGAGCAGTGCTAGCGCTACTACCGGATGATCTGGCCATGTCACTGGCAGCTGTTGCTGAGGATTTAGCACGCCATCGTAATCAGCGAGCCCGGCAGCTGCGATTTCATTGGCAGTAATGTGCTCACTCGCCTCAAGCGTCAGTACGTCCAGCCCGCGAATGATCTCGGTGCCGTAAATGTGATTGCCGTACCAGTAGGTCGACCAGAAGCCGCCCGTTACCAGTTCCTCAGCGTCGATAGGTCCACGGTCGAAATAGGCAATCTCTACGGGATTACTCGAATCAGTAAAGTCGATAACGGAGATGCCACCTTGGTACCAGGCTTGTACAAAAATATCCCGACCAGGTACGGGCACAATTGAGCCGTTGTGCGCGACGCAGTTTTCAAACTCACGTTGCGGGGCCGGCATTTTGAAGTGGCTGCGATACTCAAGCTCTCCGTCAACGATGTCGTAGATGGCGTCGGCGCCCCAATCGAGAGGGTCGAACGCACGGCAGCGCGCACGACCACCGCCACCCCATTCATCTGTGAACAGAATCTTGGTGCCATCGTTGTTGAATGTCGCGGAGTGCCAGTAGGCAAACCCGGCGTCTGTCACCACATCGATTCGCTTTGGATCTCTGGGATCAGCGATGTCGAAGAGAATACCATTACCTGAGCAGGCTCCTGCCGCAATGTTCTTCGAGGGGAAAACGGTGATGTCATGACACTGATCCGTTCGACGGGTTTCCTGTGTGTCATCACCGTGATCGCCACCACGCCACAATCCAGCAATAGCCCCCGTCTCTTCATCAGCAAAAACGGTAGGGCTGTGTACGATTCTCGCCGCGCCAGGATCATCGACCGGAATTTCAATGACATCAATTCTGAAAAGCGCGGTTCTCGGATCGCCAGGAGAAGCATCGAAGCAGCTCTCCATCTCCTCCCGCTCTCGGATGCTGGAGGTGCCCGAGTTGTAGACGACAATCTTGCCATCCTCGCCTGGACCTGACACCACGGAATGGGTGTGAGAGCCGCGGCAGGTCTGTACAGCGCCCACTTGGACCGGCGCCTCGAGATCGCTGATGTCAAAGATACGCAACCCACGGAAACGCTCGTCGCTGACATCCTCTGAGATGCCCTGAAGACCACAGTCGAGGCGTCCTCGGGTTTCCTGTGCTGACATGATCAAGAGATCACCCACAATGCTCACGTCACCTTGCCCACCCGGACAGACAACTGAACTCAACAGTTCGGGAATGCCGTCTTCCTGTAAATCGTAGACGTTGAAGCCGTGGTAACTCCCGGCAACGAGCGTATTGCCGGAGAACGCCATGTCCGTATTCGAAAAGCTAAGCAGTGGAGAACGCTTGCGAGACCCGCCCTCAATGGGAGACGCCTTCTTCTCTTTCGCATCCTCGGCATCTTCACCTTCTTTCTTCGCAGGGCCCTTGGCCATTTCCCCCGGATTATTGGGATCCACAAAACCTGCAGGCTTGGGTAACGACGCCACCAAGGTCATGTTTTTGATGGCGATACCGGCATCGGTGAGACCAGACTTGAGGTTGGCGCGGGGGTCGTCTGACAGCGTGACCAGCAGAGCGTTCATGCGCTCTATCTCGACCATCTGGTCGTTTTTAACGTCACCGACAAACTCGTAAAGTATTGGGTCGTAGGCAGAACCGGGCTTGTCGAGTAGGTCCTTGACCATGTCCACCGCGCCCTCGTGGTGACGAATCATTAGCTGTAAAAACTGGCGGTCGAAACCTACCGATTCAGAATCACCCAATGCAGCCATTTGCTGATCGGTGGCCATGCCCATTTCCATCTTGTGATGGGCGCTGAGCATGTGATGTGCATGCGCCATCGCAGACTCGCCCCGGTCGTTCAGCCAACCCTCCATAAAACCAATCTCATCGCTCTGCGACGCTTTGATGCGCCCCGCGATTTCGACAAGCTCAGGCCGGTTGGTTCGACCTTCCACCAAATCAGCCATTTCCAACGCCTGCTGGTGGTGCGGAATCATCATTTGCATAAAGCTCACATCCGCAGGCGAAAAACTTGTGTCAGTAATTTGGACCGCTTCCTCGGCAGATAAAATGCGCCCGCTAGCGCCCGGGGCGCCGGGCTGCACAATGGGTGCCGCGCTGGCGGTGGCGATGAAAAGCAAACCGGATAGCGACAGTGCGACCGTCAACGACTTGAGTTGAGTGTGGGGCATGATGTTTTTCTCCAAACCACAGTGATTATCTAGATTGCGAACGTCTAAGCCTTAAACGCGTCGCTAAAATGTAACGCAAACTGTGTTGAGGAAACATCAGGAATAGACCCGTAATGCAAAAAATAGATTAAGTGAGCGCGACCTTCGCCACGCTCTTTGTTTTTTCGCTTCGCCCCAGCTCTCGAGGCGCCAATCGCATCAGATCGAACAGGGTTTACCTAGATGGCGAACGTTGATAACGCCCTCCAAGGCACGAATCTTATCGAGTACATCGAGGCTCGGTTCAGAATTCAGGTCGATCAGGTTGTACGCAATGTCGCCACGACTCTTGTTAAGAAGGTCAGCGACGTTCAGGTTGGCATCGCCCAATACGTTGAGAATATGACTCAAGGTGCCGGGAGCGTTGCGGTTGGTGACAGTGAGCCGCGATTCGGTTATGCGCTCTAACTCGATGGCAGGGAAGTTCACCGAATTTTTGATATTACCGTGATCGAGGAACGCTTTGATCTGATCGGCCGCCATGACGGCACAGTTTTCTTCAGCTTCAGCGGTGCTTGCCCCGATATGCGGCATGAGGATGGTATCTGACCGATTTCGCAATGCCGGATGCGGAAAGTCAGTGACGTAGGTACGGAGCTGACCCTTGTCCAGCGCAGCAACGACGGCGTCGGTATTTACGATTTGGTCGCGGGCAAAGTTGAGTAGGCAGGCGTCTTTTTTGAAATGAGACAAGGTATCTGCATTGATAAGACCGCGAGTGCTGTCCAGTACCGGAATGTGCAGAGATACATAGTCTGACCGCGCAAACAGTGACTGCATGTTATCCATTTTCTTGACTGAGCTAGGCAAGCGCCAGGCTGCCTCGACAGAGATTGCAGGATCGTAGCCAACAACTTCCATCCCCAGGTCGAGTCCTAGGCGCGCAATTAAGCTTCCGATTGCCCCAAGACCAAGGACACCTAGCGTTTTCCCCTGCAGTTCAGAGCCGGCAAATTGCTTTTTGTTAGCCTCGAGTAGGGGGCCCATGTCTTCTGAAGATAACGATGGATCGAGTTCGTTGATGAAACGCATGCCGCCCACGATATCTCGCGAGGCGAGAAGCATCCCTGCCGCTACGAGCTCCTTGACTGCATTAGCGTTCGCTCCGGGAGTATTGAAAACAACGATACCGCGTTCGGTGCAGTGCTCGATAGGGATGTTATTCACGCCGGCGCCGGCGCGAGCGATGGCTGATACAGAGTCGCCAATCTCGGCATCCGAGAGTTTATAGCTTCGCAGCAATAGGGCGTTGGGCGCATTGATGTCGCTACTGACTTCAAAGCAATCACGGCTTAGCCGATCAAGCCCCTTTGAGGAGATCGCATTGTAGGTTCGAACTTTATACATACTGTGTTTACGTCTGACAGTGCTCCTAGAGCGATGCCTTATTTTCTAAGACAAACGCTGCCGGACAATCGATTTGCCAACCGATCATCACCTTCGTTAAGCACTTGGGTTAAAAATTTGCTGGAGGCGTGGTCGTGGCAATCACGCTATCACCACTTGTTAGGAGATTAATACCTGATTGTTACGGAGACATTAATCTAGCGTCCTCTTTGATGACTAATCAAAAATTGAGCATATAGATTGAACGAAAAAAGAGGAGCTAGGCTCCTCTTCGCTGTTACTTCTGTCGGTCGAGACTAGATCAGAGCAGTGGTGCGATCACCAAGCTCACGATAGCCATTACGTTGATCAGGATGTTCATTGAGGGACCTGAGGTGTCCTTGAAGGGGTCACCAACAGTGTCGCCTACCACAACCGCAGAGTGTGTGTCGGAGCCCTTGCCACCCAGATTACCTTTCTCGACATACTTTTTAGCGTTATCCCAAGCACCACCGGCGTTAGCCATCATCAATGCCATAAGAACGCATCCGAGAAGTGCACCTGCGAGCATGCCGCCCAGCGATGCCGCACCAAGTAGGAAGCCTACCGCGACGGGCGATGCAACAGCGATGACGCCAGGCAAAACCATGCGCTTAAGAGCCGCTGTCGTTGCAATATCAACACAACGTGCTGTGTCGGGGTCTGCAGTACCCTCGAGGAGTCCAGGAATCTCCTTAAACTGCCGACGGATCTCATTGATCATGTCGAATGCAGCTTCTCCGACCGCTGTCATGGTGATCGCAGCGATCAGGAATGGAATGGTGCCTCCAATGAACATACCAACCAGTACGGTGGGGTTCGACAGCTCCAGTGAGAAGCCCGGGTTGTTAGCCGATACCGTTTCTACAAACGCAGCGATGATGGCAAGGGCAGCCAAAGCAGCGGCACCGATCGCAAAACCTTTACCGATGGCCGCTGTGGTATTTCCCACCTCATCAAGTCCATCAGTAATGGCGCGGGTTTCCTCGCCCATGCCCGCCATCTCGGCAATGCCACCTGCGTTATCAGCGACGGGACCGTAGGCATCGATCGCCATCGTGATGCCAACTGTCGCGAGCATACCGACCGCGGCAATACCCACGCCGTACAGGCCTGCAAGCTGCGTCGACGCAAAGATGATGGCTGCGAGAACTAAGACTGGAAGGACAACCGACTGCATACCAACGGCCAATCCCGTAATCATGACAGTAGCAGGACCGGTTTCACCGGAAGCGGCTATCGTTCTGACTGGCTTACCACCCGTGTAGTACTCCGTGATCAAGCCAATCGCGACGCCACCGATAGCACCTGTAACGACTGCAAACCAAACTGATGTGTCGACACCCAGCTCTTGCACCAGCATGTAGGCCAAGCCCACGAAGATAATAGGCGCTGCAAACGTGCCGTAGCGAAGCGCAGTCGCAGGCTCAGAAGACGAGCGTGACCGAACGATCAAAATACCAATGACGGATGAGAGCAGGCCAACACTTGCCAGTGCGAGCGGAAGGAACATGAGGCCCGCTTGCGAGTCGATGCTCATTGTCGCTGCAATCGCCATACAGGCGATCATTGAGCCACAGTAGCTCTCAAAAATATCAGAGCCCATGCCAGCAATGTCGCCGACATTGTCGCCTACGTTGTCAGCGATCACACCGGGGTTACGGGGGTCGTCTTCAGGAATCCCTGCTTCGATCTTACCCACCAAGTCGGCGCCTACGTCAGCACTCTTTGTGAAGATGCCGCCGCCAACGCGCGAGAAGAGTGCGACCACCGATGCGCCCATACCGAAACCATGGATGGCATGCGCGGTCTTAGGATCGCCACCAAAGTAGAAGTACAAACTACCCAGACCAATAAGACCCAATGAGGCGACACAGAGACCCATGATAGAGCCACCGTAGAATGCGACAGAGAGTGCGCTTGATGCACCTTCTTCGTTTGCCGCGACAGCCGTTCTTACGTTCGCTTTAGTGGCAGCATACATACCTAGCCAACCGGCAAGGGCCGATGACGACGCGCCAACAACGAACGACAAGGCAGTGTCATTGCCAAGGTCTGACAGCAGAATCAGTCCTAACAATACGGCGGCAAAAATAAAGAGATACGTGTATTCACGTTTCATGAAAACCATGGCGCCCAAGTGGATCTGTTCGCCAATTTTCTGAACCTCACCATCCGGGATTTCCCGGCGTGACATGACCGTGTAAATAAAGAAAGCAATGGCGAGACCGACCAATCCCAGAATTGGTGGCGCCGAGTACAGTTGTTCTAACATCCGGTGTGTCTCCAAGTTTTTATTCTGAAGCCCCCCCCCCAGAGGGCGCTTGGCAAAACAGCAAGCGCGAACGAGTATCGAGTACCGTGGGGTAGAGGTCAAGGGATTTGCCCGGACCCTCATTGGAGATGCGATAAGCGGGTAAATGCGCGTTTTTTCAGGCTAATAGATACGTATAAACTCTCCTCCTGAAACTAATCGGAAAATGCGAGAAAACAGTATTTTAGGGTCACCGTGTGTGCCGGCGGAGCCAAGATTGGCATGCGCCGCGACGAGATGATGAATTCATGAAAATTAGGTCAGCCAACCCCACTGATGCATCGCAAATTGCCGAGTTAAACGAGGTGTTTGTCGCGGTCACTAGCCCCATGGATGCACACCGCTTTCTCGAACTGTTTGACGTCTGTAGCTATTGCCTGGTGATTGACGACGGGGAGCGCTTGCTAGGTTTTGTTATTGCCATGCGCAATGAGGCGCCCTACGACAACGGAAATTATCAGTGGTTTGAAACACATTTGCGAGACATGGTCTATGTGGATCGCATTGTGCTGGCCGAGGACGCGCGGGGGCAGGGTCTGGGGCACCAACTGTATGACGAACTCTCCGCAATGGCGCTGGCTGATGGGTGCAAGGTCATGACCGCCGAGATGGATATCGAGCCGCCCAATACACACTCGCTGCACTTTCATAGCAAACGGGGGTTTGTCGAACTCGGGCAACGCGTGCTTGATGGTGGCAAGCGGGTCTCGATGCAGTGTCGCGACCTGGGACCGATTGCGTATAGCTGATTACTGCGACTGCGACTCACGGCAGACGATTTTGGCCATGTTGTCATTGATCTGGCTCGAGCGTGTTGCGTACGACTCATTAACCACCTCTAGAGGATCTTAGTGATGCGGAAATTCGCGTTTGTGTTGAGTGGTTTCGCGGCGCTGGCCATAACCTTGTTCGTTAGTTCAACCTCAGCAATTGAAGAGCCCAGCTATTCGCTGGTTGCGGCGTGGGACGACCCCGACATCGAAATTCGCGATTATGACGCGCGTATTTTGGCAACGACGCAAATGAGCGAGGGACAGAACTCAGGA
>CACCPA010000020.1 GCA_902547755.1 Halieaceae bacterium | reverse complement strand
AAATGCTCCTGCACCTGAGTTTGTGGCATTGGAGGAGTTCGCTCGTCAGTGCATGCACTCGCAGGCAGACAAGCTGCCGGAATTGAGAGTAGGGGGCTATCTTTTGCAGCGATGGCGTCAGGGTATCCATCTTTATCCTGTAGACATTGATCGTGACTTCGATATGTCGTGTGAGGTCGGTGGCGCGCTCACAGGCAGATGGGGCTCTATTGCATGGCAAGAGGCCGATATGGGGTTGCCCGCGGGTGTCTCCATTCGGGTCAGAGCACCGCGTCCCGGAGAGGCTGTATCGCTTGGGCAGCGGCCGCGGCGTTCCATAGGGCAATGGCTCCAGGAAGCGGGCGTCCCGCCCTATTTACGAGGGTGTTATCCGCTGGTGCAAGTCGGTGATGAGATTATTGCCATTCCTGATGTCGGGCTGGTCTCAGACTGCTCAAAATTGAACCTCTGTAAAGGAGGATTAGTACCGGTCTGGACGCCTCCAAAAATAATTTTTCTAAATTGAGCGGGTGAAGACTCTTTGGTAAGCTGAACGCCCATCGGAGCTATGCTGTCGGCAACCGTTTGTTCGCCGCCCCACAGTTCCTCTTGCTTTGGTGGAGTTCATGACGCGATACGTTTTTGTTACCGGCGGTGTTGTTTCCTCGTTAGGAAAAGGGATAGCGGCGGCATCGCTCGCTGCTGTGCTCGAGGCGCGCGGCCTCAAAGTCACACTTCTGAAATTAGACCCGTATATCAACGTTGATCCGGGGACGATGAGTCCGTTTCAGCACGGGGAAGTTTTCGTTACCGACGACGGTGCGGAGACAGATCTGGATCTCGGTCACTACGAGCGTTTCACTCGCGCTACGATGTCCAAGCGCAATAACTTCACCACCGGTCAGGTTTACGACGAGGTTTTGAGGAAAGAGCGTCGTGGCGACTACTTAGGCGGAACTGTTCAGGTCATTCCTCATATCACAGATGAGATCAAGCGACGTGTGATTGCGGGTGCCGAGGGAGCCGATGTGGCTGTCGTTGAGGTGGGAGGTACCGTCGGTGATATCGAAAGCCAACCGTTCCTGGAAGCGCTGAGGCAGTTGAAGCTGGAGGCGGGTGCATCGCGCGCATTGCTCATGCACCTCACTCTTGTGCCCTACATTCCTACTGCGGGTGAAATTAAAACTAAGCCAACTCAGCACTCGGTCAAGGAACTGCGCTCCATAGGTCTTCAGGCGGATGTATTGTTGTGCCGATGCTCTGTTGAAATCGATGACAGCGCCCGCCAAAAGATCTCGCTTTTTACCAACGTTGAAGAGCGGGCAGTGATTCCTGTGCTGGATGCTGATTCCATTTATAAGATTCCCAAAAATCTGCATGAAAAGGGCCTCGACGACTACATTCTCGAGCGGTTTGGCATGTCGCCCAGTGATGCTGACTTCACCGAGTGGGATGATGTTGTCGCTAGAGACTTCGCCGAGCGACGTGCTGGGGTGAAAGTAGGAATGGTGGGTAAATACACTGATCTCATTGATGCTTACAAGTCGCTGAATGAGGCCCTCGGGCATGCGGGTTTGCATACCAATACGCACGTTGATATCGAATACATTGATGCGGAGGACCTCGAAACGCAGGGAACCGATATTTTGGCAACGCTGGACGCTATTTTGGTCCCCGGTGGCTTTGGTGACCGCGGCATTGAAGGCAAAATTGCAGCAGTGAAGTACGCGAGGGAAAACAAGAAACCTTACCTCGGTATTTGTCTAGGTATGCATATGGCCATGATTGAGTTTGCTCGGAACGTATGTGGCCTCGAGGGCGCGCATTCGACCGAAATGAATATTGATACTCCATATCCCGTCATCGGCCTTATCACCGAATGGCAGACAGAAACGGGCGATATCGAAGTTCGTGATGAGCACTCGGATATGGGCGGCACGATGCGCTTGGGATCACAGCCTTGCTATCTGGTCGACGGCACGAAAACGCGGGAGATCTATGGCAGTGACGTCGTTAGAGAGCGTCATCGTCATCGTTATGAAGTGAACAATACGCTGGTACCAAAGCTAGAGGCCGAGGGCATGACGATTTCGGGCTGGTCGCAGGATCAAGGTCTGGTGGAAATGGTTGAGCTTGCCGATCACCCCTGGTTTGTGGCCTGCCAGTTCCACCCAGAGTTTACTTCCCGCCCGCGCGGCGGTCATCCGCTGTTTTCAAGCTTCATTAATGCAGCGGTTGAGGTTAAGCACTGATGGCGCAGAAAACCGTTAGAATCGGCGACGTCACATTTGCTAACGACAAATCCTTTGTCCTCGTTGGTGGGGTCAATGTCTTGGAGTCGGAACAGTTTGCCGTCGATGTTGCGGGCACTTACCAGGAAATATGCGCTGAGCTAACTATTCCTCTGGTGTTCAAAGCGTCTTATGACAAGGCAAACCGTTCCTCAATCAACTCGTTTCGCGGTCCCGGACTGGAGAAAGGACTTGCGATCTTTGAGGAGGTTAAAAAGACTACGGGCCTAGCCACCATTACCGACGTCCATACGCCGGAAGAGGCCGCACCTGCCGCCAGCGTGGTCGATATTATTCAGCTACCAGCTTTTCTAGCGCGCCAGACAGATCTTGTGCGAGCTATGGCAGAGACGGGAGCTGCCATCAATATCAAAAAGCCTCAGTTTCTGAGCCCTGAACAGATGAGCAACATCGTTCATAAGTTTAGAGAGTGTGGCAATGACCGTCTGATCATCTGCGAGCGCGGCAGCAACTTCGGCTACGACAACTTGGTGGTCGATATGTTGGGGTTCGGCGTCATGCGCAAAACGACTGGCGACGTGCCGGTCATCTTTGACGTTACTCATGCATTACAGCGTCGAGACCCCGGTGATGCAGCCTCTGGTGGCCGCCGATCCCAGGTGGTAGAGCTAGCAAGGGCCGGTATGGCAACCGGCCTGGCAGGACTCTTTTTGGAATCACACCCGGATCCAGATAAGGCGTTGTGTGATGGGCCCAGTGCTTTGCCCTTACAGCAGCTGCGGCCATTTTTGGAACAAGTAAAAGCCATCGACGATCTCGTCAAAGGGCTACCTCAACTGGAAATTAACTGACACTAAGTGGAGTAAGTGGTGAGCGAAATTATCGATATTCGGGCGTTTGAGGTCATGGACTCTCGAGGAAACCCTACGGTGATGGTCGAGGTTACCTTGGATGACGAGACCGTTGGTGTAGCTTATGCACCATCAGGCGCAAGCACAGGTTCGCGAGAGGCGCTTGAATTGCGAGATGCTGACCCTTCGCGTTATTTGGGTAAAGGCGTACTGACTGCTGTTGCCAACGTGAACGGACCTATTCGCGAATGTTTGATTGGTCATGATGCCATGGATCAGCGTGCGGTCGATCAGCGCATGCTGGATGCCGACGGTACGCCCAATAAGAGCAAATATGGCGCAAACGCTATTTTGGCTGTCTCTTTAGCGACCGCCCGCGCCGCGGCTCAATCGGCAAAAATACCCTTGTATCAGCATATCGCGAATCTTGCCGGCACTGCGCAGCTGACAATGCCTGTACCCATGATGAATATCCTCAATGGTGGAGAGCATGCTGATAACAATGTCGATATTCAGGAGTTCATGATTCAGCCTGTATCCGCGACATCCTTCGCAGAGGCGCTGCGAGTGGGTGCGGAAATCTTCCACAACCTTAAGAAAGTGCTGGGTGCGCGCGGTATGGCGACATCTGTCGGTGATGAGGGAGGCTTTGCGCCTGATTTGCCATCGAATTCTGCGGCGCTTGAGGTCATTGCTGAGGCGGTAGCGAATGCGGGTTATGTCCTCGGCGAGGACATAACACTGGCACTAGATTGTGCTGCCTCCGAATTCTATCGAGACGGTGAATACCATCTGTCGGGCGAGGGGCGCTCTTTTTCAAGCGAAGGATTTTCCGACTATCTGGCTGATCTCGCTGGCGCTCACCCCATCGTATCGATTGAGGATGGTTTGGATGAATCTGACTGGGTTGGTTGGGCTTACCTCACCAAGCAACTCGGAGATAGAGTCCAACTCGTGGGTGATGATCTATTCGTTACCAACACCAGCATATTGAAACGCGGAATTGACGAGAATATTGGTAACTCGATCCTGATTAAGTTCAATCAAATAGGGTCACTGAGCGAGACCCTCGATGCCATCAAAATGGCTCAGGATGCAGGCTTTACAGCGGTCATCTCTCACCGCAGTGGTGAGACTGAAGACGCCACGATTGCCGACCTTGCTGTGGGCACGGGCGCAGGACAAATTAAAACGGGTTCACTTTGTCGATCTGACCGCGTGGCGAAATACAACCGGCTTTTGCGCATTGAGGCCGAACTCGGCATGACCGCTCCTTACCGAGGCAGAGCGGAATTGGAACGGGGCGCCTGATTTAATGCGGCCCCTGCTGCTAGGGCTTCTGGGGCTGCTGCTCCTCGTACAGTACCGACTATGGCTGGGTGAAGGCGGTATTCGCGAGCGACAAGGACTTGAAGCACAGGTCCGCATGGGTGAGGAGGGCAATCAGTTGCTCAGAGAGCGTAACGACGCGCTAGCGCGCCAGGTGCTTGAGCTTCAAGAGGGCGATGAGATGCTCGAGGCCGTCGCGCGCGAGGAACTCGGATTGGTTCGGCAAGGAGAGGAGTTTATTCTTTTTGTCGATGATGACACCGAAGAGAAGTCTCCGTGAGTAGCAGTATCTGGGCAGTTGTACCGGCCGCCGGCAGTGGCAGGCGAATGGCGGCGGAAGTGCCAAAGCAGTACCTTCTGGTCAATGGCGTACCGATCCTCGAGCATACCTTGAGCGCCTTGTTGGCCTGTCCCGATATACGTGGTTTGGTGGTCGTTTTGGACCCGAGTGATCGACGTGCCGACTCTATCGAAAGCCTTTCAGATCCGCGGGTATTCCGGGCAGCGGGAGGCAGTGAGCGAGCAGATTCAGTACTATCGGGCCTTCAGGCCATCCCGCCGCATGCGAGCTCCGATGACTGGGTGCTCATCCACGATGCGGCGCGTCCCTGTATTTCGGTCTCTGTATTGCGACAGCTGATCGATCATACGATCGAAAGTGGAGTGGGTACCGTACTTGCTCAAGCCTCCACCGATACATTGAAACGTGTGTCTTCGAGTATGAGGGTAAGTGAATCCTTAGATCGACGCGTTGTGTGGCGGGCACAAACACCTCAAATGTTCCGGTTGTCTGAGCTTGAGACAGCGTTATCGTCTGCACTGAACGATCAGTTGCCGATAACGGATGAGTCGATGGCCATGGAGTTATCGGGCTTTCCTGTGTCGATTCTCGAGGGGCCCTCAACCAACATTAAAGTAACCCTACCTGTCGATTTGGCGTTTGCAGAGATTATCTTGCGGCGCATGGCAGAGGAGATCGACTCATGAGAATTGGTCATGGCTATGACGTGCACGCATTTGGCGACGGTGATCACATCATGCTTTGTGGCGTTCGTATCGCGCACCAAAATGGCCTGATGGCGCATTCGGACGGTGACGTAGCACTTCACGCGCTCACGGATGCCTTTTTGGGTGCGCTTGCACTTGGTGATATTGGACACCATTTCCCTGATGATGATCCAACCTTCGAGGGCGCTGATAGTCGACAGCTATTGAGGCAGGTGGTGGCGCTGGTTAAAGCGCGGGGTTTCGCATTGGGCAATGCCGACCTCACAATTATTGCGCAAGCACCCAAACTCGCCTCACATATTGCCGCCATGCGTCAGAATCTCTCGGAGGATCTAGGCGGCGATATAGATCAAATCAATGTCAAAGCGACGACGACGGAAAGGCTGGGTTTCGTGGGACGAGAGGAAGGGATTTCAGTGCACGCAGTTGTGTTGCTAAAGGAGAGTCCATCCCAGTGACTGATCTTCGCGGCATCGGCATGACGTCGCAACGAACGCGACTGAGACTCATTGAGCGTTTGAAGGCACAGGGCATTGTCCACGAGCAGGTGCTCGAAGCGATGACAGAGACGCCTAGACACTTGTTCGTTGATGAAGCTTTGTCCCATAGAGCTTATGAAGACACCGCACTACCGATTGGATTCAATCAAACCCTGAGTCAACCATACATCGTTGCAAGGATGACGGAGCTGGCTTTACAGGCTGGTAGGCCAAAACGGGTGTTGGAACTGGGCACGGGCTCCGGATATCAAAGTGCGGTCTTGTCGAAGGTGGCCGATGAAATTTACTCGGTTGAGCGCATCAAGCCGCTGCTGGACAAGGCACGGGTGCGACTTCGCAAACTCAAGGCGCGAAATGTACGCTGTAAGCATGGTGATGGCTTTGAGGGTTGGGAGGAGTTTGCGCCTTTTGATGTCATTCTGGGCGCCGCTGCACCTGAGACAGTACCTGAGAATTTGGTCTCTCAGCTCGCATCGGGCGGTCTATTACTTTTGCCTGTGGGTGGCGATTCACAGAAACTTATACAGATTCAATTAACCGAAGAAGGGTTCGAAGAAACGATTGTTGAAGATGTGTTCTTTGTTCCCATGCGCGAAGGGCTTCAACGATGAGCCTCAGTAGGCATCATTGGCTGGGGCTATATCTCCGCGGGATCGCCATGGGTGCGGCAGACCTTGTGCCTGGCGTATCTGGCGGAACGATCGCACTCATCACCGGTATCTACGATCGGTTTATCGGGGCCATTGCCAGTGTCGGTATCGATGCTCTACGCATGGTGATGTCAGGAAAGGTCAAAGACGCCTGGGCGCATGTTGATGGAAACTTTTTGGTTGCCGTCGGTGCCGGAATACTCTCTTCTGTCGTCGCACTAGCCTCCCTGCTTAACTGGTTACTTCTGAATTATCCGCTACCGTTGTGGGCACTGTTTTGCGGTTTGATTTTGTCTAGTGCGATACACCTCTTTTACACAAGTTGCATCGACTGGACAGGACGTGATTACGCGCTATGGCTCACAGGTGCAGGCGTAGCTACGGTCATCGCTTTAATGCAGGCAACTCAACTGCCCGTTGGCCCCATCAGTGTTTTCTTCGCCGGTGCTATCGCCATATCCGCCATGCTACTTCCGGGCATTTCGGGTAGTTTTCTGTTGCTCATTCTGGGGATGTACCAACCGGTGATCGGTGCGCTCGTCAATGTTGATCTCGTTACCGTTGGTCTTTTCGCGCTGGGTTGTCTCTGTGGCCTTCTGGTCTTTTCTCGGCTGCTAAAAGCGCTGCTGGCGCGCGCTCAGCGGGCCACCATGGCAATCCTTTATGGCTTCCTGTTGGGATCAGTTATTATGTTGTGGCCTTGGCAGCAACCGATCTCGTCGGTGATCGATCGGAACGGTGAAAACCGAGTCGTGCAGAGTATGCCCGTATCTCCTCAGACCTACGAGGAGTTGGTAGGTGAGCCTATGCTTTTGCTGTGCCTTCTTGCTTTTACTCTGGGTGCTGGACTCGTTTCACTATTGTTGTCAGTCGGGTCTGTCGAGCACTAGGTCTTGGTCAATCCTCCTGCCATGCGTGTGCTGTTAGCCACCCTCGTGTTAATGACATGGCTTACAGGGTGCTCTGGAACAGATCCCGATAACTTGCGACCCTGGGAAAAAACAAACCAAAGTGGTGGTAATGCTACCCGCACTAAGGATTACGGTTCCAAGCTAGAAGAGGGAAAACCCTATGTCGTGGTGAAAGGTGACACGATGTATTCCATCGCTTTTCGGTTGGGTATTGATTTCCGCGAGTTAGCCGCACGGAACGGTATTCAGTCGCCCTATATCATCAAAGTAGGGCAGATGCTCAGAACAGCAAGACCAGCGCCTCAGCCGTCGACAAGAGCACCAAAAGTTGCGGTCAAAGCCTCTCCACCGCCCAAAACGACGAATAAAACGGCTTCGAAGCAGTCAAAAGTGACATCGGTAACCAAACCGTCATCAAAGTCACAAGTGCCAAGTGGTAGTGTGAATAAGTCACAACCCGTGTCGCGCTGGCGCTGGCCCTCAGCAGGGAAGGTTGTTCGAATCTATTCGAGCAATCGCCACAAGGGCATCGATATTGCCGGTAAGCGAGGGGACCCGGTGAAGGCTGTGGCGGCAGGAAAGGTAGTTTATGCCGGGACGGGCGTAACGGGCTACGGCTCGCTACTAATCATTAAACACAATGATACGTACTTGAGTGCCTACGGTCACAACGAACAATTGCTTGTCTCGGAGAACATGAACATACGGGCAGGGCAGCAAATTGCGACCATGGGCAGCAGTGGAACAGATACAGTGAAACTTCACTTCGAGTTGCGTAGGCGGGGGCAGCCCATAGACCCGCTGACATTGCTTCCCAGACGTCGGTAGGAGTGTGGGTCGCCAAAGAGGGGGAACACTCTCATGGCAGCTCTGGAAACACTTGAAGCAGCTGCAGCCAGCGAGGCCGCATTAAATTTTCAAACTGAAACGACGGGAACTCGAGATTCACAGGCACCTTCGGAGATACCTCGTGACATCGACTCAGTGCAGCTTTATCTCGACGAGATTGGATCGACACCACTTCTAACAGCAGCTGAAGAGATTCTGGTCGCGAGTGCGTCTCTAGCCGGCGACGAGTCGGCTCGCCATCGGATGATCAACAGTAATTTGCGCCTAGTGGTGATGATTGCGAAGCGGTACACGAATCGTGGTCTACCACTTCTTGACCTTATTGAAGAGGGGAATCTCGGGTTGATGCGCGCTGTTGAAAAGTTTGATCCGGAGCGCGGCTTTCGATTCTCTACCTACGCTACGTGGTGGATTCGCCAAAGTATTGAGCGCGCGATAATGAACCAAGTTAGAACAATCAGGCTACCGATTCATATTCAGAAAGACATCAATACGATTGTGCGGTGCACCCGTGAGTTAAGGAGCTCATTGAGGCGCGAACCGTCGACGAGCGAAATCGCCGACGTCCTCGATCGCGACCCCGGCGAGGTAAGCAAACTACTCAAGCTGTCCGAAAAAATCACCTCCGTTGATAATCAACTGTCCGATGACACTGAGCGAAGCCTTGTTGATACCGTCTCTTCACATGTGGAGGACAATCCGCTTTCACTCGTCGATGATGAGAAGGTCGAGGGGTGTCTCGAGGAGTGGCTGGACGATCTTCCAGATCGTCAGCGCGAGATACTGGCTAGACGATTCGGTCTGATGGGCTACGAAGCTTCAACCTTGGAGGCTGTGGGAGAAGTGGTTGGCCTCACCCGAGAGCGGGTGAGGCAGATACAGATTGACGCATTGGCTAGGCTAAAGCGCGCCGCGCTGCGTGATGGCCTGTCGGAAGAGGAATTGCTGGCCTGAGGACTAGCGCTCCAAGAGCGCAAGTTTGCCGGGCTTTCCTTCCCAATCAGCGGCGTCATCTGGCGCGTCTTTCTTTTCTGTGATGTTGGGCCAGATCTCGGCCAGTTCCGCGTTGAGTTCAAGGAAGTCTTCCTGGTCTGCGGGTACTTCGTCTTCAGAAAAAATCGCGTCAATGGGGCACTCGGGCTCGCAGAGTGCGCAGTCGATGCACTCATCCGGGTGGATCACCAAAAAGTTTGGACCTTCGTAAAAGCAGTCCACTGGACACACTTCCACGCAGTCCGTGTGTTTACATTTAATGCAGTCTTCGCCAACGACGAATGTCATAGTGTTTCCCTCAATACCCGCTTTACTTAGTGATTTACCGCAGCGAGCGTCAAAATTTTAAGACGAACTACGTGTCTAGTAAAGTTTTCATCATATACAGGGTGTCCAACGCCTCTTTGGGCGACAGTTGATCAGGATCAATGTCGGACAAGACGTCTAGGACTGGACTATTGACTGTGGGTGGACTGAAAAGATCTTCTTGCCCACCCATGGCCGGTGGACGCTCTACCATCTGGTGACTCTCGAGTTCGCCAAGTTTCTGCCGAGCGTGAAATAATACCTCCGCCGGAACACCCGCTAGTTTAGCAACTTCTAACCCAAAACTGCGATTCGCAGGTCCTTCCTGAATGTGATGCATGAACACAACGTGGTCTTCGTGTTCCTTAGCGTCCAAATGAACGTTGGCCATTGAGGCGTGATCATCGGGAAGGGCTGTCAGCTCGAAATAGTGGGTCGCAAAAAAGGTAAGCGCCCGGACTCGTTCTGCGAGTGCGACGGCCGATGCCCAGGCGATGCTCAACCCATCAAACGTGCTGGTGCCTCGACCAACCTCATCCATGAGCACGAGGCTTTTCTCCGTGGCGTTGTGCAGGATATTGGCCGTTTCGGTCATTTCGACCATGAAAGTGGACAAGCCGCTTGCCAGATCGTCTGAAGAACCAATGCGCGTGAAGATTCGATCAACCAGTGATAAGGCAACGCTGTCAGCTGGCACAAAAGCGCCGCAATGCGCTAAGAGAACAATGAGCGCGTTTTGACGCATATACGTTGATTTACCGCCCATATTGGGCCCCGTGATAAGTAGCATGCGCCTCTGTTCGTTGAGCAGGGTGTTGTTGGCGATAAATGGCTTATCGCTGACTTGCTCAACAACGGGGTGTCGCCCATTCGAGATATCGAGCTGTGCTTCGTCGTTAAACGAGGGACGGCTCAGTGATAGAGCATCAGCGCGCTCGGCGAAACAGGCGAGCACATCGAGATCGCAGATGGCTCGCGATGTCGTTTGTAGCGGCAGCAGGTCCTCTGCGATCCGTTCTACCAAGGCCTCATACAGGAACTTTTCTCGTGCGAGGGCGCGACTTCGGCTGGACAAGGCTTTGTCTTCGAACTGCTTCAGCTCGGGTGTGATGAATCGTTCCACGTTTTTGAGCGTCTGCCGGCGCTGGTAGGTGTCAGGGGCGTGATCCGATTGCTGTCGACTGATTTCGATGTAATACCCATGAACCCTGTTGTAACCGACTTTTAGGGTCGATAGCCCGGTGGCCTCCCGTTCGCGACGCTCAATATCAACGAGGTATTCACCTGCGTTCTCACTAATACCGCGCAGTTCATCAAGCTCTTCGTCATAGCCTTCAGCGAGAACGCCACCATCCCTAATGACGACAGGGGGTGACTCAACGAGAGCTTTACTCAGAAGCTCACAGAGCTCGGGATACTGACCGACATTACCCTGCAGTCTTTGAAGTAGATTGGTGTCTTGTGGCGTAGCTGCGATTAGTGCCGGTAACGCCCACAGGCTATCCCGCAGACGCGTGAGGTCTCGAGGCCGTGAAGACCGCAATGCGACTCTTGCCAAGATGCGCTCAAGATCTGAGATGGGCTTGAGTGCCTGTCGCGTTGTCTCAAACGCATAGTTCAGAGCGAGGCGCGAGACAGCATCCAGGCGATCTTCTAGTACAGAGCGGACCCTTATAGGTCTGTGTAGCCAGCGCCTAAGGTGGCGCGTACCCATGGCCGTTACAGTCGAGTTGTAAACCGAGAATAATGTGTTGCCTTCACCGCCCTGTAAGTTCAGATCAATTTCGAGATTTCGACGTGTTGCCGCATCGAGAATGACTGAGTCGCTTTGACGCTCATGACGCATGGAAGTGAGGTGTGGCAATTCTTTGCGCTGAGTATCTTTAACGTACTCGAGCAGACAGCCTGCCGCCGCGATGGCCAGCGACAGGTCGTCGCAACCAAATCCACTTAAATCTCGTGTCTGAAAGTGCTGATTCAGCTGGGTACGGGCGCTGTCTTCATCGAATTGCCAGGCTGTGAGACGTCTGATTGCGACATGGTCGGCCAGTGTCGGGATGCTCGCATCGTCAGGGAGCAGTAACTCAGCAGGAGACAGCCGCTGTAATTCCGCACTGAGGGCTTCATCACACTCAACTTCGGTAACCAGAAATCGCCCGCTACTCAGATCCATCCAGGCGATACCGGTGCTGAGCTGGCGCCTGACTACCGATACAATCAGTGCATCACCACTGGCGTCGAGCAAGGATTCATCGGTTAGTGTGCCCGGTGTGACAACGCGAACCACCTTTCTTTCGACCGGTCCTTTCGATTCGTTGGGGTCACCAATTTGCTCCGCAATGGCGACGGAGAATCCCGCCCGGACAAGCTTCGCTAGGTAGCTCTCAGCGGCGTGGTAGGGCACGCCGGCCATCGGGATGGGTTCGCCAGCTGACTTCCCACGCGACGTCAGCGTGATGTCGAGCACGGGTGCTGCAATCTCCGCATCGCGATAAAAGAGCTCGTAGAAATCGCCCATGCGGTAGAACAGCAGCTCGTCCGGGTGCGCCTCTTTAATGGCCAGGAACTGGCGCATCATCGGCGTGTGCTGACTTGTGTCCGGGGTCGTCGGCATGAACTGCGGCATGGTCAAATTCGAAACGACGAGGATAGGTTAAAAGTGACCTCGTTTAAATCCCGAGCCAGGCATAAAACCGGCGTTATTCGGTTATGCCTAGATTAATCTCAGCTGTTTCCTACTGGGTACTGGTCGATACCTGTTTTAGCCGCTATCGTCACGTCACAATACTAAAAAACGCATGGATTTTTTATGATCAGAACAGCGCTCGCTCTCTTAGCAACCCTCGGCACCCAATCTGCACTAGCCGCCACCGTGTTACACGCAGGATTCCTTTTCGATACCAAGGAGGGTGATCTCCTCGAGAAGCAAACAATAACCATAGACGGCGGTCGGGTTGTCTCGGTAGACGACGGTTTCCTCACGCCAGAAGGCAGCACTGTGATCGACCTAAGTGCCGCTTATGTCTCCCCAGGCTTCATGGATATGCACGTCCACCTTGACGGTGAGCTTGATCCGCCCGCGAGTTACTCTGAAGAGTTCTTCATGAACTCGGCCGATATTGCACTGCGGTCAACCGTGTTTGCGCGACGAACCTTGGATGCGGGTTTCACCACTGTTCGGGATCTGGGTGCAGGAGATATCCAAGCCAGCTTTGCGTTACGTGATGCAATTGCAAAAAACATTGTCGCGGGCCCCCGGATATTCGCGGCCGGCAAGGCAATGGCGACCACGGGTGGTCATGCGGACCCAACGAATGGGGTTAGGTCTGATTTGCGTGGTGACCCCGGACCAAAGGACGGTGTGATTAACGGGCCTGCTGACGCCTACAAAGCGGTAAGACAGCGATACAAGGACGGGAGTGACGTTGTTAAGTTGACGGTGACCGGGGGTGTCTTGTCGCTTGCCAAGAGTGGTGATAACCCACAGTTCACGGATGAAGAGCTTGAAGCCGTGGTTAAAGCGGCGAAGGACTACGATTTCGTGGTGGCAGTTCACGCCCATGGTGCGCTCGGTATGAAACGTGCCATTAGAGCGGGTGTCGACTCAGTAGAGCACGGAACGTACATGGACGAAGAAGCCATGCGCCTAATGCGCAAAAAGGGTACTTGGTACGTTCCCACCATCTCCGCGGGCAAATGGGTAGGTGACCTAGCAGAGCTCGATAACAAATTGCCGGCAGTGGTGCGTCCAAAGGCCGCGGCGATTGGCCCCCAGATACAAGATACCTTTGGTGCGGCATACAAGTCGGGGGTCAAAATTGCGTTTGGCACTGATGCTGGCGTGTCCCCGCACGGAGCCAACGGCAAAGAGTTTCGGTTCATGGTTGAGGCCGGCATGCCCATCATGGAGGCGATACAGTCGGCAACGGTAAACGCTGCTGATTTACTTAATGTCGAGGATGAGTTGGGGCAGATCGCCCCCGGATTTTACGCTGATATTGTCGCGTTCAGTGAAAATCCTCTCGAGGATGTGCGGGTATTGGAGCGACCCAACTTCGTGATGAAGGCGGGCGCTGTATTCCGACACGACGGCGAGTGATCGTGCGGTTCGTTAGTGGCGTACTGCTGTGTTTTCTGCCTCTTTGGGTTGTGGCTGCGGATCAGCCCGTCGCGATTGCCCTACACGGCGGAGCGGGGACGATCGAACGCGATCGCATGAGTGCCGAGGTCGAGGCTGAATATCGCAGCTTTCTCGACAGGGCGATATCCGATGGCTATCAGCAGCTCAAAGCCGGTGAAGAGGGCCTCGATGTGGTTGTGGCCATTATCCAGCGCATGGAGGATTCGCCCTTGTTCAACGCGGGTAAAGGTTCCGTCTATACCTGGGACGGGCACCATGAGCTCGATGCGTCGATTATGCACGGAGAGCAGCTGGATGCGGGCGCGGTTGCGGGTGTCACTACTGTTCGGTCTCCTATCGCGCTTGCGAGAGCCGTAATGGAACAGTCACCGCATGTCATGCTCGCCTCCAGAGGTGCTGAACAGTTTGCGAGGGAGTTGGGTATTTCTGAGGTATCGCCAGCGTATTTTGAGACCGAGCGGCGTAAACGTGCCCTTGAGTCCTATAAAGCACGCAAGCAGGCGGGTGCAGAGCCTCATGTCGATTATAAGTTCGGTACCGTTGGTGTGGTGGTGCTCGATTCAGAAGGCAACCTGATTGCGGGTACCTCTACCGGTGGCATGACCGGCAAGCGGTGGGGAAGGATAGGTGATGCGCCAGTAATAGGTGCTGGGACTTATGCTGATAATCAGTCTTGTGCGGTCTCTGCGACGGGCCATGGTGAATATTTCATCCGTCATACGGTGGCGAGGGATATTTGCGCGCGTATGCAGTTTGCTGGACAGAACCTTCAAGAAGCCGCGGAGACCGTCATTATGGATGAACTAGTGGTAGCGGGTGGCAATGGCGGTATTGTGGCGGTAGATGCCGGTGGCGAGGTGTCTATGGTCTTTAATACCCCGGGCATGTATCGCGCTAGCGTGAGTGGCTCGGGCGAGAAGCGCATCGGAATCTTTGGCGACGAGCCCTAGGCATGCGTAGATGACATCCCCTGTCGCTTTAGGCGACAGGGGATTAGATAGGCTGATTTCAAACGTGAAAAAGCCAAGTAAACTGCATTGCAATTTCATCGAAAAATACTGATTATATATACAGTACTTAATTCTTACGGAGAGACTCATGGACCCGAATAAGCAAAAGGCCTTGGATGCCGCACTAGCGCAAATTGAACGTCAGTTCGGAAAGGGTACCGTCATGCGCATGGGTGATCAGGAGCGTGTGGCAATTCCAGCAATATCCACCGGCTCACTTGGTCTAGACATTGCCTTGGGAATAGGCGGATTGCCACGCGGACGAATCGTAGAGATCTATGGTCCTGAGTCTTCGGGTAAGACAACACTAACGCTTCAGGTCATCGCTGAAGCGCAAAAATTGGGTGGCACGGCCGCGTTTGTCGACGCAGAACATGCTCTGGATCCACAGTATGCTGAGAAACTTGGTGTGCAGATGGACGATTTAATCGTCTCGCAGCCCGATACCGGCGAGCAGGCACTCGAAGTGTCAGAAATGCTGGTGAGATCAGGTGCTGTAGACGTGCTGGTTATCGACTCGGTCGCAGCCTTGACGCCAAAAGCTGAAATCGAGGGTGATATGGGTGATTCCCACGTCGGCCTACAGGCGCGACTGCTCAGTCAGGCAATGCGTAAGCTCACGGGCGCCATTAAGCAAACTAACTGCCTTGTTATTTTCATCAACCAGATTCGTATGAAGATCGGTGTGATGTTTGGAAGTCCTGAGACCACAACGGGTGGTAATGCCCTAAAGTTTTACTCGTCGGTTCGTCTCGACATTCGCCGCATTGGCGCGATCAAGGAAGGCGACGAGATCGTAGGTAATGAAACCCGGGTTAAGGTGGTGAAGAACAAAGTATCACCGCCATTTAAACAGGCCGAATTCCAGATCATGTATGGCGCGGGCATCTATCATATGGGTGAGGTACTCGACTGGGGCGTAAAACTTAATCTTGTTGATAAGTCAGGCGCTTGGTACGCGTACAAGGGTGACAAGATCGGTCAGGGCAAGGCAAATGCTGCGAAGTTCCTCGACGATAACCCTGCGCTCGCAACTGAGATTGAGGATGAGATCCGACGTCAGACCATGAATTTACCGACACCAGAACCTGAAGCTGCTGCTGCTCCAGATCCAGCGCCGGTCGAGGAGCCTGTTGAGGGATAAATCGCCGGTGGAGGTACGTTCCTCGGATGTGCGCCGAGCAGCAATGGATCTGCTGGCTCGGCGTGAACACTCCTCACAGGAAATGATCACCAAACTTAAGCGCCGCTTTCGAAAGCGGCTTGAAGGCGATGATCTTTACCACGCTGTAGCGGATGAGTTGATAGCGGATGGATTGCTCAGCGACGCGCGGTATGCGTCCTCCATGGCCCGCCAGCTGGTTAATCGTGGCTGTGGTCCCAAAAAGCTATCGTTTGAACTTCGGCAAAAGGGCTGTGATCCCGACAGCGCGGTCGATGCGGCATTTCCCGACGGTGTTGACTGGTTTGCGCGCGCAGAAGACGTTTACGAGCGAAAGTTTGGCGGCAGGCCGTTTCCATCCGATTGGGACAGTAAACAAAAAGACCGGGCAAAACGGGGAAGGTTCATGGCTTCTCGAGGATTCTCCCCATCTCACTTCGTGCACTTGCTCGAGGCAACGTCAGATGAGATGGATGAGCAGGACTTGTAATGACTAGTCGAACCCCTTAAAAAATTAACTCTACATCCCACTTTCGAGCACTGCACCACGCAATTCGCGGGCCTTTGCCTGAATGATCTCCGAGTTTTCAGGGCCCATCCGTAAGACTTGCTTCTGCAGTGAGCTCAGTGCTTCCAGCTCAGGGTCCATGTAGATCCAGTTGGCCTCGCGTTTCATTAACTCTACGCTCTGGGGTGCTATTGGTGTCGCCAAAATTTCGGTCGTTGCCGCGAGCACTGCGCTACGAATATCAAAATCTCCCACGCCCATTCGGGACAGGGCTTCGGTGGCGATTTGCTCGTAATCGTTCAGTAATTCGACGATGGCCAACACATCGATACCATTGACCCACTGCGCAAAACCGTCGTAACGACTAAACCCAGACGGGTCAATTGTCACTCGGAGTCCGTCGTCACTGATTGTGAAGGGCTTTGAGGGACGACCAACCGGTAGGAGCTTGTAAGGTACTTCACCCCTTCGCAGCGCATCAACAATAGCCACGGCGCGCTCGACTATGTAGTCTCCAGCAACGAATTGAGCGAGTGCTTTACCACCATTGACGCTTTCAATGGTTTTACGAGCGTAGGTGTCGGCGGTTTCTTCGGTAACCGTTGGTTCAGGTGGTAGTTTAGGTAGAACCTCTTCTTCAACGACAACGACTTCATCTTTGATAGGTTCAGGCTCGGGAGCCGGGACCATCTCAATCTCAACAGGTGTTATTTCTGTGATTTGTTCGGGGACTTCCGACTTTCCATAGTCTCCAGTCATCAGAATAAATACTAAGGTCGCCAAGATCCCTGCGAATAGGATGGCGAGAATGATTGGATTGGCTTTGTCGTCTGCCGCTTTGTCGGTCATTAATGTTCCCCCAGTCGTGATGTGTGCAAGCCTACCGAAGAAACATTAGACCTGCGACTCTTAGATAAGTTCTGGGGGGCGGTCCGGTTTTGCGTAGGTGAAACGTTGGCCTGTACCCACACTGTGATACGCATCAAGGCCAACGCCGGCAACAATATCCACGCCTTGAAGGTCCAACGTTCCGTCGTCTCGCCGTGCGCGATCGGATACGTGAATCTGCTCGATAGAGCCGATGATAAGGTGCGTACCGTTGACAGTCAGTGGCAGGTGCTCCGCCAATGTAAGACCTATCTGCAGTGGAGATTTCGCGACAAAAGGTGCTGTGAAATCCTCATGCCAGTATTCGTTGAAACCACAGGCGTCGAATTCAGATTGGTCACGGCCAAACCGGGCTGATGTGTGATGAGCACGTTGCGCCATATCGCGAGTGACTGCGTTAACCGAGTACGTCTTCGTCGCGAGGAGATTTTCGAGCGTATGTCGCTCTGTATCTTCGGGCGCAGGTCTGATTATCATGCCCATGAGGGCAGGATCTGCGCCCACGTGAAAACATGAGTTGATAACACAAAGGTTGGTGCGATTGTCCTCATTGACGGTACCTACTAGTACCACAGGTTTAAAGCCTGGAAGGCTGTTAACGAGCGCAACCCGCTGATGCTTATCCAGCGATTGGAGTGCTTGCTTATCGATCACGACTGAGGCTTCGTCTTCTCGGGGGATGCGCTATACAGACCGTCGTAACGTCGCTTAGCCCAGAACGCGTAGATCGGGTCCACAATCTGTTTGATGAGCGGCCAGCGGAGCCAAGCCCACAGCATGCCGTAGCGCGTGCGCTGCCAAGCGGCAACATTTGCATCGGCACCCACTACCCACTCCTCGCCGCGCTTAAGATGCAAATTTAGCAGCAAGTCTTCCTTGGATGGCATTTCGGGCGTGATATCGGCTTGATGGATGTCGACCAAGTCGAAACTGTCATGCTTGAGTTTGGCGAGATGTTTCATTTCTCGCGCACACAAGGGACAAGCGCCGACGTAGTACAGAGTTTCTTTCGTCATTAATCAATCCGGCAGAGTCATGGTTTCATCGTAGAGACTTGGCGGCACAAAAACCTTGAATGCTCAACTAGCGTCCATCTCCGCAAGCATCTTTTTAATACTCTCTGCAAGTTTCAGCTCATCTCCGCGCTTAAATCCGATGTGAACTTCTCTAACACGCCCCTCCGCATCGAGTAGATAGCCTGAAGGCATGCCATCAACGGCGAATAAGCGCGCTATGTCGCCCTCAGTGTCGATGACAACGGGGTAATCCACCGTGTAACGCGCCAGAAAGTCCCATGCGTCTTCTACAACGACATCAATACTGATCGCAAGAAATTGTACCGGGTCGTCAGAAAACGCTTCATTCAGGCTATTGAGTGCAGGAAGTGACAGACGGCAGGGTCCGCACCAGGACGCCCAGAAATCCACGTAGGTGATCTTTCCTCTGAAATCGGACATCGACAGATCGCCCTCGGCATTCTGAATCGCCGGTAGAGTCCAGTCGGGTGCTGGAACAGGCGGGTTAACGCTGACAATATTGTTCTTGCCCGCTGCGTGAGCGCCTAGAGTGAGACCTGAGCTGACAGTGATAAGTGCAGTGATGAGACGCTTCATGGTTTGTTCCATGTCGAAAACATCTAGTTTACGCGCTTTATTGATAGGGTGATCACAACGAACGTGTTGTCCTTGGCATCGAATAGCGCATTATCAGGACAGTGAATGGAGTTATGCTAATCGCATGAGCTTGAGTAAACAGAAAAACAAGCTGAACACCCACCGTCAGTCAGGTCTTACGCTGATTGAATTAATGATTGCGGTTGCAATCATTGGCATCTTGGCGGCGATCGCGCTGCCATCTTTCAATTCCGTCATTAAACAGAGCCGTATGCGTCTCGTTGTCGACACCGTTGTTGGTGATTTTCGACAGTCTGAGAGTTTGGCTCAGGCAGCCGGTGCAGGGCAGAGTGTTGTACTCGAAATTTTAAATCCCGGCGCCAGTTGGACTTACACGGTGACGCACAGTAGTTCCGGTAGCGTGCTGATGTCCTTTCATTAATCTCTCGATAGGTCGTGCGGTTTCACCAGCAATCCGCAGGCGACGCATAGCTACCTGACCCATCAGGTCCTGACTGGTTGATAGCGAAGGTCCCGCAACTATCGCCATTCTGCCCGCCATTGGTGTTTGGAGCGGCACTTGCGACGAAAGCAGTCGCCCTGCTTGAGACAATCGACACGTTATAGTAGTCACGTGAAGTGGAGTTATAAGTGCTTAAGCCTAGGGCACTCATGCTAGAGGCGTAGCTTCCGTTGTCCGCCCGATATTTTTCCTGCTCAACTTGAACGATCATGAGGGTATTCCTCGCGTCGGCGCGCCGCGCTTTTTGAACCTGTGAATTCCAGGAGGGCAGGGCGACACTGGCGAGAATGGCGACGATGGCCACCACAATCAGCAGTTCTACGAGTGTCATTCCTCGGTTCTTTTTATTGTTCATGATGTCCCGCTTCATAAAAAACACCCTGAGTGAATCTAATCACAACAGGGTGTTTCGGTACCATTGATAACGTCACGATTAACGGTTTCGGCCGAGCCTCTCGTGTGCATCAACCCATTCATTGGTTCGTGTCGCTTTGTCGACTCGCGTTGCTGCTGCCAGTGACAACTCGCCTGCTACCACAAGTCCCGCTGCGATTTCGCAAAGCTTGAGCGCGCGGTCCTTCCCAAAGCAGTCCATCATCTCGAGGCATTCCCGCTGCGTCGGCAAGTTAGTGCCGCCGCCATAGCTCGCCATGATGATAGAGGGCAGTGTGATTGAGAAATAATGATCTCCCTCGCGCGTCATACGCTGATACACCGTGCACTGGTTGGACTCGCCAATGTTTGCTAGATCTTGGCCTGTAGCGGCGTACAGCGCCGCCAAGCCATTGGCTGGGTGACTAGCATTGTTCGAACTCGAGGTCGTCAGTGCAGACAGCGTTGTAATCTGATAGCCGTACTGCATCTGCTCTGGCGTGATGCGTAGGTTATCCATCAGCACCTTTCGAGGAATGGTGACTTCAGCTGTGACGCGTCGACCGCGACCTTTCAGCATGTTGACCGCTGATGTCTTTTTCTCGGTATCCCAATTGCCTGACAGCATGTAGTTACGCATGGCCCCGGGGTAGTTCTTACGAATCCACTCACAGGCAAAGAACGTCGCTCGGCTGGTCATGTTCTGACCCGCGGCATCACCGGTCGAGTAGTCGAAACGACAGGCCACAAAGTTGTGCGTGTGGTAGTTCTCGATCTCGAGTAGTTTTCCGACAGAGGTTGTGCTCTCTG
>CACCPA010000019.1 GCA_902547755.1 Halieaceae bacterium | reverse complement strand
TTTCAAGGGTAATACACTTGTGTCATTCCAAAGTCGCTCAAAGTCAAATGGAGTTTCTTTTGGCCATCGTCTAAGAAAAAACTTTCTATCCTGAACAAGCCGATAAAATAAAGTTTTAGAAAATATACCGGCGAGAGAGATGATCGCACTTTTAGTACCGATAACCCTTAATGAATTTTGAAGCCTTATTTTATGTGCCTCCTTGTCGTAATCCACTACAGACATACAGTTAAGAGACTCCTGCGATAAACCGTCAAATTCTGCGATAAAAGTCCCTAACCCGAACCAAGAATATCCCATATATTCTGCATCCAATAGTTTCATTTCGCTGACAACATCATTCAAGCGATCTGCACCACAAAGACATATTTGATCTTCTATCCAATAAAGGAGGTAGTCAGTTTCGACTGCAGCTATCATCGACTGTGTATCACGCATCCAACCTCCGTTAGATTCAATATTATACTCGACGAGTTTATCCCCAACATTTTCTCGTAAAAACTGAAGCGCTTCATCACCCAGCGGGCCTCTCGCATTGATGATCCACTTATCAATCGACGCTCCCTCAAAACTCGAAAACGAATCTTTCATTCGCAATAATCGCTCTCGGGAGTCAATACGAAAATTAGAAAATATTGACAAGCTCACAAAATATCTACCTCGTCATCTGAAAGATTATTTACTGAAATCCACGCAGCAAGAAGTGCAAAGCCGTAAATAACACCGCCGTTTAGAGCGCCAATAAAGTACCCATATTTTGAGACGAAAAAAAACCCACCTAATATGGTGAACACGGACGATGGAATTAAAATGAGGGATACCCAGTGCGTTTTACCACTTTTGACCAATAAATTAAATGGTATTTGCAATAGAATGATCTCTACAGTGACCACGGATAGTGCGAGGAATAACCATAATGTGTCTTTATATTCTTCTGGTATCAATCCAATCATTTTTGCAGTGAAAATACAAGCTGCCATTAAAAAATTTATTATAACAAGGGAGAAAACAATTCTGAAAAAGTGAAACAAAGACTCTCGATAAGCATCCGTAGATTTTTTAATAGCAAAAATATGTGGGCCGAAAACTGTTTGAATCCCGACCATAACCATCTGCATTGGGATTAAAAACTGCAAAGCAAGATTATATTCAGCTACAGAGGACGCTCCGAAATTTTGAACCAAAAAGTATCTATCACTCAATGAACTAATGAGCATCGCCACAGCGCCTGGAACCAACGGCAACGATAACTTTAACGCGCGATTGAGGTAGCTAAAATCTATTTTAACCGTAAAATATCTTGAGCAGCCATAAAGGGTAGCTACAAAGCAAAGAGCTTCTCCAACTGCTATGCCCGCTAGCCGGTCAAATGATGTATCCAGTAGCCCCAACCCAATATAAACAAAGGATATAGAGAATATAGTTACGCAAAAAAATTTCAAACCATTGTACTTGACAACTAAAGCCGGCCTCTTAAAAGTCACTAAAAACGAATACAAAATTAAATTGAATGATGATGCCAATAAAATAAAGGCAACAATGATAAGTTTTTCATTTGCATTATTAACTAAATTGAATGCAGAGCTAAACATGCCAAAAGATATTTCTAATATGCTACATATTCCAATAAACGCACTAACGAAAAAGAAAACCGCCAATAAAACTGTTGTCAAAGCATCTTTTTTATAGGTACGATCATACATTCCAGATAAATCTTTTGTGATGAATACATGCAAGCTTAATGTTATTATTGGCACAAGCATTCCAGCTGCAGAAAAGATGTAACCAAACTCGCCAAACTCTTCTTTTGGCATCCAAAAAAGATAAAAAGGAAGTAAACAAAAGGCTAGGACTTTAAATAGGCCGTCAAACGCCGAGATCAGTGCGATACTCTTGAACATTTTTTACTATACTCTAAGGTTATAAAGCATACGCAGCGCTCTGATCCAAGATGAGCCAGGCTATCTAATAAGATAATTTGCTTGTCGCAATAATACCGACAATGTACTAGCGAAAAACCGCCAAAGCGTAAATGTTTTCCAATAAATTAGCGACGTATAATGTCGGTGATCATGTCGATACAGTCTTTTCGTACAAACAGTAAATTAACAAATGAATATCGATTTTCAAGAAATGGGGTGAACTCCAACCGTCTTACACCTCTCGGGATTATGACGAACGGCACGTAATTGAACTCATCTAGGAAAACGAAAACATCATGGAAATAAACCCTATTTGCCCGCATTGCGTGGCCTAGTTCAAGTTGAATGAACTTAATCGCGCGTTTTGAAAGCAAGTTTTTTGCGCCTTTTAGAACGTTAAACTCATGTCCCTCGACGTCTATCTTGACAAAGTCGATCTGGGTGACGCCTAACTCGCCGCAAAGCCTGTCCAGTGAAGAAACCTGTACTTCAATTTCATCTGTTTTTTCATGATAACCAATTTCTGCCATGTCCGAAAGCGAATCATGTCCAGAATTTTCAAGATGTACATTTGTATAAAACTTCGCAGTTCCTTCATAATCAGATAATGCTAACTCCGATGTAACTACTTTCTGACAATTATTTGGTTGCAATCTTGCAGTGACCATCGTCAAGTTTCTTTTAAGTGGATCTACTGGGTATAGCGCCCCTTTATAACTAGCCCTCAATAACTCTGCGGACCAGTCGCCAACATTAGCGCCGATATCAAAAAAAATACTTTCTTTAGTAGAATTAAAAGCCATAAATTTTATAAGGTTTAACTCTCCATTTGTACGTATGTCAGCATGCTGATCATTATCATAAACTGATACCACTAATCTACAAAATTTCACAAGCTTTGTGCTTTGTGATACTGCGTGAGCAAATACCTTTAGTACTAAATTTTTGCCCATAACGCCTTCTCCATATTAATCAAAATTTCATTACAAGCTCTATCATATGACCCTAAAACATCTTTTGCTGTGGATATATATAAGCCTAAAGTAACTATCGAAAAACGCTTACCAACCGCTGAAAAAATACAAGAAATTCTGAATTCCTCTTTTTACATCCAAAAAGCTCGAAAGGGAGCAAATAAAATGCTAGTACTGCAAGTACCCCGTAAAATTCTGAGGCGGGTTCGATACTCTTAAATTTTTTCTGTGTATGCATTAGGATTATAAATCGCGCGTGAATTTTTCGTTAAATCATAGCTTGTTTAATTGCTATATTTACTTTGAATGCATGACTTAATTTTGACGACAGGTTATAAAAAGATGGCTGTAGTGTTAATATTTTCCAATATGTCACTCTTAATTTCATTATCGTAAACACCGGCTTTCAAAATAATGTGAGGCGACACAATATCTTCTAGGATCTTTGGTGACTCGACAAAAAGATTCGAACCATAGAGCCGCTTACCTTGCTTATTTCTGTCGTTATCCAAAATACCCACTATCTTGCTCGTATCAAGGCCCATTTGAATTAAAAATTGTGCGAACACATGCGCACCGAAAAGATATATAGGACATTCAATCTCTTTAAGCTGATCGTTATAATCCGCTATCATATTTTTATGTGTCTTTATAAATTTAAGAAACAACTCTTTATTTTTTTTATATAAATTTGGCGGCAACTCATTTTTCACCGCATTTAAACTTTTAACCGCAGAGTAGAAAATACTATGATCTTCCATAAAATATTCTTTTCCAATTATATCAAAACCGTACTTTGCCATTAGGTATTCTATATAAGGCTCTGTGACAAAAAAGGTATGTTCAAAGTTCAGGCAGTTGGTGTAGTTTCTCTCAAGCATTTCTTGCATATTAGGCAATGTAAATATCAACTTATCACCATCTCTCATATAACCAGAAAGATCATTCATAAATTGACAAGGGTCATATAGATGTTCAAAAAGATGGGAATGAACATAACAGTCATAATGAGAATCTGAAATAAAATTATGATCAAAAAATCCCTTAATCCATTTGGCATTACTAGAAGCTATCGGTGTAGGATTGGGCTCAATAATACTCCAGGGTATTTGATCATAATCCTCATATAGCTTCGCCAAACGCCCATGACCACCGCCAATTTCTAGGACTGCTTTAGGCGCATGCTTACTTATAAAAGACGCGAAGCTCCTGTGATGGAAGTCCCAAATTTTTCCGATATCACCAGAACCATGAGATGTTTTGTACAGTATCTCCAACGGAATTAGCTTTTTTAATTGGACTAGCCCCGAAGAAACACCTATTCCCCATACACTATCGGCCAACAAATCTTCGCTCTGAGGGTGGTCGACACACCCCATGAAGATCGGGAAATCACTAAGAGTATAAAGATGCTCAACATCATCTAGTCCAGAAATTAGATCTGCAGATCTTTCAATCATTTTCATATAACTACCTTTTCGCTTTAGCAAAAATTAGACACATCTAAAATGGGTTTACCTAGAATGAGCCTCGGCTAAAAAACTTTCAATAAAATAGATACACCCTCAACAATTATTTTTGAAAAAATTATTTAACAAGTACTCGCAGTAAAATTAAGCAATTTTCAACATGGACTATCATCCAAGCCGAAAATGTTGAAACGAATTGAACATTATCTTTTTTTTCAGCGAATGCATTATCTCACAGCAAGCATGCACTCCAGCTCCTGTATTTGTTCTCATCAAGGGAGAATATCTCCACGTAAAATTTTGTAACCTTATGTTACTGAAGGAACAACTAGTTACTTACAGCAACGGCTCTCCCTAAAAAACTTTTGACAATTTTTATCAAAACTTGGCTGGAAAAACTATCAAATCCTCTCCGAGGCTACTTACTCTCATGTTCACTTGCAATACGCCCATCGCCTCGTAAAGTGTCATCTTCGATCCTGATAACGTCGTCTACCTCAGGAGAGGAAGCCTCAATTAAAATAATATCCTCCAAAGTAACAATTCGATGCTTGATTCCTGCAGGAATGGACCAAATTGCCCCAGCCTCTAAAGTTTTCTTATCTATATGCCCCTCTCTATCCTCAAACCAGGCTTCTACAGAACCTTCAATCAGAAAGTTAGTTTCTTCCTTTTCAAGATGATACTGAAAACTAGTCCTTGTCCCTTTTTTTATATACAGTTTTTTCATTACATATCGTTTTTCTTCATCACCCACACCTTCATTATTCCGATAATTTATCCAAACTTCTCTTCCCCAAGGCTTATCGACAACCTTAGCCTCGCTTTCATCGTAATGCCAATCTCTTCCAGTTAAATTAATCATTTTTTATACTAAAGCCTCCGTCAATCACAATTGCTTGTCCTGTAATATACTCATTTTCCGAACTTACTAAAAACAAGACCAATTTGGCTATTTCGCTGGGATCAGCCATGCGCTGTAATAAGATACTTTCTACTTGATCTTTAATCCGCTTACTCCACGTACTCTTCGTCATCTCTGTATTAGTAAACCCAGGAGCGACAGCATTAACTAAGATATCAGGAGCCAACTCTTTCGCCAAACCAGTTGTTAAATTAATAACTGCTGCCTTCGACGAGGCGTATGCTACTCGGCCTACCGAAGAATAAAGACCTTTGATAGATGCAATATTTATTATTTTCCCTAAACCTACTGACGCACGCATTACCGGTACCACATGTCTCGTAACATTCGCCAAACCAAACACATTAATGTCATAAATAGAGCGCCAATCATCATCAGATAACTCTTCAAATGGTTTGGATACATTTATGCCAGCAGAATTTATCAGTATGTCTATCTGATCGACCCTTGATATTTCTTGAATGACGTCCTCTTCCTTACATACATCAAAAATAACGTATTCCGCCTCAAGCTCTTCGACTAGTTTGATCAAATTAGGAGACAAGGTTCTGCCGTGAAGGATCACATCATAACCCCTAACTTTCGCGAGTCGGGCTATCGCCTCTCCAATACCGCGCGAAGATCCAGTAATAAGCATCTTTTTAGTCATAATTTTTTAACTTTTCAAAGACGACATTTTTTCACTCGAAGGTAGCTTACCGCTCTCTATCACGCTTCTGTAAAGATTAAGTTTACCTAAATTGTAAATGAAATGATCAAATGGTTCGTTGTGCATAGGCGACATATTTAAATAAATCAAACTGGTCAAAATATTAACCTTACACATATCTATCCCTTTACTATTCAAAAACGATATAAATTTATCTCTGCCTGTGACTAGCGCTTCTGGAGTGTTATGCTCGATTTTTACGTTTCCTTTCTCATCTTTTAAATAAGAAAACTGACCCTGCTTGATAAGTTTATAGGACACAATCATTCCGCCATTAAGCTTAGCAAAATCATAATATTGATCGCCGTAATCTACTAATCCAGAAAAGTCCTGTCGCCAATCTAAAAGGAGGAAGTTACCATCATTTTTCAACAAAACATTATCGAACTGCAGATCGCCATGGAAATTCGATGGTGTACCATTGCTTAAATCTCCCCAATCGATAAAGTTAAACAGTTCTTTTATTGAGGGGACATTAACTCCATTTATAGATGAAGCCTCATCAATCAATGAATGCCTCTCATGATATTGCTTCAACCTTTTATTGGTCTTTTTATAATAAAAGTCAGAGCAGGCGAGCTTGAAAGCCCTCAACTGAGAGCGATTAAGCCTTGCTTTCACCCACAAATTCTCATCCAGCCAAGCCAAAAGCTTCTCCATAATGCCATCATCGATAACATCATAGAGCACTTCCCCGCCAACCATATTGTAAGAATAAAAATTCTTTTTCAGAACACTTATCCGAGGGCATAGGTCTCCAAGGATGAGCGCGCGCTCATGTCTATTTTTTATAATCGCTTCATCAGCAAAAAACTTTATTACATTGTTGCCAACGAAATACAAAAACTCGTCTTGTTTACTAAAATCAAAGTCAACATCCGATGTTGACATTGCTTCATTAGCTTTCGTATATCCCTCGATGTTCCCTGTATCGTGCCAAGTAAAATATCTTGGGACTAACTCACAGCCAATTAGGGTTGAAAACCCGTTAGATACTTGGAACTCGCCAGCTTTTACTTCATTATTTTTCTCTAACGCATCAAAAAAAACTTGATACGCGTTAATTCCAGCAAGCCCAATAAACGCATTTTCATTATCATTTATCGTTTTATCTTCCAAGCCAACAACCCTGTTATTAAAAATCTCAGCTGTACAATAGGGCTCCGAATCCTCAACAGCACTCACACCTAACCAATTTTCAGACGGTGGAGGGATATCTTCTAAAACTAGTGTGTCTGAAGCAAAAAATATAAATGGGGAATCTAAGTATCGCCTACATTGCATCAAAGAGTAACCAGGCCCAGATCCCTCCCCAGTGTATCGGTCTACTTCAACAATCGTAAACGTACGATCACTGTAAGCACATTCCAAATAATCTATGATGGTTTCTTTTAAATACCCAACTGCAATTACAATTTCCACTGCAGGATCAAATTTTTCAATGATGTGGGAGAGCACAGCCTTAAAATCAACAGGTAATAGTGACTTATTAATTTTTTTCGTTAATGGAAACATCCGAGTGCCAACACCCGCTGCCAAAATACATACTTTATATTTCATAATGTGATTAACTATTTCTATTTCATTTAAGAATCTAACACCCTAAACAACCATTTTCTAAATTTTATTGATATTCTCTTCAGGAAAATATTCAAAAAACTTTTCATACATTAGTTTGGAATACTGCATCATTTGCCACCTGCTATTAAACCCATATTTTTTCTTAGCCCACGACAGCCCCTCTTCCACAAATAACTCTAAATTCAATTCGTAGGATTCTGTTTTTATAACCGCTCTCTTATCCGCCAAAAAAGACTCCTCCTCCTCAGCAAAAACTCTGGTAGTAATTGCAGCAGCCCAATCATTTACATAGGCTTTCGCAATAATTTCACTCTCAGATAAATACCCTCTAAAATTATCGCCATCAAAAAGAAAATTCATGTATGTCGGGTTATCGCCATTTAGTAACTGTTCTATAACTTCTTTTCTTACAAAATATGCATTATTATGAATAAACCAAAAGTACTTTAAGGACTCCGGACCAATTAAAGCTTTTTCACCCCAATTTTTTGAACACGGAGAACAAATTCCTAGCCTGGGATACTCTTCAAATATCTTTCGAAGAATCGCAATAGTATTTTGACCTTCTGGCAGCTTTGTATCATTTGTTATGAGAAAAAAGGAATCGTACTTTGCCCAATCATTTCCTTTCCAGAGCTGAAGAAGCCCATAATTCATTCCCCTCGAATATCTGAGTCCACTCGCTATAACCTCTTCATCTTGAACATGCCAAGTACAATATTTAGATAATTTACTAGCGTCCGAACCTGCTTCTACGACAAAAATATCTGTATGCTTAGAGTCAGTCGCTAGCACCCGCTCCACTAATGCATCTGTTTCTTTTGGTAGATTCCTATTTAAAACTATGGTCGCTGTTTTCTTCATTTTATTTGCTCAAGTTAAAAGATGTCATATATCTTTGAATACTCGCTTTTACTGCACTTTTCAGAAGAGCATCTAAATCGTTTACTTTTAATCGAGCTTTATTTTTGATTTCGATAGCCTTCTCATTTGAAAACACATAGTGTCCAGCGATAATGGAACGATCAAAATCAGATGCAGTTGTTTCTTTAAGCATCCACTTTTTCCATTTCAAAGAATTATATGAAAGTGCTAAAAACTCATCTAACAACTTTGTTTGGTTAGTTTCAGTCAATATTTTTACTAGTGCTCGCGTCTCTGCAACGCCATACTCAGGAGCAATATTTGCTGCATGAATTCCCAGCCGAGGCTGCCACTTGAGAGCCTCTGAAGAAAGGTAATCCGCATTATGCTCTTTCATCCAAATCCCGTACTTATTGCAAACTTCAATCATCCTAGGAATATGAATTTCAGGAGGCAGCTCGCTCCCAGAACGCACCGGAGAATCAAAAGAACCTACATTCCCTGTTTCCATGACCCTCGTTCCGGCTTGAATGACAATAAAGGATGGAAAAGGGTAATTATTTACTTCACAAAACTCTTTCATTTTCGCAAGTGTGTACTCCAGCTCTTCTTTGGAGTTATTGCCACCACTTTGCTCCTCAGTTCCAATTTCGAAAATTATTTCTTTACCCTTTTGTTTGGCATATGACCAACAAAAATCATACAACTCGTAAACTCTTTCTAAAATATCATCTACGCTGGGCTTGGAGTGTATATCTACACTAGGATCAATGTGTAACATGTGAAAGCCAGCATCAATATCTGCTTGAAAGGAATCTTTTGCAGACTGCATCGCGTCTTTTAAGGCCATATTTTTATTTTTTTCTAACTCATTTTGCCAAGGACCCCCATGGTCACGCGCAAGAATTATATTCTGACTTACATCATTTTCGATTACATAATCTGCAAATTGTTGTGTAGCCCAGTTTTCCACATAACCGCCGCCAAATTGCTCGGAATCAATTTGCCTTCTGCTGGCTATCAACATTAGCGGGACAGCATGCTCTCCTGCTAGCTCTATTGTCGCATCTATGCAGTTCTTACTCATTGGTCCAACACCTAAAAGCGTGCAGTTTCGTCCTGACCTAAAATTCGTTAGCCTTTCTTTGAGATTCATGCAGTCCATTCTCCTAAATTAAGTTTATTAGCAGGCAAATCATTCGGATCAAAAGGCACAAAAAAAGTTTCCATAATATGAAGACAGGCTTCGGCCACTGCCCTATCCCCACCAGCTCGGTCCGTGACATAATCGGAGTAAGATTTCGCTATTCTGTCGGCATTTTTAGGCGCAATAGAGTATCCAACTTCTCTCATAACATAGTGATCAAATATTCCATCACCCATATAAATTACCTGCTTAGGATCGTATCTTTTTTTGATCCAATCAATTCTCTTGACTGTACTGACTAAGTCGAGCGAAAAACCCATGTCTTCACTTATACGTTTATTACTGATCGAGAATCCTTTACGGTCCCCGGTAACAAAACGAATTTCAATATGACTACTCAGTAATCTAAGAGCATCATTATCATCAGGGCCGAAAATTTTTAGAGATTTTCCTTCTTCTGAGTATAGGAAATGTCCTGTGGTCATAACGCCATCAACATCTAAAATAAGTACCTCAAATTTCATAATATGGACCCTTTACTTTTTCTTCGTCTAAATATAAAAATCCACCGTGAGTAAAAACTCCATCAATGTTCGTTATTAGCTCATCAATGACAAGTTATCTAGCTCCATATTTTGAGCTCCAAAGCCAGAGGCGCCATCTTAATTGCCTCAGGTCTGGAACCAAAAATAACCAAGACTTTCTTCAGCTCTTCCAATTGATTAATTTCTCCACAGAACGCGAGTTTGTCCTGTTACTTACAAAGCCGAGGGCACTTAAACTAAAAAAAACAAAACGCTCCCCGACTATGTCCGAATTCCACCCGAAGAGCTTTTGGATTTGATGTAATCCTCCAGCGTACGGCCAAGGCCCTCATCCAAAGACATGCTGGGACCCCAGTCAGTTGAAAACAACTCGGACGAACAAAGTAACTTCCGAGGCGTTCCATCCGGCTTATCCTCATCCCAGCAGATAGCGCCGTTAAAATCGGTAACTCTTGCAATTTTTTCTGCTAATTCTGCAATTGAGTAGTCGGATCCATACCCAATATTGATATGACTCACCATCGGCTCTGTTATGCTTTGGTATGTAAAGTTGGACATAGACATCACATGCAAGCACGCCGACGCCATATCGTCGACGTATATGAATTCGCGCTTAGCTTTGCCTGTGCCCCACACTGTAACGCTCCGCTCGCCAGCCGGAGTGGAACGATAAAAACGATCTATTAGAGCCGGGATTACGTGACTATTTAGAGGATGGTAGTAATCTCCAGGTCCATATAGGTTAGTAGGCATCACACTTCGAAAGTCTGTTCCATGCTGCCTATTAAAGCTTTCGCATAGCTTTATTCCAGCTATTTTCGCTATTGCGTAAGGCTCATTCGTAGGCTCAAGTAGCCCGGTTAGCAGAGATTCCTCGCGCATTGGCTGATCACAAAACTTTGGATAGATGCAGGAGGATCCCAAGAACAGCAACTTATCCACCCCTCCCTTCAAACTAGCGCTTATCACGTTATTTTGAATTAGCAAGTTTTCGTGAATAAAGTCTCCAGGGAAGGTGTTATTCGCGTGTATACCACCAACTCTCGCTGCTGCGAGATAAACCTGATCAATTTGATCACTGCTAAAAAATTTATCGACGCTAGACTGGCACCGCAGGTCGACATCCTCTCCAGCTTTTAAGTGCTCGATTCGCCTCTCGTCTATGTCGTAACCTACAGTGCTGAAAATCTTAGAAAATTCTACGCACAGCGGTAGCCCCACATATCCCAGACCAATCACCCCAATGCGAGGCATGTTATCGCTCATCATTACCTCTTAATAACCTTAACTATTTTCAGCAGGAGCTCCTGCCTTCTCGACTTCAGAGGAGATCCAGTTGTAAGTTCGTTCCATACCTTCTCGTAATGGCTGGCTCGGACTCCAGTTGAGGTACTCGGCGATGAGCTTATTATCTGAATTGCGACCTCTCACACCCTCGGGTCCAGGGATGTTTTTTATACTTATGGTCTTTCCAGAAATTTCTATTGCCATTTTAGCTAAATCATTAATGGCAATCATTTCCTCTGAGCCAATATTCAAGGGCTCGGGGACTTCTGATCTCATAATACGGGTCGTCGCATCGATACACTCATCGATATAGAGGAATGACCGAGTTTGGAGACCATCGCCCCACACCTCGATTTCACCGCCATCAGGGCACATTGCAACTTTACGGCACATCGCAGCGGGAGCCTTTTCTTTTCCACCGGACCAGGTACCCATTGGACCAAAAATATTATGATAGCGGCCGACCCGACAGCGCATTCCATAGTTGCGATTAAATGACAAGTACAAGCGCTCCGAAAATAGTTTCTCCCATCCGTATTCGCTGTCCGGATTCGCTGGATAGGCACTATGCTCCGAGCAATTTGGATTTTCAGGATCCAACTGATTATGTTCGGGATACATGCACGCTGAGGATGAATAATACACTTGCTTTATATTGCGTTTATGACATGACTCCAGAACATTTAAATTAATTAAAGCCGAGTTATGCATTATGTCCGCATCATTTTCTCCAGTGAAAATATAGCCTGCACCGCCCATATCTGCGGCCAGCTGGTACACCTCATCAAACCTTTGATCGATAACACTTCGCACAAAGTTTTGCTCGCGCAAGTCTCCAACAGCAAAATCATCCGCGTCTGTCGGTGCGTGCTCATTATATTTAAGATCAACGCCCCTTACCCAAAACCCTTCGTTTTTTAGCTCTGTTACGAGGTGTCCTCCTATGAAACCCCCTGCTCCGCAAACCAACGCCGTCTTTTTCATCTCTTTACCCTTCAACTTGATCGTTACGTTCTACCATACACATCAGAAAATCTGACGATATCGTCTTCTCCAAGGTAGGCACCTGACTGCACCTCTATAAGTTCCAATGGAATCTTCCCGGGATTTTCAAGCCAATGCTTACAACCCACGGGTATATAAACAGACTGATTCTCTGCGATGACCATTTCTTGATCGTCTTTTCCAACTTTTGCCGCACCCGAAACGACTATCCAATGTTCCGCTCGATGGTGATGCATCTGTATGCTGAGTCTCGCACCTGGCTTGACTGTTATGCGCTTCACTTGATACCGATCACCATGATCTACCGAGTCGTACCTGCCCCAAGGCCGATACACCTCTCGGTGTAACTGCCATTCAGACCTTCCCTCACTCTTTAACTGCGATGCGATCGCTTTTGCTTCCTGAACCCTTTGTTTGTGAGCGATCAGCGTCGCGTCCTTGGTGGATACCACCACAACATCATCCAGGCCTATTAAAGCAACCAGCTTGTCATCCGCCCACACAAAGGAGTTCCTCGTGTCAATAAGTTTGACATCGCCTGCCGTCGCGTTACCTGAATCGTCTTTATCGGATACATCCCACAGCGATGTCCATGACCCTATGTCGCTCCAGCCAGCATCCATCGGGACGACCACCGCGTCGCTGGTTTTTTCCATGACCGCGTAGTCGATGGAATCGTCAGGGCATGCCGCAAACGCCTCAACGTCCACCCGAATAAAATCGAGATCGTGAGACACATTAGCTAAAGCCCCATCACAGGCAACTGCAATGTCCGGCCTGTGAGTCTCTAATTCCTTTAAATAGTGACGGGCCTTGAACAAGAACATGCCACTGTTCCAGAAATAGCCCCCGTGATTCACATACTCGGCAGCGGTCGCCGCATCTGGCTTTTCCTTGAACGAAGCAACGGAATAGTACCCTTCCACGGGCTCTCCCGCTTCAATGTATCCGTAACCCGTATGAGGCTCCGAGGGAATAATCCCAAACGTCACAAGCTTACCCGCCTCGGCCAACGGCACAGCCGTTAGCACAGCATCAGTGAATGCGTCTTGATCCGCTATAACGTGGTCGGCGGCCAGCACCAAAAGAAGAGGATCTTCCTCTTTCTCAATTAAAGCTGCTAACGCTATAGCCGGTGCGGTGTTGCGGCCCACGGGCTCCAAAATAATTTTCCCAAGGGCGTCGATCTCCCGAAGCTGTTCAGCCACAAAGAAACGATGTTCCTCATTACAAATAGTGATTGACTCCGTAGTAGCCAAACCGGACAACCGCTCAGCCGTCTGTTGGAGCATCGTTTTGTCGCCATTCAACGCCAGGAATTGCTTAGGGTGGCCGGCACGAGACAGTGGCCACAACCGTGTCCCTGATCCGCCCGCCATTATGACCGGTGTAATCACTTAAGTTGCTCCTCACAATTGATTAGCACCCTTATCACGACTTAGCCCCTTTATCGGAGCCATCCGAACCCACCTCACCTTTCAGGGCCTCGATCTCTTGCCTCAATACTTCATACTCCTCGAGCTTTCGGCCCAGGAACGCGGTCGCAAGCGCGCTCTTCTCGGCAATGCCCTTGGGTGTTAGCACGTACAAGTACGCGACCTTGGTACCCGACTTCCTAAAATTATCGGCCTTCACAAAGCCGCGCTCGATGAGCGCCTTGAGCGCATAATTAACCCCGCCCAATGACACGCCGAGTTCGGCTGCGAGCTGACGCTGGCTGAACTCGGGGTTGGCCTCTAATGCACGAAGGACCCTGAGCCTCAACTCGTCTCGGGCTCCGGTGCTTAAAGCGGTGTCGCTATTTTTAAGCACATCGTTCATATCGTGAACGCTACCAGAAAAGTGTGTTCAATGTATGAGCGTTTGATGATTTTTTAGCGCTATTGTCGTCAAAGCCACAAACGTGACATGCGCCTGAGCGACCGTTTCGATTTTGTCTGAAGAGCCAACTTGCTAAGCGAGAGTCAGGCCTCTGGCTCTGACCGGGCGTAGTGCCGTATGAGGACAATGACCACGCCCAGCATCCCGCCTAATAGGGTTCCCAAGACGCAGATCAGTGCACGGCTGGGTTTACTCTTTTCTTCGGGGATAACCGCTGGGTCTATCGTTTTAAACACGTACTCGGGGCGAACTTCGGCCAGCATTACGGTCTCGGTCTGAGACTGGATGAGCTCAAAGAACATGGCCTGAAGGTCGGCAAGTGACGTGTTGGCGATCTGTTGCTTTAAGTACTCGATCGACTTCTCGGCCTCGGACACGTCCTGGGCTTTTACCGCGGCGTTGACGTCCTCAACCAGCCAGTTGACCCACTGAGCGGCGATGACGGGCGATTGATGGTCAATCGACACCGTGATGTAGCTGGTTTGTTTGTCCTCCGAGACGCCCAATACTTCAGCAAAGGCCTTATGAGCTTCTTGGGCAGACGGAGCGGGAGCCTTGGGAGGCTCAACGTCGCGGACCCAGGTTTTGGAAGTGGCGTCATACGACTCGGGATCAAAAACCACGTCGCCAGAACCCGCGTCCCACGACTCGACGGCCATGAGCTCGGGCAAAATATCGCGTCGCTCGACGAAGTCACCGATAAACGCACGCGACTTCATGAGCTGCATCCCAAGTTGGGCACGAGACCCTTCTTCTCCACCGGGAAGTGAGACACCGGCCAAACTTGCCAGGCCCCCGTATTGTTTCATGAGGCCAGAAAGGCCACCGCCGCTGCTCTCGGCGGGTGCCAACAGTGCAGTTGCGGTATAAATATTGGGGAGTGACAGCGCGACCACCACTGAAATAGCTGCGGCGAGGCCCGTTACTGCGGAGATCAGCCACTTACCTCCCCATAGGACCATGAACAGCTCTTTGAGGTCGATCTCATCGTCCGGGTAAGGATTTTGGAGAAACTGATCGTTGTTGGGTGTTAGGTCAGACATGATTATAAGGCCGCCACTGCTGCAACTGAGACCATGGACTGGTATACGATCTGAGTAAGCTCACGCCAACTGGCGAGAGACTCTTTGTACTGGGTGTTGATCGGGACGACGATTGTGTCGCCAGGGTCGAGTGATCGGTTGTCACCGGTGAACCGCCACAGGTTTTTTTCTAGCGTTACGACCGATCCGTTGGCCTTTACGATATAAATACCCCCGTCGTCGGCACGTCGGGTAAACCCAGCCGACAGGTCAATGTAATCATCCAAGGTAAGCTCGCCCTGAAACGAGTGGGTACCCCGACGCTTGACCTCGCCGACCACCGAAACGGTGTTCGAGAGGACCGGAATCACGATCCGGTCACCGTCCTCGACCTCAAGGTCCGCGTCCACGTCACCCGACATCGCTGCGGGCAGGTCGATGAGCAACCGTCCAGCCCCTTCAACGGCTTGAAGTAACGAAACAATTTGCGAGATCTCGGCCATCCCCTGTGTGGTTGTTTCTTCTGTTAGTAGTCGAGTCGCAAACGTGGTCTGAATGTCACGGGCAAACTGAGCAGCCCGCTCTGCTTCCAGCGCGGCAACCGCTTCGCGGGTTAATACCGCAGACTCCGGTGACGCGTTATCCGTAAACCCACCGGCCCTCTTGATCACATCAGACAGTGTTTCGCCTTTGCGTATACGGTACTCGCCCGGGAACTTCACTTCGCCTGCTACCGTGATCAAGTCCGTTGGCGACCAGTCGGGTATTTCTCTGATCGTAAGATGGTCTCGGCTGGCAAGAGTAATCTGCGCACCTGAGCGCCCAGAGGCCAAGCTCACGTCTCGGTAGTCGGCAATGACCTGACCGTCCGATGCCTCGGTCAATCTACGAAGTTCAGCCGACTCCAAGAACGCCGAGTCGGTTAAACCACCAGCCGCGTTGATGAGTGTTTCGAGGGTGGCACCCGAGAGCAATGGGTAGGTCCCTGGCGCTCTAACAGCGCCAGACACGGACACGGTCTGTACCGGCTCACCTTGCCTTGCTTGGCTCGATAACTTCTCGATCACTGGCCCCAAAAGCGCTTGACGCGACGTGTCAGTGTCAGTGTCAGTGTCAGTGTCAGTGTCAGTGTCAGTGTCAGTGTCAGTGTCAGTCAAGTCTGATGTCACGAGCGAAAATACCAAGACCTCGTCGAATTCTTTGAGTACTGGGTCAGAATCGGTGTTCGGACTCGCAATTACCGACGCCAAGTCAAAGGCGACAACGTCAATGTCCAAAAGCGCGTTCTTTTGCCGAACGATCATCCCAAGTCCCATGTCTGCGTTGCGGTCAAGGTCTCTTCGGGCATTGCCGATCAGGTCAGACACGCGCATACCGGGTACCCAACCATAGCTTCCAGGCCTGGTCACAGCGCCTTTCAAAAACACACTGTTGGCGACTAAGTTTCCAACCTTGGGGACCTTGAGGGTGTCTCCGTCTTGCGCGGCTAGTGACAGTTGACTGGTATCTGAAAGATCAATCGTGGTCGCCTGAGGCAACCCAAGCGAATCTGACTGTCGAGTCAGGATCGATAATGCCGGGTACGCGTAACGGGTAAAAGATCCAGCCATCGCCAACACATCACCTATAGTCTCACCGCCTGCGAGTTCATAGACCATTGGCCGCTTGAGCTCGCCTTCCACGTCAATCACACCCGAATATGGGGGTACAAACACCACGTCACCCGACTGAAGACGAATGTCGTCAGAAACATCGCCCCTCGTCAGAAGGTCATAGGTATCAAAGGTGGCAACCACTGACCCTGCTCGTCTGACCTGAATGTTACGGAGTGACCCGATATCAGTCACACCACCCGCTTGAAACAGCGCCTGGGTGACCGTAGTCATGGCGCTCACAGAATAGGCGCCGGGAACTGCAACTTCGCCGGCGATGAACACGTTGATCGCTCGCAATCGTCCCATGCTAACGATTGCGTCTACGCCGATGAGCTGCTGCTCAACTCGAGTCTTGATGAGGTCTCGGGCGTCCTCAAAGGTCAACCCAGACAAGGTGATCGAACCTAACTTTGGAAAGCTGATGTCACCTGAGCGTCCGATTTGGAGATTTAACTGATCGTTCTCTTTACCAAAGAGCTGAACCATGAGCTGATCACCGACTCCTAAACGGTAAGACTCGGGTACGGGCGCGTCGTCGGTCGGTGCGAAGGTGGATACATCGCGACTGAAGAGGGCTCTTCCGTAGCGGGTGCGGGCTCGGGTCTCCACTTCTTCGGTTTTATCCGGAGTCGCGGCTTCAATGTCGTCTTGGGTCATTCCCATGGGCGTGGTTAGCATTGCACCCGGAGCGGCGAGCACGGGCACGTCGGCTGATGCTGCGGTGCCTGCAGGCAAAGTAATACCGTACTGTCGTGCCAACGCCTGTTGCTGTGCAGGAGACATCGATTTCAACTGGTCGACCATCCCGGGTGTGACACCGGGTGGTAGTCCCTGACCCTGTGCGGACACGCTCACGATGGATGCAAACACCCCAAAAGCAACTAAACGAGCGGTGGCGCTCAATTTCATACTGCCCCCAAAAACAAACTCTCTAATGCACACACTTAGTGTCCTCTATTAGTGGCCTATTTGGCCACCCGTAATGTCACAATGCCTGACCCATTTCCGATCGCCATCGTGATTTTCTGAATGTTGCCTTCCTCATTAAGAAGAATCTCACCAGACCCGTTCGAACAGGTCTGCCGCCAGGTTAATCCTCTCAAGTACCACGGGTCACATTCCGTTGACGATATTTCCCCCCCAATCGAGAAGGTTCGATTACCGTCCTTCCCAGAGATGGATAGCGGACCTGCTAGCCCAAAACCCACAACGGACCGGATGGTCCAACCATCAAAGGCAATCGCGTCTCCGTCAGTGTTGGCAAACACGGTCAAACCACCACTCAGGTACGGACGTAGCACCGCGCCACGATCTCCTACCGACGCGAGCCATATTGCTTGCTGCTCTTGCGAGGAGCCAACGTCTGACGAGATGAGTTCTTTCACAAATCTGTAGGAGGACTCGGCCTGCGGCATAGAAATGCTGCACCCCGCGAGTAAAAGAGTACTTAAGCTCGTAACCAAACCTCGCCTTTCAAGGCTAGCTTTTTCCGCGAAATCAATGGTCATGGCAGCAGTCTCTCGTCGGGATCGAAAGCATCGTACCGCGCGCCTCTCAGATCCCAGAAGATATTACTCGAAAAGTCCTCCAACCTCTGCCCACCATCACGTTGGATGGGGCGCATCCTGGTGGCAAAACGACCACGGGTCTTGGAGCCAAAGAGCCCATCGAGTGGCACCTGAAAATAAAACCCCTTGTCGAAGGACCCTTCACCAAAATCCTCGAATGGCACATCGGTTAACGTTGCCCACACGCCCACTTGCCAACCGTTACGGAACGTTCGCCTCGCCTCAAAGGTCGCGCCGAGGTCCTTGGCCAAGTAGCGGCCTGCATGAATCGCCACGTCATAATTATAAAACGGGGTTGCCCAGTACGCGGACACGTGTCCGGTGACGACCTGATAGTCCAGCAGCCCAAAGCCCCTGTCAAAGTCACGTTGCTTTGCATAAGCAACACTAGCACCAAATGCGACACGGGACTTATGGGGCCAGTACAGCACTTCGCCACCCGCTCCCGCGTACATCGTCTCAAAATATCCCCCAAAGACTCGATAGTGAACTGAGCGACCAGCAGTGTCGCGACCCTCCACGATCAACTTTTCAAGACCAGAGTCGCCCTGATTGAGGTATCTGACAACGTCAGAGCGCACCTTGGGTAGAACTGAGTCAGACTGCTGTCGGTTACTCTCATGGAAATTGTGGTCAATATTGATAGCGATAGATGATCTTATTGCCCAGTGGCTGCTCAGCGCATACTCGGAGGAAAGATCGGCAAAGACCTGATAGCGAGCAGGATCGTCCGGGTCGAAGAGCTGAAATCGAGACCGGATATTCATTGCAGTATTGATCTTGCCAGTCACGAAGCCCGTTCGATATTGAGGTGTTTCAAGTGTACGTCCCGACAGGGTACGAACTTGATTGAGATACACCCGAGGGCTATCCGAGTAAGAGGCTGATGGGCGCGGTACCACAACCGTTGCGGTTCGGTGCCCTCCCTCCTCAACCACAAAGTAGATGGACTTAACGGTCGCAGGGAGGTGCAAATCTGCCAGGGCCGTGTGCCTAGCTAATGCGTCTGACCATAACGCGTAGGAAGCATTACCGACCACTAACTGAGCGTAGTTACCGTCGGCGGATAGGTTTCCCTCAACCAAAATCAGACCCGATCGCTCGACGTCGTACAAAAGCCTGTCATACCACTTTTCTTTATTGATCTGAGGCGGAAGATCACTCTGAGACAGGTAATAGCTCGATATGAATCGATCGGGGTCTCTCCGTGGAGGTTCATCCTTTGAATCAAGGTAAGACCTAAAACCGACTCCAATTTCATCGCCATGCTGTAGCGATAGCCTTAAGTCAACCCCGGGAAGCGCATGCCAAGTCAGGCCCGCTGACCAAGGTGATTTTGGGCGATCGCCGCCTTCTCTCGAATCCCAGTCGTACTGATCGGGGTTGTACTCGAGCATGGCGGTAACAGGAACTGACTCAAACTTGTGGCTGGCCCCTCCGAATACGCCGACGTCTCTTCCCGAGAAAAAATTGCCAAAACTTAATTCACCACCGAGACCCGTCTCAGCGGATCGAGTTGCGAAGCGGTCATCTATTCTCGTCAGAGGATTTGATACCAAACCGCTCCCAGCAAGGCGACCCCAACCTAGTCCCAAGGTAAAATCTGTGCGGCCCACTTGCTTGCTCGCGACCAAATACTCCGAACCAAAGACGCCGGTCCCCACCATGTCACGAATGCCAACAGCTACCTGAGGCAAGTACAGCTCCTCCTCCCATAATCGCGCTTTGAATTCGTAGTTTCGGTCCCAGTAAAAGAATTCGTTGAAACCAGTATATCGGAACGTTCCCTGTAGCCAGGGGGTTGCTTGAAAGGTAATCGAGAATTGTTTGTGGCGCTTATCAGTTGAAGCGCTCACTGAGAACAAGCCGTCCGTCTCAAAGCGGGCGGTCGGAATATCGATGAGTCCCGTGGTGCCATAGTCACCGGCATCAGCCAAACAAGAAAAGACAACGCTGACCACGCCCAAGAACGCTGGAAGAAAGTAGTTTAGACGAACTCGCATTGTCATGAACTAACGGTACCAAAAGAAAAGGGGTGCGACGCACCCCTTCATGACGTAACTGACCTCTGATCAGCCGGTCCCAGATGTACCCGAGGTGCCAGTTGTTCCTGTCGTACCCGTGGTTCCAGTGGTTCCGGTGGTTCCAGTGGTTCCTGTAGTTCCAGTGGTTCCAGTTGTTCCT
>CACCPA010000018.1 GCA_902547755.1 Halieaceae bacterium | reverse complement strand
CGGGATAACCTCGGCTGGATGGCCGCTTAAAGCCAGTAGCGCAATATAGGTTGAGCCGCCGCCAAAGCCTACGGCGGAATAAATAAGCGCAACAACAAAAAAACCAATCGCAAGCATGGCGGTCATGATCACACAGTTATGCCGACTCAGACCAGCCGAACCTGTGCCCTCAGACAGCCACATCGAGCGCCCCACAAATCGTGGTTTAGGTCATCGTATTCGTCAGCCAAACAGCCTGATACGGCGCAAGCTCGATGGAGGGATCCTCCGACAACAAATCAACTGTCCCGCCACTAATCAAATCTCGCCAACTGTCGCTGCCAACCAAATTCAACGATGCTGCAGCAATGGTGGTGCTGATGGGTGTCACGTTATAGATACAGAAAATACTCTGTGCTCGGTCGAGACTTTGTCGCCAAAACCCAAATATTGACCGTCCGCAATTCAGCGTGAACTGGGTCGCGTTGGGGTGAAAGGCGGGTTGCCCTTGTCGCATGTCAATCAATTGCTTAATGGCTTGTAGGCACCGCGCATTCTGCGACTTGGCGTCATTCAACAGTCCAGTGAGCTCATCTAACGCCCACTGATGACGATTAATTGCGCGATTGTGGCCCGTATTCCCAACCCGACTCAAGTCATTATTGGTCGCTACAAAGCTATGTAAGTAGATTGCTGGAACACCCTCCAACCCCAGCAAAATCGCGTGAGCGAGGATCATGCGGTCAAGCGTCCTATCGACCGCCTCATCCGACTTTTTGAACGCATTAAACAGAGACACGTTTACTTCATAGACTGTTCTCGCCCCATCAGCGTGTTCACGCCAGGACAGCAAAGCGCCGTTCTCTTGGAGCTGATCGATCATCGAGTCTAACTCACCCTCGCTGAGTAAACCCTCGACCGGTCGGAGACCAATGCCATCATGTGAAGCGAGGAAGTTGAAATAGGTAGTACCCAGAATGGCTGGCGGCATACTCATCAGCCAGCGTGTAATGCGCGAACTGTCTGCCTCGACAAGGGTATGAATGAGTAGCGGGGGAAGTGCGAAGTTATAAATACAATGCGCTTCATCGCGCTGACCAAAGTACGCAAGGTTTTCAATGTTAGGAACGTTGGTCTCGGTGATAATGATGGCATCGGGCTGAACCCACTCAATGAGAGAGCGCAGGAGTCGAACCAGGTCATGAGCTTCGGGTAGGTTGATGCAGGTGGTTCCTGAGCGCTTCCAGGTAAAAGCGACCGCATCTAATCTGAAAATGCGAACCCCTCGATCAAGGTACAGCCGGATAATCCGAGTGAACTCCAACAGCACGTCAGGATTTGAAAAGTCGAAATCCACCTGATCGTGACTAAAGGTACACCAAACCTGCTGTTCACCCTCCGACGTTACGACGGGCATCGTCAAATCAGAGGTTCGCGGTCGTACGACCCTCGAGACATCGAACGAGGGCTCTTTGGCAAAAAAATAACCCCTCCCCGGGTCGACACCGTGCTTGAAGTTTTCGAACCAAGCGGAGCGGCTTGAGCAGTGATTCAACACCAAATCAGCCATTAATCGATAATCGGTTGCGATATCACTAATGTCGTTCCAGTCGCCCAGCGCTTGGTTCACCGATGAGTAGTCGAGAACGGAAAAACCATCATCCGACGTCCAAGGAAAGAAAGGCAAAATATGAACCCAGGTGACACAGCTTCCCAACCATATTTCACAAAAGTCGCGGAGCACCTTGAGGGGCTTCGACCTACTATCCACGATAGAGTCACCGTAGGTGATGAGCGCGACGTCACGCTGAGACCATAGGTCTGCAGGGTGAGCCCGACCGGGGTGAGCAGCTGATGCTGATGCACCGATAGCGTCAATCAAATCGTCAACAATCTTATCGACGCTCTCATTACCAACGATGGATCGATACAACTGACCTGCTAAAAAGTGGACTCGCTCTCTCTGTCTAACCACTAGCGCCCCCGAACTGAAAACTCTTTGTGATCCTCCTCAACGGCTTGTACCAAACGTTCGTAGATGTCGGGTATAGCGCTGACAACGCGGGACCATGTCGGCATAAACGGAGTATCCAACGGGCGCTCCAAAAATTGTTTTCCTGCCTCGAGAATATTGGTTGCAAACAATTCAACTGCTTGCTCTTCCGTATGGGTATCAAAATCGAGACCGTTCATCATGGCATCTCGACGGAAGCTCTCTACGTAATCAAGTGCAACACGGTAGTACGTCGCCTTGAGGGTACGGAAGGTTTCTTGATTAAAGACCTCGCCTTGAATAGCCAACTTACGTATTAGTGATTTTGTGATATCAAGCGACATACGGGATAACCCCCGCTGGGCATCATTCGCTGATAAATCCTGATGCTTGTGGTCGTAGTAGTCAGTAAGTTCAACCTGACAGATACGGTTCGTGCTGTTGTTTCGGTACATCTCAGCTGCCACGCCCATCTCTAGCCCCCAATCACTGGGAACCCGCATATCATTTAACAGGTCACGCCTGAAGGCGAATTCACCTGCGAGCAAATAACGGAAGCTGTCGAGATAGTTGAGAAAGTCGTTTTCACCGAGGACACGCTTTGTGGCATGAATCAGTGGCCCGACCAAGAGCCGGCAGGCTCGGCCATTGAGTTTATTGCCCGCAACACGCGCGTAATAGCCTTTACAAAACTCGAAGGAAAATTGCGGATGCGCGACGGGGTAAATTAAGCGCGCCAGCAGACTTCGGTCGTAGGTGAGGATGTCACAATCATGCAACGCTACAGCATCGACTCGCGAGGTTGCCAGTATATAACCCATGCAGTACCAGACGTTGCGCCCTTTCCCGGGCTCATGCGGCGCCAAGCCTCTGGTTGCTAGCTCCGAATGAATGGCTCTCAAGCGCGGGCCGTCGTGCCACATGACACGATGCTGTTGAGGCAGCTCTGAAAAGAACCGCAGGGCAGACGTAAAGTCATCTTCATCAGCTCGGTCTAACCCGACCACGATCTGAGAGAGATAAGGTACTTTCTTGAGTTCCTCCCGAATGTTGGGCATCGCAGGCGTCTCAAGCTCTGAATACAAGGAAGGTAAGATTAAGCCGAGAGGCCTCGTGCTGGAGAAATTAACTAATTGCGCCTCTATTTCCTCGACCGCACTGTTACGCAGATTGTGCAATGTCGAGATATACGGCGTTTGATAAAAATCAGCCATTAAATGTCCCACCCCATACTCGTTAATATGTCTGATATGCCCTTGACCCAAGCAATGGGGCCCGCACTGTCTGATAGCCACGTCGGACCCGAGCGCTGCAACATGAGAGGCTTACCCCGCGCGTTTCGCATCAAAAGCGCGTAATCCGCCATCTCCAAAAGCTCGCGATCATTCGGCGCGTCACCGGCCGCAATTGTCGCGACATCTGGCGTCACCTCGCGTTTTAAAAGCGCTTGAAACCACTGTGCTGCGATCCCCTTGTTATTAGGTCCCATCAGGTGTACGAAACGCCCGCCCTGAGATACCGAGAACCCTATGCCCGTGAGTACATCTGAAAATGTGGTTAATGCGGCTTCGCTATCGCGCCAATCCAGTGTTTCTGAATAAAGACGGTGCTGTGCGCGCTGCGCCGATGCCAAGTCCAAGCCGGTTATGGCAGCGACTTCGGAAGTCCGCATATCGGTCAATGACTTGAACTGGTAAGAGCCGCTCATATCTAGCGCTTCCAGCACATCGCAGAGTGCTTGTCGCTTGACGCCAAATTCTCGGACCCAGCAGCCCTCAAAGAGTTTACTGCCCATCGGACAGCGAATATCGGTATCCACCGGCACATAGAGGGCTGCGCCATTCTCGACGATAAACGCATGCGTCAGATTCATCGAGTTGCGAAACTCAACAACCTCATCATAGGTCTTGCTCGTTGCGGGAATAACTGGAATGCCCTTGGCCGTCACCTTTTCCAGGACGGATCGCGCCTCTTCGGCACTGTAGGTATCGTGGTCCAAAAGCGTTCCGTCAAGATCGGTAAAAATAACAGGAAGTTCACTCACGATCGTAAGCGCTCCTTGAGCACCAAGCGGTCAGCCTGTAACTCCCAGGTTTCGTCTGCGAGATCGGGAAGCACCCCGATCGCATGACAAGTGAGTCGCCGAAAATTCTCGACAAACTCCCCTACTTGTCTAACCGACATGCCTCGGATGGATGTGTCACTCGAGTCTTCGCGACGCCGAGCAACCAGACGCATTTCCTGATCAACGCGCCAGTCATAGACAGCCTCAAAACAAGGTGGCTTCAACATGCTCAAACGATCGAGCAATTTGAAAACGTCGACATAGTCTCCTCCCAGGCGCTCATTCACATAGGATCGCCAGACACCGTTGTTATCGTTCGAAAACTCGAAGCTACTCGCGGGCACCGAAAGCGCAAGTTGGTGTTGCGCTGGAACGCCAACACACCACCCTTCAAACAAAATAACGGTTGGCCTTGCACTTTTTTGGATCCTTTGCACATTTTTGGTGCGATCATCTTTGAGCTTGTCAAAAATAGGCACCGTCACCGATTGAATCCCAGGATCAATAAACCCTGCCAAAGCGTCCAAAAGTCGGGGAACATCATGGGTTCCGGGAACACCTCTAATGCCCAGAAGAGGATGAACCGAAGCCGCCAATCTTTTGCGCTTGGCCTTGGATAGGTAAAAATCATCAACAGAGAGAACGTGACAGTCCACGCCGAGCTGCATTGGCATCATCTGGCTTAGATACTGACTTAACGTTGATTTCCCTGAGCCCTGCGCACCGTTTAGACCAACAATAATCGGTCGAGAGCTCGCCTCGGCAATTTGAGCGAGCCGATGTGCATAGGCATTGAAATAATCAGTGGCATTGCGCCTAAAGATGTCATTCAGTCCCTCTTGTTGAATAAAAGTCTCAAGGAACTGTTGATGCAAATTGTCACAACTCACTACTAAATCTCACGCGATGGAAAACGAATTCACTGCTTGGGAGATAGCTCTGCAAAGACCATGCCTATTTCACAATAGCAGGTGACGAAACATTCCAAACAACGCCATCCACACGGTAATCTTCACCTGTGTTCACACAACATAGAGGTACGCCATGTTTAATAATAACGAGTGGCTCGAACAAGTATCTGAGACGCTTATCGATCCTGAACGTGATATCGTGGACCCGCACCACCACCTCTGGCCCCAAGCTTCTATGGGCTATAACATTGATGAACTGTTAGCCGACACATCGGATGGCCATGCAGTTAGCCAAACGGTGTTTATGGAGTGTGGCGCCGCCTACCGAAAGGAGGGGCCTGATTTTCTTCGATGCGTGGGTGAAACAGCGTTTGTCACGCAAGCAGCCAGTATTGCGCGCGAGCGAAAAGCGCCAACGCAAATTGCCGGCATTGTCGCGCATGCTGACCTGCGCTCAGAGCAGCTCGATGACGTGCTTGATGCCCACGAAGAAGCCGCCGAGGGTCTCTTCAGAGGCATACGTCATGCAGGTGCCTCTGCCGGCGACATCGAAGGCCTAGCGATCCCAGGAAGTTCCGATCGAAACCTCATGTCAAGCGAGGCATTCCAAGCAGGTGTGGCTCGCCTTGGAGAAAGAGGTCTTACTTATGACACCTGGCTATACCATTTTCAGATTAATGATTTTGTGGAACTCGCCCGAGCTGTGCCTGCGACTACCATGATTCTTGATCACTTTGGGACCCCTCTGGGTGTTGGCGAATTTGCGCATCAAAAGGAGGCCATCTTTGAGCAATGGAAAGAGGACATTGAACGCGTTGCAGCATGTCGCAACGTTTTTGCCAAACTGGGGGGGCTCGCAATGCCCGATAACGGCTTCGGATGGCATGAGCGCTCTAACCCCCCTTCATCAGACGAGTTTGTGGAAGCGCAATCGCGCTACTATGAGCACGCCATAGCCTGCTTCGGTGCTGAGCGGTGTATGTTCGAAAGTAACTTTCCGGTGGATAGACTCTCGATTGGTTATCGCGTGCTATGGAATGGTCTAAAGAAGATGACCTTGGATTTCTCAGAAGAGGACAGAGACCTCCTGTTTTCCGGCGTCGCAAGGCGGGTGTACCGGATCGACGCTACATGATAGCCCTTCGCAGACACCTAGCCGTTACCCTTTTACTTGCTGCGTCGCTAACCGCTTCGCCGATTCACGCAGCGACTACACGGTCATTCATGGATACCGACCGCGCTTTTACCTTCGAGAAAGGCTCCGGCCTCTATCAGGTTCGCTTCAACTACACGGGAAAGAACTGGACTCACGCTGACGTCGCAGGCATCCGTATCCATACCGAAAAGCCCATTGCGGTCTTACCGATGCAATACACCGATCCATCTGCCATGCAACCAGGGGCAGTGGTTGACGGCAGGCATATTGGAAAGGAATGGAACACCATCACCCAACGCTCGCTCGCAAGGCGGCTTGAGGCGCGCGGATTTTTTGTGCTGACTCCCTCTATCACCCAGTACGGTGAGGATTTGCCGGGCTTTCAAGCAATGGAGCACTTCATCGCTGGTGTGCATAAAGGGAACAGCAATGTTCAGACGGTCCTGCTAACAGCCGATGCGCATATCCCGAATACACAAAACCCTATACCGGGTGCTCAAATGCTCGTGTCCGGGACCAATGAGCGTAACCTCGAATGGGAAGCGCACCTGCAGAACTATATGGCGCCCTTTTATGAGGCGGTGAAACTTGGAAACCGAGGCGCTCGGGTGCGGGGCGGGCTATCAGATGAAGAGGGGGCCTCCGCCGCGTGGCATCCACTGATTGAACGGGCTGCTGAATATGGGCCCGAAGTAACCATAATTGAGGTCGCCCGCGCGATCGATATCGTCGAGAAAGCAGGCAGTATTGAGCAGGGTGAGGCTTGGGCATCACCCCTTTTTGATGCCATCGCTGATGCGATGCAATCGTGGGCTTTTCGCGATTAAAGGGCCAGTCTGAAGTGCTTAAGCCCACGCTACGAGTTCAGCTACGCAGTTGCTCAAGCATTTCATCACGCATGACGAATTTTTGAATCTTCCCCGTCACGGTCATTGGATACTCAGTGACGAACCGAATATGCCGCGGAATTTTGAAATGGGTGATCTGGTCACGGCAGTAGGCTTTAACATCCGCATCAGTGAGGTCGAACCCCTCATTGAGCTGGATCCAGGCACAAACCTCTTCTCCCATTTTTTCATCAGGCACACCAAATACCTGAACCTCGGAAATCGCGGGGTGCTGGTATAAAAACTCTTCGACTTCTCGCGGGTAAATATTCTCACCGCCTCGGATGATCATATCCTTGATACGACCGACGATACGAACGTAACCCGCTTCATCCATAGTGGCTATATCGCCCGAGTGCAACCAGCCCGCACCATCGATCGTCTCCGCTGTCCGCTCCTCGTCGTTCCAGTAACCTTGCATGACCGAGTAACCGCGCGTGCAGATTTCACCTTTCTCGCCCACGGGTACTACCCGTCCCTCCTCATCGACGACTTTTATCTCAACCCACGGCATAGCACGGCCAACCGTCTCAGTTCGTCGCTCTAAGGTATCGTTTGGCAAGGTCATATTGTTGATGGGGCTTAGTTCAGTTTGACCGTAAGCGATCAGAATGTCCTCCATATACATCTCGGATAGTACACGCTTCATCACCTCTACAGGGCAAGGTGCGCCAGCCATAATGCCGGTGCGCAATGTCGACAGGTCAAACTCTGAAAAACGTGGATGATCGAGTTCGGTAATAAACATAGTGGGCACACCGTGAAGCGCAGTACATCTCTCAGCCTCAACAGATTTAAGCGTCTCAACGGGATCAAACGAAGGCCCGGGAAATACCATGGCGGCACCATGAGAAACACATGCCAGCACCGAGAGCACCATGCCAAAACAATGATACAGGGGCACGGGAATGCAGAGCTTGTCTTCTGGACCCAGTTGCATCGCCAATCCAGTCAGAAAACCGTTATTTAGGATGTTGCAGTGAGATAGCGTTGCGCCCTTCGGATTACCTGTCGTCCCACTCGTGAATTGGATGTTAATCGCATCATCTGGTTGTAAGCGAGCCTGCAACGCATCCATGGTGGCCTGATCTTCGGCGGTTCCAGCCGCGCAAACTGCATCGAAGTTATGCATGCCGGGCGTGGTATCGGAGCCCATACGAATAACGTGCTTCAAATGAGGTAGCTTCTCTGCCTCCAACTGACCCCGATGACTGATATCCAATTCGGGGGCCAGAGTGTTGATCATTCCAAGGTAATCGCTGGTTTTGAAACTGACGTCCGTAATCAAAGTCTTGCACTCAACCTTATTCAGCGCGTACTCGAGTTCATAGAGGCGGTACGCCGGATTGATACACACCATGATGGCGCCAATCTTTGCCGTCGCCAGTTGGACCAACACCCACTCACTACTGTTTGGGCCCCAAATTCCAACGCGATCGCCCGGATTAATGCCGAGGTGGATCAGTCCCATAGCGAGACGATCTACTCGCGCTTGAAGCTCACCATACGTCCAATTCACCCCCTGATGTCGAACGACAAGCGCGGGGTTTGCACTATGCGCATCAGCTATTTTGTCGAAGTAACTACCGATCGTCTCGTAGATGATTTGGGCGTCGGATGCTCCGCTATAGTAGCTGTGTGTCGCAGGGCTCATGCGCGCTCCACGTAGCGCTTTCCGCGCTCCGCCGCAAGCTTGAATGCGGCTTGTGTCTCCGCCTCTACCTCTTGACGTTGTTGCTCGCTAAGCACCTTGAATTCTTCCACCCACCAGCGGCGGGTAACCTGCGGGAAGGTGCCCATGCGATTAGCACAGGCATTAGCGCCTCTGTCACGACCGGCTTCATAGCCCGCAGCGCCTCTCTTATCCGCAGCGTTCTTCCCAAAGGGCACCAAATCGCCCTCCATTTTGGGCAATAAGAAATACGGCATCGAGATCCGGGTCTCGCCCTCTGGAATCAGCAGGGTATTCACACGATGCAAGGTTGCGGAATACCGCCCCTCACTCAGGTGCATTAGCGTGCCACCTGTGTTGACGATCACCGACCCGGGGATAACAGGCACATCATAGTCCCCTGGTGCCGTCCGGCAGGTCACGGGTGCATTCACCCAATCACCTTCCCGCGCCACCACCTGCAAACCGGGACGATCGTTAATGAGTAAGGCCACAAATGGCGGTCCGTCAATGTGTGCTCCAACATTGTCAGCATCAAACTGATCATAAGAGTCTCGAACCGCTTGTCTGGCATCGTCAGAGAAGACATCGAGGCTGAAGTTATGATTCAGACTGGCCGCGAGATAAGGCTCATCTCGATCGAAATAACGACGAAACTCAGCTGGATTCTCACCGAGTGATTCAACGATGAGCTCACCCAGTTGGTGCGTCAGCTCATGATAGATATGCGTTAACTGCTCAATCAGGGGTTTGAAACCCGGCATTGAATCTGTCGCGGGCCAGGTATTTGGACCGACAAACAGTCGCTTATGTATAGGTTGTGATTCATCATCGTGCGCGCATACGGGGTCTTGTTCAAAACCGTATTGGAAGTTTTCAATGACTTGTCCATGGCCTCGATCGGAGGGTGTTGGCAGGGTATATCCTCGGAAATAAGGCGTATTTGATATATGCGCAGTTTTCTTAATATCCATAGGCGCATCGAAAAACTGTCGCACCTCACGAAACGCGCTTTGCTGAAACGCATCGCCCAATCCAGGCGCATTTTTGAGGACGAGAAATCCACACTCAGAAAGTGCATACCTCAAATCATCCATGAACTTGTCACGGTCAGCCTCAAGATCAAGCCAATTTACCGTGGGGATTGTGCTCTGGTCGTGTGAGTTCATATTGGCACCTTTGTTTTTATTCGATACGCGGGTTTGCCTCTCTGAAATTTTAAACCGAAATCATTCGCTTAACGAGACAAAGGTGAGGGAAACCAGCCGTACTCGACGCACTGGGACAGCCCCTTGAAGACACGCATCCCTAGCATTGAAGGGCTGTTCTGACCCCTCGAGCTTCGTCGCTCAGGCGGCTCGGTGCCAAATACTCCTTGAGTCGTATTTGGTCGAACCCGCGGCTCTCATCCCTTTTCGTGAACGCCCCAAATGAGAGCGCCTCCACAAGGGAGGCGCTTTCGATTAGATGGCGGAGAAGGAGTCCGCATGCATTTGTATAAAATACGGTAATTTTAAAGCGCTTTACAATTTTTTACCCCAGTAATAACCCCTTTTAATGAATGGATAGCAAAAGTGCTGTCACTGCCTCCCACGTAGTTCACCATTTCGTTTGTTGCTACTCTTAGAAGTATCGTTGTCTGGAGTTGTTCATTTATATGAAAAGGTTGCTGATAATTCTATTAAGCACTCTATCTATTCAGGTACAAGCCTACACTGGCGAGGATTTTATTGAAGGAATAACAAGTGACGATACGTCACTCAACTCAGGGGCATACGGTTACCTAATGGGTGTTATTGCGATTATGACTGACAAGGGGATTGAAGGACGCTGCGTCACCTTACCCAAGGGTGCGGACCTAATGGGAAGCACCGAGATTGTTTTTGGCTACATAAAAGAAAATGCAAATCAGGGAGGCTTGCCTGCGTGGGTATTGATTGAAACTGCCCTCGGAGAGGCACACGGATTTCATGAACCAAAAAAAAATGGATGGTGTTGGTGAAGACGTGGTTGGTGGATAAATAATCTAAGTATCCTTGCGCTCCTTGCTCTTCATGCGACACCAACTTGACCACTCTGAATCAGTCATACCTCGCATGCAAGTATCACAAATCTCGTTACCCCATCGAGGGAATCCCCAGTTACCGATGAGTCTCGGCATAAGTTGAAGTCTTGAACAGCGCTCGCAAGTCTTCACTCTCCATCTGATACGTATCACACTTGCCCCTATTGTGTTTCCTTCATATTTTGTTCATCAACCCGCGGTGTTATTGGATTGTTTGGCGAGCATCACCCCTTGTCTAGTGAACCCACTGCCGCCGCCAGACACCTTTTATTGATTGTCAGCTACGGGCGCAGTCTTTTCTATGTAACGCTCAATACCTACTTTCATCATTTGATACGCGGCCTGACCAACACCAATAGTGTCTTCACGGACTCCATAGTAGTCGGTCAGCTCAATGGCAGGAAAATCAACCCCCTGCTCCCAAACCCAGCTGATACTCATGTAGAAAGGATAACCGCCGAAGTCTTTGCTCTCGAAGCACTCAATTCGCACATAAAGTCCAGCTTCAACAAAATCCCACTCAATAATTTCTAATTCATTCGCTTGCAGTTCATCTTTAAACAAGCTGGTGAATACCTCTTGCTCCAAGGGACACTCGTCACTGATGCCAACACCAAAGCGCACTTTGTCATAGTCTTCAGAAGACCACGTGTTGAAACCGTGGCCAAATGCAGACAGTGAGCAAAACAAAACTATAAACGGCAGATAACGCATTTAACTTGGCCCTTTAAATGGAACGACATTCCCTACATCACCGAAGTAACACATTGCTAGGAAAAGAAAGAAAGTAAGTTGCACTATTCGCACAAAGTTAGCGGAATCCTCTGCGCTCCAAGTATTACTGCGGGCATCCTGTATCATGAAGTAGAGAAAGAAGGCGCAACCCAGAAACCCCATCAAACTTACAAACATACCTGTCTGCAACCAAGTCCAACTCATTCAGCCCCCTTGAGGGGATTTCCCGCAAAGACAAAACCGAGCAATATGAGTATCCCAGCGAAGAGCCATGCATCGCTCACAACTCTCCCCATCTCAATGAGACTAAAAACAGCCAAAATCACTGCTAATAAATAAAAAACCAAGCCGAGTCTGCGCAACATCCTAGGTACTATCGTCCTTACCTTTTGTCTTGAGTGTAGGAATCAATTGTTTCAATGTCACGTAGGAAGGCTTCGTCATACCCCAATTGTCGGAATCTGCTGGCTAGTTTTTTTAGCGCCTTCAGCTCTATCTGTCTTACGCGCTCACGACTTACACCTAGCTCTTCAGCGATTTCGTTGTAGGTGTATTCGCCGTAATTCATGAATGAACCCCGCTTTCGGTTCCCAGTGCGGGGGCAACTGAATGACTAAGGCAAGCAGCGCCAACCAAACGCCCTTTACCCATAACCTGACGCGATTTCACCGACACGACGCGCTAGAACGTGCAACCAAGGCCAAGGAAGCCTCCGGTGTTAGACATTGGCATCTAAAATCGCCGCAAAGCTCTCTGGGTGTCTCAGAGCCAGGTCATTTTCAAGGAAGGCGCCTACCCTGATAATTCCCTGATTAAGCTTCGTATGTGGGTCTACGACGATTTCTAACCCGCCGAAAGAGGCATACAAAACATCTCGCAGATTCCCATACAAAATCGCGCTTAGGTCTGTCCCCGTACCTTTGGTCAGATTGCTTGGGAGGTTCTGAGAGACGATTACCGGGCGATTTGCCAACTCGTTACCCTCAAGAATCATCACTGAATCTGTGGAACTAACCTTTGGTGTTTTTCGCAAGAAGGCTTCGGTTTGGGGATTGATAATAAAGGCACCATTACTATCAGCCGCATCAATCGCAACCTCTTTAATCAGGTCAATGAGGTGTGTGTAATTGGGAGTGCCACCATTGGTGCCCATAGCCACATCACCAATCCCGCTGGTGTTGAGAATGCCTGTTGGCTCTGGGCCACTACCTGACCCATTCAAAATGGTCTCATCAATCTTTAGACCAATTACTCGGGCTAAGTCATTACGGACAATCTGCTCAACATCGGGGAGACCTTGGACAAACATCTTTCGAGAGAACTCAACGAGTGCCGCCAGAGTATTCGCAGAGAGTGTTACTTGGTCGAAAGCCGGTGTTGACTCAGTGATTGTGGCGCCTTCCGTGTAATAGGCTGTAGAGGCCGTGGCAGTCATTCGTGGGATGGCTATGTCCTGTGTCATACCCGTCATCGAAGTGACCCTAGAGAGGATGTCAGAGCGCTTGTATAGGTACTCGATAAAAGACCCGCTCATATGGTCAGTACCCACCAAATTGGAGCCTGTGCCGGACTTTAGGATGTCGCGAGTCATCATCTCTTTTGGCAGTACAAACCCGCCCTGGCGAGTCGCGTGTCGAGATGTGGAACGGATGACTTCGTGCTCAAAACCAGCGTCTTTCCAGTCGCCAGTAGCTTGAGCAAGAATCGCGCGGGATAAACTAAAGCTTCCCGCCTCTTTTCTAGTCAGACCAATCTCAGGCGCTGTATCTAAGGGAGTAGACGCGATTTGGTCCAAAACAAGGCCCCGGAAATCCTGAACTGACATACCCTTTTCAAGCGCGTCAGCGGCCTCCCCTACTAAGTTGTGGCGTTTTCCGAGTACCACTATCTCGCCCGCCTCTTTGCGGGAGATTTCATTACTCATAGACCTAATTCCTATTTTTGCGTGAGGGTCAGCGGGAACGGAAACGATAGAAACTTCGTGAGGAGTCCAGGCACTGACGTAAACACCGTCACCACGCTCCTCCCAGTCTTCATTCCGATAACCAATACTCACAGATGTGATTACCCCGTCATCAATGTCACGTGCGACGCCTTTAGCCTCCTCCGACTCACCAAGTGACACGTCAGCAATAAGCTGGCGGTTCTCAATGCGTGGATTCTCAGCAACACCAACAGGGAGTGCTTCCATGTTGTGCGAGACAATGACTGGTAACGGGAAACGTTCTAGATTTATCGCAGAAGGTGAGATTTCGAGAACTTCACTACCGAAGTTACGAACAACCGGATACTCCGTAGCTAAAACCGCTTTGTAAGTACCGTTATCTAATCTGCGAATTGAAAGTTGATTGCGGGGCATGGTTTGGACTCCTTCGTAGCACCCACAGATAAACCCGTCCTAATGAACGGAACCGTAAGCACGTGGGTCGAGTCACCGAAACAAGGAGCGAATCACCGCCGCCTCTCCCTCGCAGATAGGTATGCCTATCTTTCGCTATGTCAATTGTAACGATGAGATTTGCGAAGGTCTCGCAAGTAAGTTTCAATACCTTCGATTAGCAAATAAATCGGGCGCGATATGCATAAAATGGTGGTTATGGCACTGGCTCTGATGGCTCACCCTGCCCATTCGTTCAATGGAAATCAGTGGCTCGAAAATAGTCGGTCAGAGAGCGAAATGTCCAAAATCGCAGCGTTTGCCTATTTATCTGGGACACTCAAGACGCTAACGCTCTCTGGAATGGGCAATGCGTGTCCTGAAGTGCCAGTGGGGGTCAACACTGAGCAAGCCCAAGAAATTATAATTAAATGGCTAGAAGATAATCCCGAAAATCGACATTTCGAGATGCCAATTATTGCATGGGCAGCATTGGGGGAAGCGTACGGGCTTGCTCCTGTCGAGGATAATGGCTTCTGTCCATAAAGATGACGTATGAATCCATTAGTTAAAACGCTCCAAAACTTGATGCGTATCGAAGTCTTGTTAGGCGTTGGACTCATGCTTTGGGCAATCAGTATTGAAGTCCATGCGACGAGCTACACGCCAATAAAGCATCCTGCATTTGCGGCCGATGTAAAAATCGTGGCCTGTGACCCGATAAAATTTCGAGGTCGAGACGCACCGACTTTTTATTGGTATGCGCTAGATTTAACAAACGCCAAAGCCTGGCAAATGAGTTCGTATGACTACAACTGGTCAGACGTTTATTCAGTGGAAAAGACTCCCAATTACCTAATTTTAAAGCAGAGCTATGAAAGAATAAGGATAGACCGCAAAACCCTACGTACCGAGCATCAGATGGCTGCCGATTCCGCTTGCGAGTTAAGTAGCCTAGAGGCAATTGATAAGAAAGCAGCGGAGGAAGCATCCGCGAATACCATCTAGGTACTTTCCAACCCACGGGCAAAGGGTGCTGCACTGCCGCGCGTTGCAAGTAGCGTTAGCATTTTCTGAAACTAACTGAAAACGGTTCTAGTGAATTGTGCCTTGCTCTCGACTAAGCCTTAATTGGCACAAAGCAACTTGCTCAACCATAACGCCACAACCTTTTGCCGCGTGATAGTTGAACTGGTGCATCTTCTCAACGCTTTCAGCAAACATTTGCCCAATCTGTGATGGCTCGCAGTAATACACCAACCACTGCCCTTGACGCAAAAGCCACAATTGCTGTGAATCCTTTACGTAAACCCAGCAGAACATCAGTTCGTTGGTGTCGGGATTCCACTCAAAGTTAATGCACTTAATAAATGCTTCATCAAACCCCTCTGGAGGCTTAATCATTTGCATAACTTTTCGATTGTGACGTAAAAACCGGTCGTGATATTGATAAGACATGACGTAAATTTCCTATGTGTGTATTTATGTAAAAACTGAATAAACCCAGTAAGTAAGCCAATTAACTAATGTAAAAACTGACTGGTTCTTATGGTGGTTTTGACGTTTGTGCGGTTTTGACAGGTATGAGCGTGTAGAGCCAGGCGTTGTGTAATCCCTTCTCCCTACTCCAGTGGTAATCAACGTAATCCGGGTTCTTAAGAACCGACGAAGCTCTGCGCTGACCTACGCTACACACCTTTAGGTTCTGAAGAAGTGTGCTCTGATTTACGGGCTCTCCCCGGCTGAGCAATTCCTTGATGGTTTTAATGACAGGCTCATCCCGCAACTCCCGTTCGTCACGAGTTAGTTGCTCTTGGTAAGCCTGCCCATCGATAATTTTCACCTCATACGTGTGCTTGTTGATTTCAAATGTAGCCTCAACCGTTTTTGCCCTCGTTTTCATACCCTTTGAAGGGTCATGTGTCGTCTTAACTGTAAGGGTGTCCGGCGTGTGAACCCCTAAGAGAAGGGCAGCGCAGTCCCCATCGTTTACGAGGTCTTGAACACCGTCAGGGACAGGATTGTTGTCAGCGTCCTTATATTTATTTGCGTGGGCGAGCGATAAAACCGTACCGCCTTTCTGCGTAAAAGTTCTTAACAATGCGTAAAACTTCGGAGATTCCCGCTTAGAGTTAACGTCAACGAACTTTTTGAGGGTGTCCAAAATGAACACGGTATTTCCGTGGTCTGAACCCTCAACAATTGCTCTCTCAAGCGCAGTTCGGACCGCAGCATCTGATGCGCCTTGTCGGAGGGTCGAAAGCAATGTGTATCCGTGTTGCGTTGCATGAGCCTTCAGGTCTATTAGCTGTGGACCGCTGGCATCAAGCTGAAAATAGAATACGTCTAAACCCTTGTTCGCCATTTTTGCGGCTGCAAAAGTGGCAATTGCCGTTTTCCCGCCATTAGGTTTAGCTATCCAAACGTGAGCCATCCCAGAAAACAACAGATTCTCAAAAATCGGCTCCGAGTCTTCAATCTGCTGAATTTGTTGGACAGTTACCTCAAAATCTAGAAGCGCTGATTCCCAATTATTCGACGTCTTCATGAGCAAGCCCGTCAATCCAGCGCTTTATTTCCTCACCTTTCCAGGCCACGGAATTAGGGCCAAGGCGGACGCGCTTTGGGAATCCGTCTATTTTTTCCCAGTGATAAAGCGTGGGAACGGAGATGCCTAAGCGATAGGAAATTTCGCGAGCACGAACGAGCCTGCCCTCAAGAGGCGTATTTAATAGGGTTTGAAGTGATTGCATTTATCTGATCCGGTTGAAGCGTTAGTCGCCACAATGCCAGAGCCCAACAATGCATTAACCTGTGAAACGGGTATTACTTTTGTAATTTATAGCCAGACAGTCTCAGTCATGGCGCCGCCTTTTACGTGCTTGATATTGTGGCTGCAAATTGAATGCAATTCGTTTTCTTCAAGATTTAAATCCAAAAGTTTTTTGCAGCGCCTAATAGCTTGCGCCCTACTGAGCCCTTCCAAATGCTCAAGAAACAATATGTACCGCGTCAATTCGGTATGAGGCCACACTTTCGCAGCCACTCTTTTTCGTTTCGCTCTTTGCTTGGGAGCTTTAGGTAGCAACTGATACGCGTATTGCAAGTGGACACCTGGATGATGTTTGAGAAAATCCAGCGCCTCAGTTCGAGTAAATCGTCCTTGTTTCCGCCTTCCTGACCTACACAAGTCATCAACTAAATCGTTATGGCCAATTTTCCGAAGTGCAGCGTAAACCAATTCCTGCATTACGACTGGGTCGGTAATGTCTATTTGATTTGGGTTACCACCCCTATCGACCAAGGCACTATTAAGAAGTTGCTGGAACTTTTCGATTTGAGGCCAATTTGGTAACGCCACCGTTTTGTACCAAATGTCATCCATTTAGCAAAAATGCCTCCCACTGAGTAATTATGGCTTTTCGCGCGTCGTAAGCATCTGTCCTTATGTAACTTAATGAAGCTTCATCATCGTCAGGGTCAGCCCCCCTTTGCATTTTCAGATGATTAGCGTTCAGACCAAGGTCTTGGCCCCAAGAGTAAAAAGAAGCTCTAAAGCCCATGATGTCAGTGTGTGGCTCGTCATTCATTCCCTTTGGCGAATGACGTATCCATGTCTTTCTAAGGCTTGTATCGCTGATATGCCCCTTTTCGCTCAATGCAGACGTGCTTGGAAAGAGATGGCCCTGATTCTTCCCTGTCAGCTGAGTCAATCTGGTCAACGCATATACCGCACTGTCGGTAAGGTGAGTTCGCCAATCTTTGAGCTTATGGTCCTCCTCAGGTACCAGCCAGGTTCTCGCCTCCAAATCGATGTTGCTCCACCGCGCTTTTAACAAGCCGCTATTTCGACAGCCGAGCGTTAAGCAATACAACTCTAAGGCTCTATGAGACAGACTCCCCCCTGCTCTGATTTCGGCAAAGAACTCCGGTGCGTCTTTGTAGTGCATAGCTATTCGAGACTTTTTGTTGGCCTTTGCTCGCTTTTGTAAGTCACCAACGAACTGCTTTTGGACTTTTAGCTCAGCAGGGTTCCGAGTGCCTGCAACGACATGGTGTCTATCCAATATGGACTCAATAGCGCCTCGCATACGTCGCGCCTGTTCAGCAGTAGCCTCATGCCGCTGCAAAAGACTGGCAACATCTTGAGCCGTCACATCCCCTATTCGCTTATCGCCGAAAATATCGTTGGCGTATGCAACGTAGCGACGATAGTTGTTGTGGCTTTGAACCGCGGTTGGCTTTAGATCACTGATTTTCACCTGAAGCCACTGCTCGGCATGCGCGCGAAAAGTGTCTCCAGCCTGCATGGCCTCAATCTCGCGCTCGAGCTTTTGAGCCTCTATGGGGTTGTGCCCTTCATTGAGCCAAGCGTCCCACTTTTGAAATATTTCTAGGTCACCTGCTAGCGAAGCACCTTTGCCACGGTCCGTCTCAAACCTAATAAGTTTGTTGTTGCGCTTGATGCGCCAGAACTCGCGTTTGGCAGTGCGATGAAAGGTTATGCCCTTGTAAGGGGTTATCCAGCGACCTTCAGACTTGCCATTAAAGGCCGTTGCGGTGAGACGTGATGAGGCGCTCATTTGGGGTTCCAAACAGGATTTACCCCAATATTTACCCCACTTTCGCTCAACCTTCAATAGGTTTAATGGGGTAAAGAGAGCTTAACTTAGAGTGGTGATTGGCTTAATCACTGGATATTTTGCTTATCTATTGAATCTCTAGAACTGCTTGAATTCAAAATTGGCGGAGAAGGAGGGATTCGAACCCTCGATACGCGATTAACGTATACTCCCTTAGCAGGGGAGCGCCTTCAGCCACTCGGCCACTTCTCCGTGTATGTAGATCAGTCACTTACGACTGCCAGCGTTCAGAAGGTCGGTTTGTGGCTACAAAAATGGCTATAAAACTCGCCACATTATGAGGACCACGACCGCTGGATCTCTTCAAGACGCGAGGATATCACACCCTCTTCGATCTGCGATATCACGTGACCATACAGATTCATGGTCGTGGCTACAGACGCATGACCTGCTCTTCGGCTTACGACAAGGGGGGGTGCGTTGGACATCAGCATTTGCGAGATGTGGGTGTGGCGCAGTGTGTGGAGGTTATAACCTTGACCTCCCAAACCAGCGCGATCAAGGAGCTTTGAGAAGCGAGAGTTCAGCGCGCGAGGCGCCAATACTGAGCCATCCGCTGAAGCAAATAGCCAGCCTTGCGTATTCCAATCGCTCCCCAGTTGCTCCCTGTAAGCCGTCATTTGCTCTCTGTGCTTCATAAGTCGAGACATGAGTCGCTGGTCAATAACGACTCGCCGCATTCCCCGCTGTGTTTTGGGACGCTTGATGATCGTGCGTCTGCCGCTCTGAGAGATAGAGCGCCTGACATGGATAGCGCCACCCTCCTCGTCGATATCATCGAACTGTAGGCCCGCGAGCTCGCCTCTACGAAGCCCTGTAAGCACTGCCAAGTGAAACAGTATCGTGTTGAAACTGCAGGACAGCGCGCCGTTGCGACGGTGGAATAGGCTTTGTGGATCACTTTCTTTGATTAACTGCGCAACCACCCTCGCCTGCTCATCAGAACTCATGATCACCTTCTCAGCCGGTTGCGCTTTGGGTGGAGATACCAGCTCTGCAGGGTTCTTATTGAGGTAACCCCAACGCACCGCATCTTTGAGCGCTGTGTTCAAGACTCGGTAAAACCCGTTAACGGTCTCCTCGGATAAGCCCGACTTCAGTTTGGATGCAAGGAAGTTATCGATATTGAGTACCGAGAGCTTCACTAGCCCAATACCACCCAGTGCAGGTTCAATATGACGCTCTATTGCATTGCGGTAACGATCATTCGTGGCGGGCGCCTTATCCACTGCCTGACGATCAAACCAGTCCTTTAAATACTGAGAAACCGAGAGCTTCGCCCCTGCTTCAGGACCCACAGAATCGAAGCTGACCTGAAGTTCTCGCATGGCAATTTGGGCTTTGCGTTTCGAACCAAACCCTCGGCGCTTTACGTTTTGTCGTTTACCGGTCTGAGGGTCCTTGAACCAGAACTGAAGCGTAAAGGTCCCGTTGGGTTCTTGACGTATCGACCCACTCATTTGATTTTTCCTCTCGCCTTAGCCTTGTGCCATCGGTTACTACAATGTGATGAGCAAAAGCCAGCACCGCCGCGAGCGACGTTTAAACCGCCACAGAACCTGCAAGGTGGTTTTGGTTCCAATACTCTGGTTTTCAAATCAAGCCACGCCGCCACTATCGGATCGCTAACGGTAACCGTCATGTCCCCCTCAATTTCAGTCATCCTGATACAGGCAGTCTCATTAAAGCGGTTAATAAACTGTGGTGGGTATTGAATGCCATCCTCACCTGATTGCTCTATTGCTTCGGACAACAATCGCGCTTCCAGAAGTAAATGCCCGACGCATACTTCTGTGGGGTCTTCCTCAATGCCACCGACACCGAAATAAGGAAGACCGTAGTTACCGCAAAAGGCAACGAGTTGGCTACGGATCTTGGCCGGTGTAGCAACGCGAAGCAGATTGTTCACCACAACCAAGTCTCGCCAGATTGAGCGAGTGAGTCGGATACGTTGTAGCACTTCCTTTGAGCCGGGCTTGGCCCGCAAAAAAGCCCTCGCGTGCGGACTGATGGGATCCAAACTGGCAATCCCATCCTTGCCCACCTCCGGCCAAATGACCTGATACCCATTTGCAGACACCGGCACTTCGAGCTCAAAAGTGGCAACACCACTGTCATGATTTAAATACATAGGCTTAGTCTACCCAAAATTGTAAGGTGACTCAAGCAAGCCAAAACAGATTTGGAGGAAATGGTGATGCATCAAAAAGTTCTGACGGTAAAAGAAGTAGCAAAGCAACTTGGTCTTGGAATCAACCAGACCTATGCGGCGTGTGAGCGAGGGCAGATACCTAGCATGAGATTTGGTCGACGTTGGGTTATCCCTGCTTCCGCCTTTGAGAAATGGTTATTGGAATCAAACCAACCTTCTGCACTCAGTCTGGGGGGTGAAGCTCATGACTAGCCATTTACCACCCCATCTTCAGGTTCATACAGAAAATCGCGATACACGGGACAACAAAGGGGCATTAGGGTCCGACTGGCGAACCAAGTTAAAGAGATATGAAGTCACTGAAACACAAATTAACCGCATCGAGAATTCGATACCCATTTGGCACCAGATCATATTCTCAGGTCAGGCACATGTGTGGGTTGCAAAACCAAATGGCGGTAAAACGGCAGTGGCGATCCAAGCCGCCGCTGATTTGGCTCGAAGCGGCCACGAGGTATTTTACTTTCAACTTGATTCGGGCGGCCCCGATTTAAAGGGTTTATACGAACATGCCTTTGATCACGGGTACTCGCTAATCTCCACACTTAGAGAAGGCACATCAGACAAAGATATTGCGGACGCTCTCGAGTCAGCAATAACCGACGGTGAACACAGTAACTCGGTATTCATTTTGGACACGCTAAAAAAATTCGTGGATGTCAACAGTAAACAGAAGGCACCTGAATTTTACGCTCTCCTCCGACGTTTTACTCAACGAGGAGGTACAGTCTTATCTTTAGCTCATGCCAACAAATACAACGATAATGACGACAAAATAATCCCTGACGGCGTTATGGATCTAGTAAATGACGCTGACAATGTAGCAATACTTGAGGGTATTCATACACCCGAAAAGCTCACTATTTCCACCAACCATTCCCCGAATGCGGGGGGAAAAATAAGAGCAAAAATCGAAGAGACTTCGTTTGAGCTCGACAAGGCTACGTATCAGATCACCCCTGTTGACTTTGTTAATACACAAGATGAGTTCAATCGCGCCGAGATGGAGGCTCGAGATATGAATATCCTTCTTAAGATAAGAAATATCCTGAGTACAAATGAGTGGCTAAATCAAACTACCTTATTGGAGGAACTAAATCGGCAATCCGTTAGCGTAAGAAAAGCTAGGGCTGTATTGAATGCGGAAGAGTACCTAAATAAATACTGGCGACTGGAGCGAGGCATCAATAACGCTAGACTATACAGTGCAATGCCTGATCAAACCGTGCAAACCGTGCAAACCGAAACGGGTTCTAATACATCGATGTGGCTTACCTAAGCGGTTATATCAGTTTTTACGGTTTGACCACCACGAAGAGTGCCCAACATCACTGTAGATAGGTGGCACTGATGACCTTCCTGAGACGCTCAAGTCGTAATCTCATCATCTGGATTACATCCTCATCAATAGGATCGGAACTATCTTGTGTTTTCTTAGCATTTTCTAACGCCCTGACGTACCAATCTGAGGCAAGCTCAAAATCTTGATTCTGTGCCCGACACTCATAAAACTGAGCAAGTTCGTAGGCTGAGTTGGTATCCGTAACGGCCCAAACTTCAA
>CACCPA010000017.1 GCA_902547755.1 Halieaceae bacterium | reverse complement strand
TGGATATCACCGACACTGAGCGCCATATGAACATGACCTTGCGTGCTCTCCTGGTAAACCGACAGCATGAAATCACCATGGCGGGTCGTGATGGTGCCACTGCGAATCAGATCCACGGTTCTATAATGATTTAAACGGTAATCAACAAGGTCCGTAACACGACCAACCCTAAGATCATGTTTGTCCGCGAAATCGACCAAAGCAGCGGTCAGAGGCGAGGATAGGGGACAAGATTTGCGTTAGCGGTTGCTTGGGTGACGCGGCATTCGGTCTCGCTGTCATGCAAGGCCAGTACCGTGGATTAGACCTCGATTTCGATGACCAGGAGTACCTTGTCGGTCGGTTTACCCACCCAACAGCCCGGCTCGACTTGGGTCGTCAGCTGCGACAACGCGCAACAAGCTGTATCGATTTGTCCGATGGGTTGCTCCAGGACGCGGTGCATGTGGCCAACGCTAGCGGCGTTCGCTTTAGTATTAACTCTGCTGCTGTTCCGCTTTCAACAGCGCTGGTCTCGGCCGTGGGTGAAGCGCAGGCGCTCGAATATGCGCTCAGCGGCGGTGAAGACTACGAGCTACTTTTTACCCTGCCACCTGATCGAGAGGTTCCCGACGAGGTTACCGTCATAGGAACAGTCGAAGCGGGTGAGGGCGTTTATTGCGATGTCATGTCGCTGGAGCAAGGCTATGACCATTTCCACTGAAGCCGGTCGACTACCGGTGTTAGTTGCTACCTTTTTTGGCGCAGGCTTTTCGCCGGTGGCACCTGGTACGGTGGGTAGTCTCGCGGCATTGCCGCTGGCTTTTGTCCTTCTGCACATGGAGATCGTCTTAGCGACCTTGACCGTCGTCGGTCTCTTCTTTTTGGGCCTATGGTCGGCGAGTCACCTGGAGAAAGTCTCGGGGCAGCACGACGCCCAGATGATTGTGATTGATGAGGTCGTTGGTGTATGCGTGAGCGCCTTGCTACTCAGCTGGTGGTTTCTGGGTGCGGCTGATCCCTATTTGCTGCTGCTGCTCAGCTTTTTGAGCTTTCGATTGTTTGATGTCCTAAAGCCATGGCCCATCGGTTGGATCGATCGGACGGTCGGAGGTGGGGTAGGTGTGATGATCGACGATTTAGTTGCAGCGTTGATGGGAGTCTTGGCCGTTGCGGGTGGCTATTTCATCCTACTGCTCTCCTCGATCTAAACAAATGCGCCAGCGTTGACCTGACTTCAGTGAGTCAACCGGGAGCGGCAGTCGCTTTAAAAAGAGCGGTGCACCATGAGGCCACCCAACTGCTTAAGCTCCGATGCTGCATCACCAAACTCATTCAGTGCGGCTATGCCCTCGGAGAGCAAGGTTTCCGCGTAATCTCGTGCGCCCTCGATGCCCATTGAGGCAACATAGGTAGACTTCTCGGCTTCGATGTCTTTACCTGCTGTCTTCCCAAGCTCTTCGGATGTTGCGGTCACATCGAGGACGTCGTCCATCACTTGAAATGCGAGGCCGATCCGCTGTGCAAAGGTGCTGAGCGATGCTTGCTGTGCATCAGTTGCATTCGCACAGATAGCGCCCGCTACTACAGAAGCTTCAATGAGGGCGCCGGTTTTTCGCGCGTGGACTTGGGCAAGTTCGACCGGCGCGAGTGATTGGCCCTCCGCTGCAATGTCCATGGCTTGACCGCCCACCATTCCATCGAACCCCACCGACTTGCTAAGCAACTTAACCAGTTGAACTTGCTGCAGTGGCGCTAGGTCGGGTGTGTCGACAATCCACTCAAAAGCGAGAGCCTGCAGCCCGTCGCCGACGAGAATCGCTGTGGCCTCGTCATAGGCTTTGTGGACTGTAGGCTTTCCGCGCCGTATGTCATCATCGTCCATCGATGGAAGATCATCGTGAATCAGGGAGTAGGTATGGAGAAACTCGATGGCCTCCCCCGCTCTGGCGGCTGAGGGCAGCTCGCAACCGGCAACTACCGCAGAGGTCACTCTGCATAAACGACTGCGAAGCTGTTTGCCCCGATTGGATAGTGCGTATGTCAGCGCCTCATCGAGACGCGAATCACTACAGTCTATAGGGGAGGACAGTTTGCGACCTGATGTATCCATCTCGGTGTCTCTGTCCTAACTTTCGGTATTGCCCGATACGGTCTCGATCCGCTGTTCAGCCTGCTCGAGCGCCTTCTGCGCCGCTTGCGCAATTTTCATCCCGGATTCGTAGACAGCAAGCGCGTCTTCTAGCTCGATTGATGGGTCTTCAAGCCGATTAACTAGTGCTGAAAGTTCGTCAATTTGTTCGCTGAGTTTTTTATCGTTGGTTTCGTCGCTCATGATGCCACCGCAGTCTTCGCTGCGCTGAGTTTACCTTGGCTTGCACCGGCTTTGGACAAAATATCATCACAGCTCAGACCTGCATCAGCGCGGGTCTCGCCTTGGCTGGCATGGTCGATAAATCGATCATCAATCGCCACATGGCGAATCTCGATCTCCAAGCCTTGCTCGGTGAGGAATTCAGCGACCGCACTTCCTGCACCACCGGCAACCACATTCTCTTCAACCGTGATCAACAGGGAGTGTGTCTTCGCTAGGTCACAAATAAGATCGGTATCGAGCGGTTTTACCCATCGCATATCGGCAACGGTTGCGTTGAGCGTCTCGGCTGCCTTTTCTGCTTCGGTCAGCAGTACCCCGAAGTTGAGAATCGCAATGTCACGACCTTCTCTTACGATTTGCCCTCTGCCAATCTCTACGCCGATGAGCTCGGGTTCAATACGAACACCGATACCTTCTCCACGAGGGTATCTGACTGCTGATGGGCCTTTGTGATTGTAAGCGCTCACTAACACTTGACGGCAGTCGTTTTCGTTACTAGGGGCCGCAATGATGAGGTTGGGTATGCAGCGCATGTAACTTAGATCAAAAGCGCCGTGATGCGTGGCCCCGTCCTGACCTACCAGGCCAGCACGATCTATGGCGAAGGTGACATCCAAATTTTGCAGAGCGACATCGTGGATCAATTGATCATAGCCGCGCTGTAAAAACGTGGAGTAAATAGCAACAACCGGTTTCAGCCCATCGCAGGCCATACCGGCTGCGAGCGTTACCGCATGCTGCTCGGCAATGGCAACATCGTAGTATCGGTCGGGGTAGTTAGCTGCAAAGTTCACCATGCCGGAGCCTTCACACATGGCGGGTGTGATTCCAGCTAGCAGCGGGTCAACCTCTGCGGTATCACAAAGCCACTGGCCAAATACATCTTGGTACTTGGGTGGTTTCGGTGCAGCCGGTGACGCCTTCTCTACTTCTTTTTTGGGTTCAATTTTGCCCAGTGCGTGGTAACCAACCGGGTCTTCCTCTGCAGGGGTGAAGCCCTTGCCTTTGATCGTACGGATATGAAGGATCTGAGGGCCGTTCAGCGACGAGACACGCTTCAGCACCTCAACCAGTGACGGCAGGTCATGACCGTCTAGTGGTCCGATGTAGTGCCAACCCAGTTCTTCAAACAGTGTGCCGGGAGCGACCATGCCTTTCATATGCTCTTCCGTGCGCTTCGCTAAATCCCAGGCAGGTTTCACGTGCTCCAACAGCTTCTTAGATGTCTCTCTCAGAGTCAGGTAGGTTTGGGTTGCCCAAATTCTGGCGAAATAGCTCGCGAGGCCACCCGTATTGTGGCCAATAGACATCTGGTTGTCGTTGAGAATTACCAGCATGTTGGGGCGCTCGTGCCCGGCATGTGCCAGTGCCTCAAAGGCCATACCGCCGGTAATCGCACCGTCCCCAATAACGGCGACAACTTTGCGATCAATGCCTTGCTGTCTTGCTGCCAGTGCCATACCCATCGCGGCTGAAATACTGGTAGAGGAATGGCCGACACCAAAGGTATCGAACTCACTCTCGCTCCGCTTGGGAAAGCCGCTCAATCCACCTTTTTGACGCATGGATCCCATACGGTCTCTTCGACCTGTGAGTACTTTGTGGGGATAGCATTGGTGGCCCACATCCCAAACAATACGATCGTCCGGGGTATTAAAGACGTGGTGCAGGGCGACCGTTAATTCTACAACGCCCAACCCGGCGCCGAAGTGGCCGCCCGTGGTTGACACTGAATAGAGAAGAAATTCACGCAACTCATTGGCGAGCGTCACGAGCTCGTCGCTGCTAAGCGCGCTGATCTCCTCGCGCACAGCGTCGATGCGGTCTAAGACCGGTGTCTGTGGTGCCGTTGTTGGAAGCTGATCAAAATTCATTTTGACACTATACCCGTAAATTCTTTTTTACGCTCATTTGACAGTGCAACCAGCCAATTCGTCAACTTTACATAACCCTCATCGGTCGGCGTGTTTCCGTTAGGCCAAAAATAGTCGGGGCTTACCTCGCCATTATCACCTGCATAAAGGCCGTCGCTAGATAAGTAACGTGTACCTAAGGTTCGTGCCGACCAGTCTCTGAGCTCTTTCTTTAGGTTCGCGAATTTACCGCGATCTGATACCGATACGATGGACGTCGTGATAGGCGCTATGATCGCCAATTCAAAGCGTAAACCGCACACTGAACGTTGTTCCATGATGCCCTGCAAGGAGTCCAGAAGATCCTCAGAGGGTGTTGCGGTTAGGTGTTCCGTATCCAGTAACAGGAACACAGTGCCAGGCTGATAGTGACCAATCAATCTGGGGAAACACTCATCGAGGTGATGCGGCTGCAAGCCGCCGATGGTTCGCTTAAGAACAGGAGCGGTGCCCACTTGGTTTGGTGTTTCCACCCAATACTTCACTCGTTGATTACCAATGATCAGCGCGGGGTTCGTTGGAAGCGATGCTGAAAAGTCCTGTATTTCAAACGCACTTTGCGCATCTAGGCATGTAATAGCCTGTGAATTAGGGTCCAATGTCGTGAGCCTGATGGCCACAACTAACAAGGGTGCCAAAATAATGAGCCACACCACCCGCAACATACCCGTTTCCCTGAAACTTCCTTTCGCCACCAGCAGTATGCCCTTCGCGACACTTCCTGCATAATCAAACTGTATCGAGGAGGTGACTTAAAAGAAGCTCATGCTTTACCAACGCCGCATTGCTGACAATCAGGTTGTTTCTGCCAAGCTGGAGCTTCACCTGCGGGGAAGTCGTTACGCGGGTGTAGGGGCTCAGTTATTGGGTATTGTTAGTCTGGGTTTTGCGGGCTTCTACGCCTTGAACGGCCAGGTCATGCTCGCCTGGGCCATCTCGTTGCTGCTACTTAATCTTTAATCTATGGTGGTCGCAGCGTATTAATCGCACACTCGAGACCAGTAGACACTTCACCCAACGCCCCGCCGTCTTTAACGAGCATTTACTCTATGCAGCTGTCTCAGGGGCTATTTGGGACGGGACTGTAATATGGCTCGACAGTTACGCGTCCGATCTTATTTTTTATCTGTGTGTGGGCGTGGTCGCCATCATCTCAGTGGTCACTATTGCGGTGTCGGTCGTTATTCGGCAGGCCGATCTTACTTAACTGGTGTTCTCTTTAGGGAGTATTGCATTGTGGCTTGCCTGGCATGCTGATGCGCGTCCGTTCAATGCAGGGATTGCGGTTCTTCTCGTTGGGCTATCAGTATTTCTTGTCATCGCGAGCGAATGGATGAGTGACGTTTTTTCGGAAATGGGGGAGATCAGTCTTGAGCGCGCTGCGATGAGCAAGGATTTATCGTCGCTGACGGACAGTTTGAAAACGAGAAACTTGCAGCTCCAGGATGCGCGTCGCCAGTTAGCTGAACAAGCGACCATTGATGAAATGACAGGGCTTCACAACCGTCGTGGTGTCAACATCGTCATCAGCGATGAGCTGGCTCGCATGAAGCGAATGCAGCTCCCTATCGCCGTTATCGCGCTGGACGTCGATCACTTCAAAACCTACAACGATAATTACGGCCATCCCACGGGAGATCAGGTGCTCCAGCAATTAGCTAATGTCATGCTCGAAATGACAAGCCGGGCAGGTGAGTTTGCGGCGCGGATGGGCGGAGAGGAGTTTGTTCTCTTTTATCCAACGGTAAATCGCACGGCTGCACTCGAGCTCGCGGAAGAGCTGCGCATGAAGGTCTTGAGTCTAAAAATCTCTCATGAGAAGTCACTGACCGCCGAATACGTGACCGTCTCTGTTGGCGTCATATCCTGTGTGCCTGCGTGGGAGCTGGAGTTCGACACTTTGTTAAAGGCAGCCGACGATGCTCTATACCTCAGTAAAACCAGTGGGCGTAATCATGTGACGTGTGACGAGGTGGAAACAGATGCTCAATCCTAAAGGTCAAATTGCTTGCGCAGACGCTCAAGGGCTTTGCGCTGATGCTTCCCAGGTTTTTGTGTTGGTCGTGCGACAGCGCCTCCTGCGGCTTTTCTGGCTTGTGCCTCTCGCTCCCGCTTTTTAATGCTAGCAGCGGTTTCCTCGTAGAGCTCGCGAGCTACCGGTGATGGTCCTCGTTGCGCACTCAAGCCCAGCACGACGACTTCCTTTTCATCCCAGCCCTGTTTGATGACTAAGGTTTCACCAACAGAGATCTCTCGTGATACTTTGACTCGCTGCCCATCCAAGTGAACTTTCCCTCCCTCAATGGCTGTTTTGGCAATTGATCGTGTTTTAAAAAAGCGGGCCGCCCACAGCCACTTGTCTACGCGCAAACGATCCATTAGGCCGCACCACCCTTGTGCAAGCTCGAATTGAGTTGCTCAAAATCATTTATCGCAAGAGGGGAAACAGGGATGCGTTTTGGACGCGTGCTATCCGGGTGACAAATCGCAATAGATCTCTCGATACCAAAATCGATCGCGGCCGAGAGCACCGCGGGTGAATCATCGAAGAAGAGTGTTGAGCCGGAGCTAAACTTCAGTTCATCCTGAAGTTTTCGCCAAAAGTTCGGCGACTCCTTGGCATGGCCTAATGTGTGGCTGCTAATGGTGCGATCGACCAAATCCGTGATTCCTGTTATTTCGTGTTTCAGGTACACGATGTCAGGGTGTGCATTGGTCACAATGGTCGACCTTACATCGCTGTCGCGCAAAGCATGAAGGAATTCTTTGGCAAAGGGTAACCACCGGATCCCACCAGCATAGGCTCGGGAGTGCTCAATAATACTGTAGCCGTACTGCTGACTCCAAAAATCAGTCGAGTACCAATTCAAGGTGCCAGCAACACGTTTGAATAGCGGTTCAAATTTCGCCACGGTTTGCTCGATGCTGATGTCATGGATTGACGCGAATTTTTCGTGGATGCGCTGCCCCCAAAAGTCATTATCAAAGGCGAGATCCAGCAGTGTCCCGTCCATATCCAATAGCACGTGGTCAACTTCTGTCCAATCTACCGTTTCAAGATAGGCACCATTGCCGGTCTTGTGCGTCGTGTGGTGGTAGTCTTCTGTCATGTGGTGGCTTCAGTCGAATGACAACGAGAGTTTAAGCGCTTTTCTGAACGAACGTGATGTGGAGTTCGTTCCGTTACTGACGTCGTTGCTAGAAATAGTCGATGAGGCAGCCGCTCTTGCTCGCAGCTTTTACGAAAAAGTCGATGAACTGGAGGTTGTCCGAAAGGGCGACGCCACGCCCCTGACCAACGCAGATACTGCACTCCATCTCTTGCTGTGCAAGCGATTAGATGCGTTATCGCTGGCGATACCGATTCTGTCGGAGGAATCGGAGGGCGCCGACATAGCTGACCGTCTAAGCTGGCCAGCTTGCTGGGTGGTAGACCCACTTGACGGGACCAAAGAGTTCATCGAAAAGACTGATCAATTCACCATCAACATCGCGCTGGTGCTCGATGGGGTATCGGAGTTGGGGTTGATCTCCATTCCTTGTCGCAAAGAGCACTGGCTAGGCGTGGTGCAAAACGGTGCTGCGGTCTTTCCGGAGGGCGGGGGCCTAGACGGCTCGGTTGTTAGCGTACAAGGTCTGAATAGGAGTCAGCCGCTGGTTATGCTTGCGAGTCACAGGCACTCACCGAAACGCGTTCAAGCACTTGTGGATTGCTTGTCGTCGCATTTTGGCGAGGTAGAGCGTCGCAATTCTGGCAGTGCCGTAAAGTTTTGTGATGTGGCCGTCGGAAACGCTGATGTCTACCCGCGCACCTCCGCGTGTAGCGAATGGGACGTCGCAGCGGGCGATGCCTTGGTTCGTGCAGCAGGTGGTCGCGTCACCAAGTTCGACGGTGAACCGATTAAATACAATCAGCGGTCGTCGTTATTGGCTGAGTCATTTATCGCGGGGGGTGATGCGTGTGTTGACTACGCTGCTATTTTTAATGACCCAGGGTTTAGTGACCGCGGCTAGAGTGCTTAGTTCTGACAGCTTTCCTGTAATCTTTAGGAAAATTCGTGCTTGCTTGAGCGACAACTTGCGTTGATTATTAAGGCTGTGCTTGGGGGAGCATACGCATGATAACAGAGCTGAATCAGCCTGCCGCTAACGAGCCAATGACACCTGAAATGCGTCTGTCATTGATGATCGAGCGTCATCGGGCCATCGACCAGGAATTGATAGATCTCCAGGCGCACCCCTGGGGCGATCGATTACTGATTCAGCGCATGAAGAAAAAGAAGCTGCGTCTGCGTGACGGAATCGAACGCCTCAAAGATGACCTGATCCCTGATCTGGATGCCTGAAGCTTTGTTATAGCGGGTGCCCCTCGCATTCCAATAATCTTTTTTTGTTCTGCAGGCCACCTGAAAATCCGGTGAGTGAGCCGTTTGCACCGACGATTCGGTGGCAGGGAATGAAGATGGGAATCGGGTTGCGACCCACTGCCCCGCCTACGGCGCGTGATCCCGTTGGTTTTCCCAGGCGCTTTGCAATATCGCGGTAAGAGCAGGTCACACCCCATTTTATGGTTTGTAGTTCGCGCCAGACGCTCAGATGGAACGCCGTACCTTTCGGTTTAATCGGGACCGAGAACTCGTATCGCTGGCCACTGAAAAATTGTGAGAGCTCATCAGCGGCTATCGTCAGTATGGCGGGCTCTGACCGGGTAGTGCTGCTCAGCACTTTGTGGGCCCCCTCCCAATTGAGTTCTATCAGGTAGTCCGCCTCACTGACGAGCTGCAGGTTCCCGAGAGGGCTCTCCATCGCTAGGGCATGACTGGTCATCAGTTCAGTTACGCGTCATCGAAGGGTTTTTGGGTGTGCATGACTAGCAATACTAGGCTGAGCGCGAGGAGCGCATATTGACCGATGACCAGAGCGTTACTACCCAATGTCAGCGGGTGAGCCAGTACAGAAGGTAAGCAGATGACGGCACTCAAAACGAGGCTGAGACGCTGATAACCCATGAGTCCGAGGGCGACCAAAAGAAACAGGACGCCTCTCGCCGCTTCAGATAAGCTCAGGAGGTCCAGAGAGGCAACCCACAGTTGCCCGATAAGGCCTGCACCGATAACCACTGCAAGGCACACCGCGACCAATCTGAGCTTTGTGTACATATCCGTTTGCGACCCCGCAATTGAATAGCACGTGAATAGCACGTGAATATATGAAACCTTGTAACATATCCGTCCATGATCAGCTTGCTAATCTCCCGTTTACGCCATCACCCATGACTTCTATAAAACTCAATGAATTAGAGTTAGATCTGCGCCGTCGGCTGTCGCCGGTTCTGGACTCGGGCGTTCAGCTCACTGTAGTCGGGACGATCGAGTCCACGAATGCGCAATTGAAAACAGAAGCTGTGACATCTAATCAGACCTTGCTGCTAGCACATGAGCAAACGGCGGGCGTTGGGCGTCGCGGTAGTCCTTGGCAGAGTCCGCCCGCCGGAAATTTGTACTTGTCCTACTGCGTCCATTCGGATCGGCCGCTCAACGAGCTGAGTTTGTGGTCACTGGGCGTGACGGTCGCTGTCGCCAATGCACTGGAACGGGAATTGTCGCTTGAATGCAAAATCAAATGGCCTAATGACCTTTATCTTCAAGGGATGAAAGTTGGTGGCGTTCTGTTGGAGACGGTGAATCTACCCGGTGATGATGTTGCCGTGGTTATTGGGGTTGGACTCAATATCGCATCGCACCCCGACCCAACGTTATTGCAACGCCCCGTAACCTGTATCAGCAAGCACACCGATAAGTCAGTTGACCTGTCGATGGCCGCTGCTGTGGTGTCGGTTGCACTCGTCGACATGTGCCGTTTGTCTCATGCTTCCTTACAGGCTTGGCTCACGTCGTCGTGGCCGAGCCGCGATTTGCTTCTAAATCAGCCAGTGCTTGTACCGACCTTGGGAGAGGGTTTGGTTATTGCCCGCGGTCTTTCGCACGACGGCGGTCTGCAGGTAGAGTTCGCGGGGAAGATAAGAACTGTTTATGCCGGTGAGGTTAGTCTCGGTCATGTTGATACTCAATGAGCGCTGTTGATATGCGAATCCTCGTAGATGCTGGCAATACCGCGACCAAGTGGCAATTGCGCAGTGGTGGTGATGCCGTCGCTGGCGGACAGGGCGACCTGCGTGGTCTTCGTGACTGGGTCGCAGTGCTCGATGACTCTGAGCATTACGCGGTCGCTGTGTCGTGTGTAAAGGACGACACCTACGCGCACGAGATTGGGCGAGCGTTTGAATCTTTGAGTATTACCACGCTTCACTTCGTGAAAAGTTCAGCCACATTTGCAGGTGTTCGCAACGCGTATGATGAGCCGCAACATTTGGGTGTGGATCGATGGCTTGCTTTATTAGCCATTAAGGCGCGAGGTGAAAACTCTGCCGTGATCATCGATGTCGGGACTGCGTGCACGATCGATGTGCTGGAAAATGGCCAGCATCTCGGCGGTTATATATTCCCCGGCATGGCGCTTGCGCGTGATGCGCTCGTGGCAAACACCGATAAGATTCGATTTTCTGAAGATCCTGAGCCCTCTACCTCGCTGGGAACTGATACGGCGGGCTGCGTTTTGTCAGGCATCTGGCTGACACTGTTGGCTTCCTGCCAACGTGTTATCGACCGATTTCCCAATGCAACGGTCTATTTGACAGGTGGTTCAGCTCCCGAACTTGTGGCGCTTGGGCTAGATGCTCAACGTGTCGACGGCCTCGTGTTTGATGGTTTAGATTTTTGGCTAAATGGGGCTTGACCTGCGGGCCCCTCTTGACGATGATGTGCGCCCTTCGTGGTGACCCGGTCACCCAACGTCTAGCTGGCGTAGCTCAGTAGGTAGAGCAGCTGATTTGTAATCAGCCGGTCGGGGGTTCGATTCCTCTCGCCAGCTCCATTTCATTTATAAAATATCTATATAAATCAATTGCTTATAGGTATGTCTTCGGCATCACTCCCCAAAATACTCCCCAACATAAAGTGCTGGTTAAATCTTTCGTGGGCTGTTTATTCCGATCGAGCCTCGAAGTTCCATCCCCCTCGGGGGGGGGCTATCGCATCGATCCGATAGCAGTAGTTACCTGCCAGGCGCATTAAAGGGGGATCAGATTTTTGTCGGCGTCGTTACCTTATTTGCGCACCCAAGAATTAATTTTTAGACTTTTAACAAAAATACTCTAGGTTTAAGCATGCATCCAAACAGATCCATTAACCGGGAAATTTACTATGTTCAGGGCTAAATTGTTTAAAACCGCTGCTGCCTATGTTGTTACCGTTTACGCGAGCCTTTCAATTTCCAGCGCAATCGCCAGCAATGAAGATTTAGTTTGGGAAATTATTGACGCATCCGGCATGGTTGCAGGTATGGAGGTTGCAGCTAGTGAAGGCCTGAAGGCTGGAATTGCACCCATAGCGCAACAACTAGAACCGTTAGGTAAATGCGGCGTTCCTGTAATAAAAGCCTTAGAGGCGGACATAGCCTCCTTAATGACCGCATTTACTGATAAAGCACTGATGGAGACGACTGTAGAACTCTACGCTGAGAAGTTTTCTGCGGACGAGTTGAGAGCGATATTGGAATTTTATAAGTCTCCCGTTGGCACAAAATTGAAAGAATTAGCTCCGGAATTCGCTCTTGCCGGTGTTGAAGCCAGCCAGACCACAATGATGGATGTGATGTCATCGTTTCAAGCTAAAATTCAAGAAACCTTGGCTACGACAGGCGCAGAAGCTCAGCAATGTATGGCAGGCAGTAGCTGAACTGCTTTTATAATGCTTGTCAGGGTTCTCCTTGCTGCGATCTAGCTGCCGTTAATTCTGGGCAGATACATCAGAAGCCAATTTAAACTAGCAGCTTTTTAGAACAAGGCCGTGATCAACCCAGACAACCGGATAGGTCTGTCAGGGTTGGGCCCTCGGCTTTTGAAAAACAAGAACATGTTGCTGCGGCAGATAACTCTCCGTCCTGAGCCAATCTAGGCCAATGGCAGCCATTTCTTGCTTCACCTGTACCTCACTCATCTTATGCAGCCGCTTGATGGGGACGCGCGGATCTTCTGCTCGGTACTCCACGAGCACAAGTTGTCCGCCTGGCTTCAAGGACTCCTTCAGACGCTCGCCCATCTCTCTGGGAAACGAGAACTCGTGGTAGGCATCCACTATGAAAGCGACGTCAATTTGATTGTTGGGTAACTTGGGGTCATCCTGCTCGCCAAGAACAGTCTCCACGTTGACTACCTTCTCTAGCGTTTTTCGCCGCGCTATGCGGGCCAACATTTGGGGTTGAATATCAACCGCGAAAACTTTCCCTTGAGGCACCCGCTGTGCAATAGGAAAGGTGAAATAACCCGTGCCTGCGCCAATGTCTGCGACCACGTAGTCATCTGAAAGACTGAGTCCGGCGATCAAAAGGTCTGTTCGCTCCTGGCGCTCTCGCTCTGGGCGCTCAAGCCAGCCCGCGCCCAGATGACCCATTACATGAGAGATCTCTCTTCCCATGTAAAACTTACCGATGCCGTCGCGGCTAGGCAGGCCAGTCGTATAATAAGAATTTTCTAGATCGGCATCAGCGTTGATAGCAGACACCCCAAAGGCGAGGCAAAGGTAAATCATCCACCTTGCTATGAGCATCTCGACTCCAGATTTGACGCTTCGCCCCAATGATAGCGAAATCGCCGCCAGAACCTATTAACAATATACATCCCCCGGGTGGCCTACCGCATTTATCCGATAGCAGTAGTTACACGCCAGATACATTAGAGGTCGGTTTTAGTTCCCCATTCGTAAGTTTGAATGCCGTCTTCAAAACCACCCTCTAGAAGATCGCCGTCCCAGTTACTCAAATCGCCTCGCTCAGTTCTCCAACTCACATAGTTGTCGTGAGCAGAAAACGTTTCCCACTCCTCTATTGACGTATAGGTCGACGCCGATTCGTCCGCGTATACATCAACCTTCAAGCACCCCTCGAAAGCGCGGGCGTCGCCTAATACGTCTTTAAAAAAGTCACCCAGCGCCTCAAACTTCCCGTCCGCCGCCTTAAAGTTTTTAACTACTAACGCCCGGGTGTGCCGTGTTCCGACGCCTAGGCGGCGACTCAATTTGTGGGCCGCCCGAGCCGAGTCGTCGAGGGGATCCGGGAGCGAAAATTACTGCTGCTCGAGCGCATTTCTCAAATCGAGGTCAAACGCAGGCTTAAAGCGGTATTTTGAGGGTAAAATTTAGTGTTGACACCCTTCCTTGACATCTAGAGAATGTGCGCCCTTCTGGAGGGGTTCCCGAGTGGCCAAAGGGATCAGACTGTAAATCTGACGCGCGAGCTTCGGTGGTTCGAATCCACCCCCCTCCACCAAGGACAACATAGATCACTGCTAACGCGGTGTTTGTGAGTGGAACAAGGGGGCTGAACCGGATAAGCCCTGTCGCGAAAGCGATGAGCCGTCAGGTGACGGTTGGCTTAGGGTTTGACCACCGTCGGCGGTTAAATGCTGCGGGCATAGTTCAATGGTAGAACCTCAGCCTTCCAAGCTGATGATGCGGGTTCGATTCCCGCTGCCCGCTCCAAGATCCGGCGATGAGTTTTTGCTCATATAGCTCAGTCGGTAGAGCACTTCCTTGGTAAGGAAGAGGTCACCGGTTCAAATCCGGTTATGAGCTCCAATTTGAGCAGGCGCCCTGAGGTGTTTGTTCGACCGCTCCGGCGGTCAAAGCAGTAGAGGCCACGGCCTATAGTGAGTGAGGTGCACAGCGGTAGGTGTGCTTAATTGAGTAAGGCGCGTTGGCGTCGGGAAGTAATGCGAAATTGACCAGGAGAGGGTCGCAATGGCTAAAGAAGCATTTGAGCGTAATAAACCCCACGTAAACGTGGGAACAATCGGGCACGTTGACCACGGTAAGACAACACTGACTGCAGCGTTGACACGTGTGTGCTCTGAAGTATTTGGTGGTGAGGCAGTTGCGTTCGATGGTATCGATAACGCACCTGAAGAGCGTGAGCGTGGTATCACGATCGCAACCTCACACGTAGAGTATGAGTCTAACGACCGTCACTACGCACACGTAGACTGCCCCGGACACGCGGACTACGTTAAGAACATGATTACAGGTGCTGCGCAGATGGACGGCGCGATCCTCGTATGTGGTGCGACTGACGGCCCAATGCCTCAGACTCGTGAGCACATCCTGCTTTCACGTCAGGTAGGTGTTCCATACATCGTAGTCTTCCTCAACAAAGCTGACCTTCTTGCAGAAGACTGCGGCGGTGTTGACTCTGAAGAATTCGAAGAGATGAAAGAGCTTGTTGAGATGGAGCTCCGTGAGCTTCTCGACACTTACGAGTTCCCTGGCGATGACACGCCAATCATCTGTGGTTCTGCGCTGATGGCGTTGAACGGCGAAGACCAGAATGACCTCGGAACATCTGCAGTTAAGACGCTTGTTGAAACACTTGACTCTTACATCCCAGAGCCAGAGCGCGCAATCGATCAGCCATTCCTGATGCCCGTTGAGGACGTATTCTCAATTTCAGGTCGTGGTACGGTTGTGACAGGTCGTGTAGAGCGCGGCATCATCACTGTAGGCGACGAAGTTGAAATCGTTGGTATCCGTGAGACAACCAAGACCACATGTACTGGTGTTGAGATGTTCCGCAAGCTGCTCGACGAAGGTCGTGCGGGTGAGAACGTTGGTGTTCTTCTGCGCGGTACTAAGCGTGATGACGTTGAGCGTGGTCAGGTTCTTTCAGTACCTGGTTCAGTTCAGCCTCACACCAAGTTCGAAGCTGAAGTCTACGTTCTGTCAAAAGATGAAGGCGGTCGTCACACACCATTCTTCAAGGGCTACCGTCCACAGTTCTACTTCCGTACAACTGACGTAACAGGTGCTGTTGAGCTTCCTGCTGGCGTTGAGATGGTAATGCCAGGTGACAACCTGAACTTCGTTGCCACTCTGATCGCGCCAATCGCGATGGAAGAAGGCCTGCGTTTCGCTATCCGTGAGGGTGGCCGAACTGTTGGCGCTGGCGTTGTAGCAAAGATCATCGAGTAATCGGTGAGGCTGTGAGGTGTGATTCGTCGCACCTCCGAATTGAGCCGAACCGCCCCTGTGGCGCGTTCGGCTTTGTCGTCTCTGCCGATTCGGTGAAGGGCGGCGAATGGATGTGATAGGCCAGTAGCTCAATTGGCAGAGCAGCGGATTCCAAATCCGCAGGTTGGGGGTTCGATTCCCTCCTGGCCTGCCACTCTCATCCAATACGAGAGTGGCGCTGTATTTACGAGAGCGAGTTTCGCTCTCTGACAAGGATTGGATATGAGTGAAGCTGCGAGCAACAAGCTCGATAGCGTGAAGTGGTTACTGGTCGTTCTATTGGTCGGCGCTGGTATCTACGGCAATAGCTATTTCAGTGACGAGTCGTTGCTGTACCGCGTAATTGCAATGCTGGTAGTGGCTGGCATCGCGATGTCTGTGGCGGTTACGACAGGGAAAGGCGCCTCTGCTTGGTCAATGATCAAGGGTGCACGCACAGAAATCCGCAAGGTGATCTGGCCTACGCGACAAGAGACATCACAAACCACCATTATCGTTTTGATTTTTGTTGTGCTGTGCGGATTGTTCTTTTGGGCGTTAGACAGCTTCCTTGGCTGGATTGCTTCACTTTTGCTGGGTTAGGAATAGAGCATGGCTTTACGTTGGTATGTAGTACACGCATTTTCTCAGTACGAGAAAAAAGTCGCCGTCGCTCTGAAGGAGCGCATCGAGCGCTTTGCTATGCAGGACCGCTTTGGCGAAATCATTGTTCCCACCGAGGAAGTGATTGAGATGAAAGGTGGCCAGAAGCGAAAGAGCGAACGAAAGTTTTTCCCAGGATACGTCTTGGTACAGATGGAACTGGATGACGATACCTGGCATTTGGTCAAGGACACGCCACGCGTACTGGGCTTTATCGGCGGGAAAGCCGATCGACCTGCGCCTATTACGGAAGCGGAGGCGAATGCGATCCTTCAGCGAGTCGAGGCGGGTGTAGATCAGCCCAAGCCCAAGACCGTCTTCGAGCCCGGTGAGATGGTTCGTGTCATCGATGGGCCGTTCAACGACTTCAATGGCGTCGTTGAGAGTGTGAATTATGAAAAGAGCCGCTTGAATGTGGCTGTTTTGATCTTCGGTCGTTCAACGCCCGTAGAGTTGGAATTCGGTCAAGTCGAGAAGGGCTGATCGTAGTCACCACGAGAGCAGTGGAAGATGAACGCCGCTTAGCGGCACCAGTTGGGGAGCCAGCGTAGTTCGACTACAACGGCGTTTGCACCCAGGAGTTAACAACATGGCAAAGAAAATTGACGGCTACATCAAGCTGCAAATCCCTGCCGGTCAGGCGAATCCCTCGCCGCCCGTAGGTCCAGCATTGGGCCAGAAGGGCGTCAACATCATGGAGTTCTGTAAAGCGTTCAACGCTGAGACTCAGGGTGTCGAGCCAGGGCTTCCGATTCCGGTAGTAATTACTGTCTACAACGACAAATCCTTCACCTTCATTAAGAAGACGCCGCCAGCTTCGGTGCTTCTTAAGAAAATTGCGGGCATCAAGAGCGGCTCCGGTCGACCTAATACTGAGAAAGTTGCCAAGGTAACGCGTGCTCAGTTGGAAGAGGTAGCGACGCAAAAATGGCCTGACCTGACTGCAGCCGATATGGATGCGGCGGTTCGAACCATTGCGGGTAGCGCTCGCGCTGCAGGTATCGACACAGAGGGAGTCGTTTAAGATGGCTAAGTTATCAAAGCGTGTAAAAGCGTCTCGTGCGCGCGTAGACGCGAACAAGAGCTACCCACTGGATGAGGCGATTGCGATCCTCAAGGAAATGGCAACAGTCAAGTTTAATGAGTCGGTTGAGGTGGCTGTCAATCTGGGTGTTGATGCTCGGAAATCTGATCAAGGTGTTCGAGGCGCTACAACCCTTCCACATGGTACGGGTTCAGAAGTGCGCGTCGCCGTATTCACTCAGGGTGAAAACGCAGACAAGGCCAAAGAGGCAGGTGCAGATTTGGTTGGTATGGATGACCTGGCTGAGCAAGTGAAAGGCGGCATGATGGACTTTGATGTCGTTATTGCATCGCCAGACGCCATGCGCGTGGTTGGTCAGTTGGGTCAGGTACTGGGTCCTCGTGGTCTGATGCCTAACCCCAAGACTGGTACCGTTACGCCCGATATCGCGGCGGCAGTACAAAACGCCAAGGCGGGTCAGATGCGTTTCCGAACCGACAAGAACGGTATCGTTCACGGCGGTATTGGCAAGATCGATTTTGAACCTGCGGCAATCGAAGGGAACCTTCTTGCTGTCTTGGCAGACCTTAAAAAGGCGAAGCCTGCGGCCGCGAAAGGTGTTTACTTCCGCAAGGTCACGCTGTCGACCACTATGGGTCCCGGCGTCACCATCGATCACGGCGCAATAGATATTTAATGAAGTAGGAATTTGCTCCGGGTAAATCTCGGAGCGAACTCGTCGCTGTTTGGCGAGTTTGGAGTGCAGCAGTTCAGCGCTCCACTTTGAAGTCTTAAGCAGAGTGTGTGGGCATAGCCCCTAGCAGGACGCGGGACTATCAAAGACCGTAGGGGGAGCTAGTCTCCTTAAACGAAGCCGGTAGTGTTCAACCTACGCAGATGGTGAATCCGTTCACCTAGGGTGGTCATAGCAGTGTTATGGCCTTGGCATAAACCATAGGAGTAGATCCGTGGCAATTGGACTCGAAGAGAAGAAAGCGATCGTCGCTGAAGTCAACGAGACAGCGGCCAGTGCTTTGTCACTCGTTATTGCTGACGCCCGAGGCGTGGCATCGAATGACATGACGGCTCTCCGCGCCACCGCTCGCGAGAATCAAATTAATTTGCGTGTTGTTCGCAACACACTCGCTAAGCGTGCATTGGAAGGTACTGACTACGAATGCGTTACTGACACATTGGTAGGTCCGTCCATCTTTGGATTTTCAATGGAAGATCCCGGTGCAGCGGCTCGGTTGTTCAAAGATTTCGCTAAAGAAAACAGCGATTTCGAAGTCAAAGCATTGTCTGTCAGCGGTAAGTTGCTGGGTGCAGATCAGCTCGACGTGTTGGCGAAATTGCCAACTCGAGAGCAAGCACTCGCAACGTTGATGAGCGTTATGCAGGCGCCTGTCGGCAAGCTTGTTCGTACGATGAATGAAGTACCAAGCAAGCTCGTTCGTACATTGGCGGCGGTTCGTGATCAGAAAGAGCAGTCCGCGTAAGCGAGTGCTCTACTACACATTTTAGGAGAGATAAACATGGCAATTTCAAAGGAAGAAATCCTTGATGCAATCGCAGAAATGAGCGTAATGGATATCGTTGCGTTGGTTGAAGCGATGGAAGAGAAGTTTGGCGTATCAGCCGCAGCAGCCGTTGCAGTCGCAGCGCCAGCAGCGGGTGGCGATGCAGGTGGCGCAGCAGCAGCTGAGCAGACTGAATTCGACGTCATCCTCGCTTCAGCAGGTGATAAGAAAGTTAACGTGATCAAGGCGGTACGCGCGATCACTGGTCTTGGCCTCAAAGAGGCGAAAGGCCTGGTTGATGGTGCGCCATCACCCATCAAAGAAGGCGTTAGCAAAGAAGACGCTGAGGACATCAAGTCGCAAATCGAAGAAGCTGGCGGTTCAGTCGAGCTCAAGTGATCCGTCTAGGATTGCAGATTTGCAGGTCCGGGCTGGTGCGCACTGCGCACCGGCCTTCTCCCGGTTCTAGTAGCCGGTTGTTTATGGCGTTAAGCCATTAGTGTCGGCCTCGGCCGATGAGATTCGTTGAGGAGTATCAATGACTTACTCGTTTACAGAGAAGAAGCGCCTTCGTAAAGATTTTGGCTCCATGCCGAAGGTGATGGATATCCCCTACCTGCTGGCCATCCAGCTGGATTCCTACCGGAAGTTCACTCAGTCTGACACCCCGGTAGATGAGCGCGGCGACTTCGGTCTGCACGCAGCGTTCCGGTCCGTTTTTCCCATTGTCAGTTACAGTGGAAGCGCGGCTTTGGAGTACGTGGATTACTCTCTGGGCACTCCCGTATTTGACGTTGACGAATGTGTATTGCGTGGCACCACTTATGCCTGCGCACTCCGCGTCAAGGTCCGCCTCATTATTTACGACAAAGAGGCGAGCTCGAAGTCCATTAAGGACATCAAAGAGCAGGACGTTTACATGGGCGAGATTCCGCTCATGACCGACAACGGTACCTTCGTCATCAATGGTACCGAGCGCGTTATCGTCTCTCAGCTTCACCGCTCACCCGGTGTGTTCTTCGATCATGATCGAGGTAAAACTCACTCAAGCGGCAAGCTGCTTTATAGCGCGCGTATCATTCCTTACCGTGGCTCATGGCTGGACTTCGAGTTCGATCCCAAGGACCAGGTATTTGCACGAATTGACCGCCGTCGGAAGTTGCCTGCGACCGTCTTGTTGCGCGCCCTTGGTTACGAGTCAGAGGACATCCTCGAGATGTTCTATGAGACCACTACTTTCCAGCTGAACGACGAGCACTTAGCGACCATGACTCTGGTACCCAGGCGCCTTCAGGGTGATATGGCTGCCTTTGACATTATGGCGGGTGATAAGGTGCTTGTAGAGCGCGGTCGTCGTATTACAGCGCGCCATATCCGTCAGTTAGAAGATGCAGGCGTTGATTTCTTAGCGGTACCTGATGAGTACCTCGTGGGGCGACGCGTTGCTAAAGCGGTTGTTGATACTGTCAGTGGCGAAGTCCTGCTCGAGTGCAACGGCGAGCTGACCGAAGAAGTGCTGAACGGCCTGCGTGAGAAAGGCATCGAGACCATCGAAACGATCTACACCAATGAGATCGATTGTGGTCCGTTTATCTCCGATACGTTGGCCGGTGACAGCACGCGGACTGAGCTCGAGGCGCTAGTTGAAATCTATCGCATGATGCGCCCTGGCGAGCCGCCCACGAAGGAGTCGGCTGAGAACCTTTTCCAGAACCTGTTCTTCTCGGCAGACCGTTACGACTTGTCTGGCGTTGGACGAATGAAGTTCAACCGTCGTCTGGGTCGTGATGAGGTCACGGGCAGTGGCACGCTTGATAAAGAAGACATCGTAGCTGTGCTGACCGCGTTGGTGGATATCAGAAACGGTAAGGGTGTCGTCGATGACATCGACCACCTGGGTAACCGTCGCATTCGCTCAGTGGGCGAGATGGCGGAAAACCAGTTCCGCGTCGGTCTTGTCCGTGTTGAGCGCGCTGTGAAAGAGCGGCTGTCCATGGCAGAGAGCGAGGGCTTGATGCCGCAAGATCTCGTTAATGCCAAGCCTGTATCGGCTGCGGTAAAAGAGTTCTTTGGATCCAGCCAGCTGTCTCAGTTTATGGACCAAAACAACCCGCTGTCAGAAGTGACGCACAAGCGTCGGGTATCAGCTTTGGGCCCAGGTGGCCTGACTCGAGAGCGCGCGGGCTTCGAGGTGCGAGACGTGCACCCGACTCACTACGGTCGTGTATGTCCGATTGAAACGCCCGAAGGTCCAAACATTGGTTTGATCAACTCGTTGGCGGCGTACGCGCGAGCTAATGAGTACGGCTTCCTCGAGTCTCCTTATCGTAAGGTGATCGATGGCGTTGTATCAGATGAGATTGAGTATCTGTCAGCGATCAACGAAGCAAACCATGTCATTGCACAGGCATCAGCCGCGCTGGATGACGGTAATCGATTTGTGGATGAGTTGATTAACGTTCGTCACATGAACGAATTCACCGTGAAGCCTGCCTCCGAAGTGGACTTCATGGACGTATCGCCAAAGCAGGTTGTATCGATTGCAGCGGCATTGATTCCGTTCCTCGAGCACGACGATGCGAACCGCGCCCTAATGGGTTCAAACATGCAACGTCAGGCAGTGCCAACACTCAAGGCTCAGGCGCCATTGGTTGGTACCGGTATGGAGCGCTACGTAGCACGTGACTCTGGTGTCTGTGAGGTTGCATCGCGCGGTGGTGTGGTCGACTCGGTAGATGCGTCACGCATCGTTGTTCGCGTGAACCCCGAAGAAGTGGGTCAGGACGAGTCACCGGTCGATATTTACAACCTGACGAAGTACAAGCGTTCCAACCAGAACACGTGCGTGAATCAGCGTCCGATCGTGAGCCCCGGCGACACGGTTGCCCGCGGCGACATCCTTGCTGACGGACCGTCGGTTGATCTCGGCGAGCTGGCACTTGGACAGAATATGCGTATCGCGTTCATGCCATGGAACGGCTACAACTTCGAGGACTCAATCCTCGTTTCCGAGCGCGTTGTTGAAGAGGATCGTCTGACGACTATCCACATTCAGGAACTGACCTGTATTGCTCGCGATACCAAGTTGGGTGCTGAAGAAATTTCTGCGGATATCCCAAATGTGGGCGAAGGCGCACTGAGCAAACTCGATGAGTCAGGCATTGTCTACATCGGTGCTGAGGTGGATGCTGGCGATATTCTGGTTGGTAAGGTGACACCGAAGGGTGAGACTCAGCTGACACCAGAAGAGAAGCTTTTGCGTGCGATCTTCGGCGAGAAGGCCTCTGACGTGAAAGATTCGTCGTTGCGTGTGCCTTCGAGCTACAAAGGCACGGTCATCGACGTTCAGGTGTTTACGCGCGACGGTCTTGAGAAAGACGCACGAGCGAAGCAGATTGAAGCGTCTCAGCTCGCTGACTACCGCAAGGATCTCAAAGAAGAGCTCCGCATTTATGAGGAAGCAACGTTTGCGCGCCTCGCGGGCTTACTGAGCGGTCAGAAAACTGTTTCTGGTGGTGGGCTCTCAAAGGGTACCAAGATCGATGCGGATGTACTGGCAGGCCTTGATCGTGAGCAGTGGTTCAAGCTCAAGTTCTCTAATTCAGAACTCAACAATCAGTTGGCATCTGCGCAGCGTTTGCTCGAAGAGCAAAATCAGTTGCTGGAAGAACGCTTTGAGGCGAAGAAAGAGAAGCTGCAAAGCGGTGATGATCTAGCACCTGGCGTGCTTAAGATCGTTAAGGTTTACCTCGCCGTTAAGCGACGTATCCAGCCGGGTGATAAAATGGCGGGACGTCACGGTAACAAGGGTGTGATCTCGGTCATCATGCCTGTCGAGGACATGCCCTACGACGAGAACGGTGAGCCAATCGATATTGTCCTTAACCCATTGGGTGTGCCGTCGCGAATGAACGTGGGGCAGATTCTCGAAACCCACCTAGGCATGGCAGCACGTGGTCTCGGTGTGAAGATCAACGAGATGCTCGATCAGCAGGTCAAAGTGGCCAAGCTGCGTGAGTTCCTCAAAGAGATCTACGCGCACACCAGTGACAGTCGTCGGGATGCGGACATTGATAGTCTGTCGGATGACGAATTGCTGGCGATGGCTCAAAACCTCCGTGCTGGCGTGCCAATGGCGACGCCTGTATTCGATGGTGCGAGCGAAGAGAGCATCAAGGCGCTGTTGCGTATGGCTGACTTGCCAGACAGCGGCCAGTTGGTGCTGCATGACGGTCGAACGGGAGATGCGTTTGAGCGCCCCGTGACCGTTGGCTACATGTACATGTTGAAACTCAACCACTTGGTTGATGACAAGATGCACGCACGATCAACCGGCTCTTACAGCCTGGTTACTCAGCAGCCGCTGGGTGGTAAGGCGCAGTTCGGTGGTCAGCGCTTCGGTGAGATGGAAGTGTGGGCCCTGGAAGCTTACGGTGCCGCGCACACGTTGCAGGAGATGTTGACTGTGAAGTCGGATGACGTTGCAGGTCGTACGAAGATGTACAAGAACATCGTCGATGGTGATCACAGCATGGATCCGGGTATGCCCGAATCCTTCAATGTATTGATCAAAGAAATCCGCTCGCTCGGTATCGATATCGATCTCGAGTCCGAGTCATCAGGCTTCTGAGGGGAGAGACTACGTGAAAGATTTGCTAAACCTATTGAACCGCGAGAAGTCTGAGGATTTCGATGCGATCCGTATTGGCCTCGCCTCACCAGAGATGATTCGCTCTTGGTCATACGGCGAGGTTAAGAAGCCTGAGACCATCAACTATCGTACGTTCAAGCCTGAGCGCGATGGTCTGTTTTGCGCCAAGATTTTTGGCCCGGTAAAGGACTACGAGTGTCTTTGTGGTAAGTACAAGCGCCTGAAGCACCGCGGCGTGATCTGTGAAAAGTGTGGTGTTGAAGTTGCACTTGCCAAGGTGCGTCGTGAGCGTATGGGCCACATTGAACTTGCGAGCCCTGTTGCACACATCTGGTTCCTTAAGTCATTACCCTCACGTATTGGCCTGCTGCTGGATATGACGCTCCGCGATATTGAGCGGATTCTCTACTTCGAATCATATGTGGTTACTGATCCCGGTCTTTCGAGCTTGGATCACGGTCAGTTGCTGAATGACGAGCAGTACTTTGAGGCAATGGAAGAGTTCGGCGACGAATTTACTGCCAAGATGGGTGCCGAAGCGATTCAGCAGCTGATGATTCAGTTGGATTTGAAAGGTGAAATCGAGCGCTTGCGTGAGGAAATTCCGCAGACCAACTCAGAGACCAAGATCAAGAAGCTGTCCAAGCGACTCAAGTTGATGGAAGCTTTTGACAAGTCAGGTAACCGTCCCGAGTGGATGGTGTTGAATGCACTACCTGTGCTTCCACCTGATCTTCGTCCTCTAGTTCCTCTGGATGGTGGTCGATTTGCGACGTCGGATCTCAACGATCTGTATCGACGCGTGATCAACCGAAACAACCGACTCAAGCGTCTGCTCGACTTGAACGCGCCCGATATCATCGTGCGTAACGAGAAGCGTATGCTCCAAGAGTCGGTCGATGCACTGCTCGACAACGGTCGACGCGGACGAGCTATTACTGGATCGAACAAGCGTCCACTGAAGTCGCTTGCTGACATGATCAAAGGTAAGCAGGGTCGTTTCCGCCAGAACCTGCTGGGCAAGCGTGTAGATTACTCCGGTCGTTCGGTGATCGTGACAGGCCCAACGCTGAGGCTTCATCAGTGTGGTCTACCCAAGAAAATGGCGCTTGAGTTATTCAAGCCATTTATTTTCGGCAAACTCGAGCATCGCGGTTTGGCTAGTACCATCAAAGCTGCCAAGAAGATGGTTGAGCGTGAGCCACCCGAGGTTTGGGATATCCTGGCCGAAGTGATTCGTGAGCACCCAGTTCTTCTTAACCGAGCACCAACGCTCCACCGTCTGGGTATTCAGGCGTTCGAACCTGTACTCATTGAAGGTAAGGCCATTCAGCTTCACCCGCTTGTGTGTGCGGCGTACAACGCTGACTTTGACGGAGACCAGATGGCGGTTCACGTGCCGCTGACGCTAGAAGCACAGCTTGAAGCGCGTGCTTTGATGATGTCGACAAACAATATTCTGTCGCCAGCATCAGGTGACCCCATCATCGTTCCTTCGCAGGATGTCGTATTGGGCTTGTACTACATGACCCGTGAGCGCATTAATGCGAAAGGCGAAGGGATGGTCTTTGCTGACACGAAAGAAGTATCGCGTGCCTATGCCAGTGGTGCCGTTCACCTCCAAGCGCGCGTAAAGGTGCGTATCCATGAAGAGGTCATCGCGTACGGTGAAGCCGCGCAGGCCAGAACGCGTATTGTTGAGACAACTGTCGGACGTGCTCTGTTGTGGAATATTGTGCCTGAGGGTCTGTCTTACGATCTGATTAACCGAGCAATGGTTAAAAAGGCAATTTCGAAGGTCATTAACCAGTGCTACCGCGCGGTTGGTCTAAAGCAAACCTGTGTTTTTGCTGACCAGCTGATGTACACCGGTTACGAGTACTCAACCAAGTCGGGATCGTCGATTGGCGTGAATGACTTTGAGATTCCAGATGCCAAGAACGAGCTCATCGAGAAAGCAGACGCTGAAGTTGTTGAGATTGAGCGACAGTACTCAGCGGGTCTGGTGACTCAAGGCGAGAAGTACAACAAGGTGATCGATATCTGGTCGCGTACAAACGAGCAGGTTGCCAAGGCAATGATGGCTAATCTCTCGTCTGAGACTGTGATCAATCGAGACGGCGAAGAAGAGCAGCAGGATTCGTTCAACTCGGTCTACATGTATGCCGATTCAGGTGCGCGAGGTTCACCCGCGCAGATTCGTCAGTTGGCTGGTATGCGTGGCCTGATGGCTAAGCCCGATGGCTCGATTATCGAAACACCGATTACGGCGAACTTCCGTGAAGGTCTGAACGTTCTCCAGTACTTCATTTCGACGCACGGCGCTCGAAAGGGTCTGGCAGATACGGCGCTTAAGACAGCCAACTCGGGCTACCTCACACGACGTCTGGTGGACGTGGCTCAGGACGTGGTTGTTGTTGAGCCGGACTGTGGCACTGAACGAGGCCTGTTGATGACACCTGTTATCGATGGCGGCGACATCATTGAATCGCTGGCTGATCGTGTCTTGGGTCGTATTGTCGCAGCTGACGTTGTGAAGCCAGGCTCCGATGAAGTGCTAATTCCCGCTGGAACGCTGGTTGATGAGCTGTGGACTCAGAAGATCGAGGAGATGGGTATCGACGAGATTCTCGTTCGTTCACCGATTACCTGTGAGACACGCTACGGCATCTGCTCAACCTGTTATGGACGTGACCTCGGTCGCGGTCACCAGGTGAATATGGGGGAAGCCATTGGTGTGGTTGCGGCTCAGTCAATTGGTGAGCCAGGCACACAGCTAACCATGCGTACCTTCCACATTGGTGGTGCGGCATCGGGTCAGGCGGCGCAGGACAACATTCAGGTGAATTCGGACGGTACCGTTCGTTTGCACAATATGAAGGTTGTTGATCGCGCTGATGGTTCTCTGGTAGCGGTATCGCGTTCAGGTGAGCTATCGGTCTTGGATAGCGTTGGTCGTGAGCGCGAGCGGTATAAGGTGCCCTACGGTGCTGTGATCAAGGTCGGAGATGAGTCTCCCGTTGCGGCCGGCGATGTCGTCGCGACATGGGATCCGCACACGCACCCAATCGTGACTGAAGTTGCCGGTATCGTGAAGCTGAGCGGCATGGAAGAAGGTGTGACCATCAAGCGTCAGACTGACGAATTCACAGGCCTCTCAAGCATCTCCGTCATGGATCCGTCAGAGCGTCCAAGCGCAGGCAAAGATGTGAGACCTGCCGTGACACTGGTAGACAAGGATGGCAACGAGCTGTCTTTGGCTGGCACAAACGTACCCGCGCACTACTTCTTGCCGGCGTCTGCGATGGTTAACCTCGAAGACGGCGTTAAGGTAGAAGTCGGCGATGTTATTGCGCGAATCCCACAAGAGGGCTCGAAGACGCGTGACATTACCGGTGGTCTGCCTCGCGTTGCCGATCTGTTCGAGGCACGTAAGCCTAAGGAACCTGCCATCCTGGCTGAGATTTCAGGCACGGTTAGCTTCGGTAAGGAAACAAAGGGCAAGCGCCGCTTAGTGATTACACCGACCGACGGCAAAACGCTGCCCGATGGGTCTGATCACTACGAAGAGTTGATCCCGAAATGGCGTCAGCTGTCTGTCTTCGAAGGTGAGCAAGTTGAGAAAGGTGAAGTTGTCTCTGAGGGACCACTAAGCCCGCATGACATCTTGCGCTTGAAGGGCATTCCAGAACTCGCGAAGTACATCGTTAACGAAATCCAGGAAGTCTACCGACTCCAGGGCGTGAAGATTAACGATAAGCACATCGAGGTGATTGTTCGTCAGATGCTGCGCAAGGCCAACGTGGTCTCTGCCGGTGAGTCGAGCTTCATCAAAGGTGAGCAAATCGAGTGGAACGCCTACCTGGAAGAGTGTGATCGCATGGATGCAGAAGGACTGGTTCGACCAACGGTTGAGCGTGAACTTCTGGGAATTACCAAAGCATCGCTGGCGACAGAGAGCTTCATCTCTGCGGCTTCCTTCCAGGAAACAACGCGCGTGCTGACCGAAGCTGCGGTAACTGGAAAGCGCGACTATCTACGCGGACTCAAAGAGAACGTGATTGTGGGTCGTCTCATTCCAGCAGGTACGGGCCTTGCACACCACGAGGAGCGTCGTCGTCAACGCGCGATGGACAGCGAAATGGGTGTTCAAATGTCTGCCGAGGAGTTCTCAGAGAGTTTTGCTGAAGAACTCGAAAAAGCGGAGGCAGCTGACGACTTGGCGGATGCACTCGCGGCAGAACT
>CACCPA010000016.1 GCA_902547755.1 Halieaceae bacterium | reverse complement strand
CCACGGAGTTTCATGCGTCAAAATCACTTCGCAAATTTCTAAAGACCAATGAATGGCAGGTCGAATATGACCTCCGGTTCGAGCAGGTTATTGATGCCTGCGCGGCGCCCTCTCCCGGACGTGAGGAAACTTGGATTAGTGACGATATTAAAGCCGCTTATCTGGAGTTACACCGCCTTGGATACGCACACAGTGTTGAGGTCATTGATAGCGATCGGCTTATCGGTGGTCTTTATGGCGTCAAACTTGGGAAGATATTCTTTGGTGAATCGATGTTTTCAACGACGTCGAACGCATCAAAAGTGGCGTTGAAAGCCTTGTGCGAATTGGGTGCGCCCGGGGGGTTAAACTTGATTGACTGTCAGATGCCGAACGAGCATCTGGAGTCATTGGGCATGACACTCATTTCGCGCGAAAACTTTGAAATGGAGTTGAAAAACGGTATCACCGTGGGCGATATTGGTTATGGTACGACGCTTGCGTCAGACTATGTATCTTCACCGCTCGATGCGCAGCTGAGAGCTATCAGGGAACAGATGTAACGCGCCATGACCGCAAACCTAAGAGAAATAAAGGTCTTCACAACGTTCCCGCACCGTTGTTCGTATCTCCCTGAAAAGGAAGCAACGACGCTGTTCGTCGATCCCCGACAAAAGATCACACCTGAGCTGTACACCGAGTTGTCGTTGATGGGGTTTAGACGCAGTGGAGATCATATCTACCGACCACATTGCCATAGTTGTAATGCCTGTACCGCGGCGCGAGTGGTTGCCGAAGACTTTGTTCCGTCGCGCAGCCAAAGACGGGTTATCAATGCCAACGCGGACTTGCGGCTAAAAATTACAGATTCGGTCATCGATGATGAGGCGTTTGATCTCTACGAGCGATACATCATGGAAAAGCATGCCGACGGAGACATGTTTCCGCCGGACAGAGAGCAGTACGAATCATTCTTAAACAACAGCTTGGGATGCACCCAGTATTTCAGACTCTACGAGAAAGACCGACTAGTCTGCGTGGCTGTGTCTGACCAGATGCTCGATGGCTTGGCTGCAATCTATACCTTTTATGATCCAGACCTCAATAAGCGCAGCCTGGGAACCTTCGCGGTCTTACTGCAAATATCGCACGCAAAAAAAACGGGCCTACCCTATGTGTACCTCGGTTATTGGATCGATGGGTGCAGGAAAATGAGCTACAAGACGCGCTTCAAGCCGCTGGAGATGTTATCGAATGGTCGATGGCATGGCGATGGAGACTCGTCCACAAGTGGTCTGTCAACTATTCCAGTTGTGAACGTATCAGAATAAGTACGCGATTAACGCTCGCGGTAGGTAATCCTGCCCTTGGTCAAATCGTATGGAGTCACCTCAACGCGGACCTTGTCACCGGTCAGAATACGAATGTAGTTTTTGCGCATCTTTCCTGAAATGTGAGCTGTTACAACGTGTCCGTTTTCTAACCGCACACGGAAGGTGGTGTTAGGGAGTGTATCGATGATCTCCCCTTCCATTTCGATCTGATCTTCTTTAGCCATTAAACCTACCTAGTAAATAGACGAGTGGCGCGCACTCTATAGGAAAGTGCGCTTTAGGAAAATAGGGATGTGTTCGCAAAAAGCGTCGTTTAGGCTGGAACCGCCTCTTCAGTCTTCTCTGTTACCGCTTCAACGCTGAGACCTTCACCTTTGGCATCGACCGTCACCTTAGCAATACCGCCTTTGCTAAGTGCGCCGAACAAAACCATGTCGGCAAGCGGCTTTTTAATGTGCTCCTGAATGACACGTTCCATGGGGCGAGCACCCATGTTGCGATCGTAGCCCTCTTCGACAAGCCATTCGCGCGCTGCGTCATCGACCTGCAGCTGAACCTGTTTCTCATCAAGTTGGGTCTGCAGCGCAGTGAGGAATTTGTCGACCACGGTCAAGATAACCTCTTGATCCAGCGGCTCAAACGGCACCACCGCATCCAAGCGGTTTCGGAATTCAGGGGTAAATAACTTGTTGATGGCTTCCATGGCATCGGTACTGTTGTCCTGAACTGAGAAACCAATAGAGCGCTTAGAAATACTCTCGGCACCGGCGTTCGTGGTCATGACAACGATGACATTACGGAAATCGGCCTTGCGACCGTTGTTATCTGTGAGTGTGCCGTGATCCATCACCTGCAGCAAAAGATTAAAGACCTCTGGATGCGCCTTCTCAATTTCATCGAGCAAGACCACCGAGTGAGGGTGTTTTGTTACCGCATCGGTCAGCAATCCTCCCTGATCATAGCCAACATAGCCTGGAGGCGCGCCAATCAGACGCGATACGGTATGCCGCTCCATGTACTCGGACATGTCAAACCGAAGTAATTCGAGCCCGAGCTGCATCGCCAGTTGTTTCGTTACCTCGGTTTTACCTACACCCGTCGGCCCGGCAAGCAAGAAGCTACCAATGGGCTTGTCACCTGACCTAAGACCTGCTCGTGCCAACTTGATGGCACTTACCAGTTGGCTGACTGCTTTGTTCTGACCAAAGACAACGAGCGACAGATTGCTCTCGAGTTTTTCAAGTAGTTCCTTGTCATCGCTCGTGACAGTCTTTGGCGGGATTCGGGCTATCTTCGCAATGACCGCCTCAATATCGCTTGGACCAACGACTTTTTTGCGCTTACTCACAGGTTGCAGCTGTTGGTAGGCCCCAGCTTCGTCAATAACATCGATAGCCTTGTCCGGAAGAAAGCGATCTGTAATGAAGCGTGCCGCCATCTCGGTCGCCGTTCGCAGCGCTTTGTCGGTGTACCGCAAGCCATGGTGCTCCTCAAAACGCGACTTCAACCCTTTTAGAATCTTGTAGGCATCTTCAACAGACGGCTCTAGGACATCGACTTTCTGGAAACGACGGCTGAGCGCCTTGTCCTTATCGAAAATTCCTCGATATTCGGCGTAGGTTGTAGAACCGATGCACCGGAGTTTGCCTGAGCTAAGGAGAGGCTTGAGCAAGTTACTCGCATCCATCACACCTCCGGAAGCCGCACCTGCACCTATGATGGTATGGATTTCGTCGATAAACAGGATCGAGCCCTCACGTCGTTTAAGATCGGCTAAAACGCCTTTAAAGCGCTTCTCGAAATCGCCGCGGTATTTGGTTCCAGCCAACAAAGCCCCTAAATCAAGCGAGAACACCTCTGCCGCTTTCAGCGTGTCGGGGACCTGCCCGTCCACAATCAATTTCGCCAGCCCCTCGGCAATGGCGGTTTTACCGACACCGGACTCACCGACCAGCAGCGGATTGTTTTTGCGACGTCGTGCAAGAATCTGAGCGACTCGCTCGACCTCATCAAGCCGACCAATTAGGGGATCAATTTGGCCTTGCGCCGCTTCCTCATTGAGGTTTGTCGCGTATTTTGCGAGAGGGCTCTCCTCCTCTCCTTCAGCATCGCCGGTATCAGCGCTGGCTGACAAGTCGTCGCCCTCGTGCTCTTCATCGCCATCCGATTTACTCACGCCATGGGTGATGAAATTGACCACATCGAGGCGCGATATGTCTTGCGTCTTAAGGAAGTAAGCCGCCTGGCTTTCCTGCTCCGAGAAGATGGCGACCAGTACATTTGCACCGGTGACCTCGGCTTTGCCCGAGCTCTGTACGTGGAATACAGCTCGCTGCAGAACGCGCTGGAAGCCAAGAGTCGGCTGTGTATCAACTTCTGCTTCGCCAGACACGAGTGGCGTCGTGGCATCAATAAATTCGGTCAGATCACCGCGCAGTGCTTCGATATTGGCGCCGCAGGCCTTTAAAACGTGCTGTGCTGCGCTGTCATCAAGCAAGGCTAGTAGAAGGTGCTCCACAGTAATGAACTCGTGCCGCTGCGCTCGCGCCTGTTTAAACGACTCATTCAGGGCCCGTTCCAGATCTTTACTTAGCACTGACTACTCTCCTCACTCGTCATCCTCTCCGTCTTGCGACGGCTCAACTTCACACAATAGCGGATGTCCGTTATCGCGCGCTGCCTGATTCACCAACTCGGCTTTTGTCTCTGCCACATCTCGCGTGTAGATACCGCAAACACCTTTGCCTTGGGTATGCACCGCCAACATCACTTGCGTCGCTTTTTCTCTATTCATCGAGAAAAAGTGCTCTAGCACCTCGACGACAAACTCCATCGGCGTGTAGTCATCGTTCAGCAACACGACCTTGTATAAAGGTGGTCGTTTCAACTTCGGCTTGGCGGACGCTAGAGCTAAGTCGCCCTCTTCCTCACCTTTGCCAGGTTGAGCCGCCATGAGCCGGATATCGAAATGTGTGTATTGGTTCGTCATCGTTTCCATGTGTAACAGCGTTACCCCAGTATAGTCCAGTACGCACACGAAGGACTTCTGGTCGTTACCTAGTCGGTAGGATTTTTTGATTTCACAAAAAAAAGCCCGCGTCCGCGGGCTTTTTCTCATGGAGCCATTCGTCTACATATGGTCGATGATGGCATCACCGAAGGCTGAGCACAAAACTTCAGTCGCATTGTCGGTCAAACGCGCGAAGTCATAGGTAACAGTTTTCGCCTGAATCGCTCCGTTCATACCGTCAATGACCAGGTCAGCGGCCGCATTCCAGCCTAGGTGACGCAACATCATCTCCGCGGAGAGGATGAGTGAACCTGGGTTAACTTTGTCCTGACCCGTGTATTTGGGCGCTGTACCGTGAGTTGCTTCAAACAGCGCAATGTCATCTGACAAGTTCGCTCCTGGCGCAATACCAATACCGCCCACTTGAGCTGCCAGTGCATCTGACAGGTAATCACCGTTCAGGTTAAGCGTTGCAATCACGCTGTACTCACGTGGACGCAGCAGGACCTGCTGTAACATGGCATCGGCAATCACATCTTTGATGATAATGTCGTTACCTGTATTCGGATTAGTGACCTTGACCCAAGGGCCTCCGTCCAGCAGTTCACCGCCGAACTCCTCCATGGCTAGTTCGTAACCCCAATCACGGAATGAACCTTCCGTGAACTTCATGATATTGCCTTTGTGCACCAAGGTGACCGAGGGCAGGTCCTGATCGATAGCGTACTGGATTGACTTTCTGACAAGCCGCTTGGTGCCCTGAGCTGATACGGGCTTGATTCCAATACCTACGTTTTGCGGAAATCGAATTTTGGTGGCGCCCATTTCATTGATGAGGAAATCAACGACTTTCTTAGCCTCATCACTATCCGCTTGGTACTCGATACCCGCGTAAATGTCCTCGGAGTTCTCGCGGAAGATCACCATGTTAGTGTCACCGGGACTTTTCAGTGGTGAAGGCACGCCTTCGAACCATCGGACGGGTCGCAGGCAGGTGTAAAGATCTAACTCTTGACGCAGCGCTACGTTCAGCGACCGGAAACCGCCACCAACAGGAGTCGTCAGAGGCCCTTTAATAGCCACGAGGTATGATTTGATTGCGTCCAGCGTTTCCTGAGGAAACCAATCACCCTCATACAACTCTGCCGCTTTCTCGCCTGTATAAATCTCCATCCAAGCGATTTTTTTCTCACCACCGTAGGCCTTTTCAACCGCCGCATCGACAACCTTGATCATCACTGGACTGATATCAATACCAATCCCATCGCCCTCGATATAGGGAATGATAGGTGCGTTTGGAACGTTGAGGCTGTGATCCTCATTTGCTGTTATCGGTGTTCCCTGCTCTGGAACTTTGATGTGCTGATACGCCATAGTAGTCAGATCCCTACTGTTGATTGACTGGCTGGCTGAGCGCTGCGGCTCGACCCCGGATTGAATCACTTAATGCGATTCGCTTATGGTGAGTCACAACGCGACTCTTTTGTTGTGTCGTAAGGTTACCACTTTTTCTTACAAACCAACGCTATGAGTCAGGTTCTACTCTTCAACAAACCCTTCAACGTGCTGAGTCAATTTACGGATTCAAAGCGTGCTGATAATCCGAGGAAAACGCTTGCCGATTTTCTTGAAGCGCCTCAGTACAGAGCCGCTGGGCGCTTAGACTATGACTCTGAGGGATTGCTGATACTCACCAACGACGGGGCTTTGCAACATCAGCTGGCGAATCCGCGTGGAAAACAATGGAAAACGTATTGGGTTCAAGTTGAGGGAAAGGCAACACCAGCCCTCTGCCGGCAATTATCTGATGGGGTGGATCTCAAGGACGGCAGATCGCTACCGGCGCGTTGTAAGCTTTTGGAAATACCGACTATTTGGGACAGAAATCCACCGATCAGGTACCGAGCGTCGATTCCCGATAGTTGGATTGAGCTCTCGATTCGCGAGGGTCGAAACCGCCAAGTACGTCGGATGACGGCGGCCGCAGGGTTCCCAACATTAAGACTGATTCGCAGAAGCATAGGTCCCTTTCACATCGCAGATCTACAACCGGGCGAGAGTCGTTATGAGCCAGCCAGTTTTCTAAGGAGTACTACGTGACAGATTCTGACCGCTTTTTACCGCATACAACGGTGGCCACTGTCGTTGAAAAAGATGGGAAATTTCTTCTGGTTGAGGAGCTTAGCCAGGGACGGCAGGTACTGAATCAACCGGCGGGGCATCTCGAGCCCATCGAGTCCCTCATCGAGGCTGCCGCGCGCGAGACCTTAGAAGAAACCTGTTGGCACGTTGAAATCACGGCTTATCTGGGCGTCACCATCGTCAATGGTGCTAACGGCATCTGCTATTTAAGACACAGCTTTGTAGGTCGAGCCGTGGATTTTGACCCCACGTATCGGCGTGACTCGAGTATTATTGCAACTCATTGGATGACGCGAGATGAGATCGCGACACGCGGTATTCCGCTACGTCACCCGGTTGTTTTGGACGTCATTGATCAATATTGCGCAGGTAGCGCCATCACTTTGGATTTGGTTCGCCAGCTATGAGTCTAAATTACTCTACAAAGGTCATTGTTGGCATGTCGGGAGGCGTTGATTCATCGGTCTCTGCACTCTTGCTGAGAGAACAGGGCTACCAAGTGGAAGGCCTCTTCATGAAGAACTGGGAGGAGGACGACGGTACAGAGTACTGTACGGCAAAGGAAGATCTCGCTGATGCGCAGGCGGTCGCTGATCGCTTGGGAATTAAACTTCACGCGGCCAATTTTGCGGCAGACTATTGGGATAATGTCTTCGAGCATTTCCTGGAGGAGTATCAGGCGGGCAGGACACCCAACCCCGATATCCTTTGCAATAAAGAGATTAAGTTTCGTGCCTTTCTTGACTACGCCCGTGTTTTGGGCGCCGATAAAATTGCAACTGGGCACTACGTTCGCAAAGGCCAACATAACGGAAAGGCGACGCTGCTAAAGGGTATCGATGCTGCAAAAGATCAAAGCTATTTCCTCCATCAGGTGGGGCATGATGCGATCGATGACAGTCTGTTTCCCGTTGGCGACCTCGAAAAGCCCGAGGTTCGTAAACTGGCGTCTGAGAATGATTTTAAGACAGCAGTGAAAAAGGACAGCACGGGCATTTGCTTCATTGGGGAGCGTCGCTTTTCAGATTTTCTATCCCAGTATTTAAAAAAGAATCCCGGCCCGATTAAGAACCCCGAGGGCGAGGTTATTGGTGAGCATCAGGGTCTCATGTACCACACCATTGGACAGCGCCAAGGCATGGGTATCGGCGGCCTGAAAAATTCGAGCGAGGCACCCTGGTATGTCGCTGATAAAGACATGCCATCGAACACCCTCTGGGCATGTCAGGGCAACGATCATCCCGCCCTCTTTGCGACTGCCCTGCAGGCGAGTGACATCTTCTGGATCGCTGGCGAGGCGCCCGGAGCAAGCATTCGGTGCTTGGCTAAAATCCGCTACCGCCAAGCCGATCAACAATGCACGGTAACACTGAGCGATGGCGGCTATCTCATCCAGTTCGATGAACCACAGCGTGCGATTACGCCAGGACAATCCGTCGTATTTTATCGAGACAATGAATGTCTGGGCGGCGGTGTTATCGAGACTGTACTCAATCGTTTGGAGAAACTTGCCTCGTGAGCAGCTTCACACCACTTCAGCAGCAGGTTATTGCCCTTGCAGGCGTGGTTCAGGCCGCGAGAATGGTTGATCAAGTGGCGAAAACTGGCTCCTACCCTGCGGCCTTTTTTGAAGCATCGCTGCGCTCTCTATTTGCGTTCGATGCGCCCACTGTGGATGCCGTTTACGGCAATATTCAAGGCGTGAAACTCGGCCTACGAAGCGTGGTTGATATGTTGACCGATGCCACGAATGAGGACCATGTTGCGATGGGGGCTTATGTCAGAGGACTGCTCAAATTAGAGGATCAGTTTGGCAAACGGCCCGACCTTCAGGAGGTGGTGGCTTCCCGTCTGGGACACGTTAATTTCAAGGCGCAACATTTCAGTGATGACGCAGTGGAACTCGCCGCGAGTATCAGCGCAATCTACCAAGACACGATCAGCCACCTACCCTACCGAATCAAAGTGAAAGGCAATGTGCAGCATCTTCAACAAACGAAGAACGCTGATTTAGTTCGCACGCTGCTTCTCGCGGGATTACGATCAGCACATCTCTGGCGCCAGTTAGGGGGTCGTCCCCGCCATTTTCTTTTCAAAGGCGGAAAACTCGCGGCTACCGCCTCGGATCTAAGCAAGCAATTATCGCCCGTTACGGACAACGGATCACTCCATTAATCGCTCCGCGTGATAAACTTACGTGCTCGCGATGGAGCCGCTTTATGACCTATGACACTGCAACTGCCCTATCACCACTAGATGGGCGATATGCCTCGAAATTGGACCCGCTGCGCACTATTTTCAGTGAATATGGTCTTATTGCTCGACGGCTGGAAGTCGAGGTCAGATGGCTGCAGAAGCTGGCGCAAACCTCAGAGATACCTGAGGTCAATCCCCTCAGCGCGACCTCCAATGCCCACCTTGAAGCGGTCTTGAGTTCGTTTTCGTCTGAAAGTGCGGCTGCCGTTAAGGCCATCGAACGAACAACAAACCATGATGTTAAAGCGATCGAGTACTTTCTTAAGGATGCTATTTCATCTGACGTGGCGCTCGCGGAAGCAAGTGAGTTTGTGCACTTCGCGTGCACCAGTGAAGATATCAACAACCTGTCACACGCCTTAATGTTGCGCGATGGTATTCCGGTCCTTACAGCGGAAATGCGTGCCATCATCGATGGTATTGACGCCGTAGCAACTGAACATGCAGCACTCCCAATGCTGAGTCGAACTCATGGTCAGACCGCTAGTCCCACAACCCTAGGCAAAGAAATGGCCAATGTTTCGGTTCGATTGCGCAGGCAGTTGAATGCCGTGGAGACAGTTAAGCCACTCGGCAAGTTCAACGGTGCTGTAGGTAACTTCAATGCCCACCTAAGTGCGTACCCCGATGTCGATTGGGCAACTGTGTCTAGAGAGTTCGTGGAGTCCCTGGGGCTTGAATGGAATCCCATGACGACGCAAATTGAGCCCCACGACTACATGGCCGAGTTGTTTCAGGCGATATCACGCTTCAATACGATTCTCCTCGACTTTGATAGAGATATCTGGTCATACATCTCGTTGGGGTATTTCAAGCAAAAGACCGTTGCGGGTGAGATTGGGTCATCCACCATGCCCCACAAAGTCAATCCGATCGACTTTGAGAACTCAGAGGGGAATTTAGGACTGGCAAATGCCATTTTTGGTCACCTGAGTGAGAAATTACCGGTCAGCCGTTGGCAACGTGATCTTTCGGACAGTACTGTTCTTCGCAATATGGGCGTTGGGTTTGGCTATTCGCTGCTGGCCTACACGTCGACCCTTAAAGGCATTCGCAAATTACAGGTCAATCCGCAGCGACTGGCCGAAGACCTTGATAGCGCTTGGGAAGTACTGGCGGAGCCGATTCAAACCGTCATGCGTCGGTACGGCATACCCGAGCCCTATGAAAAGTTAAAAGCGCTCACTCGGGGACAGGCGATCACTCAGGAAACCCTTCAGACGTTCGTATCGACGCTCGAGTTGCCTGACGACGTAAAGCAAGAACTCATGCAAATGACGCCGTCTGGCTATGTCGGCCTTGCAGTATCTTTGACACAGGACTGGGGTAAGTAATCGAGGTGATTTCACCACGCTTCGATTTCGACGCGCAGCTATTTCTCGACGAGTATTGGCAACAGCGCCCACTGCTCATAAAAGGTGCCCTGCCGAACTTCCAGTCTCCCATAAGTCCTGAAGAGCTCGCGGGATTGGCCATGGAGCAAGACGCTGACAGCCGAATTGTCAGTCGAGTGGCAAATCAGTGGCAGCTAGAGCAAGGACCGTTTATCGACACCGACTTTTTGAGAGATGGCGAGTGGACCCTACTCGTCCAGCGCGTCAATGAATGGTTTCCCGAGGTTGATGCGCTTCGGGGCTGCATTGACTTTCTTCCCACATGGCGCTTCGACGATATCATGGTAAGCTATGCCACCGACGGCGCAGGCGTTGGCCCTCATTTCGATCAGTACGACGTATTCCTACTGCAAGGTGCAGGCCAACGGATATGGAAGGTCGGGCCTCGATGTGATGCTACAACGCCTACGATTGACGCGGACGGACTCACACTGATCGAAGAGTTTGATACAGACCAGGTCTTCCTGCTCGATCCGGGAGATGCGCTTTACATCCCCCCTGGATCTGCGCATTGGGGAACCGCGGTAGACGAGAGTATGACCTACTCCCTTGGTTTCAGAGCACCCCGCTTGGCTGACCTGGTTGCTCGCCTGTCCGACAGTGTCATCGAGTCCCTCCGCGATGGTTTGTTACTCGACGACAAAGGAAGCATGCGAGTCCAACCACGCCCGGGTGAAATTACTGACCAGCATCTCGCTAACGCACAGACTGCGGTGGTGAATGCTATCGAGGCCCTTGGCGACACCGATTGGTTCCCGGAATTACTCTCGGAAACACATGACGATCTGCCTGTAAACGAGGAGCCTATCAGCAACACCGTTGCCCTGGTCCCCAGTCAGCGTATCCTTTGGCGCGAAAGGGATGACCACCTTGCGGTGTTTCTCGCGGGACGTAAGTACCGCTTGTCGGGCAGTGACGAAGCCTTTGTAATGACGCTGAGCTCAGGACAGGCTCTAACGATCTGTGATGTCACTACTCCTCAACTAGAGATACTGAAAGAGTGGTGGTCACTTGGATTTATCGAGGAACCGCAGGTAGATACATCGCATTAACTGTGCATCAGCTGTCGATTAAAATGCCGACCTCGTTGCCTTCGTAATGAACCTCGAAAATGGGTAATGACTGGCAGTGCCCAGCAGTATGCTCACCCGTTCTGAGATCAAATGCGAACTGATGTCGCGGACAAAAGATAATGCCATCTTCTATGTGCCCCTCCTCCAATGATTGTTCCTGGTGAGGACAGACAGCACCAAAGGCCACAATCTGATCGTTTTCTTTTGAGAGAATGAGGTCGGTTGAGTCTATTTTGAAGCGCTTGCGGTAGCCCTCTTGAACATTAATCAGCTTATCCAGAGGAAGAAAACGCACAGTTTAGTCGCCCCGCAATTGCGCGATGATTTGAGTGGCTGCGGTCACCGGGGTGAGTTCTCCACGACCAACCTGATCCCTCAGCCCAGGCAACATCTTGCCAACACCCGTATGATCGGTGAGCTGCTGACGCAGCATTTCATCTGTCAGCTGCCACATCCACTGCAGATTCTGCTCGGCGCGCTTGCGATCATAAGCGTGGCAGCCCTTCGCCTCTTGCTGAAAACGCTCCATCATAGACCAACATTCCTCGATGCCCTGCCGCTCAAGTGCGGAGCAGGTGTGAACCTCGGACTTCCAAAAGTCATTACTCGCCAGCAACGACATCGCGCTTTGGTAATGAAGCTTGGTTTTGCGGGCTAAACTCTCACTCTCGCCGTCTGCTTTATTGATCATAATGGCATCGGCGAGCTCTAAAATACCCTTCTTGATCCCTTGTAACTCGTCTCCACCACCGGGTAGCAACAGGATTAGGAAAAAATCCACCATGCTTCCCACCTGGTGCTCGGACTGGCCTACCCCCACGGTCTCGACAAGTACCACATCAAAGCCTGCCGCTTCGCAAAGCAACATAGACTCACGCGTTTTGAGCGCTACACCGCCCAACGCTTTCCCAGCGGGTGATGGACGAATGAATGCTGAAGGGTCTCGAGAAAGGTGCTCCATGCGGGTTTTGTCACCGAGAATAGAGCCGCCAGCCATAGGAGAGCTTGGATCTACGGCTAAAACGGCCACTTTATGACCCTTGGCAATAACATGCTGACCAAAGGATTCAATGAACGTTGATTTACCGACGCCTGGCACACCCGTGATGCCAACACGCAAACTCTTGCCCGTATGTGGTAACAGTTCGTTAAGTAGCGCCTGCGCGGCCTCACGGTCCTGAGGTCGCGAACTTTCTACAAGCGTGATTGCCTTGGCAAGCGCCCGTCGATTACCCGCAACGATGGCCTCAGCGGTTGGCGTTAACGGCATCCAGCACCTTTCGTGCAGCGTCAGGAATCGGGGTTCCCGGACCAAATATGAGGCTCACGCCCGCATCATAGAGGTAGTCATAGTCTTGCTGGGGGATAACACCACCTGCGATGATGACGATATCATCGGCGCCCTCGGCTTTCAGGGCCTCAATGAGTTGTGGCACCAATGTTTTATGACCTGCCGCCAGACTCGATGCACCGACGATATGCACGTCGTTCTCAACGGCTTGTCGAGCAACCTCCTCGGGTGTGGAGAACATGGGCGATAGATCCACGTCAAAACCGACATCTGCGAAGGCTGTAGCAACGACCTTGGCACCCCGGTCATGTCCATCTTGGCCCATTTTCGCCACGAGAATTCTGGGGCGACGGCCATGGTCTTCGACAAAGCGCTCAATATCCATTGCGATTTGCTTCCAGTTTTCGTCCTGCTCGTAAGCGGCACCATAAACACCTGAAACCGTCTGTGCACTTGCGACAAAGCGCCCGAAGTACGTTTCAAGCGCGTCCGATATTTCCCCCACGGTAGCACGGTGCCGCGTAGCTTCAACAGCAAGAGCAAGCAGATTACCCTCGCCCGTCTCGGCGGCCTTTGACAAGGCACTTAAACACGCTTCAACCGACGCAGCATCACGCGAGGACCGGATACGATCGAGTCTTTCAATCTGTGAGTCACGAACCGCATCATTGTCGACTTCGAGGATATCAACCTCATCCTGTTCGCTAACCTGATATTTGTTAACGCCAACGATGACATCTTCACCGCGATCGATACGTGCTTGCTTCTTGGCCGCAGCTTCTTCAATGCGTAGTTTTGGGAGGCCTGTTTCGATCGCCTGAGCCATACCGCCGGCATCCTCGACCTCGGCGATGAGTGCTCGGGCTTTCTCCGCAATCTCATTGGTCAATGACTCCATCATGTACGAGCCACCCCAGGGATCGACTACCTGGCTGATACCCGTTTCCTCTTGCAGTACTAGCTGAGTGTTACGTGCAATGCGGGCGGCGAAGTCTGAAGGCAACGCAATGGCCTCATCAAGCGCATTGGTATGGAGGCTTTGTGTGCCACCAAAAACAGCCGCCATTGCTTCTATCGTCGTTCGGACAATGTTGTTGTAGGGATCCTGCTCGGTAAGTGACCAGCCAGATGTCTGACAATGTGTCCGCAACATAGAGCTTTTAGGGTTCTCGGGTGAGAACTCACCCACAATTTCTGCCCATAACAAACGAGCGGCCCGCATCTTGGCGATTTCCATGTAGAAATTCATACCAATACCCCAGAAGAACGAGAGTCTGGGAGCAAATTCATCGATATTCAGACCGGCCGCAATCGCAGTGCGGATGTATTCCTTACCGTCGGCTAGAGTGTATGCCAGCTCAAGCGCGGCGTTAGCACCCGCTTCCTGCATGTGATAGCCAGAGATCGAAATGGTGTTGAACTTAGGCATGTTCTTGGAGCAATAGGCAATGATATCGCCAATGATGCGCATGCTCGAAACCGGTGGGTAAATGTAGGTATTACGCACCATAAATTCTTTCAAGATGTCGTTTTGAATCGTTCCGGCGAGGGCTTCAGGACCGACGCCCTGCTCTTCCGCAGCCACGATGTAGCCCGCAAGCACAGGCAGTACCGCTCCGTTCATCGTCATCGATACTGATACTTTGTCCAGCGGAATGCCGTCGAACAAGATCTTCATATCCTCAACCGAGTCAACAGCAACACCCGCCTTGCCCACATCACCTGCTACTCGTGGGTGGTCGGAGTCGTATCCTCTGTGGGTTGCTAGATCAAAGGCAACCGAGACACCCTGGCCGCCCGCTGCCAGTGCTTTGCGATAGAAGGTATTACTCTCTTCCGCCGTCGAAAACCCTGCATATTGACGAATAGTCCAACGCCGACCGGCGTACATAGTCGCCTGCGGTCCTCGAATGTAGGGACTGAGCCCGGGCATAGTGTCCGTGTAGGGAAGCTCAGCCGTGTCCTCGGCGGTGTACAGCACCTTCATTGGGATATCTTCTGGCGTAAACCAAGTGAACTCGTCTGGCATGAGGCCCTTACTCTGTTTCTCTACCAGTGCTGTCCATGCGGCCTTGGTTGCCTTATCTGGGTTGTAAACCGACATCAGTGATCTCCCTGCTGCGGCTCAGATAATTCAATCAGAACGCCGTCACAGCTCTTGGGGTGAATAAAGATCACCCGTGCGCCGTGAGCACCCGGCGTCGGCTCATCACCAATGAACTGGTATCCCTTCTCTTTCAAACGAGCTACGTCGGCATCAATGTCATCAGTCCTAAAACACAGATGATGAATACCCCCTCCCCGCTTTTCGAGGTATTTCGCTATGGCGCCCTCGCCCCGAAGCGGATGGACTAGCTCAATACTGGTGGGTGGTAGCGGGAAGAACGCCGTCGATGTCTTTGCGGCCTCGACTTCTTCAGTACCCTCATACTCTAGCCCAAAGTCGGCCATAAAGCGCTGAATCGCTGCCTCGAGGTCAGGGACCGCAATTGCGATATGATCTAAACCTGTGATCATTTGATGCTCCGTTTCTAAATCACGCTGTCCAGCAGTTCCTGAGTGCTCTTAGCACGTCGGGCTGCGAGTTCTTCCTCTGAGACGTCCTCAGGCTTTTCGTCGGGCGTCACTTTAAAAATGGGTTGCCCCTTCTTAATGATCACCCCGTCTCCTTCAACCAAGACCTCGTCAATTCTACCGCCAAAGGGTGCATTGACCTTGTTGAACATCTTCATGACTTCAACAATGAACAAAGGATCTCCCGTCTTGAAGGTCGATCCAGCCTCGACATAAAGCTCCTCACCCGGCGCTTCCCGGCCATAGAACATGCCACCACTGGTAGCCACGATCTCATCGGACTTTGCGACCGGTGGAGGCGCTAGGGCTTTTGCCATTGCATCCTGATGCGCATCGTCTAGCAGTCGGTCAGGAATGTGAATACTTAGGTCAGAGTTGACATCAAGCTCGTAAAAACCGGTCTGTGCAGCCATTGCGGGTAGCAGCAATAGAAGCGACAGGCCCGCCTGGTGTCCTGTATGTGCTGCCTGAATTGCCCGCCATTGATCATCGGATAAGTTGTCCGCTGAGTTTCCCCCTAAATGGCTGGCTAACGTCTCCCACGAGTCGACATGCAAGGCCTTAGCGGCATCCATGTAGAAGGCCTCGGCCTTTTCCAAAAGGTGCGAGTCCTGTGACCAGATCTTCTCAGACGCCGCGGCTGAGCCCTCGCTATCGAGGTTCAAGAAGTGATAGGTATCGACTAGAAGATCGACAGGGTTTTCCGTAAAGCTCACCCGACCATTATCAAACGCAAAAGCGTCTTTATTGGCGCTGAGCCAGCCCGACAAGGTGTGTGGACAGGCCAAAAGCTTTTCAATGGGGCGCAACACGAGAGTCTTTTTTGCATCGAGAACACCGGCGCCACTGCTAGACTTAGCGCGCGCATAACCTCGCCACGAAGCTTCAAGGTCTATTTTGCGGGCGGCCGCGGCGAGCTCACCTACTGCGGTCAGATACGGAACAATGAATTTTGTTGTAGGTCGGGCGTGCACTGTTCGGCTCAGGAACCAATGAACCAGGCCGTAGTGAAAATTGAGGTTGGTGCTTAGGTCTCGACCACGCAGCGTCGTGACCCGCAGAGTCTCAGCCATTTCTTCATAAGCCGTGAGTCGACTGTCTCCCACACTCAAAATCAGCGCAATGTTGGAGTCATAGGCCCCCGCAAGCGTGTACTTCATAAATACATCAGTATCTGGGTTGTGGACACAGATGCCCTGATCATCACGAATCTCGCCTTCTACCGCGTCTGACCAATGCTCAATTTGACCCCCAGCATGCGGTTGCAAGGCGTCATTGGTAGCATTCATCCGTGCTTCTAGGCTGTCGTTGTTGCGTAAAACCCGTTCTGGAGGCGGCAGCTGGGGCCCATGCGCAGCTAGCAAGACCATCGCCTCAACCAGTGAATTGACAGTGAAACTTTCAACGCTGTTATCGGGATTGCTGAATTTGAGTGCGTAGCAGAGCTCAGAGACGCGGTGTTCTACCTGAATACGGGTATTCATCTCCATGAAGAAGTGGCTATCAGTATCGACGATGCACTCGAAGGTAGAGACCGAATCAAGACCGACAGCCGCACCAAAACGAGAAGCTTCCTCTTCCATGGTATCTAGAGTGACAATGTCAGCTCTGAGCACTGCCGCTTCATCTTTCAGACCTGCAGCATCCGCTTCCTCCGCCGCTTGAATGAGGGATTCGCGTGTCACGGAGACTTCGAGTAGCTTTTGCTCGTGCATTTGCAGTGAACAGTCACGACCGCCCAGCGTGGTGCACCACTGTCCATTACCAATCACTTGGATTTCCTGGTGGCGTGTTGACTCGATGTTGAGTTCAACCAAGACATTCTTGTTATCACCAACGCCTGATGCCTTTACCTCCCGCAGAATCTCCTTTACGAGCTCGCCAGTGCGCTCAGCTTCGCCCCGCTCAATAATTCGCTGGCCTTTACCACCGCCACCGCCAATGGCTTTTAGGCGCGCGCGGTTGTTAGGGTACTTATCATTCATCCCCTGAACGGCCTCTTGTAGGGTCTCGATGAGCTCATCAATCGTGTAAAGATCAATACCCGCCTTGTAAGATGCGCCGAGCACGCGATCAGCCAAGTCCTCTAGCTCACCATCGGCCAGATCCACGTTTTCGAGGCCCTTTTCGAGGCACAGATTGCCTAGCGCTTCAGCTGTGGGGTGTTTCTTTAGCAAGGTAAGCGCTGTTGCATTGTCGACACCGGGCGTTACCGACACACCTGACTTGAGTGCAGTGCGCTTGGCTTCATCCTTTAAGCCCGCCTGACGAACAGTTCGAGAACAAGGCCCAATAAAGTTAAGACCCGCATTCTCCATAGACGCGACCATAGCCTCGTCTTCCGCCATAAAACCGTAGCCTGCGAAGATCGCGTTATACCCATGGTTGTACGCGATCTGAATTATCTCATCGATACGAGCCTCGCGATCGGCCTTGTCGACGCCTGAGTAATCGCTAACTCGATGGACCCGGTTCGGGTCACCGATGACCCGAAGCTCAGGGGCGATGGCGCGCGGGTACACAATAGAGTCCTTTTCAGAAAGCAAAATGCCGTAGTCGTTGATTCCCATCTCAGCGAACACGTCCATGGCTTCCTTTCTAATAGGGCCACGGCAGATGATGAGTGGCTTGATGTGAGTACAGTCAAATTGACGCACCCAAGCATCTCCGCTGTTGCCAAGACGACGGTCTTGGTGAATCAGCGCATTATGTAAGTAGTGCTCATTTGACACAGTAAAACTCCAATATAACTTTCTGATTTTTAGTGAAATTCGCGCTGCACACCACCCATAGGCTCGGGGGTGTAATGGCGTAGGCAGAACATGAGGTGTTTTGCGATTACGGCTCTAAGGTCAGACGGCATGACGATTTGCGATACCGAACCGAGGCTCAGTGCCTCTTCAGGATTCATAATTTCACGCTCGTAACGTTTCGCCAGATCGGCTTGGGCTGCTTTAGCCCACCCAGATGCAGCAGCTGACGCCTGATCATCGGCATCCGCCTCTGACACACCTTGGCTCATCAAGTCAGCCTTCGTTTCAGCAGTCCGCTTGGGTATCGCCGCGCGAATCGCTTTCAGCTCGTCTTTGTAAACGTACTCAACGCCGGCGGGACCCATAACGGCTACGCGCGTCGTTGGCAACGCGACCACCAGATCGGCGCCTGTTGGGTAGTTGTTGTACGACGCATAGGCACCGCCAAAAGCGTTTCGAATCAGAATGAGGAATCGTGGCGTTCTCAGGTCAACAATGGAATCCAGCATGGCTCTACCCGCTTGCACGATACCTCGGTGCTCCTGCTCTCGGCCTGGAAGGAAGCCAGTCGTATCCTCTAAAAACATCACGGGTATGTTGTAAAGGTTGCAAAAACGAATGAATCGCGCGTTCTTTAGCGCAGCATCAATATCTATTTGCCCCGATGAAACGGCCGAGTTGTTAGCTACGAAGCCAACGACGTGTCCTCCGATTCGGCCAAGGCAGGTAATCGTGTTCTTAGCACGCTCCTCCTGTATTTCTAGGAAATCGCCGTGATCACAGAGCTGCTGGATGATAATTGAGCTATCGACAGGCGTATTGAATCCTGTGGGCGATTCGAAGGCGGTTCGCAACAGCGTGTCAATGTCGCTGGTACTACGGTCTATCGGATCCGAGCACGCCTGAACCTCGGGGGCGTTGGCGCTGCTATTGGGTAAATAGCGCAGGATTTCTCGGACTTTACGCAGCGCTGCAACTTCGTCTTTGACGACAAAGTCGGTAACTCCTGTTTGACTGTGGACACCAGGGCCACCCAACTCATCAGGTGTGATGTCTTCACCCAAGACTGACTTAACGACGCCGGGGCCGGTCAGTCCAAAGAACGTATCCTTAGGTTGTATGAGGAAGCTGCCTTGACGCGGTAAGTAGCTTCCACCGCCAGCGTTGAAGCCGAACATGCACATGATGCTTGGAACGACGCCTGAGATCTTACGAAGACCTGTAAACGCCTCAGCGTAACCATCCAAGCCACCCACGCCCGCGGGAATATAGGCGCCTGCAGAGTCATTCAGACCGATCAGCGGTATCTTCCGCTCTCCCACAAGCTCAAACAGTCGTGCCAGCTTTTCACCATTGGTCGCATCCATTGAACCAGCTCGAACGGTGAAATCATGTCCGTAGATTGCGACATCGCGCCCGTCTATGGAGCCGATCGCGGTCACAAGCGAGGCGCCGTCAAGGTTTGGACCCCAATTTTGATAAAGAATAGTGGGCTCTTCATCGACTAAGAATTCGATGCGCTCCCACACGGTCATTCGATTTTTGCTATGTTGACGCTGAATATTCCGATCGGTTGCGGCTGATCGTGGGAGCGCCTGCAGTTCTTCGCCTCGAGCAGCGGCCGCCTGATAGTCAGTGGAGGCTGTGGCCACGTCGTCGATATTTTCAAAAGGATTGGTGAGTGTAGGTGTCATATCATTATCTGGTGTTAAGTCCATTCTTCTTCCTGTAGCGCAGCCAATACAAGCACTGCGTTATCTCGCGCGAATTCCCCAAGACTAGGGTTCATACGCACACGAGCCGTATCCGATGACCGAGCGCATAATCGCACACTATTAGAGTAAAAAATCCCGTCCATTAGTCGTATTTTTGATGTCTTTATTCGCTAAATGCGCGGAACGTCGAGCCTTGAACAAAACTCATTGCGCTCTTCCGGATCCGCGATAGACATAGCGTGGCGAACGAACTCCGGATCGAGATGCGGCGCCAGCTGTTCGATGAAGTCGAACATAAAACCACGCAAGAAAGTCCCTCGTCTGAAGGCAATGCACGATAACAAGGACGAGAAGTAATTGGGGGACCCAATTCGCACCAGATCAGTGTCTGATTTATCCTCAAACGCCATTGTTGAAATGATGCCAACCCCGAGTCCACGTCTGACGTAGGTTTTGATAACGTCGGCATCGGCCGCTGTTACAACGTAGTTTGGCGTTAAACCTCGCGCCTCGAACCCCTCATCAATTCGATAACGACCGGTGAAACCCTCGGTGTAGGTCACGATCGGGTATTGAGCCACTTGCTCTAGCGTTGGATCGGTAATGGCTGTTAGTGGATGCTCTTGAGGGACAACCACACAATGCGACCACCGAAAGAACGGTAGAGTTACCAGTGACGCATACTGCTGGAGCGCTTCTGTCGCGATAGCAAAGTCTACCGCACCTTTGGCCGCCATCTCAGCTATCTGATGCGGGCTACCTTGCTTCAACTCCAATGAAACCTCGGGGTGTTCAGCAACAAACTGCGAGATCGACTCCGGCAGCACGAAACGCGCCTGGCCATGTGTTGTAGCTACTGACATGCTGCCCGCGACGTTATCCGAGTAGTCCTGTGCGATTCGTTTAATCGACTCCGTCTTACGCAGGATCTCGCCAGCCATATCGATAATCTCTTCACCCGCCGGTGTGATATGTGTTAGGTGTTTTCCACTCCGGGCGAAAATTTCAACACCCAACTCTCCTTCCAACAGTCGTATTTGCTTGCTAATGCCCGGTTGTGACGTGTAGAGACTTTGCGCAGTGGCAGATACGTTGAGATCGTGGTGAGCCACCTCCCAAATGTATTTGAGTTGCTGAAGCTTCATAAGCACCTTAGGGAATTAAAAACTGGCGCTTAAGATACTTTGGTTCTAACAAGGTGTACAGACTCGATTAAGGCTCGTTCGCTACACCGTGGGGCACATGCCCCGTCGCAATATGGTCTGCCGCCAACTCGCAGTGCGTTTGCTGATCGTCAAAAAACACATCAGCATCGTAGGCTTTTAAGAACTCAACTTTCGGCAGACCGCCGAGGAAAATCGACTCATCAAGGCGAATATCCCATGCGCGCAACGTTCTGATCACGCGTTCATGTGCAGGCGCCGAACGAGCTGTGACGAGCGCTGTTCTAATCAATTGAGCTTCCTGGGGAAGCGATTGCTGCAGCACATGAAGCGCACTTAAGAAGCTCTTAAAGGGCCCCCCCATCAAAGGCTCATTACGGTGTGCTTTCTCGCTCGCCGTAAACGCCTCAAGCCCCTCTGACTTGAAGACCTTCTCTGCTTCGTCTGAAAACAGCACTGCATCACCATCGAATGCGACGCGGATGGTTGAACTCGCCGAGTCATCGACCGGTTTCGATACCAACGTCGCCGCAGCCACATTGTTTTCAAGCGCCTTACGTACATCCGCAGACTCAGACGACAAAAACAAATGACACCCAAACGCCTGAATATAGCGCCAGGGTGATTCGCCACCGCAAAAAGCGGCTCGAGTAATCGGTAGGCCGTAGTGTTCGATGGAGTTGAAGATTCGTAGGCCCGTATCCGCTGAGTTGCGGGATAGAAGAACGATTTCAACGCCGAGGGGCTCAGATAAGACGTCATTCAGCGCTAGCAATTTCTTGGCAAGATGGAATGCTTGCCCTGGATCTAGGGGCGTATCCTCATGCTCGATTTGGTATGAGGAATACGCTTCAAGCCCCTGTTCTTCGTAGACTAAATGCTCAGTATCCAGATTGAAAAGCGCTCGGGACGAGATCGCTATAACTAACTTCTCTGGTGCCAATTTAGACATACATTCAGTCTTCCTGCCCTCTAGAAATCACTCGGCGGCGACTTCTACACCCGATGGCTTACGCGCAAAATACTCTCGCGTTAGTGCAAATACGACTGGCGACAACAACAGGAGCCCAATCAGGTTTGGAATGGCCATGAAAGCGTTGAGCGTATCAGCAACCAGCCAAATTAAGCCCAGATCTGCGCCGGCACCCACAGGAATCGCAAGCACCCACAACACTCGAAACGGCATGATGCCCTTAGTGCCAAAGAGATAAACAACACAACGTTCACCATAAAAGGCCCAACCCATCATAGTTGTGGTCGCGAATACGACGACACCAATGGTAACCACCCATTCACCGCCTGGTAAAACAGCGCCGAAAGCCATCGAGGTCAAGCTGGCTCCGGACACACCCGACTCAATAACCCCAGTTAGCACAATCACTAGGCCGGTCATGGTGCAAACAATCAGCGTATCAATCATGGTGCCGAGCATGGCCACAAGCCCCTGTTCCACGGGTTCATTTGTTTTTGCCGCTGCGTGCGCGATGGGGGCGCTGCCTAACCCCGCCTCATTAGAGAAAATGCCACGCGCAACACCGAATCGAATAGCAGCCCATACCGTCGCTCCTGCGAAGCCTCCGGCAGCTGAAGCACCGTTGAAGGCGCCATCCACAATGGTGGCGAATGCTGCAGGCACATCGGAAATATTCATCAATATGACGATCAAGCTCATGATGATGTACGAGATCGCCATCGCGGGTACGACAGCTCCGGCCGTATCGGCAATTCGCTTAATGCCGCCGAGAATCACGGCGCCCACTAGGAGCATGAGAACCAGGCCGGTGATCCACCAGGGAACGCCCGCGTTATCTGTCAGAACCTGGGCTACGGAGTTCGATTGAACCGTATTAGCAAGACCAAAACCGGCCGTCGCTCCAAATAAAGCGAAGGCGAAGGCTAACCCAGTCGCAAACGCGCCGTAGCGAGCGCCGAGGCCATTGCGAATGTAATACATGGGGCCGCCTGAATATCCACCTTGATCGTCTTGCTCGCGGTAGCGAACTGCAAGGACGCCTTCAGCGTACTTCGTCGCCATACCGAATAGCGCCGTGATCCACATCCAGAACAAAGCACCCGGACCACCCAGAGTGATCGCTGTTGCAACACCCGCGATGTTACCCGTGCCTATGGTGGCGGACAGTGACGTCATTAGGGCCTTGAAGGGGACAATATCGCCCTCACCGCGACCTGAAACACCCGAGAACAACAGTGAAACCGCACGCGGCACCTTACGCAGCGTCATGAAGCCTAGGCCAAGCGTGAGATAAATCCCCGTGCCAAGCAGTAAAATGAGCATGGGTAGACCCCACGCCACGGCGTTCACTTCCTGAATTATTGTCTCAAGCATCATCCTGCCCCTTGTCTGTCGTTGCTTGAACAGCCGTTCAACCGCGCCCCAGCGCCGCTTGAACAGCCGATGCATGGGGGAAGATACCGAATACCCCGCCTGTGTGCATAAAAATGATCTCGGATGCCTCCGATGGAAAGGTGTTTTGTGACAAATCGGTGATCAGGCCGTGAAATGCCTTACCTGTGTACACTGGGTCCAGAGTAATACCTTCCAGCCGCGCGAGTTCTGCCACTGTGTCAAAGATCTCATCGCTGGCTCGGCCGTACCCCGGTCCAATGTATTTATCATTAGTGAGCGTCTTAATTGGCTCATTGGGAAGCTCAGAGCGGTAAGCTCGAAGGTTTTCCCAATCCTCCTGTGCTTTAGCATTGAAATAGCTCTCGTCGTCACACACAGCGTAGCTGATGACATCAGCCGACACGCCGTGCAATAAGACCCCCGCATTCAACCCCGCTTGCGTACCGCCTGATCCAGTCGCATGCACAATAGCAACCTGAGTCAGAGCATGTTCCGCCATATCAGCCATGAGCTCTTCAACTGCGAGGATATAACCCCAGATACCCATCGCATCGCTACCACCAATGGGGATCGTTAATGCTTTTTCACCCTTGGCCGCCCATCGTCTCTCGGACTCGGCCAGATGAACTGTCATTTCATCGCCCGTGGTGCGCCTCGACACATAGGTAATCTCAGCGTTCAGCATCTTGCTGAGCAGATAGTTGCCGCTGAGTTCCTGCTCTTCGCCCCTCAGAATCAGCTCACATTTGAGGCCTAACTGGGCGGCAACCGCCGCAGTTGCGCGGCAATGATTGCTCTGCAAGGCACCTGCAGTCACCAATACAGTGCATCTGGTATTGCGTGCTTCCGCTGCGAGGAACTCGAGCTTCCTCACCTTGTTGCCTGTCAGTAGCGAGCCCGTAAGGTCATCCCGCTTGCACCAGATATGGCGGCCCTGTCCCCATCGCTCAGACGCCCGGCTAAGCAGGTGAAACGGTGATGGGAGAACCGCCAGTGGCTCTCTGGGAGGATAGTGAACGATAGTTTTAAGCCCCAAGGGTTTTGATCGTGCCCTTTGGCAAGGTTGCAGTGACGTGTGTTCGCTGGAACTTCAAATCAACCTTGTCTGAGACATTGACGACTACGTAAAGGTCGGACAAGTCCACAATCTTGCCCATCAAGCCGGAACTCATAAGCACCTCGTCACCCTTTCCCAGCGAGTTCACCAGTTCAGCGTGCTCTTTTTGGCGTTTTCGTTGAGGTCTGATCGTCGTGAAATACATAAAGACCAACAAACCAATCATCATGATGGGCAGGAACCACTCGCCTCCCGCTGGGGGTTGGTTCGCTGCTTGTGCATGTGCCTGACTTATAAACATATCGTAAACCTTATATAAAACAGCAAGTTAAATGATTAATGGGTATTGAATTCTATAAATTAAAATCGATGGTAACAGGCGCGTGATCGGAGAACCGCTCGTCACGATAGATGGCGAAATTTGTCCCCGTCCCCGATAAACCAGGTGACACCAGCATGTAGTCCAGTCGCCACCCCGTATTGTTTGCCCACGCTTGCCCGCGATTGGACCACCAGGTGTAAAGATCGGGCTCTGTGGTCATCTGCCGAAAAACATCAACCCAGCCCTGTTCCTCATAAAGCAGAGTGAGCCATTCACGCTCGTGCGGCATAAATCCGGAGTTTTTCTGGTTGCTACGCCAATTTTTCAAATCGATGTTCTGATGACAGGTATTCCAGTCGGCGCAAATGATGAACTCCCGCTTTTCCTTCAATAGCTCGGCCATATGGGGTGTAAAGCGCTCCATGAAGACATCTTTTCTTGCCTGAGCATCATCATTACTCGAGCCCGAAGGGACGTAGAGGGATATAACAGTGATGTCATCGAAGTCAGCCCGTAAGTAGCGCCCTTCCGAATCGACCGGCTCCCACCCTACTTGTACTTCGATCGCCGACGGCTTTTGCTTAGCGTACAACGCCGTTCCGCTGTAACCCTTGCGCTCGGCATCGTTGTAATAACAGTGATAAACGTCGGGTCGAAATGCATCATCCACCAACTGGTGTTCCTGTGCCTTAGTCTCCTGTATACACACCACATCGGCGTTCTGTTTCGCCAGCCACTCGAAGAAACCTTTGCGTTGCGCGGCTCGAATACCGTTGGTATTACATGTAATAACTCTAAACACGCTACTCAGTCCTGTTTGATGCCCTGCACCATCGATTGGGCGCCTTTAATGAAGTCTTTGGTCTCTTTCGAGTCTTCTTTCCCATCACGAAGCAAACGCATATCGACCGGAACCGTGATTCCTTTCTCCGCCGCGGGACGGACCTTAATGGCATTGTGCCAGCGCTGAAGGTGCTCAAGACCATCGATTTCAATACCGCTCCAGCGATGCGTTCGCACCCACGCCCAATTCGCCATATCGGCAATACTGTAATCACCGGCGAGATACTCTGTCTTTCCCAACTGCGTATTCAGCACCTCAAAGAGGCGACGTCCCTCGCTTTGATAGCGGTCAATGGCAGCTTGAATCTTCTCTGGGAAATATCGGTAAAACACGTTCGCCTGACCCATCATCGGGCCGATACCACCCATTTGAAACATCAACCACTGAATTGCCCGAGATCGACCCAAGGTATCAGTAGGCAGGAATTGGCCCGACTTCTCGGCAAGGTGAATCATGATGGCCCCGGATTCAAAAATGGAAAGATCGTAATCTCGATCGTAAATAGCAGGTATACGCCCGTTCGGCGAGTGCGTTAAAAATGGCTCCTGCTTCTGCTCACCCGACCTCAGATCGATAGTGTGTACCTCGTAAGCGAGCCCCATCTCCTCCAGCGCAATCGACACCTTGTGGCCGTTTGGCGTTGGCGATGTGTAAAGATCGATCATAGGCCCAGCTCAGCGATCGTGTTCAACACCACTTCATGGTGATCCTTGGTCTTAAACTTGTTAAGAATCTCTCGAAGATTGCCCTCTTTATCGACCAGGTAGCTCGTTCTCAGAATCCCGTCGAACTCCCTTCCCATGAACTTCTTTGGTCCCCAGGCCCCATAAGCATCGGCCACGGCATGATCCTCATCGCTGAGTAGCTGAAAATTGAGCGCATCGCGCTCTACAAACTTGGCTAGACGCTTTACTGGATCTGGACTGATGCCCAGCACCACAACATCGTGTGCTTCGAGCTCTGCTGCGATATCACGTAATCCCTGTGCTTGTACTGTGCATCCGGGTGTCATCGCCTTAGGGTAGAAATAGACCAATACATTTTTCTTGCCCTTGAAATCGCTCAGCGAGACTGCTGCGCCGTTATTGTCCTCAAGCGTAAAGCCCGGTGCGGTTGATCCTGTGGTTGGAAGTGGCATGACAACTCCTCTGATTATCGTTGAGTTAAAAATAGAGGTACGAAAAATAGCTAATCTGCTGGCCTATCTAGTGCGATGTTTCTGATACCGGATCGTGCTGTTGCGCACCGGAAAATCCTGCGTTTTTCGATCCTCAAAAAACTCTCTTAGCATCTCGATGACAACGGGGAAAGCAAGCTCATCCCAGGGAATATCCGCCTCGGAATAGAGTTTACTCTCTAGACTCTCCGAGCCCGCACCGAACTGGCCGTCCAAGACCTCACATCTGTAGAAGACATACACCTGACTAATGTGAGGAACATCGAATATACGATAGAGCGCCATGTCGACAGCGCGCGCCTCGGCTTCTTCCCACATTTCGCGTGCAGCGCCCTCTGCAGTTGTCTCCCGGTTTTCCATGAACCCTGCGGGTAAGGTCCATTTGCCATAGCGCGGCTCGATAGCCCGCTTACACAGAAGCACTTGGTCGCCTACAGTGGGTATGCAGCCAACAATAATCTTCGGGTTGACGTAGAAGACCTCACCGCAGGATGGGCAGACATCCCGCTCACGATCCTCACCCTCTGGGATCTTGCGAACGACCTCGTGCGTGCAACTGCTGCAATACTTCATTGATCAAGGCCCTCAGTGGACCACCTAGCTCGGCGATCCTTATCGACGGCTTTGACTGTAACCCATTGGCCTTCATCGTCGGAATGCTCTCGCTTCCAAAAGGGAGCATCTGTCTTGAGCGTATCCATGACAAACTCGCAAGCAGCAAACGCCTCTCCGCGGTGACCGGCGCTAGTAGCGACAAAAACAATGGGTTCTGACGTCTCCATCTCGCCGTAGCGATGCACAATTTGCCATGCACGAAGGCCAAACCGCTGCTGTGCCGTATTTCCTAAGTCGTTCAAAACATGTGTCGCCATTTCGACATAGCATTCCAGGTACAAACCATCGACGCGCCCCTCATCGTTGAAATCACGAACGAAACCGGCAAATGTGGCGACGGCAGCATCGGGATGACGACTGTAAAATCCGGTCGCCAACTCGCCCGGATCAATCGGCTCATCCGTTACGTGCACCAACACATCATCCACCGGTCATAGGCGGGAAAAAGGCTACCTCATCCCCGTCGTTGATGGGTTCTTCTTGGAAGACCACTCGCTGATTGACCGCCTGAATTAAATTCGGGTGAGACAGCGCCTCTTTCCACGCCTCACCCCGCAGACCGAGCTCATTTTTTAACGTCTCGATCGTCGTCAAGTTATCCTTCAGTTCAAGCGTTAACTGCTCAGTTTCTACGGCCTCTCGAATCAGCGAAAAGAACTTAACGGTAATCGTCATTCTGCCACTCTCCTGTCTTACCACCTGACTTGTGCATCAGCGCTATCTGCTCGATTTCCATGCCTCGATCGATCCCCTTGGCCATGTCATACAGTGTGAGCGCTGCGACTGATGCCGCGGTCAGCGCTTCCATTTCAATGCCCGTTTGACCTCGAACCTTACAGGTGACATCGATCACCACACCCGGTAGGTCGTGGTCAATAGTGAGATCGACGGACACCTTCGTGATAGGTAACGGGTGACACAGGGGTATTAAATCACTGGTTTTCTTGGCCGCTTGAATGGCAGCGATACGAGCCGTAGCGAGTGCATCACCTTTCTTAAGTTCGCTCGACTCAATGGCAGCCAAGGTTTCTGGCTGCATTCTGATCTTAGATCGTGCTGTAGCGATCCGTTGAGTCACGGCCTTATCTCCCACATCCACCATGTGGGCCTCGCCTTTGCTATCGAGGTGGGTCAGGGGCTGCTCGTCGCTCATCGGGCTGTACTGCTGTTTGCCAAGGGACTGGAAGCTTAACCCAACTATGGCATGCTGTGTCGACACGGTGGCATGCAACAACGCGAGTTTAGCGAAGCTCACCAAAAATAGCCCCGAATCGATGCAAAGAGACAGCGTGACTGACCCCCAATCGAATAACAACAAGTGGTTTGTTCTGGCCATTCTCACCGTCGTCTATGCCTTTAACTTCATCGATCGTCAGATTCTAGTCATCTTGCAGGAGCCCATTAAAGCAGAGCTCGGGCTCAGTGATACTCAGCTGGGACTGTTAACCGGCTTCAGCTTTGCCGTGGTTTAGGTAACCGCTGGAATCCCTATCGCCTGGTTGGCCGATCGAAGCAATCGACGGAATATTGTTGCCGTCTCGCTCGGCATCTGGAGCGTTATGACCGCTTTGTCGGGCATGGTGCAGAGCTACACCCAGCTTCTATTGGCCCGGCTGGGCGTGGGTCTTGGTGAGGCAGGTGGATCGCCGCCCTCGCATTCGATGCTGAGCGACTACTTCCCTTAGGAGCAGCGCGGCACGGCGCTCTCTATCTATACCACGGGCATCTATCTTGGCATCTTTTTTGGTTATTTTGCCGGGGGTTGGATCGCCGACACCTATGGTTGGCGCAG
>CACCPA010000015.1 GCA_902547755.1 Halieaceae bacterium | reverse complement strand
GCCTGCAACTGACTGAGAAGTCCGATGCGATCCACCTGCGGCAATGCAGACAGCTCAGCGATATCCGAAGCCAATAACCGCCGAAGCAATTCCGCTTTACGGGTATCAACGCCTGCCAACAACTGATCAGCTCCCCGCAACAGAACGAGCGCCGCTGCAACATCTCTGGCGACCTCGAGACGCTGGCTTGCCATACGAACATTAAATTCGGCCTCAGCCGTTCGCCAGGCTGCTTGGTCAACGCCCGATTGTCGTTCCAACTGCGCCTCAGCGCGGGCAAGTGCTTCCTTTAACCGCTGCTCGGAGGCTGTCATGCGATCAACCTCCCCTGCTAGCCGTGATAATTTTTTGTCCTGCTCCTGAACGACTACCGCCAGGCGTTCAGTTATCGCTGCATCAACTTGTCCGGGAAGAGTGTCGAGTGCAGCCTTCTGACTGGCCTCGAGTTCCGCAACAGACGCTTTAATCGAATCGCGCTCATCGATCAGTTGATTGGCAAATGCAAGACCATAGTAGTAGCCAGCGGCTCCAAGCGATGCGAGGAAAAGGAGCAAAATAAACAGCAGACTCCGGGTTTTCCAACCACCCGTTCGACTCAGCTTCTTTGCAACGCGCTGTTCACTCATAACATCACCTCGGAACTCTGCTTCCCAGGGAAGATCAGCAACTGCCTCGAGTAGTGCTTCATCCCCCGCCCCGTCCGCTACTATACGCGATTGCCAGCCAAGCTCTCGAGCCTGATCGGCCACCCGTTTAGAGGGTACCACCAGAGTGTGGGTGTTTAAGGCATCAACACCATGCGCCCAACACAGATCGGTTAGCCGAGTTAACGTTTCACCGCTGGCTACGTGGATAATGCTGGGACTCTCAATCGATACCGCCGACAGGAAATTTGCCTCCGGCACATCAGGCCAGATACGGCGATAACATTCGATGATGGTGAGGTGAATACCCAAGCGATCCAAACGGGTCTCGATGTGATCTCTACCGCCCTGACCCTTCACGAGCACCACTTGGGCAGACGTCTGATTAAGCGATGCTAGTAAATCGACGATACCCTCAGAGTCTTCCCTAGCTGGCGATTCAGCGCGGACACCTTTTTTACCCAATGCTTCTCGAGTTTTAGCCCCAACGGCAATGGTCACTAAACCGTCATTTGTTATCGCTTGCGAAATTGCTTCGAATCCGTGACGGACCGCATTAACCGACGTGTAGATAATGGCCGTGGTTGTCCGTGGCAGATTGTCGATATCCACTGAGCTTTGTAGGGACTCGATAGCCAGTAAGGGCAGCTTTACGGGCAAATGCCCGTCGCTTGTCAGACGCTCGGCAAGGCGATAGACATCCTCTGCTGAACGAGTGACAACAACGCGTTTCACGATCGCGCTGCTTTCAAAATGTCTGCTGCCCCCTTTGCTATTAGCGCGTCGGCAACTTCGAGTCCAAGCGCTTCGGGTTCAGATCCACGAGCCTCCGAGACAATAACTGTCTTTCCATCAGGCGAGCCAACCCGAGCACGCAGCCAGAGAGAGTCGCCCTCGGCCACCGCAAAACTGGCGATAGGGACGTCACAACCTCCATCAAGTCGTCTCACAACCGTTCGTTCAGCAATGACACGCCGGGATGTTTCTTCGTGCGCGAGTGGCGCTAGCAGCTCGGCAACGCGACTATCCGCCTCTCTGTACTCAATACCAACCGCACCCTGCCCGCCCGCCGGGAGCAAAAAGTCTTCATCGATCGCAGCGCCAATACGGTCATCAAAGCCCAGACGCTTGAGGCCGGCGCACGCGAGAATGATGGCATCAAACTCGCCCGCATCGAGCTTTGCGAGACGGGTATTCACATTACCGCGCAGGAATCCGATTTGCAGATCAGGTCGTCGCTGCATGACCTGACACGAGCGCCGCAAACTCGAGGTGCCCAGTCGAGCCCCCTCTGGCAAATCATCAAAGCTCGTCACCCCGACCAGCGCATCGCGCGGATCCTCACGCTCGCAAATGACACCCAGCGTAAGCCCTGGCGGCAACTCCATTGGCACGTCCTTCATCGAGTGAACAGCGATATCAGCACGCTCATCCAACAAGGCCCTTTCAAGTTCTTTAACAAACAGACCCTTACCACCCACTTTGTACAAGGGCTTATCCAAAAGTTGGTCGCCCCTCGACGTCATGCCCAGTAATTTCACCTCAATGCCCGGGTAATGCCGCTTCAGCTCGGCCTCCACAAAATGGGCCTGCCACAATGCGAGTGGACTCTCGCGAGTCGCTATTGTTATTGAATTCATGCCTCCCCCTATTTCTTTTCAGCTTACCACCCGCGCATGCAACACCCTGCACCTGATACAATAGCAAGCTGTAAGACAAGAGAAGTGTATCGCGTGTCCAGTTCTTTAGACAGTCATACCAGTCAAACATGGGGTGGTCGTTTTAGCGAGGCCACCGATGCGTTCGTTCAGGAATTCACTGGGTCCTACTCCTTTGATCACGTACTTGCTCACTACGATATTCAGGGCTCGCGCGCACATGCCGACATGCTGGCTGCCTCTGGCATTTTGAGCAGTGATGATCTAAGTGATATCCACCGTGGACTGACACAGGTAGAAGACGAGATCGCCTCTGGTGCCTTCCGCTGGCAGGTAGAGCTGGAAGACGTGCACATGAATATCGAGGCACGACTCACCCAACTGATTGGCGATGCCGGCAAGCGCCTCCATACAGGACGCTCGCGAAACGATCAGGTTGCCACTGACATCAGGCTCTACCTGCGTGCCGCGATCGAGAGCATGCGAAGTCAAATGACCCGCCTGCGAACAGGGCTGATTGATCAGGCTGAGCGGTATGCGGGCACCGTCATGCCTGGCTTTACGCACCTGCAAGTAGCACAGCCGGTGACATTTGGTCATCACCTACTAGCCTGGAATGAAATGTTGGCGCGTGACGATAGCCGACTCGCCGACTGCTCTTCCCGAATGAACTACTGCCCTCTGGGCTCAGCAGCACTCGCAGGCACGTCATACGACATCGACCGGCACATGACGGCCGAAGCGCTCGGCTTCAAAGCGCCAACCGAAAATTCCTTGGACTCGGTATCCGACAGAGACTTTGCCATCGAATTTACGTCCGCCGCAGCGATCACCATGATGCACCTCTCGCGCATGGCTGAAGAGATGATTATTTGGACGAGTGCGCAATTCGATTTTGTCGATCTGCCAGATCGGTTCTGTACGGGCTCATCGATTATGCCGCAAAAGAAAAACCCGGATGTTCCGGAGTTGATTCGCGGTAAGGCCGCACGAGTTCAGGGGCATTTAGTGGCACTTATCACGCTCATGAAAGGACAGCCGCTCGCTTACAACAAAGACAACCAGGAAGATAAAGAACCTGTCTTTGATGCTGTGCGAACCGTGCACGACTCACTGCTCGCTTTTGCCGATCTCATACCTGCTATGTCAGCAAAACCGGCGTCGATGCGCCGCGCGGCGAGTTTGGGTCATCCGACAGCGACCGACCTTGCTGATTACTTAGTTAGGAAGGGTGTCGCCTTTCGCGATGCGCATGAGATTGTGGGCACCGCCGTAGGAATCGCTGAATCCGAAGGCGTGGATGTGGCAGAACTGTCGCTCGAGACGCTTCAAAACCTGAGCACGGACATCACTGACGATGTCTTTGACGTGCTGACACTCGAGGGCTCTGTTGCAGCGCGAGATCATATTGGTGGCACTGCGCCAAAACAGGTCCTGGCCGCTGCTAAGCGGGCGAGAGACGCGCTTAACTAATAGCGCTAGCGATTGTGCGTGCGATCGAGTCTTTTACTGATCTAAGGGCGAAAATGCAGTGATGCCTGGAAGATAATGTCGGGCGCGCTTTCGACCACAATATCCTCGGCAAAACTGACATCAAGCGCCCACTGTCGACCAAGTTGCCGCCGCAGTCCAAGGCTGAGTATCCCGGCAGTTTCACCGACCGCATCAACGTCACTCTTCATGAGGGCACTGTGACTATCTAGCTGGGCGATCAGCGACCAGCGGTCATTCAGAAGCCACTCGGCTGACAAGCCGCTGAACCACAACCAATCTTTTTGCTGAGCACCTAACAGTGCACTCTCGCCTGCTCGAGTGACACCAAACTGTCCGTGCCAATAAAGGGGAAGGTCACCTCGATGCGCTCCACTGAAGCGCGCGACGCCATAGAGGTCCTCAGCACCGCTCCCGAGCCATCGCTCCGACGAATCATTAGAGGCTTTGTAGCCCACCGCGTAGGCAATTTGCAGCGCTTGCTGGCGCTCTGCGACATAACTCAGCTCGAGCGTTAAGTCGCTCTGACCGGAAACAGGACGATCGAGCAATGTCTGCTGCTCAACGCCATCGAACTGAAACCGTATTTGATCTTCCGGCAGTGTGCTCCGACCGCCATCACTCATTCCAAAGAAGTCATGCCAGCGATTCACGTAGGAGTCGACAAAGCCACCGTCATGTTTGATGGACGAGAGATGCGCGCTAAGTTCCCACTGGGGCGAGAGACCCCATCGAAGATTAACGCTGTGCTTTTGTGTCTCCCCGTCAAAAAATACCCGCTCACGCTCGGACGCCTGAGAAACAAAATGGGTCGCGATATCCGTATGTACCGAGACCGAGAGCCCTTCTTTTATATCGGCTGAGCGCTGTGAGGGTAGCGCAACCAACTGCGCAAGCGGAGAGAGATTTTCCACCCACAATGGTTCATGAATCACCTCGCCCGATACTGTCAAAGGCAGAAGTAATCCTGCAAACGCCGACGTTAAATGTCTCAGAAATCTCACCATTCGATAGACTCGTCCGCATGCTCGACTAGTTCGCGGCTCAACAGCTGACGAAATCCGTCGTTAGTTTTGGTGTCGAACCACTCTTCATCGGCATCTCGCCACACAAAGTGAAAGCCACCGCCCGGGGTTGCCAACCACAGCTGCTCTACCGCGGGTTGCCGACTTAACACGAACACCACGCCGTTGCTAAAGGTCACATTGAGCACCCCCTCGGCCGCGGCAATGTCGGGGTCCGATTCCAATTCCTCTAACATTGACTCAACCTCCTCGAAGGTTTCATCGATACATTCATAGTACTGTGGCGATGCAGACATTCTGTGTCCTTTTCATGGGCTCAAGTGAGACGTCGGGACGAGACCATAACCAGATAAGGATCTCGAGTCACGAACATAGGATAACAGCTGGTATACTAGGGCTTTAAACATTGGTGGCTCCGGTGCGACTACTATTCGTTCATTGCATAGCGGTCGTGTTATCCCTCACCCTGGGTTGTGGACAGCCCGGCGAGTTACGGCACCCGGAACCAGAACCCGCCACGACTAACTAATTTCTACCATGTCGCATGATCACAACATGCCTAACGGATTTAGTGTCCGCGAGGGTTCTCTTTTCTGCGAGGCAGTATCGGCTGACTCCATTGCGCAGCGTTTTGCCACACCCGTGTACGTCTACTCTGAGAAGGCAATCACGGACGCATTTGCTGAGTGGACCGACGCCTTCGGCGGAGCTGAACATCTCATATGCTTCGCCGTAAAAGCCAACTCCAACATCGCTATTCTCAAATTGCTTGCAAGTCTGGGGTCTGGCTTTGATATTGTCTCGGGTGGCGAGTTACAACGGGTGCTTGCGGCAGGCGGTGATGCGGGAAAGATGGTTTTCTCGGGTGTGGGTAAGTCAGCAGCGGAGATTGAGTTGGCGCTCACTGCTGGCATTCGCTGCTTCAACGTCGAGTCCGCATCCGAACTTGCGGTCATCGAGAAGATTGCTCGTCTTTTGGATAAAGTCGCACCCATCTCGGTCCGGCTCAATCCTGATGTGGATGCCAAGACACATCCCTACATCTCGACCGGCCTCAAGGAAAATAAATTTGGGGTCGACGCGGAGATTGCGAGGATGCTCTACCGCGCGGCACAAGAATCCGATGCGCTACTGCCTGTGGGAATCGATTGCCACATCGGTAGCCAGCTCACCGAGATCGAGCCCTTCATCGATTCAGTCAAGCATCTCAAAAACCTCGTGCTAGACCTTCGCTGCAGTGGCATTGAATTGCAGCACATCGATATTGGGGGTGGCTTGGGTATCCGGTACCGCGATGAGGAGGTCCCGAGTGCCAAGGCACTTATCGCCTCCGTGAGAGATCAGCTCGATGATCTTTCGATGGAGCTGATGGTTGAGCCTGGACGATCGATCGTTGGCAACGCAGGCGCTCTACTGACCCGTGTCATTGTGATTAAAGAGGGCGAGACAAAACGCTTTGCTGTCGTCGATGCTGCGATGAATGATCTGCTAAGACCGGCACTCTATTCCGCATGGCAAACGATCATGGAGGCCGCTCCGAGCTCAGCACCAACGCGCGTATACGATGTTGTTGGACCGGTCTGCGAGACCGGTGACTTCCTAGGTAAAGATCGAAAGCTCGGTATTACTGAAGGTGACCTACTGGCCGTCCTAGGTGCAGGTGCTTACAGTTTCACGATGTCTTCAAACTACAACTCTCGCCCTCGTGCAGCTGAGATATTAGTGAGCGGAACCGACGCTCACGTCATTCGAAACCGAGAGCGAGTAGAGGATCTCTGGGCAGACGAGTGTTTGCCCGAGCATATTGGGAGCCAAGCCCATGATGATTGATTTCACCAAGATGCACGGTGCGGGCAATGATTTTGTCGTCATCGACGCAGTAAGAAAGGCCATCAGCCTGTCCGCTGAACAGATTCGGACGATTGCCAATCGGCACACCGGCGTTGGCTGTGATCAGGTACTCGTTATCGAACCACCGAAACGCGGCGATGCGGATTTTGAGTACAAGATTTTCAACGCGGACGGGTCAAGTGCAGGGCAGTGCGGCAATGGTGCTCGTTGTGTGGGCCGATTTATTCGTGAACAGGGCCTTTCTCCCAAACAGGAGATAACACTTCAGGTGGGCGACTGCCTCCGCCATTTGTCGCTGTCTAAACATTTCGATGTTCAGGCCGAACTCGGCGCACCCGAATTTGACCTCGCAGCTGTCCCCTATGTTTTACCCGACGGCAATGAGGCTTCAAGCACTGAACACGAGCTAAACCTGCGCAGCGTGACGGTAAACGCAGGCATCCTATCGATGGGTAACCCGCACGCCGTGATCGTAGTCGATGATTGCGCGGCTACGCCGGTTGAGAAGATTGGCCCCATGATTCAGGCGCTCGATGTCTTTCCCGATAGCGTTAATGTTGGGTTCATGGAAATTAAAAGTCACGATGCGATAGCACTGAGAGTCTTTGAGCGAGGGGTTGGCGAGACACTGGCCTGTGGCTCAGGTGCTTGTGCCGCTGTCGTTCACGGTATCAAGCTTGGTCTGCTATCGCCCGAGGTGACAGTCGATCTACCCGGCGGTAAGCTCACCGTGAGTTGGACTGGCGGCCAGGACGCCGTATGGCTTTCGGGTCCAGCGGAAACCGTATTCCAGGGCAAAGTAAACCTTCGGTAGACACTATGAGTGACGAGTCGACAGCAAGTGAGGTAACTGCGGAGGTCGTTAGCGATTACCTCAGAGACAATCCTGACTTCTTTAATCAATACCCCGAGGTACTGAGTGAACTTAAGATCACTCACGTCGGGGACGGCGCCGTATCCTTGGTGGAGCGTCAAGTGGCGACACTGCGGGAGCGAAATGCCGAGCTACGCCGCCGACTGGATGCCCTCATGTCAGTCGCTGAGCAAAATGAAGCGCTTTTAGAGGCTACTCAGGAAGTTATCGCTTCTATCGCGGAGCGAGGCTCATACGAAGATCTCGCCACGCTGTTTTGTGATCTCGTCAGCAAACGTTTCGGCGTTGAGCTTGTCGCCTTTCACTGGTGCGATGCAGAAATCAGTTCCGACGCCATTTCGGTAGCTTCGCACCTGATGGGCAACAAAAATGCCTCCAGCGGACCGCTTAGAGCGCATGAGTTAAACGCGCTCTTCGGAGAAGACAGGGGCGAGGGTTCGGCTGCTCTTGCTCGGCTCAGCACGCGATCAGGAGACGCCGCGGTCATCGCAGTAGGGTCGACCGATGCCGTTCGCTATGGCATAAGCGATGGCACATTATTTCTCGAATACCTAGGAAATGTTATCGGCAGCCTACCGATCAACCGAGCTTCGGATTAATCCTTTGGCTGAGAATAATCTCAATCAGGCGGTTGACCACTACTTACAATATATTGAAGTCGTCCGAGGCTACTCAGCGCACACCGTAAAGAACTATCGGCGCGACCTGCGTAAGCTCATTGAGTTTTGCAGCGCACATGCGATCGATGACATAACCCGGCTCAATCAATCCCTTCTTCGCCAGTGGGTAGCGACCTTGAGTAGAGAAAAACTCTCGGCAACGTCGATTCAGCGGCATCTATCATCGACGCGATCACTGTATAAATTCTTGGCGCGTACGCGCTCAGATCTCGACGATCCAACGGCAGGCCTCAAAGCGCCAAGAACACCGCGAACACTTCCAAAAAGTCTCGAGCCCGATCAAGTCAATCAACTGCTAAACCACCACAGCGAAACCGCGTTGATGGCACGCGACCTGGCGATGGCAGAGCTCCTGTACTCAGCCGGTTTACGACTGTCGGAATTGGTAGGTGCGAATCTCAACGATCTCGACAGAACCGATAAGATCATTACGGTTATTGGTAAGGGCCAGAAAACCCGCGTTGTTCCCGTAGGTGGCCCTGCGTTGGCTGCCTTGGCAGAGTGGATGAAATATCGGCCAATGGGGGACGAAGTGCTTGGCTACGGCTCGCCGCTTTTCGTTACTCAACGTGGAATGCGAATCAGTCCAAGAGCCGTTCAAGACAGAATTCGCCAGTTAGCGATTAAACACGGCATGACCCAACGCGTGCATCCGCACGTGTTGCGTCACGCTTTTGCGAGCCATCTACTGGAATCCAGTGGCGACTTGCGCGCGGTACAAGAGCTGCTGGGACACGCCAATATTGCAACGACCCAGATTTATACCCATCTCGATTTTCAGCACCTTGCCAAAGTCTATGATCAGGCGCACCCGCGGGCACAAAAGCGCGGCAAGCGAAAAAAGGACTCATGATCACAACCCTCTCATTCGATCTTGACGATACGCTCTGGGATCCGAGACCTGCCCTCATTGCCGCTGATAAAGCGCAGTGGTTAGCGCTCGCTCAGCGCTACCCCGATCTCACAGAGCACTTTACCCGGGATCAAATCTTCGTTTGTAGAAAGCAGATACTTAACGATGCGCCGTCTATCGTGGGTGATGTAACAGCGCTGCGAATTGAAGTGATGTACAGGCTCTTGCTGTCTTTCGATATCGCACCAGCGGAGGCCGACGAATCCGCACGAATGGCGTTCGATGCCTTTATGGCAAAAAGAAACGACGTGATCCTATTTCCAGAGGCGATCCCCATGCTCGAAAAAGTCTCGGAGTCCTACACTGTCGTAGCCATTACCAATGGTAATGCGGATGTTTTCAAGACAGGGATCGGGCCCTATTTTAACCTTTCGATTCGGGCCGACGAAGCCGGGATAGCAAAACCGGACAGAGGTATTTTCGACCTGACTTGGGAAAAACTTGGCTGTCAATCAAGCAACGTTATCCATACAGGCGACAGTCTTGAAAATGACGTTCAGGGTGCGATAAATGCTGGAGTGGAACCTATTTGGTTTAACCCTGATAAGGAACAAAACACATTAGGAGCTAATGAAGTAGGAGCCCTATCAGAGCTCCCTTCAATGATTCAGCAGCTTAGCAACAGGCACTGAGCTGTAAGTAGCGATTGCTTAGACTGCCTCCTCGCCTGTTTCACCGGTGCGAATACGAATGACCTGCTCCAACTCTGAAACAAAGATCTTGCCATCACCAATCTTCCCGGTACTAGCTGCAGAAATAATCGTGTCGACGATTTGATCTAGCTGTTCGGCCGTCGTTGCTATCTCCAGCTTTAGCTTCGGGAGAAAATCGACGACGTACTCTGCTCCTCTATAGAGCTCGGTATGCCCCCGCTGGCGACCAAAACCCTTCACCTCGGTAACCGTTACCCCCCGCACACCAATCTCTGAAAGCGCACTTCGAACATCATCCAGCTTGAAAGGCTTAATAATTGCGGTGACTAACTTCATGAAAACCTCACACCTATTTTTTTTCTTCACGGCTGAGCGCCGCCGTTGGCAGAGTATGGCGTATGCGGCTGCGTTTATGAAGTAACGTGGCAGGAGTTAATGCCTGAGATAAAAAAAACCCGGCAATTAAGCCGGGTTTCGATTAAAGGACTGACTGATCAGCGGTTAGCGACCGAACCTTTAGAGCTGACTGCCTCAAGATCAAAGCGGTCAGACTGCATGACCTTTGTCCATGCCGCGGCAAAATCACTGACGAACTTTGCCTCGCCGTCATCCGCTCCATAAACCTCAGAGATTGATCGCAGCTCGGAACTTGATCCGAACATCAGATCAACGGGCGTGGCTGTCCATCGACGATCCCCTGTCTCACGGTCAGTCGCAACGTACACACCCGGGAACTCCGTTGATGCAGTCCACTTAACACCCATGTCTAGCAGATTCACGAAGAAGTCATTACTGAGTTCGCCTTCGCGATCAGTCAACACACCATGTGACGAACCACCGGCATTAGCACCCAGTACGCGCAAGCCACCCGTGAGCGCGGTCATCTCGGGCACTGTGAGGTCGAGCAAACTCGACTTATCGATCATCGCACCAACGGGTGACATGTAGTTACGATCCGCATCGTAGTAATTGCGGAATCCGTCAGCAACGGGCTCTAGTGCACCAAATGAAGCAACGTCGGTCTCGGCTTGCGATGCATCCATACGACCCGGTACAAACGCTATCTCAAGGTTGTGACCACGCTTCCCAGCCGCACTCTCGATAGCAGCCGCACCGCCCAAGACAATCATGTCAGCCATGCTAATTTGCTTGCCACCGCGGGCCTTTGCGTTGAATTTGCTTTGCACGCTCTCTAGGGCAGAGAGTGTCGCTGCAAGCTCATCGGTATCGTTTACGTCCCAGCTGTTCATTGGCGCCAAGCGAACTCGGGCACCATTAGCACCACCACGCATATCGCTGTCCCGATAGGATGACGCTGAAGCCCACGCCGCTTTGATGAGAGCAACCTCGCTTGCTCCCGACGTAAGAATCGCCTTCTTAAGCTTCTTCACGTCTTTCGCGTCAACCAACGCGTGATCAATCGCAGGGATTGGATCCTGCCAAAGAAGCACTTCAGCTGGCGCATCTGAACCCACGTATCGAGCTCGAGGGCCCATGTCACGGTGAGTCAGTTTGAACCAAGCACGCGCGAACGCATCTTCAAAATCGGATGGGTTCTCAAGGAATCGCTTAGAAATCGCTCGATACGCTGGATCGGCCTTCAAAGACAGGTCTGTGGTGAACATGATCGGTGCATGCTTCACATCCGCTAGATGCGCATCAGGGACTGTGCCCTCAGCCTGACCGTCCACAGGTACCCATTGAATGGCACCACCAGGGCTCTTGGTCATTTCCCAATCGAACGCGAATAGGTTTGCTAGATACATCATGCTCCAGCGGGTGGGTGACGCTGTCCACGCACCCTCAAAACCCGATGTAACCGTATCTTCTGAGTGACCTTTACCGCAACGGTTGTTCCAGCCAAAGCCTTGCTCTTCCAAAGCCTCGCCTGCAGGCTCAACGCCCACACACTCGCCCGGCTTGTGCGCGCCGTGAGCCTTACCGAAGGTGTGACCACCCGCGATGAGCGCCACAGTTTCCGCGTCATTCATGGCCATGCGACCAAATGTATCGCGAATATCGTGCGCCGCCAGCGCTGGATCCGGGTTGCCGTTGGGGCCCTCTGGATTTACGTAGATCAGGCCCATTTGAACCGCAGCGAGCGGGCTATCTAACTTGCGATCACCCGTGTAACGCTCGTCTGCAAGCATGACTTTTTCAGGGCCCCAGTAAACAAGATCAGGTTCCCAGTCATCGGTACGGCCGCCTGCAAAACCAAATGTTTGAAAGCCCATATCTTCCATCGCCACGTTGCCAGCGAGGATCATGAGATCAGCCCAGCTGACATTGGCGCCGTAAGCCTTTTTGACTGGCCAGAGCAGACGACGTGCTTTATCGAGGTTGCCGTTATCGGGCCAGCTGTTGAGCGGCTCGAATCGCATCTGACCGCCACCAGCGCCGCCTCGGCCATCGGCCACACGGTAAGTGCCTGCGCTATGCCACGCCATACGAATAAAGAAGGGACCGTAATGACCGTAGTCTGCCGGCCACCAGTCTTGTGAGTCGGTCAGCGTTGCTCGGATATCGGCCTTCAAGGCGTTCAAATCAACCTGCGCAAACGCTTCCGCGTAATTAAAGTCCGCCCCGTAAGGATTCGACTCAGGTGCGTGCTGACGCAGTGGGGTCAGATCAATACGATCAGGCCACCAGAACTTCGGGGGCTTGGCGAACGTGTTTTCTGCCTGAACCGGTGCTGACATTGCGGTGAAAACCGCGAGGCCTGCAACGGCGAGCTTGAGAGCTTTCATAAATACCACCTCCAAAAGAGACTTATTGTTTTTTTTAGAAGAGACTGAAACCAGTCCTCCCATGAGCACTAATGTAGTCCTCTTACCGATGACGTTCCAATCGAAATATCTGTCGAACTCGATCGAAATTTCTAATCAGTGGTCGGGGTAACTAAGTGGGCTTTTATAACGAGCGGACAACCGCGGCTATTCACCCCTGTGACGTGCTCTCGAGAGACTGTATTAAGGTCGTATTGAAGAGTTTCAGCGCCGCCTCCGTGAACTGGACCATATTCTCTTCACGATTCTCCGAGAATGTCTCTACTGTGATGGAAGCGTTAACGGGACCACTGACTCCAATAACGCTGGTGCCAGGCGCATGCCCATAAGGCGTTCCTCTCGGCCCTGCGGCGCCGAGCTCAGCGATGCCCCAGGTGGCATCAAGTTTCAGTCTTGCAGCATGAGCGAATTCGGCCACCATGAGTTCCGTAAGAGGTTTGAGTTCTTTGAGCTTGGTCATATCGAGGTCAAGAAAGGCGTGTCGCGATTCGCGAGTATAAATCACGCTGCCGCCCCGAAAGTAGCTGGATGCGCCAGCGACGGATAATAGATTTGCCGCAATTAGACCGCCGGTAGACGACTCGGCGATGGAGATAGACTGTCCGCTGCCAAGAAGTTTAGAAGCGATGGCCACGCAAACACTTGAGAACATGGGGACATACCTTACGATCTGTGAAGGACGACACACTAACCCTAAGGGTCATTGTTTGCCAAACGGGATATCCTCGAATGTGACTTAAAGGAGGGAGCTAGACGCCGAACCCAAAAGTGGAGCTTTTTTAAGGCGGGTAATAAAAAAGGGGGAGCAAAGCTCCCCCAACGTCTCACTCAAACATCTAGCGGGCGGTTTAAGCCTTAAATTCTGGGTACGCCTCGAGTCCACACTCGGCAATATCGGAACCCATCTCTTCCTCTTCGTCGGAAACACGAACCGGCATAACAAAGCCGATCAACTTGAAAGTGAGGAAGGACGTGACAAATACCCAACCGAAAATCGTCGCGCCACCAATTAACTGCCCCAAGAGTGTTGAATTCTCGGGATTAGTGAATGGGACTGCTAACAAACCCAGAAGACCTACGGTTCCATGAACAGAAATCGCGCCTACAGGGTCGTCAATCTTTAACTTGTCCAGCGTTACAATTGATCCCACGACCAATGCACCCCCTAAACCACCGATTATTGTGGCTTGCAAAGGCGTTGGCGTATCAGGCCCTGCGGTAATGGCCACGAGCCCGGCCAAACAGCCGTTTAGTGCCATAGTCAGGTCAGCCTTGCCGAACGCAGCTTTTGCGACCAAGAGTGCAACAATGCAACCACCTGAGGCAGCAGCGTTTGTATTCAAAAAGACGACCGCGACCGCATTTGCGTCGCTGACTGTCGCGGTAGCGAGTACCGATCCGCCATTGAAACCAAACCACCCCATCCACAGGATAAATGTTCCAAGGGTCGCAAGTGGCATATTAGCTCCAGGCATGGCATTCACAGATCCATCTGCACCGTATTTACCCTTTCTCGCTCCGATTGTTAATACGCCTGCTAGCCCCGCCGCAGCACCCGCCATGTGCACGATTCCTGACCCAGCAAAATCTAGGAAACCAAGATCACCAAGTGTGTACAAACCAAACACCGGATCCCCGTTCCAAGTCCATGAACCTTCCATTGGATAGATGAATGCTGTCATTACGACCGCGAAGATCAAGAATGCAAACAACTTCATTCGCTCCGCGACTGCTCCAGAAACGATTGACATTGCGGTTGCAACAAACACTACTTGGAAGTAGAAGTCGGCAGACGGCGCATAGCCGGCTGGCTCTTCCGCACCCGCAACTCCATCGGCCATTAGGCCATCTAAGAAGATGCCTCCGCCGTACATGATGTCGTAGCCGACAACCATGTACATGGTGCAAGCGATAGCGAACAAGACGACATTTTTTGTCAAAATCTCTGTTGTATTTTTACTGCGGACTAGTCCGGCCTCTAACATCGAAAAACCGGCTGCCATCCACATAACTAGGGCACCGCACACCAGGAAATAAAAGGTGTTAAGGGCGTAACTCAATTCTGCTGTTGCTTCCATAATTTTTGTCCTTTCTGTATTTACAGCGCCGCTTCTCCGGTCTCGCCGGTGCGAATGCGCACTGATTGCTCGAGAGACGTCACGAAAATTTTACCGTCCCCAATGTTTCCGGTTTGCGCAGAGGCCGAAATGGCCTCTATCGTCTGCTCCGCCATCTCGTCTGAGACGGCGACCTCGACTTTCGTTTTCGGTAAGAAATCGACCACGTATTCAGCTCCCCGATAGAGCTCAGTGTGTCCTTTCTGCCGCCCGAAACCTTTCACTTCGCTTACCGTGATGCCCTGCACACCGATACTGGACAGCGCCTCGCGGACGTCGTCCAACTTGAAGGGCTTTATGACCGCGGTTACCATTTTCATTTGCTTCTCTCCCCTGTAATAGCCGAAACTGCTGGCGCCTTAGAGGCTTTTACCAATCGATAGAATCAAAGCAGCATCAGCCCAGTCATAACCGTAGGCGTCTTCCTTATCCAAATCGGTATCCTCATACGTAATAGCAAAATCAAGGCCGCCGGCTGAGGTAGACAACGCCACTGACCAGTTCATGTGTTCAGTTGCACCATCCAAGTAGCCAGCTTCGTCGTAATCGCCAGAACCTACGAGTAAATCTAGAGCCACGCTTTCGGAGAGCGCCGTGCTGTAGGTGGCATAAGTGTATGTAAACTTGCCAGTTTCGCCCCAGTACTCATCGGAGTAGTTCATACCAATGCCGAAATCACCAAAACTCAAAGACCCGTAAATCTCACCGTAATCGCCCAGCAAACCTTCGTCCTGAGGGTAGTCGTAGTAGATATAACCAATGTCGAATGAAACACTGTCGCTGATGTCGGAGGCGAAGCCTGCGTAGTAGTCGAGTTCGATACCGCCATTTAGGCCACCACACGTATCGATCGCGCAATCAAAATCGACGGCCGCGCCCCATGTACCGATGTATGCCCCGTTGTCAAAAGCGATATCGAAACCGCCCTGCACTGACGGCGCGCTATCTGACTGCGATATGCCGCGGAACTTATAATCCGTTGTTAAAGCGATGTTACCACTGACTTCTGCTCCGAACGCCTGAGTGATAGGGAAGGAACTTAGGGCTGCCGCGAGGGCCACTTTCTTTAAAGACATTATGCTCTCCTTTATTAAAGACAAATCCAGGAGACAACACCCCGCGCTGCTCCTTTGGACATATCTCTTCTTGCGAGTGGCGCGCCAATAAATTTAAACCTAACAAAAACAACAAGTTATCATTTTTTAGGACCGTCTAAAATGGTGGATAGCAGTTGGATTGCACCACGATAGTGCGAGTCGAAATCACTGATGCGCAAAAATGATGCGACACCGAGACCTCAAATTTAGTTACCCTGTACCCTTTTTAAGCGAGTCACATGGCATGAGTAATCGGAAACCTAAGCCTGACCCAATTGGATCGGTATCATCAACGCTCGGCGATCTGTTAGCGGACGGTAAATCCATGGCTGACGAGGTAACGGATAACGCAAAGGCGGTTGCGCGAGTAGCCCTGGGCAATCTCGGTGTTGTAAGTCGTGATGAATTTGACGGTCAAGTCGCAATGTTGAGGAGGACGAGAGAGCGCGTGGAGCAGTTAGAGTCTGAGATTTCGACACTGCTTATAAAAATCGATGAGCTCCAAGACCAATCGAGCGATTGAAATAATCGCGACTGGCTCTTTAAGCTGCTGACTCCTTTTTTGACAACGCCTGATCGTGCAAAAAAGCTTGACCTTTACCAATTCAGCGTAGATTCTTATGTGGCCCAAAGGGCAAAACACGTTCATCTGGCACGAGTAAAAGTAGGTCAGACGGAAGTAGGCAGATAAAAATACATCTCTTCAAAAAGAGAGGTTCGCATCAAGCGTCCGCTTGTTGCATTAAACAATCTACCGAAGGAACGCATTGAAAGAAGGTGTGTTGTCGTAAGGCAGCGCGTGTTTAATCAATCGTAATGTTGGAGGTTGACATGACTTCATGCACTTATCGTGGCGCAGACTATCACCCATCTCAGAAGGCAGGCACCCAAATTTTGGGCGCGGGCGTGTACCGAGGTGTGAATTGGAAGCGTCGCTCTGTGAAGCCTGCTGCTAACCCAGAAAGAAATCTTATCTGGCGCGGCACAACTTATACAAAGTAAAGACCATTTGGTCGTCTCGCTCAACAAACCAAGGGGTCCATGAATGACCCCTTTCTCTGGCTTCCTTACACAAATACGGAATGACTGCTAACGGTATAGCAACTAATCCCATACTTCGAATTTTATAGCGGGCAACGCTGCGTTGAACGGAATTAAAGCTTAAAAAGGAGTACCTTGAATCCGCAAACGTCAGCCGGATACTTCTCTAATTTGCCGGATGCATCAGAAGCTGGTGACGTACTCCGCAAGATCTCGGATGTCGTCATCACTCAGCGCAGCGGCCTGTCCCCACATGAGCGCACTCTGAGCGCCGACCATCTCGTTTGCACGGTAGGCCGTCAGTCGGCCCACAATATAATCAGCCTCACGCCCTGCTAGTGCTGGGCCAATGCCGCCACCGCCATTGGGCCCATGACATGCAGCGCAGCCTGCGTATTTTGCTTCACCGGGAAGAGAGGCTACCGCCGCATCAGCGACAGATGCGCCGCCGCAACCCTGTCCTGCAACGCAGACGTTTGAAAATGACTTAATTCGATCAGCAATTGCAGCACGTTGTTCGTCTGTCTGCGCAAAAGCTGAAGCAGAAAGAGCTAGTATAGTGACTAAAAGGTATCGCATGGCTCTGGGAACTCATTTGGCAGTTTTTCTGGAGCGCGGAGTATACAGACTAAAGTGGTATCGAAAAAACTCTGTTGTCCAGATAATGCCTATAACAATGATCTTTAATACCCAGCTTCTGTTAGGTAGCCACTGCAAAAAAAACAGGCTTTATGATTAAGACAGTGCACCCTAGACAGCAGCCCAACCCCAATAGGACTCCTTATGAAACTTTACACCTTCGACCCTGCCCCCAACCCACAGCGTCTCAAGATGTTCATCGGTTACAAAGGTATTGAGTTAGACGCTACGCAAGTCGACTTTCAGGAAGGCGAACAGCGGACCGATGCTTATAAGGCCGTTGTTCCCACGGGTACGGTTCCAGCACTCGTGCTTGATTCAGGGCGCGTACTAAGTTCCGTGTTTGCGATCACACAATATTTGGAAGCGCTGCACCCGGACAGTCCGCTTTTAGGGACGTCCGACGAAGAACGAGCGCTTATCCTAGATTGGAATCACCGTATCTTTACCGATGTGTTCAAGGCAATTGCCGACCTCTTCCGAAACACTAATCCGGCATTTGCAGGGCGCGCGCTCCCCGGAACACTGGACACCGAACAAATTCCAGCGCTCGCCGAGCGCGGAAGAAGTCAATTATTGCACGCGCTGAACATCATGAATGATGAGCTTTCCTCCCGAGATTACGTGGCTGGTGACAGCTTCAGCATGGCGGACATCGACTTACTCGTATCACTGCATTTCGCTGGCTGGGCGGCAAAGGTTCAGCCCGATGAGTCACTCTCCGCGCTATCTGACTGGCGTCAGCGAGCGCAAGCGGCACTCGGCTGAGACAGCACTAATGCATAAAGCACTGACGTATACAGCCCTGATATAAAAAGAGAAACGTGGATCCGTGTTACTAGGCCAACAGACATCGCGATCGGGTATGCGGATCTCAATACTCTGGATCGGGCTCATCGCAAGCCTCGTGATTTCGAGTTGTGCTGAGCGCGAGGTCGGTGCCGCAAAGCTAGCAAAGTACGTTGACCGTCTGAGCACCGCCGCCGACATTGATATCGGAATAGTCGAAGGGGACCAAAATACTTGGCAGCGAGTAGACCTCCCATCTGACTTCGATACGGACTCGTTGACGGCTACTGGCTCCTTATCACTCATCGACTTCCTGTCCCTGAGTGGCTGCGAGTTACAAACCAATATTGCCAAACGCAATACGTCGATGGGTCGGACGGCATCGGCATCACAACGCCTTATCCTCGATCTTGAGTTTTTAAGACTGGCACCTGCTTGCGTAACGCTCATGGAAGAAAAAGAGAAATACAGCGTTGCGAACACGCTCCGGGAAAATATTGAGCTCCGACGCACCAATCTGCCCACACGCATCTTCTCGGCAATCCTCGCGGGTCCGGAATGGCGAAAATTCTGGGAACAGCCCATGTTACTGGGGTCGTATCCCGCGTCGGCAAGTGGTGACTCAGCACAGGTGTTGTGGGAGCTATCCGAGCGGGTGCAGCGTTTTCTGGAACACAACTGGTCTGCCGCCGACGAGGATCTGGAGCCGCTGCTGTCCTCGATAAGGGCAAACTCAGGGGGACAACTGCTGGCAGCCGCCGCACTTCAGTCAGGTTATCTTCAATACGCCAACGACGTCTTGGGCAGCGCGGGTAACGAAGGCATTTATTGTAAAAGTGAGACCACAACCAAGGCGGGGACGATCACAAAAACGGTGTTGGCCAAATACTTTGCTTCAGACGTGCAGCGATGGTCTGCACAGGTGTCACAGCGGCATTATGAGATTCAATCGGCGTTGATTGCACTGGAGTCTCACCTGACATCGACGTTACCGCCCCATTATTTAGACTGGGTTTCCGAGCGCGATGCGCTGCTGCATCGGCTTTACGCTGCAACTAGAGAACACGTAGCCGTCATAAAGGAGACGGTTAATGCCTGCTAAGTACCCAATTAGAGGGGTCATACCCCACCTTGTGCTCTGATATATTCATGAACTAGCAGTGAGGTCCACTCACGGTGCTAATCGACGACTAGGCACGACATACGGATAAGAGATACGATATGGTTCAGGTCATCTCAGCAACACTGCAACCCAGCCTATGTGCGACGGGAGAGTCGGATTCGCGGCAACTGCGTGTCGGGCTCTATCAGATGAAGTGGTATGACGATGCGAGCCAGCACCTCCAGCAGCTTCATGCGGGAGTCGCCGCCTGTGCACATGCGGGCGCACAGATTGTTTTTTTGCCCGAGCTCACACTCAGTCGCTACCCAGCCGATAAACGACCCGAGTCCTCGAGCGATCGCCAACCTGAAGACATTGGGAATGGACCGACGGTTGCTTTCGCAAAAGACGCTGCGCGTGAGAACGATGTCTTTGTTCAGGTTTCACTGTACGAACGGGTTGAACGAGAAGATGGCCTAGGCTTCAACACGGCAGTTCTCGTAGCGCCTAACGGTGAGATCGTTGCGCAAACTCGAAAGCTGCATATCCCCGTTACCGAGGGCTATTTCGAAGACTGTTACTTTGCTCAGGGTCCTAGCGATAACCCCTATCCGATCCACACGATCGCAATGGACTCGGCAGACATCAATGTGGGTTTGCCAACCTGCTGGGATGAATGGTTCCCGGAAGTTGCGCGTAACTATGGCCTTCGAGGTGCAGATCTACTGTGCTACCCAACTGCTGTCGGGTCAGAGCCCGATCACCCCCAATTTAATACACGTCCCCTTTGGCAATCGGTCATCGTTGGACACGCCATTGCAAACGGACTCTTCATCGCGGTGCCGAACCGAATGGGTATGGAAGGATTAATCCGATTCTATGGCGGTAGCTTCATTGCCGACCCGTTCGGACGAATTTTGGTTGAGGCGCCCGAAGATGAGGAAGTCGCACTGGTAGCCGAAATTGATCTTAGTCATCGGCAGGACTGGCTGCAGCTCTTTCCGTTCTTTGCAACACGACGACCCGATACCTACGCCAAGCTGACAGATCCCGTGGCCAACCCTCGACAGTCCGACGGGCAGGGGTCGATGGGACCTATCCCCGGCATTTCAGTCGAGTGAGACAATAATCATGTGGATCATGCCGCCTGAATGGCAACCCCACACTGCCACCTGGATGGGCTTTCCGACCGGAGCCTACGACACAGCCGGTGTCAGCGACGACGATGTTTTTGATGCTTGGGCTCAAGTCGCAAACACTATCTCTGAGCATGAGCCTGTTCACATGCTCTGCCATCCGGGACTACTGAGAATTGCGCAAAAGAATTTAGCAAGTGCTGTCACATTGCATGCCTTCGAGATTGACGACGCGTGGATGCGTGACTCAGGACCTACCTTTGTCACAAGCGAGCAGGGCCTTGGCGGCGTGGACTGGGTTTTCAATGGCTGGGGCGATCACACTGCATTCGATTGGCGCCAAGACGCTAAAGTGGCCAGTCACATTATCGAGCTGACGGGTGCCAAACGCCTTGGATCGGACTTGGTGAACGAGGGTGGTGGTCTTCACGTAAACGGCGATGGCGACGTATTGCTTACCCGCACGGTGCAGCTCGATCCCGGCCGAAATCCGACAGCAACGGAGGACACTGTCGAAGCAGCGATCCATCAAAAATTGGGTACTGAGCGAGCCATCTGGCTTGATCGCGGTCTGTGGCGGGACTATCAGGACCATGGCACACGCGGACACGTCGATATGATCGCAACCTTTGTCCCTGATGGCTCAGTACTCCTGCATCGGCAATTTGATACCAACCATCCCGACAATGCGCTTTGGCAGGACCACTGCGAGACCCTAGAGGCAGCCGGCTTCAAAGTGCGGGCACTACCAGCACCACGGATAGCGAAGGACAACAACGGGTGGGTCGATTACAGCTACGTCAATCACTACGCAGGGAATGGCTTCGTGTTGCTGCCCGCCTTCAAGGATCGCACAGACGAACATGCCCTTGAGATCCTTAAAGATCTGTATCCCGATCGCCACGTAACTAATTTGGAAGCTCGAGTGTTGTTTGCCATGGGCGGCGGTATACACTGCATCACCCAGCAAGAGCCGGCCCTAATCTAAGGGTTGCGGGCGTTCATACAAAGCTTCACGGGGTAATCGATGTTTACATACCTAAAGCCAGGCATACGAGAGCGTCTTGTCAGCGAGAACAAGCTATTCCGAATCGATGCTGACGGAAACCGTCTCGATGCAGAGAGTGCTGGTTCGTCAGGGCAGCGCATCGTCAACTTGCTTGGCCCTATCCCACTGCCGCTTGCGCGGGGTGAGGAGCACCCGACGGCCAAGTGGTATGCGACGGTTCGTGCAACCGAATTGGCTGAAGTTGAAAATCTTGCATCTAACCTTCGTGAGCAGGGTGGTCAACATCTGTTTGCACACCTCGCATCGAGTATGGCGGTCAATAGTGTTTTAGAAATAGGTCCCGCGGCGACCTCCAAATCTCCTTTGGTTCGAGTCCACTCATCTTGTTTAACCGGGGATGTCTTCGGCTCGCAGCGCTGCGAATGCGGCCCTCAGTACGAGGCAGCCATCGATCGAATCGCGCGCGACCCTGAGGGTGGCTATCTAATTTACATGGCGGGACACGAAGGTCGCGGCATTGGTTTGTGGGCAAAGGCAGCGACGTATCTACTCCAGGATGCGGGCGAGAACACCTATCAAGCCAACCGCTCGCTAGGTTTGCCTGACGACTCACGCGACTTCAGCGATGCGGCATCCCTACTCAAGTATTTTGGGCAAGAGAGGGCCCTAAGGTTGCTGACCAACAACCCAAAGAAGATGGAAGACCTCACAGCCATGGGCGTACAAAACCTTACGCGCGTTAAGCACGTCTCAGGGGTTAACGACTGCAATCGACGGTATTTAGAAGCGAAGCGCGAATGGGGCCACGGACTCGATGAGGACGACCTCGGTTAAATCTGAATGGTCCTTACCTCCAGGGTAAAACACTCAGTTCAACCACTCGGGTAGCGGCTGGTCACCTAGCGACAGCTCCATGGTGTTGTCCCCGCTTGATGAAGCACCCTTACCCACCATCTCATCGTAAGCACTGCGCTGACGAAGCACTGCCTTCACCTTGCCGAATCGCTTTATTTGGCGTTGCATGGACAGCAGATTGGTCGTCTTCAGGGGCTTACCCGTGTTGTCAGCTATCAGGTGCTCCTCTCCATTTATCTGCACAAACGCAATGTAGAGACTCAAATCTACCGATTCGATGACAAAACGGTCGATATTAGATTTATGCCTGATTTCTTTGAGTCGGAGCTTCATCGTTTCTGACCTTAATGACCCAGCCGTTTTCAACTAGTGCGCCTGGGTTTTACGAAAAACGCTCAGACTCGGTTTTTCCGCCGCCAATTGGTGATAACGGGAGACAGAATATCGAGGCCTTTGTAACGACGTAGATCTTCGGGGGCAGTCTCTACTGCAGACCACAAGGGCTCCAGCGCCCCCTCGATGGGCAACAAGGCTGTGAGATTACAAATATGGACGCGAATCGTGAAGGCAATCGCACCCGATCTAGGAAGTCGTCGAAGCGACTGTCGCTCAGCCCGGTACCACAGCTGATCAGAGGCGGGGTTCACCTGCCATTCATCGCGTGACATAAGATCAGGATGCGGCATGAGCGACCAATTGAATCGCTGGGTGAAGCGGTCGGTAGGTAATCGAGTGAAAAACCGATCAATCTGATCACCAATGTCATGGTTCAACCGGGGAATCGGACCGTGGACTTCCGCCATGGTCGCACCGAGCTTTTCTTCCAGGCGCCAGTCACTGGGACTGCACAACGACGCGGCGACGAGTCGATACTTACCTTGATCATCTGACTGCATCACTACCAGGTCGTCAGCGACCTCCAGAGAAGCGCGCCACAGAGCCTCTGCATCGGACCGTTCGGATTTTTCCAATATGGATCGCTCGCCTAAGAAGTCAAAGACCATTCCTGCAAATTCATCCGCCGCAGCGACCCCCTCGTCGAGAACCGCATAAACCCGTCTGCCCAGCTGCTCACGGACGCTTGTCTTGTGGTCGCGCCACGCATCCGATGGCTTCGTGTCGACCCATGAACCCAGCATCGGCGCTAAACCCATCGCAACGATGCGTGGATCGCTACAGTGGGGAAGAAACGCCGGAGCCTGTTCTATCCGTTCAAAAGATGGACGGCTCTGGGTCATTGGATCGTCTTGGGGAATCATGCGCGCATGATGCCAGAGCTTGCTAAAATCACCATTACCTCCAGAGGAGAAACTCTGGACGAGCTTCCAACCTACAGCGGCGTTTACCGTTTTTTCTCATCCGAGAACACCCTGCTCTACGTCGGCAAAAGCATCGACATACGTGCTCGCGTTCAGTCCCATTTTCAAGAAGGCAAGAAGCCAGGGCGACATCAACGCATCATGTCGCAGGTCTCGCGCATCGAGACACAATCCACGGCAGGGGAAATTGGCGCGCTCCTCGTCGAAAACGCGGCAATTAAGGCGGAGACACCGCTCTACAACCGTCGTCAGCGGCAGGTCAGGAAACTGTGGACCATTCATCTGAATCGATCTCGCGACAATTTCCTGCAACCCGTTAGCGCTGACTTCTCACCATGGGGTGAACGAGCACTGGACAGTTATGGCTTATTTCATAACCGCCGCCACGTCGACAACACCATTCGCCGGCACGCCCGTGACCATGGACTCTGCCTGCGTATGCTTGGGCTCGACTCGGGCAAAGGGCCTTGCTTTCAGTACCAGCTCAAACGTTGCGATGGCGCTTGTGCGGGAGATGAAACCCCTGAAGAACACAACGCCCGCCTACTGTCCGTGCTCGACCGCGACCGAATCGCTGCTTGGCCCTTCGCAGGACCTCTGTTCCTGATGGAACGCAATATCCGGCCGCAAGATCAGCAACCTGCAGAGCAGTATCATCTCGTCAACCACTGGTCTTGGCTCGGTTGTTTCGACAATACCGAGGCGGCACGCAAAGCATCTCAGGATAACCATCAAACGGTCTTCGACCGTGATGCCTATCGCATGCTGATGAGTGCCCTACGTAAAGGGAAATTAGAACTCGTCGATGCGGCAACCATGCAACCGGTCGATAACCCGCTGATTAGAGAGAACTGCGACTAATGGCGGTCAACGTTGTCTGGTTTAAACGCGACTTACGATTCGCCGATCACGCACCGCTGGAGCTTGCACTGAAGTTAGGCGAGCCCACGCTGATGATTTATCTCATCGAGCCAAAACTGCTGCGCAATCCACATTATCGCGGCCGCCACTGGCAGTTCATTGGCCAGTCGCTCGAAGACCTCCAGCGCACTGCCGAGACTTTAGGTCATCGAATTGAAGTGCTCGAAGGCGATGCTGTCGACGTCTTTAATGCAGTTCACCGAAAGCTCGGCATAACGCGTTTGCTTTCCTATGAAGAGACCGGTCTCGATCTGACCTTCCAGCGAGACCAAGCTATAGCAAAGTTTTGCCAATCAGCGGGTATCGAGTGGCGCGAATTCCAAACCAACGGAGTCGAGCGCGGCCGAAGGGATCGAAAAGGCTGGAATCGGTCATGGCACCGGTTTATGACTGCTGACCCACACCAGATTGAGCTTGGATCAATGAAGTCCATCAGTGCCGAGGCGTCAGAGCAACTCAATGCTCTGCGGAGTACCAAGCATCGACAATGGATTGAACACAGCGGCGACATGCAAGTCGGCGGACCCAATCAAGCACAACAAGTGCTTAACAGCTTCCTCGATGACCGCGGCTGGGGCTATCAAAAATTCATTTCCAAACCCGAGAAAAGCCGAACGCATTGCTCTCGGCTTTCTCCTTATCTTGCCTGGGGAAATCTCAGCATGCGGCAGGCCTACCAAGCGCTCCAGCAACAAGAGAAAAGGCAGGGCTGGGGGCGAGCGATGAGTGCTTTTGAATCACGGCTCCACTGGCACTGTCACTTTATCCAGAAGTTCGAAATGGAGTGCCGGATGGAATTTGAGGACATCAACAGAGGCTATGCGGCGCAACCACGAGGTCATAATGAGGACCTCGTCACCGCCTGGAAAAAGGGAATGACAGGCTATCCCTTAATTGACGCCACTATGCGCGCGCTCAAGGCCACTGGTTATGCCAACTTTCGGTCTCGCGCCATGTTAGTGAGTTTTCTCACCCATCATCTGTGGCAGGACTGGCGGGCCGGGGTAACCCACTTGGGTTCACTGTTTTTGGACTTTGAGCCCGGTATTCACTACCCACAAATGCAGATGCAGGCAGGGGTTACAGGCATCAATACGATACGCATCTACAACCCTATCAAGCAGTCTTTAGATCACGATCCGAACGGTGAATTCATCCGCAAATGGGTGCCAGAACTGAAGGATTTACCGACACCTCTGGTTCACCAACCGTGGCTGATGTCCCCTATTGAGCGGATGCTCCAGCCCATAGACTATCCAGAACCCATTGTTGACCTAAAGGAATCCTATAAACGGGCCCGCGATACGCTGTGGAAATTAAAATCTGATCCAATGGTTGGGAGGGAAAGAGAGCGTATACTCAATCAACACGTTGAGCGACGTTACCAAAAACGCTTCGAGGAAAAGGAAGCAAGTTAACTTGCTCGACCAACAAGCGTCATGGCAGTAGACGTCACCGAATCAAAGCACAACGCTGCCCGAGGGGGAGTCACTCACGACTCGGAGTAAACATGCGGACATTAATCATCACCACTAGCTCGGCTGGCCTGACCTGGCTATCCGCACAAGTCACAGTCCGATCGATGCTCAACGATGGTGCTAATTTCATTCAGTCACCACTTAAGCGGATACGGTAACGATGGCTATTCCTCATTGGCAGCACTCCTTTCAAGCGCTAGGAAGCCGCTACACCAGTCGTGCCAACCCGGATCCGGCTAGCTCTCCTGAGTGGATGGGTTGGAATGAGGCCCTCGCCGAACAACTACGGTGGCCGAAAGATCTGAGAAAAACTGACGAGGCCTTGGCGGTCTTTGCCGGTCAACACCCATTGGAAGGGACAAGTCCAAGCGCATCGGTTTACGCAGGCCATCAATTTGGTCAATACAATCCCCAACTGGGTGATGGGCGAGCCATCCTACTGGGTGAGTGGGCGCTGAGCCCTTCAGAGCATTACGACATCCAGCTAAAAGGTGCAGGGCAGACACCCTACTCCCGCGGGGGCGACGGCAAGTCGCCAGTAGGACCTGTTGTTAGGGAATATCTAGTCTCCGAGGCCATGCATCATCTTGGGGTACCGACGACCCGCGCACTGGCGGCCATTGCCACTGGCGATAAAGTCTTTCGAAATACCATCGAGCCCGGCGCCGTGATGGTGCGCGTTGCCAAGAGTCATTTGCGCTTCGGGAGTATTCAGTATTTCGCCATGACACGAGAGGGTGACGGACTTGGTGAACTGGTGGACTACGCGGCAGAGCGTCACTTCGCGGAGATCATTAGCGCAAAGGGCGCGGAATCCACGGCCGCCAAAGCAGAAGTCCTATTGGAAGAAACCGTAAAGCGGATCGCATCGCTGGTTGCACATTGGCAGAGCCTTGGTTTTGTACATGGGGTTATGAACACCGACAACATGCTCCTTTCTGGGGAAACCATCGACTACGGCCCCTGTGCCTTCATTGACACTTTTAAGGCCGACGCCATGTTTAGTGCCATCGATAACCAGGGGCGGTATCGGCTTTCCAATCAACCGGGTATTGCCCACTGGAATACCAGTGTTCTTGCCTCATGCCTCCTTAAAGTCTTGGGCCCCAGTGAGGATCGCGCTGTTGCCTACGCCCAATCGGTGATTGATGAGTTTCCGCGCTGGTACACCGATGCCTTCAAAATACGCATTACCGCGAAACTGGGTCTGGACAGTTTTAGACCTGAGGACGCCGAACTTCACGATGGCTTCCTAAGGGTATTAGAAGAAGATCAGCTAGACCTGTCACTCGCCTACCGCTGGTTGACTCACCAAGCGCTGAAAGACAGCGGCCACACGCCTATCGGAGACCTATTTATCCCCAGTGACGAGCTACTCGACTGGCGCTCTGCCTGGGAGCGACGACGAGCGAGCAACAAGTCGGACTCTCGGGACACGGCGGAACGCATGCGTTTGGCTAATCCTGTGGTGACTCCGCGAAACCACCATGTCGCCGCCGCTATTGCCGACGCTGAGGCGCAAGACTATGAGTACTTACAGGCAGCCTTTGAGCGCTGGAAAACCCCATTCGAATGGCAAGATGATGACCGCCTATGGGCCGCTTCACCCACGCCAACTGAGCGCGTTACTCGGACATTTTGCGGGACATAATGCGCACTGTTTACTGAGTATGTTCATGGCTCAACAGGATGCGGGGCTGTATAATTATCCGTCACAAAAACGGAGAGTCGGGTGAAAACAGAGTTACTCGGGAAAACAGTCAGCGGTCCTTTCACGATTCCCTCTGGAATCGTCTCGACGGCTCCCAGCATTATTCAGCGAATCTTTGACGACCTCCCTGAAATCGGCGTAATCACCACCAAAAGTGTGGGGCCAGTCCCGCGCGCAGGTAATCGTGAGCCTGTCTACAGCCAGTATGCTCCGGGCTGCTTCGTCAATGCGGTTGGACTGACCAACCCGGGCGCCAAAGAGGCTCGAAAAGGGTTCGAATCGCTGACCATTCCCGAAGATCGCTTCCTCCTTGTCTCTATTTTTGGCGGCAGTATCGAGGAGTTTGTTGAGGTCGCAAAAATTCTGGCTCCCGTCGCTGACGGTCTGGAGCTCAACCTATCGTGCCCTCACGCTCAGGGCTACGGTATGGCGATGGGTCAGGACCCTGAAATGGTCAGGGCGATCGTAAGCGCGGTCAAAGCAGCCGTTGATGTTCCCGTGATTCCAAAACTCACACCCAATGTGGATCGCATTGAGGACATTGGCCTTGCAGCACTTGAGGCGGGCGCGGACGGGCTCTGTGCCATCAATACGGTGGGGCCCGGCTACACAGAAAGTCACGGACACGCTGTACTCAGTAATGGCATGGGCGGCATGTCCGGTAGCGGCGTTCTACCCACAGCCCTCAAGTGCATTCGTGCGCTCAAAACCATTACTGACAAGCCCATCATCGGCTGTGGCGGTCTATCGACTGCCGATGATTGCCGCGCAGCGATTAGCGCCGGTGCATCCATCATTGGCGTTGGTTCCGCCTTGAGTGGAATGGACACGGAAGACATGAATGCCTACTTCCGCCAGCTTCAGACCGACCTTGATAAGGGGACTAACAAGGCGAAGGTAGGGCTCAACCTCGACCTTGATATGGACTTTGCGTCCTACAAGGTCGTTGCTAATGACCCCGTCTGTGACGACATCACTGTGGTGACACTCGATGGCAACATCAACATTCAAGCCGGCGAGTACGTGTTTGTATGGATACCCGGTGTGGGTGAAAAACCGTTTTCCTGTCTCACTGACTCGCCTTTGCGGCTAGCCGTGATTGATGTGGGGCAATTCACGAGCGCCTGTTACCAGCTAAAACCCGGCGACGATATTTACATCCGAGGCCCACACGGCGCACCGGTCATGCCGAGGGATGACGCCAATATTATCTGCGTGGCTGGCGGCACCGGTTTGGCCGCTGTGTATCAGGTGGCACGAGACTTTGGGTCCAACGACAAACCGGCACAGATCTTTGCTGGCGCGCGCAGTGCCGATCGCTTGTATTTCACTGAGGAATGCAAGGATATCGCCGAGGTGCACATCGCAACCGATGATGGCAGCGCTGGCTTTAACGGCCGGGTAACGGATGCGCTCCGTGGCTACCTTGAGACCCTCGATGCCGATACATTGGCAAAAACCGAGTTCTACAACTGCGGACCAGAGCCAATGATTTACGCAGCTGAAGCAGTCCAGCGTGAGTTTGTCGAGGCTTCGCAGATGTTCAGTGCAATCGACTACACCACGAAATGTGGCGTTGGTATCTGCGGTGCCTGTGCATCACCTGATGGCCGCCGAATTTGCGTTGACGGGCCCTTCATTAATACGCAGTAGATGACTCACCCTGACCAATAACAATAAGCGAGGTAACTATGGGACCTAAACTGGTTATTACATCGATCATCATCACCGCCGCCGTGTTTGCGGTCGCATGGATGGGCGATCAAACGGGCTCAACGCTCTACGGACTCCCGCTCATGACCGCATTGGCTCTGGGTATCTTTGCGGTTCAATGGGTTGGACTCATTCACGCGCGACTATTTGAGACCGAGCACTATTTTGATCTCGTTGGCAGCCTGACTTATATCACCGTCACGGTTTTTGCGATTCAGCAAGCCGCTGAGATAGGGCTACGCCAACAAATTATCGCTGGCGTCGTCATAGTTTGGGCGGCACGCCTTGGGCCCTTTTTGTTCAGACGCGTCCAAAAGGCGGGAGAGGACCGACGCTTCCGTAAGATCAAACTGTCGACGCCCCGATTCCTAGTCACTTGGACCCTTCAAGGCACCTGGGTCTTCCTTACCGCTGGCGCGGCACTGGCAGCCATCATGACGCCCAATACCGCCCCACTCGGAACCGTATTTTATGTGGGCGCCGCCATGTGGGTTCTAGGCTTTGCTGTCGAGGTCATCGCAGACAACCAGAAGAGTGCCTTCAAGGCAGATCCAGCTAATGAAAATAAGTTCATTACGACCGGCATCTGGGCAAGAGCGCAGCATCCGAACTACTTCGGTGAAATTCTGCTGTGGGCGGGTGTCGCAGTCATGGCCCTTCCTTCCCTCAGCGGCAGCGCGATGATTTTCCTCATCTCACCCGTCTTTGTTGCCGTGTTACTGACTCGCATTAGTGGTGTTCCGCTCCTCCGTAAAACCGCGGGTGCACGTTGGGGAGACGACCCGGGATATCAGGCCTACTTGAAGAATACGCCTCTCATAATCCCACGAATCTTCTGATTCGAAACGACCGATACAGTGCAAAGAAAAGCCGGCAGTTGCCGGCTTTTTTGATCCTGATGATTGCTTCAAAGCTCATCAACTAAGCGTAGGACGTGTTGAGGCCCGACAGGCACTCATGAAAACCTACCATCGTCGATTCGACGACCTCTGCGGCTGTTCGCGCCTCATTAATGCGTCCCATGACTTGTCCCGTCAGTGGAATAGCAGCCTCGAGATCACCACCGAAGTACAAATCCAGGATATTCGCCATGTGCTCAAAGGGCTGGAACTGGCCTAGGAGTTCGAGTTCACCTGTGCGTTCGGTACGCATCGCTCGAAGCGCGGGCCGGCCCTGCTGGTTCAGGAAAACTGTGTCTGTCTCCTTGCCCTCATAAATAGCGTTTTTCCAGTTCTGATGAACCGGTGAATCGGAACAGCTCAACATGGCCGTACCTAGCTGCACACCCTCAGCACCCATGGCAAACGCGGCCGCCATAGTCGGCCCATCACAGATACCACCGGCGGCAATGATCGGTACTTCCGTACGCTCTCTAATGAGCGGCAACAACACCATCGTCGAGACCGGGCGCGGATTTTTAAAACCGCCGCCTTCACCGCCCTCGACCACAAGGCCATCGACGCCTGCATCCAAAGCTTTGAGCGCCATGTCGAGGGTGGGCACGACATGGAAGACTTTGATACCTGCTTCCTGAAAGACCTTAGTACAGAGATCAGGACTCCCCGAGGATGTAGTAACGAACTTAATGCCTTGCTCGATAACAAAATCAATCACGTTTGTCCCTTTAACAAACGCGAGCGCCACGTTCATACCAAAGGGCTTATCCGTGAGCTCATGCATCTTGCGCACTGCTTCCTGAATGGCATCGAATTCACCCGAGGATGTTTCGATGATGCCCATAGCGCCGGAGTTCGATACTGCAGACGCGAGCTGTGCTCGGGCAATCCAACCCATTGGGGCCTGTAAAATAGGATAATCCACCCCAGTCATCTCGGTCACACGATTGTTAATAGGCTTTGGTTTCACATCTACCTCGTATTCTTATAAAGCGTTGGCCGAGCCAACATACCGGACCCGTAGTCGCGGTCAAGGAAATAGCGATAAGCTGTCATATGGCGCACAGATACTCCGCACTTTGATTTAGGAAATACAGAATGATGATTCGCTCACTCCCATTGTTCAGCCTTGTAGTGCTGCTCGCCGTTGCACCCCTGTCAGACAGCATCGAGGCCACCGAATCACGCGAGTTGCGTTTTCCTCCGTTGAAGGATGGCCGCCTCGTACTGTCTGTAGACACTCACACACACAGTGTCTTCTCCGATGGGCATGTTTGGCCAACGGTACGGGTTTGGGAGGCCAATAAGGATCGTCTCGATGCCATGGCGATTACCGAGCACCTTGAATATCAACCCAACCGTGACGACATCCCTCATCCAGACCGCAATCGCGCCTTTGATCTCGCGGTAAAGGAAAACAAACAGGGCCGAGAACGATCTGATCTACTCCTGATTCCTGGCGCTGAGATCACCCGCAAATACGCTCCGGGTCACGTAAACGCGTTGTTTATCGAGGACACAAATCCACTGCTCACGGTAAAGCACCGGCGCGAGGAGACCTTTGCTACTGCGCGTAAAGCGCTCAAAGCGGCAAAGGCGCAGCAAGGCTTTATGATCTGGAATCATCCTGCCTGGCCACGCGATTTCCCCGATGGCGTCATCAAGATATCCAAAGAGCAGCAGTCCCTGTTTGATGACGGTCTCATTCAAGGTATCGAAGTTGCCAACGGCGAGTACTTCAATGACTCATCGCTCCAAGTCGCGTTAGACCATGATCTCACTATCATCGGCGCCTCAGACATCCATGGCCTCATCGACTACGACTACGACGTTAACGGCGGCGGCCACCGCACAGTGACTTTAGCGTTCACCAACGAACGCAGTGTAGAAGGCATCGCAGCAGCCCTATTCCAAAAACAAACTGTCGCGGTCTATGACCGCCAGTTTATTGGACGTAAAAACGAACTTAACACCCTGTTCGATAGCCTGATGCGCTTCGAGCGCCTCCCGGCTCGCCGCAATGACAGCCAACAAACCGCGGTGCGCATCAGCAATGCAGGCCCCATCGCCATTGAACTCGAAGTGCTCGGCGATGTGAGCCTCAACAAATCAGCCGGGTACGTGACCGTGCCATCCCACGGATCGACGATTATCGTCGTGCTCGATCACGCACCGAGCGACCAGATCGACCTAAAGCTCGAGTGGCTGAACAGCTGGCAAGCGCCCAAGACGCATGCACGACTTGCTCGCACACTGTAAGAAAGGGCCGTTTACTGACGGAAAGACAAAACGCCCGGGAATTGCCTTGGGCTCGTTAGCGCCAACTATTGTGCAGCATCTAAAAAACGATACTGAAGGCTCTGCTCATAGGCCCTAACCACTTGCCCGTCCGAGAATTGGAACATGCACGAATCGTTGGTGTAATCCATGTAGTTGAAGACGTCATCCAGTCCTGATTGCTTTCGACATGAATCAATTCCAGCTGGGCAACCGTAATTTGGCGATCGCACGGCTGGGGTGTCGGCTACGAAATCACCATTACCGCGGCACTCTCCTTGAAAGGTGTGGTATAGCTCAAGCCAATGCCCTACTTCATGGGTGCCGGTGTCACCTTCGTTGTAGGGAGCCTCATTGCCACCAGGTAAACTAGCGCCAAGCACTACAACGCCGTCATTTTTAGGATTGCTGCCGTAGGAACTGGGGAATGTCGTACAGCCCAACAAACCTCCTCCTGGGCTACTGACATACATGTTCAAGTCGCCACGATCACCCTGCCTCAACGAGCTCTTCATCGAACCTTCTGCAGTCGACCCGGGTCCAGCAGTCAACCAAGCAGAGCTATTGAACTGCCTAATTTGACCCACCAACTGGAACTGATAGGGGATATTCACAATAAATGCACTATTGAGCACCTGCATTTGATCCAGTACCTGACGCTCGGTACCAGCACAGTTGTTACCGTTGTCGTCGCAGATGATATTGACGTAGGTGTCGATGACGATGCTAC
>CACCPA010000014.1 GCA_902547755.1 Halieaceae bacterium | reverse complement strand
CTATTAGTGAAAACGAAAACCACTTTAACCGGCTTCCAAACGCGAGTGCTTCAGTAAACAGGTTACTAATCCCACCCAAAAATCCGACTCAAAAGAGCAAACAAAATCCAAGCAAACATCAAGAAAGCCACGTTACCAAGAAAGACTCCAACGGCCATCTCTAAAATTCTTTGACGATCCATTAAGCACCTTCTCCTTCCGGTAATGCATCCAACAAGATCTTCTTCAAGACCCTTATCTTCTTATTGCGTTGTTTGATCTGCGTACACAACAAGCGAATCACTTCTTCATGTAGTTCTATTGACTGTTTCGGATCCGTGTCCTTCAAGTCTTGAGCATGTTCTAACACCTTAGCAGCGACCTTTTCGTTTGCATAAGGCAACAGTGAAATCTGAGCAGTCAATGGCGTGTCCTCGTCGGCTTTTCTCTTTTTATCGTTAGCTGACGGTTTTGAGATTGACAACAGATTTTTGACTTTTGAGTGAAAATGATCGCTCTTCTTAGAAGCTTAGTGAACCAACCACTAAGTAGCGTTCATCCGTTTGCCGCCCGTTATTGGAAGATTTCGTCCCAATAGTCCCAATTATTTGTTGTTAGCGTCTCAAGCCACTCATCAGATGTGAGAATAGTGAGGGACTTACAGAACTCCAAATCTGATTTGATAAGTTCATCGCCAGCAAACATCTCCCCAGTTCTAGCTTGATTTTTCTCCATACGCTCCAGGTAAATTTTTGTGAACATGTCCTGTGAGTTCAGCGCTCTTTTCTGAAGCGAGGCCATATCAACTTCCACTCCTCGCAACTTCATCAATGCAGCGTTCGTGTATAAGCCGATGGTCACCAAACCTGTGCCCAGCTCTGTTAGCGAATCAGAGACATTGGTGTCAGATGTATCGCGAGCAATGATACCGCCTACGACCATATTCAAGCTCCCGCAGCGAGTTGCAGCTGTTGCAATCATTGAGATCTCGTGACGCTCCATACCATTAAAGAACATCTCCATGACTGGCGGCAGATCATCATCAGCAACTGCTAAAGCGCCGGTAAACATAGTCAGTAAAGATATAAATAATTTTCGCAATTGCCATCTCCTTTATAGACCGTCATTGCAACACTTGTGCAGCCGATTGGTACAGACATGCCATGAGTATCTAGACAAAACAGACGCTATTCATGGATTCAGATCACCCGTTTCTTTCTTTGCCCACCCTGAAGATCCTTGATCCCATAGTACGGATCCGAAATTAGCCCCAGAATGAAACCCAGCCCAGAAAGGCCGAAAAACAACAGTATTGGTGTCGCGATAATCCAGAGTGCCATCTCAAGTATTGCCATCATTACCCTCTTCCTCTCCAAGTACATGAACCGCTATCCATAGTGCCAAGGCTGGAATAAGAACAAACCAGACCACCAACGCTGCAATCAATATCCAGACGAGTAGCTCCATCAGCTTTGTGCCTCATCAACACCACAGTTGTAGTCTTCCTGTGACGGCATCGTGTCCTCAACGCTGAAACCACCAAATGCGACCATCAAAAATCCAATGAATAGGAAGACCAAGACAAATACGCCAACCGCAATACCTGAAAAAAATCCCCACATATCTACCTCCTAGAACTCTTCTGATCTGAAGGCATTGATGCCAGCTTTCAACATCATGTAGCCGAGTGTCGGGATGAGTATTGGTAGCAGGACCAGGACCATCAGCCCTGTTGCTAGGTTCACGCTTTTGAATAGGTTGTCTCGGGTGAAGCTCAACTTCATTTCTGTATCTCCAAGTAATCAATATGTACACTGTAAACTAACAGTTGACATATGTAAACAGGCAGCTTACAGTTTGTCTCATGGTGTTACATAGGGCAGACATGGAGAACTCACATGACCTCTGATCAAGCGACGACTCTCGCAGACAAAATCAAGGATCTAAGAGCTGAAAAGCGCATAGGTATAAGGGAATTGGGCCGCATGGTGGGTGTGTCAGGTATGCATATATCCAATCTAGAGAAAGGCAAATCTGCACCCTCGGCAGAACTAGTGAGGAAACTAGCGGCTGCACTAGAGACCGATGTGGATGAACTGCTGCATCTAGCAGACCTAGTGGATCCAGAGGCTGTGAACGTGATCCAGAACAACCCTTTCGCCGTCCCTGCGTTCCTGCGATCAGCGAAAAACCTCACGCCTGAGCAATGGGCTGAGTTGCAGAAGCAGGTCGAGAAGATGTCAGGGGAGTCAGAAAAGTGAAGGCTAAAATCTTGGAAGGGCTGTGTCTGATCCCAGTTGTTCTGATGGGCGCAATCATCTGGCCGCTTTTCATACCCATCGTAGCTATAGCATGCATTGGCATGGTCGTATCGGCATCTAAGTATGACGTCTAATACCTTTTTCATAGAGTTCCCTGAGCTGTCTGACGAGCATATAGAGGCGTCTGCGACGCAGCTCCTGTCTGACTACTCAGAGTTCTCAGGTAGCTCCGTGGGTACTCCTATACCTGTGGAAGCTATCGCTGAGCACTTTCTCGGCTACGAGATAGAGATTTCGGATGAGGGGCTATTTGCTGACCCTGATTATCTAGGCGGAATCATCTTCGCGAACAACGTGATTCAAGTGAACGCCTCAGTAGAGAGCAATGAGGGGCGGTATAACTTCACCATCGCTCACGAGATAGGGCATCACGTGCTGCATCGAGAGGTGTATCTAGAGGCATCGGCTGAGAACGCCAGCAATATTCTGTGCAGAGACACGAGTGACAAGCCGCTTATAGAGCAGCAGGCAGATAGATTCGCAGCTGCACTTCTCATGCCTCAACAGGCGGTATCAGACGCAGTGTCCGCTGTACCGAGACCTAGCAAACTCAAGACTCCCAGAGCTGTTAGGGGCTACGCAGCCGCTGTGACGCGAGCAGGCTCGATGGGAAACGTCTCGAATACTGCAATGGTCAACAGGCTCATCGACCTGGGATACCTATCGGAAGCTTCCTACCAGCGTGGCACGTCCCACGACTTCTCACGGAGAGCGAGACCCACGTTCAGAGGGATTCTCTGGCGGCTGCTCACGCGATACAGGCGTCGCATGAAGTAACCGTCTAGCGACTTAAACCCACGTCAGACGCTTTTCTATGGTGCGAACTCAGCATCAGGGGGTTCGTCGTGCCCAAATTCTGGGATGACCGCTCGACATACCCAGTGAAAACACAGAGCAACGACACAGGAGAACGCAACATGATCAGTTCAGGTGCAATCGGGATGCCGCTCCACTTCGGTGCAGTTCCCAAATTTCTAACAGAGCGTATGGGCAGAGTCGGTGATGCCGTCGTCGAGTCCATCGTTCACAACTACGGTAACTCAGAGGTGCTGACTCGCATGTCAGATCCGAACTGGTTCCAGGCGCTAGGTGCTTTGATGGGCATGCACTGGAACTCATCAGGTGTCACCGCTGTGGTGATGGGGTCACTAAAGCCTCACATCAATCGCAAGGCCAGTGATCTCGGCCTGTATATCCTCGGCGGAAAAGGGAAGCAGATGCAGTACACGAACCGCCAGATCGATCGCGTATCAGATCGTCATGGACTACCAGGTACTGACCTCGCGAAATCAGCTCGACTCACTCGCCGTATCGACAACAACGCGGTACAGGACGGCTTCGATCTCTATCAGCAGTACTTCCTACTGTCTGACGAAGGTGAGTGGACAGCCATATCTCAAGGTATGAACAAGTCCAACCGCCGAGCACGTCGCTACCACTGGCACAGCCCTACAGTTCGCTCGTTCGGAGACGCTCCACATACAGGAATCGCAGGTCTAGAGAAGCAGCAGATACTGAATCTAACTGACCCTCAGGCTGACATGCTCAGATCGAACATGGTGTCTCTCACAAAAGAGAAGCCGAAGCATGTACAGGAAGCCATCAGAGAAGCTGAGCTACCTAATCGTCACGATGTGAGAAAAGAGGACGTGAACCTTGCTCGTCTAGGCTCAGTGCTAGATCTGGCCTACAACCGAGACATTGAGAAGTTCGAGGATCTGGTAGATCTGCAGGGCGTCGGCCCCAGAACACTTAAGGCTCTAGCCATGGCCAGCGAGGTCATCCACGGTGACGCTACCAGATTCGATGACCCTGCCAGATTCGCCTTCGCAGTCGGTGGAAAGGACGGTCGTCCACACCCAGTCGATACTGAATCTATGGACGAGATGATCGGCATGCTGCAGGACAGCGTGGACAAGGCGAAGCTCGGTGATAAGGACAAGTCCGATGCACTCAAACGCCTACACAAGGTCGCGAAACAGGGTGAATCGAAGGGCATTCCTCTCGACTTCCTTAATGACCTCATCGACCACGAGTGGAATCACGCTGAGACGAATGGAGGGAAGACATTCCTAGGCAGCGTCGTGAAAGGTGTCACACGAAAACTGATGGATACTCAGAACGGAGTCCTCTATGGAAAAGGTAGCGAGCGATAAAGGGTACTGTCCGCTCGAACTGTCTGCGGCCACTGAAAAAGTGGTCGTGGACGGTAACCGCCGGAAGTACGTCCAACTAGGTAGGTCGCTGCGGTTCTATGGGGGCACTACGAGTGCCACAGAGGTCGGGTGCAACCTGCGCTGCAAATTCTGTTTTTCTGACAAGCCAGTATGGAAACCCAAGAAGACTGGGAAACTTTACAGTCCTCAACAGGTGTTCGATGGTCTTGCGAAGAATGCTCGAAAGTACGGTCACAAGCTGATCTCAGCATCAGCCTCAGAAGGGACTATCGGTAGAGAACACCTATTTGAGCTGCTGGACCTTGTTGAGCAGAGTGAATTCATCTACATCCTAGAGACCAATGGTATGACTCTGGGTGCTGATCCTGCGTACTGTCAGCAGCTAGCAAAATACAAGCGCCTGCATGTCAGAGTTTCGATAAAGGGAGCCACACCTGACGAGTATTTCGATCTGACGGGTGCACGACCTGATAGCTACTGGCTACCTTATGAGGCCATGAGAAATCTTATAGATGCGGGTGTGAGCTGCAATGCCTGCATCATGGCGTCGTTTTCGTCGGATGAAGGCATCGAAGACGTGAAGAAGAATCTCTCCAAGGTGCATCATGGCATCTTGAAGTCGCTCGAGGTCGAGAGCATCACTCTCTTTCCCAAGGTGCAGGAGAGGCTCGAGAAACACGGACTGAAACCAACACGAGCCAAACGGCTCGGGAGCTGGAGAAAGGCGGTATGAAAGTATTGAGCTATATGACTTCCCTTCTATGCCTATACCTAGTGGTTCAGGGGTGGAGTTTTCTGTGGAGTATCCATTTCTTACTACCAGTAGGCATTGTTGTGGCTATGCTATTAATAGGGATGGTGTTCATAGTGACGGCGGAGGACAGGAAAAAAGCTCGATCAAATAGGATTTTCGAGGAGATGTGTGATGAGTATGATCGAGAGCAACGCCTGAGAGGTGACTCAGATGAGTGAGGACAAAGGAGTTTACCGACGGTTGATCAGAAAAGTTGAGCCAGCTGTTTTCTATGAGGACAACTACTTCGATCCTGAGGGAGCAGATGCAGACACTTGGAGACAACTCTGGATCTCAGAAAAGATCCTTATCCTTTTCTTCTTGCTCGCTCTTTGGTTCCAGGTTTGGTGGCTGTTACCTCTGCTTTTCTTCCCGACCTCAATAATCTGGGTTTGGAAGGAATCAATTTCTGGAAAGGCAGGAAACGGCTATCCGGGTTTAGAAGCTGGCGATGCCGCAGGAATCGGTTGCATGGGCTTCTTGTCAGGAGTAGTTAGTCTCGTATGGTTTGTTTTAGCACTGATTTAAATAGATAGGGTGGGCAAGCATGCGCGATTGGTTAAGACCAAATATTTCCAGAGTGGACTATTGGAAGCACGTAATGGCGTCAATGTGCCTATTTTTAACCATTATTTTCTTTGGTTTCTTACCGTTCTTTACCAATGCTCCAGAGTCGTTGACACTAATATTTTTAAATATGGCTGTAGCACTTCCCTTATACAACCTCTTCATCCTGATAGGACGACTCAGAAACATTGGGCGAGGGTTCTGGAGTGGTGTCTTGTGGTTGATTGGACTTATGACGCCACTCATAAATTTCGTGGTGCTGGTGCGACTCGGACTTTTAAAAGCAGAAGGTGAAAGTGATTTCACCTCTCGCCAAAAATTTTGGGTTGCGCTCGCCGCAGCCGTTTACATCTCCTTCATTATACTAGTTGCGATTGCGAGAGCGGCCATCGACATGGCGAGACAATCTAACTGAGTCCCTGCCTATCGTGAACGCATGACAGCAGGTCAGCAGCAGCTGGAGAGGAGGCTTACTAATTTATGTCAGGTGGATTGAAGAAATAAAATGCTCTTAGCGCTATCGATCAATCTGCAAGGGTTAACGCTTGAGGGCTTTCAAGAACGTGAGGCCTGAGATGCTTGTGGCAGTATCTGCCTCAACATTACTACCCGAGGTTATTTGAGGTCTATCCTCATCGTCCAACTTTTTAGAGCGACGAATCCTTGGGGCTTTTGGCTGCCAAGCTCTCAGCTCCTCGACAACATCGTCGTAGAAGCTTTGTAAAACCTGATCAATGGTTTGAGGCAAAGAGGGGCTTTTAAGGGCTTGAGTACCAAGGTCATGATCGCGCCAAATAATCACTGATACGGGAAGCTCCTTAGTGTGGTCGTGTAGAAGAAGCTTTCTCCCATCTTCGTCAAGCGCTGTTCGGATGTTAGCGCTTAAATCTTGAATTCGCCCGGGATAGTTAACAGTTACCTCAAGATCATCGCCGTCGTAGCTTTTTAGCTGATTAACCACAAAATTAATAGCGGCCCTTGCTTGCTTTACGTCTTTCGGACACTTTATTTCAACACTGCATTGCAGTGACTTTCTCAAGAAATCTAATTCGAGGACCAAATTATTGGCGGCATTTGGAACCTCAAACTCCCCTGTAAGAATTGGGTTGTCTATTAAGCTTGAAATAGATTCGCTTAGACGCTGCTGGCCGTCATCCTTATGCTTCTTACTCAACCTAACAGAGCAAGGTTTGCCAACCGCAAGACTTAACTGGATGCTTAAATAACGCAGCGTTTGAAACCAATTTGAAACCGCACCCACGACTTCACTCGATGATTTCGTTAATCGAACCTTCTGATGAACTGCTGTACATACCTCCTTCCAATCCTTTCCCAACTTAAACTGGCTTACAACACCAGATGAGTCATCTTGCAGATACCGAATCATCTCTTTAAGCATGAAGGATTGCTCAACATCACTCACAGCTTTACTGCTGGTTAGGAGGAGAGCCTTACTGGTTAGTGAAAGCCACGAAAAGTGGAAAAGGCTTACGCTTCGAGTCTTCACTTTCGAGATGGGCAGTGGATGATGAGTTGATAACTGAGCGAATTGGTTGCTGATCGTTATAACCGCATCAAACCCTTGCTCCTTTGCTATATCTAAATACGTTTCTACCTGCTCCTGCGTTAAGTCTGAACGACCCACTTTGGACTCAACTAACGCAGCCCATTTCTTGCTTCCGTTTGTAACAATTATGAGTCCGTCAGGACGACTTTTCTCGTTAGACCCCTTAAAAGAGACCTCCGTGAAGCATTCAATTTTCGCTCGCTTTCCTACAGGCGCACCAACCTCTTCAAGCACCGCTTTAGCGTAGTCGGGAACAACTGTGAAGATAGATAGCAGAATGCTGGTCGCTTTTTCTTCTTTTTTCGAGTCAGCCAACACCGGAAACAATCTTGCCGCTGACCCATTAACCATATTCTTTTCTAGCTTTTTTATATCCACTCTATAGTCTCGTAGGGATGATTCTAAATTTTTTAACGTAGTCAGACTCGCATGTCCAATCTCCGAGCCTTATTCCGCGCAACCGTTGAGACAACTGAGACAAAAAGCGGAAGAGCGTTTGATACCGTCATTCAATCGCTGATCATTTTATCTCTAACATCCTATGCGCTTGAGACACTTCCCAATCTCAATAACGATCAAATATTCACTTTAAAGATTATCGAGCTTACGTGTATCGCTATATTCACCGTCGAATATGTCCTAAGGATTTGGGTCGCAGAAAAACCAACCAAATATATCTTCAGCTTCTACGGCCTAATCGATCTTGCAGCAATAGCACCGTTTTATATCTCTACTGGACTAGATCTGCGATCACTCAGAGCAGTTCGATTGCTACGGATACTAAGAGTCCTAAAACTGGTTCGCTTTAACGAAGCTATTAGACGAATTGATGTTGCCTTTGATCTTGCCAAGGCAGAATTAGCACTCTTCGTAGCTGCCTCTATGGTCGTTATTTATCTGGCTGGAGTTGGTATTTATCATTTTGAAAATGAGGCGCAGCCGGACTTATTCTCCTCAATACCAGACAGCTTATGGTGGGCGATCGTAACGCTCACAACTGTCGGTTACGGCGACATGTACCCCATAACTGCAGGAGGCAGGTTCTTCACTACCATCATCTTATTTGTTGGGCTAGGACTGGTCGCAGTTCCAGCAGGTATAGTTTCATCAGCACTGTCGGAAGCGCGAAAAATCAATGCCGAGCAAAAGAATCAAAACTGAAGCTCAGGAGCAGCAGCTGGAGCGCAGATTAACCAAGTTGTGTGAGATGAACTGACATGGACCTTTACGACGAAGCCGACAAAAACATCGCACGATTCTCAGAAGCCATCAAAGAACTAGCCGATGCCAACCAACTGATGGATGAAGACCAACTAATCGACTTTATCGATGACTGGTCAGCCGCTGTTTACGAGAATCCCAAAGACCAGTGGCAAGTTGCTCTGAGTTGTCGTTTTAGTGAAGAAATACGGCATCAAGAGGCATGGGAAACTGCACTAGATTTCCATGATGGTGACGATGGCATTGATACGTTGATGAGTAGCTGTGCGAAATGGTTTGTGCATTTCACTCTGGTAGATCAATTTGGCGGATATGAAATTGTCGATGACTGAGAAACCATCAGAAATCAATTTCTGGGGGCAGAGTTTTTGGGCGGAATCAAAAAGATCCCGCAGGCTCAAATATTTTTTCGCGTCTTTGTTTGTAATCACCGGGCTTCTGTCCTCATGCGACAGCACAACCGCCATTTACAATGGTCCTACTCTAACAAGGGGTGATGTGGTTTTTGATCAAGCCACTGACGAACCTCTCAATGGAGTGCTTCGCCAGGAAATTGAAGTTTGGATTTACGAGACAGAATTCAAAAATGGCAGGAAGCACGGAGAAGAAAAAGCCTTTCTGGAGAATGGCCAGTTGACCCGAAAGACAAATTTCAAGAATGGTATCAAGGAGGGACTCGAAGAATATTTCGATGATGGGATCTTATACCTGTCCCAAAATTACGAGGGTGGAATACTTAACGGCCAATATCGAGCATATCGCAAGACTCACCCATATGAACTTGTGACACAGGGACTGATGGTAGAAGGTAAACGCGAGGGTCCATGGATCGATGAAACGCCTGTAGCAACAACTGCAGAAATTAATGGTGAGCAGGTCTTAACGAGTGGTACAGGCCTTTACAGCGGCGGATACAGAGTCTCAGAACAGGGCAACTACATTGAAGTTTTGACTGAAGCGCAGTTACCAAGTAGCGAATTCGAAATAGAAAAGTAGTAGACACCCAAAGCCTCCTCAACTTCTGAACCCACATGTATACATATACGGGAGGGGCTATGGTCACCTACCCCGCCCTATTACTTGATAGTTTTCCTGATAGAATTGCTTGCTTAGATGCGCTAGAGTATTGATTCTATTGAGTAAAAATAAGGCTTCTAGAAATCTCTGAATCCTCTCCTGGGCACCAAACTCAAGACCTATCAAAAACCCTCGTTGCCATCGTGAGTATCGCGCCATGAACGACAAGAGGACTATTCCAGCTGCGCGCCTGTTGCGACCAATATAAGGTACTTGCGTTCGTTGGCCGGCAGTGGTGGAATCAAAAAAACGAGCGGTCGTCACGCATGGCATCAAGTGACTTTAGCAGTCCCAATTGATCTAAACCGGTCATGCCTCTTTTGAAATCATCTCTATCACCGTAAACGCGCCAACGCGACAATGACCAAATGATTTGCTTTTCGAGACTGACCTGTTCGGCCCTGAGCAATCTGTACCCAAGCTCTGAGTGCATCATTGTTTTACCACACCACTTGGTTAAGACTGAAGCTTCACAGTAGCACTTCTCGTCAGCCAAAACATAATTAATGTCGCGACCGTCGCATTTGCCTCGGATTTGATCCAAGCAGGACCCTTAGCATCCACTCTCGACTACCAAACTTTACGCTAGAGCACAGTACCAAGCAGAGTTGTCGATCGACCGATAACACCCAAGGGCAATGCCTCGGGTAAAGCGCTGTATATAAGCAATAAGATGCCACCTGCAGCCACGACGGATATCTGCTCCTTTCCCAGTCTTGGAATCTTGGGAGAAGAGAACCGACCGTCATTAGCATAGGGTGCTTCCGATTGCCGCGACCGATCGGATGGCCTTAGCGGAGTGTGGTCCACCACCTCGTGTTCATAGACACTATTCGCAAAAGGTTTGGACACAGAAGGCTTTTTCACAGCGGACTTGGCCGCAGCAGGCTTGGTGGTAAACCGAGAGTTAAAACCCATCACTAACCCCAATTACACTGGATAACGATCCGTCGGTCATCGTTTTTCTCTGCGACCAAAACAAGGCCCCAGCTCCGCGACACCGCTTCATTAACCTGCCAACCCAAAAGCTCCAATTGATTTTGGTGGTGCTGAAGCACCGCGTGACAATCGCCAAACCCGGCAGCATAGGTTCCTAAGAATTCCTCGCCTTGGTAAACAGCCCCGCTATATGGTCCCGCAATGGCATTTTCGACAAAAGATAAACTGGCAATCATCAACAGGCTAACGACCAGCGTGTCTTTGATATTGGAAATCATGTGTTGCACTCCTATTTAAACAACGTGTGAAGGCGCAGCAAGCCGTGGCTTCCGCGCCCGAATAGCGACAGTCATTTTCTTTTTCAGGAGTGAACGAAGTTCACTGAAGGCGGCTTCTTTTTGAAGACTGGAGTGAGTGTGGGCTACATCGTCACAAGCACGCAACACCCTCGAAGGGTTAGCTGCGAACTGAAGCTTGATTTCGGCACCACCTGCATGGGGAATGCCGATCACCAGCTCTCTTTGTAAGGCCTTAAATCGAGTTCATGCGTCCATGCGGAGGCAGGCTGAGCATGCAGTGCCCAAAATGCGTCGGCGATCGCATCGGGATCTAATGCGCCATCATCACCCAGCGACTCCAAAAAGTCTGCAAAACGCCCGCGGACAATATCGCCGTTAACCACACCGTCGATGATGACGTGGGCAACATGGACACCCTGAGGCCCGTATTCACGCGCGAGCGCTTGAGCGAGATTTCGAAGTCCTGCCTTGGCCACAGCAAAATGGGCGAAGTTCGGTCGACCCCGAAGTGACGCAGATGCGCCGGTAAAAAATAGGGAACCTTTGCCTTGTTCGGACAGCAGTGGCAGTGCGAGGCGAGAGCTTAAAAACGCACCGAAGCATCCTATGCGCCAAAAGTCTTCAAACTGCTCAGGGGACAGGTCACTAAACTTAATCGGAAGATTGCTCCCCGCATTGTAGATCACAGCCGACAGCGGCTCGTTGCGCGCCCGAACAAGCTCAAAAACGCGCTGCTGGTCCTCCTGCGAAGTGACATCGGCAACAATAGATTCGATGGAGCCCCCGGCGCCACTAATCTCCGCTTCGGTAGCGCTGAGCTTCTCAAGTGTCCGACCCGCGATCATTGCATGGTAACCGGCCCCGGCAAATTTGCGCGCGACTGCTGCGCCAACCCCCGCAGCCGCACCAACTCCCAAAATCAAAACCGTTCCCGACACGGCCACCTCTCCACTAATGTTATGACAAGCATCGATCCTTACGATCGGCTCGGCGTCAATGATGAGGTGTCAGTATGCAGTGAATGAGGAGTGATGCCCAAATCAGCACTGCGCCTCATCGGTTAATTAGAACCGCAACACGTTACTGCATCGAGTCAGCGCTCATGATCGACGACAAATCAATCGCGTGATCGAGAATACGTGTGACCTGTAGTTCGACATCGGGTGTGAAAGTAAAGCCAAGGAAGGCGCAGCGACCGAGCTCGATACAGCCCATCATAACCGCGCCCTCATCAGAAGCATCATCAATCATCTCAGATACCCCATTGAAAAAGAGGTATTGATCTAGCTCACCGGCTTTAATCAGATCAGCGCACAATGCATCCAATGGATTTTTAATCTGGTCTATCACCACATCTGAAAAGTCCATGTTGTCTCCCGATCTCGTTATAGAGACACGGTACTGTGTTCGCACAGTGCCGCCAATCAAAACCCGACGTTTGAACCGAAACTGACTAGGAGTGGCGGTGACACACAAGCATGCGATTTATGATAAGAACGGTGTTTGTAAACGCTACAGCCCGCCCGAAGCAGGGGAAAGCCAAATGGCCGTCAGGCAGTCTATATTTTCAATTGACCTTGAGTACGATGAAGCGCGCGTTTTCTACACCGGAGCGAAGAATCGCGTACAAGTCACCGCCAACGACGGCAAGAAGATCAATTTACCCTGGTCGATGCTTCAGCCATTCTTTACGCCGTCAGGCGTTCAAGGCCAGTTCGTTATTCAATACACCGACGAGGGAAAAATGCTCGAGCTCAACAGACTCTAGTAATACAAAAGCGACTCGACCTGGCTACCCAAGCCGATGAATGGCGCGCTCAGCGCCGTTCAGGGCTTTCAAAATCCCCTCACGCAGGCCGTCCATGTCGACGCCCTCGGTGCTCTTTTGACCCGCGCGATAACGCGCATACACGCCATGCAAAATAGCGGCTGTCTTCCAGTTATTAAATCCAACGTAATAATCGAGCAGATCCACAGAAAATCCTGTTCGCTCCGCATAGCGTTGAGCCAACTCGGCGCGGAACGGGAACCCCGGCACTGCGGTAGGTGCCGTGGGCTCTAGGTGAGCGTCGTCGGCGCTCTCGGGCCAAGCACGAAGGGTGTAACCCAAATCCGCTAACGGGTCGCCCAGTGTCGCGAGTTCCCAATCAAGTACCGCTGAAACCTTTGAGTTCTGGCCAAACAAGCAATTGTGCAAATAGTAGTCTCCGTGAACCACGCTCGCTCTGACTTGCTCCGGCTGATGGGCGAGGAAATAGTCTTTGAAGTCATGGGCGCGAGAGTCATCCAGTTCCGCATAAGCGATGGATGATTCCCATGAACGATACCAGGCCTTAATTTGGCGCCCAACGTAGTCCTCTTTCTTGCCAAGCCCTGAGAGCCCAATCGCATCGGGATCAAGTACATGCATGTCGGCCAAGGTATCAATGAACGAATACGCCAAGGTGGCCCGCTGAGACTCGGGCACCCAAGAAAGCGTATCTTCATTGCTGAAGAGTGGCCGCCCCTCCGAAAAACCCATCACATAGAACAGGGCTCCTGTGATCGACAGGTCCTCGCAAAAACCGATCGGTTCGGGTACGGGAAATCCTTGTGGAGCAAAAGCGGCGATTAACGACCACTCTCGGTTCATATCGTGCGCTTTCGGCAAGAGCTCACCCATAGGTGGACGCCGGATGACAGCTCGCTTCCCTGACTGATCCTCGAGCCTGTAGGTCAAATTAGAGTGACCGCCCTCCAATCGGGTCCATGAGAATGGCGGTTTGAAGTAAGCGGTGTTTGCGTCTATCCAGGCCTCTACAGCCGGAATATTATAACCTTCAGCAACGCGGGCGTCGGCATTTTCGTTCTTATTCATTCCACCACTCATCGACTTACTGCTACCAGAGCGATCGTACTTAGGCTCGAGCCCGCTGCCAATCGGAATTAGTGAGTGGCCCGTCATGATGGCTAATCAAGAACGAAAAAGCACATGAAATCGATTTTTGGAGGCGTTTGTTACTTGGAGGCGCGTGTTACCCGTTTACGCGTCCAGCGAGTAAGCGCCCAGACCGAGAAGAAAACTATGGGGGCAGCGATGCCAAGAACAATTTTTGGATTCACCTCAAGCAACTGCGCGGCGATGCCCGCTTCCAACAATATCGCTAGAAGACCCATGGCGCATTAGCTGATGACAAAGGTCGAAAAACCCTCGACTGCCTGCTGCAGGCGAATCTGCGTCGCTAAGTGATCTCCCATCGTTTTCATCATCGCGTGACTCTGACGAGTGCGAACCAAATCAACGACAGAGCTCTGTAGTGTGATGGCACGTGTAACTCTCTGGGCGAGCTCTTCAATTCTGCGCTCCGCAGCCTCACAGGTGCGCATAGCGGGTTGCAAAGTTCGCAACAAGTACGCGGAGTAACGCAACTGCGGTGAGCCCATCTCTTCGCCTAACTCGGCTAAACGTTGCTCAACAATGCGTGAATAGGCACGAGAGGCGGCAAACCGATAGCTCGACTCTGCTGCCAGGTGCTCCATGCGGGCCGACATATTGGATAAGATCATAAACAATGACTCGTGATCAGTATTCTCATGTGACTGCATCAATTCGTCCATGAGCGGCTCAAGTTCTTTTTCAAGCTGATTGAGCTCTGCCATAGTTGTCCTGGCAACGGGCAGACCCTCAACCGCCATCAACCGATAGCTCTCGGTCTCTAGTACGCGCTGGAGTAGCCGGACCAACGCTGTGTCAGGTAATGCATGATCGATCAACACGATGCGACAGTAGCCATCTGCATCAAGGTGAAAACTCGTCCAGAGTGATGCCTTACCATCGGTCACAGGGCCACCATAAATCTCATTTGAACCCAGGCTTGCCCGAATGAAATCCATATCCAAATCCTCCGCCGCCTGCTTCAGAACTTCGACATTAACGCCGCAAACGAGCTCATCACCAAACACAGTGCCAACCTCGTTAGGCGCAAACTGATTTGCTGATTTACTGAAGAGTGGCGACCCATTACCTGGTACCAAACAGGTAATCGAATCAGCCTCGGTATGACCCTCCCACTTAATGAGCGCAGAGCCTAATTGCGCTAAGTGATAGCGACTATCCTCACTGGGGCCTGGCTGGCTGTGGCGAGTACATAGTTGGCTAAAGGCCTCCCGGCTTTCAGTAGCGTTGCTGGCTCGCTTGATAACCTGATGGGTACAGCGAAAGGGCGCCGGCATGGTTGCAACCGGTCGCGCATGCCACTCACTGTTGAGTCGCACTCGTGACAAAAGAGAGTCAGATGACGTCATTGAAGACCACCGGATGTAACGAGAATGATGGGTGGTTAGCGTTGTGCCCTTATTTAGGGATTACGCCACCGGATTTACACTTCGTTACGCAATCTAATGACACACGGATGGTCGAGTACCTATCCATTGCCGCCGCGATTTTCAACAGTTCCAGATTAAAATAACGCCGCAAGCGCGTATAGTTAAAACAGTCCCATTGAGACTTTGAACGCGGAGTGCGCATGCTTTATCACATCCTTTGCAAAGATAAACCGGGCCGGTTGCAGATGCGACTCGATAACCGCGAAGCTCATTTAGCTATGGTGAGAGCACTTGGGGACCGCCTTTTTGCGGCAGGCCCCTTACTCGATGCAAATGACGAGATGATTGGGTCCGTGCTGATTATCGACTTTGATGACCAGTCCACAGCTGAGGTGTTCTGTGAGCAAGACCCTTACGCAAAAGCAGGATTGTTCGAGCAGGTAACTGTGACGCGCTGGCGCAAAACCCTGCCCGCCTGAGAATCACGAGCCACGGACGTTTGCAAGGCATCAACTGACCTACCTAATAGGTACAACTTATCGCTTAGTTAAAGACATCAGAGGTGTGGGAAAACTTCAAAATCCATTCACGACGCTTTTCAGTGAACAAGCCCACATCATCATCTCGCATCTCGTTATAGACGAGGTAGAAACCTGCGTCCGCCGAGGTCAACCAAGCAAATCGGATATTCGAGGCAACAACATCGATTGCATCGTTGTACTGCACCAAAGCCTGCAGCGATACCTTGGGACTGAACGAATAGGTCATCCGAAGCGATCCCACATTGATCTCAAGTTTTTCAGGGTTATTGGGACGCTGAATCTCGTTATACGTCCAACCCAACCGTGCGTTGAACGTCTCGCCAATGCGGTATCTGAGACTCGGGGTAAGCTGAGTACGATCACCGCCAAAGAAGCCGCCAATCTTTGCCGTCATATCAAAGGAGAGCGGCTGGCTATCATCAGTCATTAGCACCAACTGAAGTTCTTCGTCGTCGTAATCTCCGGCCTCTACGACTTGTCCGGGCGCAAGCTCAAAGTCCTCTCGCACGCCTTCGTGCAACAAGTTCACACCCGTGTGGATCTCGAAGCCTGACTTCCACTCCCAGTGGTTATCTATGTGCAGAAACCCGGTCTCGTGAAGACCATCGCCGCCCCAGTATCCTCGATAGGCAATATGTGGTCGAAGTTCAAGTAGATGTTTCCACGAGGGATCGCGCCATCGTTTGAGCGCAAATAACCAACCACGTTGAAAGTCTGTTCGCTGAAGGAAACCCACTTCGGGGTTAAAGTTTTTGCCCACTTCCGTGAAACTTGCCGAGTAAGACCACTCCTGCGTATCCGCTGCCGCCGAAAGGTGGAGGGCGGTGTCATCTCCATTAAGACCGGGTGTATCCGTTTTCGCAAAGAAACCCGATAACAAGCCATCGTCACCCAACCCTAACTGTCCATCGACCGAGTACATGCGGTTATAATGATCAGGCCCGCCATCAAGTGATCCGTTTTCTTCTTTATGAACCAGAAGAAACCCAAGACTCGAGCGGTTGTCGAACTCCTGACTGACTCGCGCGACGCTGAAATCTGTCTGCGGAGCAACTCCAGGCACCTCATCCGCCTGCATGTGCAGAAACCCTACATTGGTTGCCTCACCAATCTTGCCAGATAGCCTTGCGCCTGCCCTGATCGGGATCTGACTACCGTCACTTGCAATACCAATCCGCCGACTGAAAAAAAGCTCTACTTCGCGTGAGATACCCACTGAAAACTGCCCAGCGTTCTCGAGGAAAAAGGGCCGCTGCTCAGGAAGAAATAGACTGAATCGATCAAGGTTAATCTGGAACTCATCAACCTCCACTTGAGCAAAGTCGGTGTTGTAGGTCATATCCAAGGTCAAACTGGGCGTCACAGAGTATTTGATATCAAAACCCAACTCCTGCTCACTCAAGCTTTCGATACGATTGCCCTTGCGCTCCTTTGCCAGACCATAAGGTGTTATTTTTAGATTGCGCTGTCGCGGTGCCGAAATGTCTCCCACCCGACCGGCGTCCGCCAAGCGTGAAAGACTGTATTGCCGAGATATCGGCGCCCAGTAGGCGACTTCGTTATTGCGTCGGATTGTGCGCTTGAAATTAAAGCCCCAGCTTTGGACATCCGCATTACCAAAGCGAAGTGACTTAAAGGGTATTTCAAACTCTGCAGACCAACCGTATTCACCTATCTTTGTTGCAACCTGCCAATTGGTATCCCAGTTCAAGTTGAAGCCAGCTCCGCGACTCATTGCGCCGCTCGCTTCCTTACTCACCTGCGCGTCGTATTCGATACCGGCGGGGTTAGTGCCGAAGACAAAGCCATTTTGCTGGTCCCGAAAAGCGTCAATGATGAAACTGAAACTGTCTCCATTATCTAGCGACGCATCGCGTCGACTATCCGCGACGATGATGCCCGCAGGATTATCATCGTAAGCAACGACGCCGATATACAAAGTGGTGTCGGTGTAGCCGATGTAGACATCGGTTTGCTGTGTTGACGGCGCACCCTCGACTGGGCGCTGTTGCCAGAAGCCACTCAGTGCTCGCTCCGCCCATGCGCCATCGCCCAGCACATCGCCGTCGATTACGGGGGCATCCGACAGTCTCACCGCGTCAGCGGACGGTTCACCAAAACTTTGCAAAGGGAAAAAGGAGAGGGCGAAGACTAAAGCAGAGCAACGTAGAGCGCGAGAGATCACAGGGCGTACCGTTAAAAGAAACATAGATCACAAGAAGATAAGTATATCACCTACCGCGAATCATGCCGTCAGGACTACCCCTTGCACGTTAGGCCGATTGGCGGATATGCGTCACATTTAGGAGCAATGCGACTGGAGCAATTGCTGTTTTAGCGCCAACGAATGATCAGAGTCTTGCTTTCTGCTGACTCAACCGCCATCGCGGACGCTTCCTCACCGAACCGATCTGAAATTTGGTCTCGCTTTATTTTCAGTGTCGGCGTGAGCACCCCGTTTTCAATACTCCACGGTTCATAAGTCAGAATCACTCCGCCCATCCGTGCATGCTTTTCGACTACCGCATTCAACTGCTCCACGGTCTCGAGCACAGATGCCTCGATGACATCACGGGGGGCGTCGCGCATGGTCTCCGATACCACGGCCACTATGATGGTTTTATTCATCCCCAATCCAACTAAACACTGCTGTTCTACATAGGGGTTGTCGGCAAACTGCGCCTCAATAGGGGTGGGTGCAACGAATTTTCCCTGAATCGTTTTGAAGTAATCTTTGATCCGGCCCGTGATATACAGGAAGCCGTCTTCATCCTGACGGAAGCGATCGCCGGTATGCAGCCAGCCGTCTTGGATCAACTCGGCCGTTTTGTCCGGTTGCTTGTAGTAGCCAGGTGTACAGCCGTCCGCCCTGATCGCTAACTCGCCTTCCTCGGTGATCTTGATATCAACACCGGGAGCGGCTTTTCCCAGTGAACCAAGACGTCGTGCACCTTCTCGGCTGATGATAAGACTCATCGCCTCTGTCTGGCCGAATCCCTCCATCAACGAGATACCGACGCTATCCCACCACTCCATCAGAGGCGCCGGCAGAGGGGCAGATCCCGTGAGATGAAATTCGCAGCGATCAAGACCCAGTGCCGTTTGAACCGTATGGGCAATCCCGTCCGGGTTAGCGGCCAGGGCGGCATCGAATGCCTCGCGCCCGCCGAATTTAGCGAGAATTGCCTGCTGCAACTGTTCCCAGACCCTAGGTGCTCCGAAGAAGAACGTTGGGCGGGTCCGCTGCATGTCGCGCCCTAAAAATTCCAATCCCTCATTGAAACTGACGGGCGCACCGTGACACAGCGAGGTAAATTCAATGACCTGCCGCTCAGCGAGGTGCGAAAGGGGTAGATAGGAGAAGTAAATCGGATCCGCCTCGATGGCGAGGAACTCACTGCCGCGTCGAATAGGAATGACATTGCTGTCATTAGTCTGAATGACACCTTTGGGTCGGCCAGTCGTGCCGGAGGTAAAAATGAGCGCAATCATATCATCGTGCTTGGGTATGTGACTCGGACTCTTACCCTCACCCTCGCTCCGCAGCTGGTCCCATGTCAGCGTTGCCTCAGGTATATCGACACCCGGCAAGCTGATAATAGTGACATCATCGGCAAGTACCTCTTTGACGCGATCCCAGTTTTCCGCCTCGCCGACAAAGATAGCTTTAGACTCCGTAAATTCAGCGATGTACTGAGCAACATCTGCATTCAAGGTAGTGAAGAGGCCCACGCTGACATTGCCGGCGGCCATGATGGCTAGGTCCGCGAAAAACCAATGCGCTCTGTTTCGCGACAAAAGCAGAATTTTGGTGTCTTTGTCGAACCGCTGCTCTAGTGCTGATGCAACCGCATGAATCTGACGCCGACTCTCTCTCCAGGAATAATCGTCACTGCCCTCGCCTTTAAAGTCACGCAGCCAGATCTCATCAGACTTCTCTTCTGCCCACTGATCGAGGTAAGCCAACAACGTATCGTGTTCCATGAAATCGCCCCTGTGAAACCTTTATTATTTTTTTGACGCGCAGATCGTCGCTGTGCCATCAACTCTGAGCATGCCAGACTGCGCAACTATGGCAAGGGGGTGATGGCAAGGGGGGTGATTGTGCCGAAAGAAGCTCAGTTCTAGGGCGCGTCAGGAGGCTGCGCAGGACCGAACCGTATTGAAGCTTGATAGCTGAGCGTCACCGCCTACCAGGCCATCGTTCTTACCGGCGTCACTGAAGTGCATCAGTAACAGTGTACGCGCATCGGACTCGAACTCTTGGGTCGGTGGCTCAAACGATGTGCGATAGCGGGTCTCGTTGCTGATACGAACCTCATCCACCAAGCCATTGAGCACCTCGTAATAACCGCGGCAGCAGTTGTTACCGCCAATTGCAATATTCTGGTACCCCAACTGGGCAGGACGAGCTCTGTATTGTTTTTCCGCCGCTAGCTGACCATCGATGAACAAACGCATGAGGCCTTCTTCGTTGGTCGACGCGACATGCACCCATCGCTTTTTGGGCACTGGGTAATCGGAATACAGGCCCTTAGAGTTTGCCAGTGTTCCATCGACAGAAAACCAAGCTCGTAGCAGACCGTCTTTGCCCACTGAGAGTCGGTACTCCCGTCCTCGACCGAAGCCAGAATATTTGTCGACAATAATCCCTCCTCGGACATAGTCGCGCAAAAAGACCCGTGCCTCGATGGTGTAATAGTCGTCGAGGTGGAGTTCTTGCGTATTACTCACCGTAATTGCTTGGGATCCCTGATAAGGGTCAAAGTCTGCAGACATTCCGCAAAAGGCACTACTGTCATCGTCCATCTCAGACACGCAGTCGACCTTATCTTCCTGACAGTCCATTACGGTCAATACCGCATCCGCGGTCCCTTTCGTTTGATCGTCAATATCAATTCGGGAATCGTCGACCACCAATACCAAATCGACAGCTGCCTCGGTCTGTGTCTTCCCAATTTTCAATTTGTAGCGCCCCGAAATAGGCCGAAAGGGCAACATCAGTTGAATGCGAGATTCGTTAGCATCGAGTAGCCGGGGCTCGAAGAGGTAGTCGGCCTCCTCAGCCCCGAAAAAGACTCGATCATCCGGAGTGCTGAGCAGTTGCTCACCGTAAACATTTAATCTTGAGCCCTTCATCTCGACCTGTAGTACAGGACCGCGCTCAAAATCCGTCGATTCAGATGCCCACAACAATGCAGGCGTTGTCACCGACAACACTGTCATCAGAACAGCATGTTTAACCGCTGTTAAATGCTTCAAGTGAGCGTTCCCCGAAAAGTTACCGCGCATAAACAAATCAGTATTAGTGCAATACGAGCGCTAAAACGAGTTTTTCGACTACCTAAGCGACAATTTGGTCAAAAAGCCTACCCAGCAGCGATCGTGTGTTGCACGCGTCGCTACCGTCATCCCGGCGAGTCTGGCGGTCAATAGCATCGAGCTGAGCAGAGAGCCGCTCCGAAATCATATTTCGATTACAGTGATGGGTGAAAATGTAGAAGTCACCAGCCTCCACGCCTGCAATAGCATGCTCACCAACCTGTTCCGGCGAAAAGCCCAGAGCAGGGCCACCGCCTGAGAAGGTCTCGGGGCCGCCGAATTCGTCAGGAATTCGCGCAACGGACGCCGCGATATTAGTCGCCACCAGCGCAGGACACAGTAAGCTCACACCAAGGAAATCAGGCGTCTCTCGGTCAAAGGTTTCTGTCAGCCCCAAGACAGCGTGCTTACTAGCGTTGTAGGCGCCAAGTAGCGGCGCAGGGACTGCAATACTATTTTCAGAGCCCGTGACAATAACTTGGCACTGAGATCCTTGTTCGATAAGGCGAGGCCCAAACGTTTGTAAGGTGTGCCATACCCCAAAGTAGTTCACTTCCATCACCCATCGAGCATGTGCCTCAGTGTGATCCAACAGTGGACGCAGAGGCAGTCCTACGCCCGCATTAGCAAAGACTAAATCGACGCCACCTAGGGTTGCCCAGCTATAGTCAGCCAGTGCCTCCAGCGCATCCTCTTGGGTCACGTCGCAGACAAACGTATGAAATGATCCACGCTCGTAAGCACAGATAGTCAGTGCTGCCGCATCAATATCGGCCAGTACGATCTGACAACCACGATCAGCCAGCTGCCTAGCAATGGCGAGGCCAATGCCACTTGCACCACCCGTGATAACGACTCGGCATCCATCAACCTTCATCGACTGCTATTCCTCTTCTTAAACCACTTTTATCCAACAACTTGATGGCTGACTGCTTACTAGGCAACAACACCCTCGGAACTGAGCTTTTGGATGTCAGTGTCGCTCATGCCAAAACTCTCCAAGACCTCCCGAGTGTGCTGCCCGTGTGTAGGCGCACCGCTTCCCGGCTCTAATCGCTCTCCGCCAAATAGCGGGGGCGCGAGAATGCGCCGAGACGAGCCCGCAATTGGATGGTCATAAATATCCACCGTGCCATTCGCCGATAACTGCTCTTGTGCGAGTACCTCGTCTCGCGTCATGACCTTGGCACAGGGCACATCGACTTCGCGTAGCCGCCCAACCATGTCATCGCAACTCAGCTCGGCGCATCGCTCTGAAACAAGACCTTTAAGAACGTGGATATTGCGCATCTGGTTCTCGAACGTCGCAAATCGCTCGTCTTCCAAGAGATGCTGCATATCGATCGATGTAAGAAAACGTTTCTGCATCTCGTAACTACCTGCGGAGATGATGACACCACCATCACTACAGACCCACGGATCGTAGAGGATATCGATGAGCATGCCTCCCCGTTCATGATCGTCACTGAGCAACGTGTGATTTTGAAATCCGTCAAGGAAAATAAAGAACAAGCCAGAATCAATCATTGAGAGATCTATGTGCTGACCTACCCCGGTTCGCTCTCTCAGGAAGAGCGCACTTGTGACGGCTTGGCAGGCTGTATAACCCGTGATCTTGTCGCACAAGAGCGTACGCATGAATGCGGGTTCGTCACCCCTACCTTGAGTAGCGGCGACGCCAGCGTGTGCTTGGATAATGGGATCGTAGGCAGGTGCGCTACTCATAGGGCCTTCAGTACCGAACCCCGAGATTGCGGTATAGATGAGCTTGGAATTGATACCGCGGAGTGTCTCAGATCCTAAACCCAACTTATCCATGACACCGGGTCGGAAGTTATGAATAGCTACGTCGACCGACGGAATCATCTCTTTGATCACGCGTACACCCTCTTCTGACTTTAGGTCGATTCGAAGTGATTCCTTGCCACGATTACAGTTAGCAAACAGGGCCGATATGTCGGCTTTTCGCGCACCGATGTAACGCATCGGATCCCCCATCGCCATGGGCTCGACCTTGATAACCCGAGCACCCTGCTCAGCCATCATCATCGAGGCGAGTGAGGCTGTGATCATGGTGGAAAATTCGAGAATCGTAATTGACTCAAGTGGCTTCATATCGACTCCGTCGCTTTTTATTCGTTTGCCTCTCGACACGCTAGTGGCAGACCGACCGACAATCAAGTGATGACGCAAGAATCACATCCAGTTGATAGCCCCATCTTCCGTGTTCAGTGCGAGGAAGGTAAAGAGCATTACATTTCGTCGATTCTGCCGAAAGTGTGCACCCACTACAGCAATGGAATAACCCAGGCACCACAAAGCAAACGACACGACCGGATCTAGCCATTTCGTAGTCATACCTGCACCTGAGACCACGGTGATCACTAGAGTGATGTTTTCCAGAATCGGTGCGTAATGGGCGGACGTTGGCACTCGAGGCGCAGAGGGTTCAGTCATAGGAAATGCCTATCTAAAATGTGAGTTAGCAATAGATGTGCGAGCAGTGGTGCCTTTTAGGCGCGTTTTTCCGCAAGCCAGGCCTGAGAAATGTCGAGCAATTGTTCATAATCAGACTGGTATAGCTCGTCCAACTGCTCTCGCATGCCACCTCTACTCATCAAATCCCAGTCGCGGTAATACACTCGGTCGAACCCGTGCTTAATAAAATTAGCGCGCAGCTTTCTGAGAGGCTTTAGCCAGAGGGTCCAAGACAGATTGCCTGGGCCATCGTCGGAAAAGGATACTGGCTTGTGTGACGCTGGGCCGCCCGAGCAGAAGCGCTCGATGGCCTGTGCTGAGAAACTTCTATTTTTCACTCGATCTGGCTCGAGGTTAGGCAAGCGCGGGAGCCCTATCAGTTTACGCAAGCACCCCAGAACGTCGTCTTTGTGACTGCGAACATGTTCAAAGCAGATAAGAACCACTCTATCACGGCCAAATAATCCAACGCAGTGATCGTAAATTGAGCGGACGGGAAATCCTCGAGCGTCCATGTTTCGCATGCCATCGGCAAAGACGGCGCGTTTCTCATTAAACGTTCCATCCCTATAGTTGAGGAATGTCTCGATAGGGCCACCCCGACCTTTGACCAGCGATTGGCGATAAGCTGAGTGAAGCCAGTCCGCCGGGTGCCGCGCGACGTAGAGGACGCGAGCCTCTGGCACCAACTCTCTTAACATCGCGAGATACTCTGGGTGCTCGGGGTAACCATCGTACATTTCGCCTGGGATATCAGGCTTCGAGATCAACAGGCACTTCCCCTGACCCTCCGCTCGCAACGTCGCCAGGGCAGTCATGACTCTCGCTTTAGCCTCCTCGGCTGAGGGATCCCGATAGAGCGCATGCAGTGGCGCCATCAGCGTCGGCGGATTGAAAAGCACACCAGCGCTTGCCAGTTGAGAAAACACAAAGTTCTGAAAGAAACGCGTTGCTGTTTTATGCAATCCGATATGCACAACAATGCGAAGCGGCGATGTCTCAGGCACCTTTATTCCCCACTTAAGCAACCCCGGGTCGCATGATGGATAGCCTTGAGACTAAGTTCAAGGTGGCGGTCATAAATCATCAAATAACGTCATTCACTGGCATTCCACACAACCTGAGCTATGGCTAACAGAGCCCATGGATGGGCTTGAATCATCACAAGGAAGTGACCATGACATTACAACAGACAAACCAAAACCGCGGCTTCGATGAGCATAACTCGCTTATTACCAATGCACCGCGCCCACTAGCCAGGGGCCGCGACTGCGACATTTTTGCGCTCCGGTTGCGGGAATGCGCCCCCGAGCCACCCGAGCGACTTCTCGAATTCTTTGATCCAAGGCCACAAAGACCGCTATCCCACACAACCCTGAAAGTTATCGACGTCTTGCTGGCGGGCGATCTGAGTCGAATTCGCTAAGAGACAGTGGCCGATAGCTTGCGCATCAACCCTACAACGCTCCGACGTCGCCTAAGCAGGGACAACATGAGCTATCAAACCATTTTGGATGCGGTTCGACGCCACCGATGTGAGGAGAGCTTGGCTGACGATTGTGTCTCTGGTAAATGCCTCGCCTGGGATCTCGGCTATGCGGAGGTCAACAGCTTTTATCGCGCATTCCGCCGGTGGACCGGCAAAAACTACAGCGACGTGAAGTTATTGCTTATCTGAGGAAGGTTCTTCAGCGACAACGGGGTCAAAACGCCCCAATCGGTCGTACACCCAATAACCGACCCACTCGTGGATAGCCGCTGTGGTGGTCGAAAGGTGCTCAACGGTGGGCATCCAACCGGGGATGGCATGTGGGTATCGATGAACTCGGTGATCAGTCGGCGCTGCAGTAACTTTAAACCCCTGCGCACTGAATAAGGCAACCGCACGCCGCATGTGCAAAGAGGATGTGACCAACAACACATGCTGGTTACGACCCCCTTCCAGCTTGGCGACCTCCTCGGCATTACCTTGGGTAGTCAGGCTGTCTTCCTCGAGTGTGATCACTGACGGCGAGACACCAAGCCGGACCAGTAGGTCACGCATCCGAGACGCCTCCGAAATGGGGCCTTGTGTACTGCCACCGCTGACAATCAAACGCGGTGCTTTTTTTGCCTGCCATAGCTCCGCGCCCATCAGCACCCGATCACCTGCCTCGTTAAGATCGCCCCACCGCCCAAACTTTCCGTCGGCCTCGACGCCGCCGCCCAATACAACAATGACGTCACCATTAGGGAGCTCTTCGGGCGCAAAGGCGGGGTAGCGTGCTTCAAGCGGTGTTGCAAACGTATCGACACCAAACTGAGTCGATGGGACGAAGATAACACCGAGCGCCAGAAAGGTGTAAAGGCCCGCAGCGGCTCGATTTCCGCGCAACTGACCCCACAGCGATAAGCCGACAAAGAACAACCCGAGAGATAGTGGGTAGACGAAAAGCGAGAGTATTTTCGTCAATGTGAACATTAGGCGTAGGGGTTCCTCAATACAATCGTTTCTGCACGATCAGGCCCGGTCGAGATAATGTCAATGGGTGCACCCACCAATTGCTCGAGCTTTGTAATGTAGTTTCGAGCAGCGGTTGGCAGATCTTCAACGCGCTGAGCGCCAACTGTCGACTCATTCCAACCGGGAACCGTCTCGTAAACGGGGTGCAAATCATCGTAGTTCTCCGCACCACCCATCATGGGATTTCCATCAGCGTCGGTATAACCCACACAGATGGAGATTTCCTCGATTCCATCGAGTACATCAAGCTTGGTGAGGCAGAGGCCGGAAATAGAGTTGATTTGAACTGCAGCTTTCAATGCGACTGCATCAAACCAACCACAGCGTCGAGGGCGGCCTGTTGTCGCGCCAAATTCATGTCCGCGCTGTGCTAACCGTTGCCCAATCTCATCGAAGAGTTCAGTAGGAAAAGGGCCAGAGCCGACACGAGTAGTATAGGCCTTGGTAATCCCTAAGACATAGTCCAGGTAGAGTGGGCCAAAGCCGGAGCCGGTGGCGGTACCGCCAGCCGTGGTATTCGAGCTGGTTACAAATGGGTAAGTGCCATGATCAATATCGAGCAACGAACCCTGAGCACCCTCGAACATGATGTTGGCGCCATCCTCACGATATTCATGAAGACGCGACGTCACGTCGGCCATCATGGGTAACAACTGGTCACCCTCGTCATAGGCAGTTGCGAGGACATCGTCGAAGCCGAGCGCCTCAGCACCGTAATAATGAACCAGTGCATGGTTGTGATATTCCAAAACCTCGCGCAATGAGTCAGCAAACTTTTGCCGGTCTCTGAGATCGCCCAGACGTAAGCCTCGCCGAGCCACCTTGTCTTCATAGGCTGGGCCAATACCTCGACCTGTTGTTCCAATTTTCTTTTCGCCCCGACGTGCTTCGCGCGCCTGATCAAGCGCGACGTGGTAGGGCAAAATTAAGGGGCAGGCAGACGATATCTTGAGACGATCACGAACGGGTACACCTCGAGCCTCAAGCGCTTTGATTTCTTTGAGCAGGGCCGCGGCGGAGAGCACAACACCATTACCAATGAGGCACTCTACATCCGAACGCAAAATACCCGAGGGAATGACATGAAGAACAGTTTTTTCACCGTCTATAACGAGCGTGTGTCCCGCGTTGTGGCCACCCTGAAATCGGACAACCGCTGCGGCTTGCTCAGTTAGCAAGTCGACGATTTTACCCTTACCCTCATCGCCCCATTGTGTGCCGAGTACGACGACGTTACGACCCATTATTGCTTCTCCAGTGGCTCGACTAGCCATTCGTTATTTCGGTTTACCAGTTGCCCGGTACATCGGTCATCCACCTCACCACCGATAGCCTTGATTACTATGACACCAGAGGCGCGAAGTTCAGACTCTTTTGCGGCCAGCTGAGCGGACGCGTCGACGGGTGAGGCAACAAAGGCCTTGTCTGTCACCTCAAGTACAGCTAGCGCGGACCACGCCTTTAAATCGATGGCGAAGCCCGTAGCGGGACGTCTTCGGCCAAACACCTCACCCACGCCGTCGTATCGGCCGCCTTTGGCCACCGCCGCACCGAGTTCCTTTGCGTACAAGGCAAACACAACACCCGAGTGATAGCGGTACCCGTGTGCCTCGGTCATATCGACATAGACATTCACCCGACCCTGAAGGCGCTGACAGCAGGCAAGAACAGCCTCCACTTCGCCAATGACCTTTTCGAGTCCTTCAATATCGACAAATGCTGCTCGCGCATCTTCCAACACCTCGATTCCGCCATGCATTGTGGCTAGAACTGATATTTTCTCGGCCTGCTCACGAGACAGTGTGGTGAGGAGACGATCGAGATCGGAGTTTGCCTTTCGCGCTAGTAGCTCGAGCACCGTATTCTGCTGTTCGCTCGAGAGACCGACATGGGACATCACCAGCTCGCAAAATGCGACGTGTCCAATATCGAAAGTAATGTCTGACAACCCGCTTCGCTCGACGAGAGAGAGCAGCAAATCCACAACTTCGATGTCGGCTTCAATACCACCACAGCCAAAGATTTCCGCACCAAGTTGCACGGGGCTCCTGTCGGCAGGAATGGAATTGGCGACGCTCTTGAGGGTCGATCCCGCGTAGCAGAGTCGGTTCACACCTTCCAGCCCCATACTGTGAGCATCAATTCGTGCAACCTGAGGGGTGATGTCAGCCCTTACGGCAAGGGTTTTGCCGGTCTCGTGATCAGTAAATTTGCAACTGAGTAATTCGAGGTCAGCACCCAAGCCAACATGTAGGGAATCCGTAAACTCAACAAGTGGGGGCACGACATACTCGTAACCCCAGCTAGAGCAGGTATTGAGCAACAGCCGTCGGCAGTCTTCGACGCGACCTGCCTGCTCAGGCAAAAGCTCATCGATCCCGTTAGGGAGCAACCATCGTGTTGTGTCACCCATGTTTTTGCCCAAGCTATGAAGGTAGGCGATGAACCGTCCTGCAACCGTGCCGGCGTATTATCGCCGGTACGGTCTCAGAGATACAGTGGAAGATTACTTACCCGCTTTCGGATCTCTCAAGTACTGGAAGAACTGACTATCAGGCTGGAGCAACATGATGTCGCTACCATTTGCAAACGTCTGCTGATAGGCATTTAGACTTCGAGTGAAGGCGTAAAACTCAGGATCACGGTTGAAGGAGTCAGCGTAGATCCGTGTAGCAGTCGCATCGCCATCACCGCGGATGATTTCCGCGTCCCTTACCGCTTCCGCCTCGATGACCGTCACTTTTCTGTCAGCTTCAGCACGCATGCCTTCCGCAATCTCCTTACCCTCAGATCGCAATTCCCGGGCCTCTTTTTCCCGCTCAGCATTCATTCGACGGTAAACCGATTGCGAGACTTCGTTGGGCAGGTCAATCTTCTTCACTCGGACGTCGATCACCTCGACACCCAACTCAGTGAGCACAGTCTCGTTGAGTCGCGCTTTCACCGCTTCCATAAGCTGGTCACGCTCACCGGAAACGACTTCCTGAACGCTACGGCCGGCCACCTGGTTACGGAGGTCATCATTAATCCGTTGAGATAACAGCGCCGCCGCCCGAAACTCCTCGCCATTCGTAGCCGTGTAGTACTTTGCTACGTCGATGACTCGAAATTTGGCGTAGGAATCAACGATCAACTGCTTTTGTTCCTGCGTGAAGAACCGCTCGGGCGTAGAGTCAACTGTCAATATCCGGCCGTCAAATTTCCGGACCGAATTGACGAATGGCGTTTTGAAATGAAGGCCAGGCGCAAGGTCGGTCTTTACCACCTCACCAAACCGGAGCAGCACACCACGCTGCGTCTCGCTGATGACGTAGACCGCGTTACTCAACACGATAAACCCAAGAAATATCAGTGTTCCTAATAGGTTAGATCTCGACATGATTAACGACCTCCCCGAGTGTTACGACTTCCTAAGTCTCTTCTGAGCTGTTCAGTCACCGCATCCGTGACCTCCCGGAGCTGTTGAGACGTCAGACCGCGACTCATAACATTGCCCGGCATGGCATTGTTGCCTCCGGCCGGTGCCAACTTATCGAGTGGCAAATACATCATGTTATTACCTCCCTCAACGTCGACCATCACCTTGCTCGTATTGGCCAATACGGATTCCAGTGCATCGATGTAAAGACGTTCGCGAGTCACCTCTGGTGCTTTTTCATACTCTGCGAGAAGCTGATCAAAGCGCTGCGCCTCACCCGTTGCTTTTGCAATCACTTGCTGGCGGTAGGCTTCCGCCTCCTCTTTGATTCGCTGCGCACGACCTCGGGCCTCAGGCACAATGCCGTTCGCATAAGACTCCGCCTCGTTTTTAACGCGCTCTTCGTCCTCTCGCGCCTTGATCACGTCATCGAACGCTTCCTGCACCTGCGAAGGTGGACTGGCATCATCGATGTTCACTTTCTGCACATTGATGCCCGTGGTGTAGGCAACCAGATACTGCTGCAGGCGCTCACGAACCTTGACCGCAATCTCGGCTCGGCCTTCGGTCAAGACCAAGCCCATAGTGCTTTCACCGACCACATGGCGAAGGGCACTTTGTGCGGCGTGCTGAAGTGAACGCTCGGGGTCACGCACCTCGAGGACAAAATTTATTGGATCATTGATCACGTACTGGACCGACATACTGACATCTACAATGTTCTCATCTTGCGTCAACATCGTCTCGCGGAACTGTGCTGATCGCACCTGAGTAATGTTGACGCGGGTCAGCGTGTCGATACCTCGCGGATACCAGAATAGTCCCGGTTGAGCAGTCCTATCGTATTCACCGAGGCGAAGCACGACAGCACGCTCTTGTTCACCGATCTGCGTAAGACCCAGCAGACCCCAAACCGTAATCGCCACAATGGCTGCAATGCCCAATAGGCCTGCAGCACCGCGACCACTCTTGCCACTCCTGCCGCCAGACCGACCACCGAACAAGCCATTCAGCTGATTCTGCAATTTACGAAGTGCCTCGTCGAGATCGGGTGGACCCTGATCCTTACCGCCCCAAGGATCGCGCGGGCCTTTACCGCCACCGGGCTCATTCCATGACATATCTTCTTCCTCGATAGTTAACAACGATAGTCTAACAAAACCTGCTACGTTAGGGGGGCATCAGCCTTACTAAAGTCAAAAACCGTGCTGACGCTTCAAACGCGTCCAATCAGATTCAGGCAGATGGATGTCAAGCTCACTGCCACCTGCCTCCAGCCAATCCTCGGACTTTACTGCACCCATAGCATACAGCGCCGCGCGCAGCTTTCCGTGGGCGGGTGTTAACTTGACGCACCCCTTAAAGAAGTTGCCCGCAAGTCGCTCGCCTATTGCATCTCTTAACAGATCGAGCCCCGCGCCTGTCTTTGCAGAGACAGACACCGAATCAGGTCGACCCTCACTATCTCGCGTCATGCGCGGCTCGCGCTCCAAGAGATCGATTTTATTGAAAACGATTAAATGAGGTATGTCCCCGGCGCCAATCTCATCGAGAACCAGCTCTACCTCCGTTTTTATGAACTCGCGATCATCTGCGGCGACGTCAATGACATGAATAAGCAATGAAGCATTGAGTGTCTCCTCAAGCGTTGCCCGAAAAGCTTGCACCAAGGTATGGGGAAGGTCAGCAATAAACCCAACGGTGTCCGCAATAATGACCCCACCCAAACCCTCGATCTCAACTCGTGCCAAGGTTGGATCCAACGTTGCAAACAGCTGATCGGCGGCATACACACCAGACTCAGACCAAGTATTAAATAACGTAGATTTGCCAGCATTGGTATAACCAACCAACGAGACCAACGGCACCTCAGCTCTCTGTCGCGCCCGCCGATTCTGCGCGCGCTGTTGCCGCACTTTATCCAACCGCGACTCAATCGTACTCACGCGAGCGCGCAGCAATCGTCGGTCGGTCTCTAGCTGCGTTTCACCGGGCCCTCGAAGCCCAATACCGCCCTTTTGTCGCTCAAGGTGAGTCCAACCCCGTATCAAGCGAGTGCTAATGTGTTTTAGCTGCGCCAGTTCGACCTGCAACTTGCCCTCGTGCGTTCGAGCGCGCTGAGCAAAAATGTCGAGAATAAGACCTGTCCGGGCAATCACTCGACACTTTAAATAGGCTTCAAGGTTGCGTTCCTGACTGGGTGACAACGCGTGGTTGAAGACCACGAGCTCAGCCTCTACTCGTGAGACTTCCGATGCGATTTCTTCAAGCTTGCCTTCCCCAACAAAGTATTTAGCCGTGGGCGAACGGCGCGAGCCCCGCACAACAGCCGCAGGATCACCGCCGGCAGATCTGACCAGCTCAATAAACTCTCCAAGGTCGGGTTCGTTGGCACCACCGTCAATAGCAATTTGGACGAGCACAGCGCATTCGCCACCACTGTGGAGTTCAAAGAACATCGTTTGTCTCTACGCGTGTTACTGCAGCGCGCTGACGGCCGATATTAGGCGGCCTCTTCCTCGACTGGCGCGATAGGAACGCGCACGTTGCGCGCAGGCACAACCGTGGATATAGCGTGCTTATATACCATCTGCGAGACGGTGTTCTTCAACAGGACGACAAATTGATCGAATGACTCGATCTGCCCTTGAAGCTTGATACCGTTTACGAGATAGATCGAAACCTGAACGCGTTCTTTTCTCAGTGCGTTGAGGTAAGGGTCTTGTAGCGTTTGCCCTTTTGACATGGGAGCTCCTTAAAATGTCAACGGCCGCAAAAAACGAGGCGGCCCAATATCCCCAAAAATCGGGAGCGCATAGTCTACTACGACAGCGGAGCCTCTAGGTAGTTCCTAAGATGGTTCTTGACCTGCTCTTGACCATCTTTTGCTTCGCTGTCTATCCAGTGTAGACCAGACCAGCCGCGAAGCCACGTTATTTGACGCTTGGCTAGTTGCCGTGTGGCCGCAATGCCCTTATCTCTCGCATCCTCAAGCGAATACTCACCTGACAAATGTGACCAAATTTGTCGGTAACCGACGGCTCGGATTGCGGGGAGGTCGGTGTGCAAGTCACCCCGATCGAACAGAGTTTTCACCTCCTCAACAAAACCGGCCTCCAGCATGCGGTCAAAGCGAGTTTCGATCCGGGCATGCAGCGTGGCTCGATCCTCGGGGGCAAGAGCCAGACAGACGGCATCGCGGGCCTCTTGGGTACTCGCGCGTTGCCACTGGCTTATGGAAATGCCCGTCTGGCGAAAAACTTCCAGCGCGCGCGAAATGCGTTGACTGTGATTGGGATGCAGGTCATTTGCCGTGTCGGGATCCACTGCCGAAAGCTGTCGATGCATCTCGGGCCATCCCACCCGCGACGCCTCTCGCTCTATCTCAGCGCGGATAACCGGATCTGAGGCGGGCATATCGGACAGTCCCTCAATTAATGCGCGGTAGTACATCATCGTTCCACCTACCAATACCGCGCGGCGCCCGCGTGCTCGCGCATCGGCGATACAGCTGAGAGTGTCTTCAACAAAATTTACCGCCGTGTACACGTCGGCAGGATCACGAATGTCAATCAGGTGATGCGGATAGTCAGGCTGTGCTGCACCGATACATAACCCCCGGTAAACCAGTGCCGAATCCACACTGATCAACTCAAGATCAAACGACTCAGCAAGAGCAACAGCGGTATCTGTCTTGCCGGCCGCCGTCGGCCCCATCAGACAAATTAACGGATCGGCCAAATCATCGCCCACGAAGGAACAGCTTATCTAACTTATCGTGTCCCAATTGGACCCATGTAGGGCGGCCATGATTACACTGTCCGGAGTTTTCAGTGACCTCCATGTCCCTCAATAATGCATTCATCTCGGCAATCGACAACGCCCGATTTGCACGCACCGAACCGTGGCAGGCCATCGTTGCAAGAATTTCATCCATACGCGCCGATAAGCGATCGCTATGACCCACCTGTGCAAGGTCGCCCAACACATCGCGCACCAAGTTGACCGCATTGTCCCTAGCCAGAATGACGGGAATCTCCCGAATTAGCACCGTGTCATCACTAGCGGCATCGACCACCAGGCCTAATTGCGAAAATAGGTCTGAGAATTCCTCGCACGCGCCCATCTCTGCGGTTGTCAGTGTAATTGGCATCGGAACCAGTAGCGGCTGACTGGCAATCGATGAATTTGCCCTTGCCACCTTCAAACGTTCATAGGTGATTCGTTCATGCGCCGCATGGGCGTCAACCAGCACCATACCCTCGGCGTTCTGCGCGACAATGTACGTGCCATGAAGATGCGCAATGGCAAAGCCCAAAGGCGGCACATCAACCTCCGAAACCGAAGCGCCTGATGCTAAAGGTCCAGGGTTAAGTCCAGCGCTGAATCCGCGCCTATCAGCCCCCGCAGCAGTAAATGATGATGGCTGCGGAAGCGCTTCGTCGAGAGCGTTTGGACTAGCTGTGGGCTCACTCAAGCTATCAGTGCCTCGGGGGATTTCCAGCCCCATCGAGACCTGCTGAAACTGACTTTCCAAGGGCTGCGATTCGGCGACTTGATCGAGGTTAGCACGGGTGGCCATATCCGCCGGCCTGACATCAGCGAGAGCCCGCCCCAGCGTGCTGAAGACGAACCCGTGAACCGATCGACTATCGCGAAACCTCACCTCATGTTTCGTCGGATGGACATTCACGTCAACGCGATTCGCGTCCAACTCGAGGAATAGGACGTAAGCCGGATGACGTCCGCCGTAGAGCACATCTCGGTATGCTTGCCGAACCGCATGAGTAATGACCTTGTCTTTGACCACCCGGCCGTTGACGAAGAAATACTGCAAATCTGCCTGCGACCTAGAGAAGGTGGGCAAACCCACCCAGCCACGCAGTGATAAGCCATGCGCGACTCGATCGACGACGACACTCTCACGTGCAAACGATTCACCACAAATGCCAATGACGCGCCGCTGAAGATCATGCTCTGTCGTACCCGCCGTCAACCGATGAAGCACTTTGCCATTATGAGATAAGACAAAGCTAACGTCGGGGCGTGCCAAGGCGGTTCGCTTTACAACCTCTTCAATACGCGCCAACTCCGTCCGCTCTGTGCGAAGAAACTTGCGACGCGCTGGCGTGTTGTAAAAGAGGTCTCGTATCTCCAACGTCGTGCCTCTGGGATGCGCGGCTGGCGATACCGTAACTTCCATCTCACGGCCTTCACAACGCGCTACCTGACCGTGACTGGGGTTATCAGAGGTGTTGGAGGTGACGGACAACTTGGAAACCGATGCGATGGAGGCCAGCGCCTCGCCGCGAAAACCCAGAGTCGCTACCGCCTCAAGATCATCAATCGTTGCAATTTTGCTGGTAGCGTGGCGAGCCAGTGCCAAGGGGAGGTCCTCTGGGTCGATACCGGTACCATTGTCAGTAATGCGTATGCGTTTGACGCCACCTTCGTCGACATCGACGGTGATCACCGTCGCACTAGCATCGAGCGCATTTTCTAGAAGTTCCTTAACCACCGAGGCTGGACGCTCAACAACCTCCCCCGCCGCTATCTGGTTAGCCAGTCGGTTGTCGAGTTGTTTGATCTGTCCAAGCGACATCAGCCGGACTCCGGAATAATCAAGACCTGACCGACTTTGATAGTTTTAGACGCCAGTGAATTGCTTCGCATTAACTCATCAACGGACACTGCATACTTCGCGGCAATGCCGGACAAGGTGTCACCCCTAACTACCTTCACCGTGCGCTCAGTGAGGCGCTCCCCAGAGGACGATCGCGCGAAAACAGTGCCGGGCGGGGGGTTTGATTTAAACCAACGTTGCACGCCTCGGAAAATAGCGCTCGCCATTTTATCCTGATAAGTGGGCGTTGCTAGCAGTGACGACTCTTTGGGATTAGAAATAAATCCGGTTTCCACGAGAATCGAGGGAATATCTGGAGACTTAAGCACCAAGAAAGCCGCCTGTTCGACCTTTGTTTTGTGTAACCTTGGAGCCACCTTACCCATTTCGCCTAGGACATCGGCGCCCACGCTCAAACTCGAATCGAGCGTACCGGTCATCGAAAGATCGGTTAAGACACCTGCCAAAACGTCGTCCATATCCGACACTGCGACGCCGCCGACCAAATCAGCCGCGTTCTCTTTATCGGCGAGGAACTGTGCCATTGTAGAGGTGGCTCCGCGGGTCGACAGCGCATAAACAGAGGCACCATTCGCCGACGGATGAGTAAAGGCGTCAGCGTGAATCGAAATAAACAGATCAGCTTGATTTTTCCGCGCCAGGTCTCGTCTGCCCTTATGCGTGATGTAGTAATCCCCGGTGCGAATCATCACAGGCCGGAACTGCGATGAGGTATCAAACTTTGACTTCAATCGATTAGCGATTTGCAGGACCACGTGTTTCTCACGCAATTTTTTGGGTCCTGAAGCGCCCGGGTCCTCACCCCCATGCCCAGCATCAATGGCCACCACGACAGGGCGGCGCGTATCCGCCTTTTTTACCGTTTTCTTTGGCGCAGCGATCACCGGCTGCTTGGAGGTCTCAGCGTCGAATAGATCGAGCACCAGACGATGACCCGTTCGCTCATTCGGTGCCAACTGGAAGCTCTTAGGATTTACGTCTGCGGAGAGATCAAAAACAACACGCAGGTCCTGTCCTTCACGAATACCTGATCGAACTCGAGCGATGGGCGTGCCATCGAGTGGTAAATCGGTCAACGCCCCTGCCAATGACGCATCGCTCACATCGAGGACTAACCGCGATGGATTTGCGAGTTCCAGCACTTTGTGAGTCGTAGGCCCTGATAAATCCAGCACCACTCGGGTGTGATCGGGAGCACGCCAAAGGCGAACATCCTCCACCTGTACGCTTGCCGATACATGCGCTGCCAACAGCGTGATCAAGCAGATTATCGCCAGTGGTGAGCGACGGTGGTTACGCATGACATTCATCCATACGTGTCAGAACACCTTCACCGATATCCGTCAACGCGGTGACCTTCAACTCACGTCCATTATTGGATTCAACCAGGGCGACCTGTAGATCGGGCGTCGGCAACCAGCCCTCACCTTTCGATGGCCATTCGATGAATAACATGGCGCCACTGGCTACGTAGTCTCTGATTCCCAGAAACTCTAACTCCTCGGGGTTCGACAACCGGTACAAGTCTAAATGGCAGAACTGCCCTGGATCGGAAAGGTCATACGGCTCACACAGCGTGTAGGTAGGGCTCTTCACAGAGCCGGCATGCCCAAGCGCTCGAAGGGCGCCGCGTGTGAACGTGGTTTTTCCGGCGCCGAGTTCACCCATTAAAAAAACAACGACTCCTGAAGTGAGGGCACGTCCGATCGCAGAGCCCGCGGCCACGGTCGCTGCCTCATCAGGTAAGAATTGCGTGAAGGAACCGAAACTACTCATGCGCAGAGTGTACCTTGGTCAGGCCCCTATCTGTCACAATGTTGCGGTGAATAACGAAGAGCACAGCGAATTAGTCGAAACCATCCGTCACTGGGCGGCAGACTTAGGTTTTCAAGATATTGGGTTTACAGGGATCGAGCTCAATGAACACGAAGCCTATCTCCAAAAATGGTTAGACGCGGGTTACCAGGGCACTATGGGCTGGATGGGCCGACATGGTACGAAACGCAGTCGCCCTTCGGAGCTTGTCCCCGGCACCTGTACGGTTATCTCTTGTCGAATGGATTATCAGCCGGAGGCACAAGACGCGTGGCAGGTCATGGGCGCCTCGGAAAAGGGTTTCGTCTCACGTTATGCCGTTGGACGCGACTACCATAAGATCATCCGGTCACGACTGGCCAAGCTGGCGGATCGTATACGCCTAGAACTGGGCTCGGGGGAATTTAGGGCCTTTGTCGACAGCGCCCCCGTGCTCGAACGCGCCGTTGCGGAACA
>CACCPA010000013.1 GCA_902547755.1 Halieaceae bacterium | reverse complement strand
GATAAGTACGGTAGTTGGGTTTAGATATGATCCGTGCCTTTATAGGGACTACTTGGAGCGTATGGTGGGTAAGTGAGTAAAGGAAATGGCCACTTTACAAATTGATAAGTATTTCTAATCAATCTGCCTAAGATTTGAGGCCGGCAAGTGAGGCGATTTGATCGCATTATTAATACTACGGATCAAGGGGAAAGCAGCTTTTCTTAGGTCACTAAGTTGTCCCGGAAATTGCTGCTCAGCCAATAACTTTTCAATATTTTTATCGTATGGGATGGGTGTCGCCAACATGCATGGTAGCTTTCCGAACTCAGCGATGATCCGTAGAAGATCAGAATTATCGTCAATTTTGTTGGGTACTATTAGTATGGGTACAGTGTAATTCTTGGCCAGCAAGCCCGATATAAAATTAAACGTCGCTCTCATTTCAACAGCGCTACTTGATACCGGAACCAGCAGTAAAGATACTAAGGGTTGTTTTGCAATGGCGTCCGGCGTCATTCCAGCGGGTGTGTCTATAAGGATAGTTCGCTTTGGTTGTCCAGCGACCTTACGAATCACCTTCTCTATGTCACCCAAATTGGTGATCTCAAGAAGACTGTTACTAGTTGCTTCTTCACCAAACATGGCTTCAAAGGCGAGCTTAGTAGACTGTTGAGGGTCGATGTCCGCAAAAAGTACCCGCTCAAGACCTGAAAATGCAGTTAAAAGTACTGACAGGGAACTTTTCCCGACCCCTCCTTTAGGATTGGCAACCAGTAGAAGTTTGTAAGGTTGTCCTGCAAAGCGTGTTTGCCCATTGTTACTCCGACTAAAGCCCTTGAAACTCAAACGCTCAACCACAGTCATGTCTGAAGCTTGCGCTTCAATGGTGTCTTCTAACTCTTCTGATAGAACCTCAAGAGATTGGAAATCAGTTGGCTTTGCTTCACTCGTCTGAGATTGATACGACTGTTCGTTCAGCCCTAGCCACGCTGCTACTGTTCGTCGAAAGTTCCCCAATTAACCTTCCCCCTTGCTCACACTGCAACTCTCCGTAAACCACCGTGCCATTGACCATTCCGGTCGCTTTTAAAGTAAGCAGGTTTGCCACAGACAAAGTTTGCTCAACAACACCCTGAATCTCTGCTGTGTCGGTTGTTATCTCCCCCTTTAACTTTCCTTCGGCACCGACAATCAAATGACCTGCTTTGATGGTGCCGTCCATGGTTCCGTCAATACGTGCGGTCCCAGCTATACTTATTGTAGCTCCCGACAGGTTCACTCCATGGCCCACATAAAACTCGCATCCGTCATGCTCTAACATTTATACTCCTACGTAACGTGGCTGTGATTAAACATTTTGGCCTTCAATTAACCCTCTTTCGTCGCGATTTGCAACCTATCGCAAGATTACAAGGATTAATGTGCCGCTTTATTTGCGCAAGCCGATTTGTCGGTGGTGACTCTAACCAACCCAGAAACATTCTTCTGTTTATCCCACTGGTAGCGCATCTCGTCACATGCCCAGCCACTCTCTTCGGTAGGGACGGCAATGGCGTCATGGACGGGTAAACACACAGTTCCTTGTTTCGCGCCCTCCAGCATAACGTTTTTCAGTATCTGACCTTCAAAGTTCTGAGCGTAATTCCCCAGCCATTAAATAGTTCCAGGTTTTGAAAAACCTTGAGCGACGCTTCCTTCAGCTGTTGTAAGTTCTCCTTGCTGATGCCTCCCTTAAAACAAGCGGGTAACGCACCTGCTTCATTGTCACCACCCATAGCAATCGTAAAGAACTTTTTAACCAAGTCACGAGGCTCAATACCAGCCTCTTCACCAACTGTTGTGTAAGGATCATCCCCTGCGTCGACGCCACCGCTGAAGGCTAAATTGAGCCTCAGATGGTTAGCACTGAAGTTCACTTCGCAGATATTTCCCCCATCAATTAGAGTGTTAATCCTAGGCCTCATACGACGGTCTGGGAGGCTCTGGAAGGGCGTGTACAGGCGTCCTCCTTGGAAAGCATTGGATTTGTATTTCAGCTGCACAGGAGGCTTACTAAGTTATGTCAGATGGATTGATATGGACCTTTATGACAAAGGCACTTAGCCTCCACCTGACTTACTGATGATCACCAACTTGGCAAGGTAATTGAAAACGGCAGCGTAGAGCAGCGTCAGTAAAGCGAGAGCGAGGGCGGGGCCAATCATCTTTGGATTGTCCATACTCGCCATCATGCTGATGACTCCGGTCAACGTACCCGCCGCTCCGAAGAGAATGCAGCCAGTCCTAAACGCTTCCAATCGCTCTATCAATAAATTTTCTCTGTCTTTGCTGACACTTAAAGCTATGAAGGTGCCGCCAAGCAATACAAACAATGGTGAGAACCAATCGCCAGTAAACATGCTCAGCTGATCTTGACGAACAATAGCCCACGTAATGAGCGACAATGCTCCGAAACATAAAATCACTGGCTAAGTCATATTTCCGCTCCTAACTTCATTACTTAAAATTTTTCTAAAAGGTTTCATCTAAAATTAATAGTGCAATGATGCGTTATAGCCACACAAAGGTCCGAGTTTCTCTACAAAAAGATAGCGGAGGGCGCTGTTAATCTCATTTTTTCTATCTGAAAGAGTATTTTTGGTGAATGCGGCGAGGTTTCTGACTCTGAAGTAAAGCTTTTGAACCTGCTGGAAACCAGTCTCAATCGATAAGTCGGGACTGACTACAAATAGCTATTCTTCATTAACTGTTGTCCTGAATGTTCACCGAGGACTAACGACGGTTAAACAACAGAAATTACGGCCCTGTTCTGCAAAGTATTACAGCGGGTCTGGCTAGTTGGCACGGAAAATGCAGTCACGTTGTGCCTTAGTCAACATTCTGACGGAGGTTTCTATAACGTAGGAGGACTGCAATGACTCAGTTTCTTGTTACAGCATTGGAGCAGGTAGGACCAATTCTCTTAGTCTGCTCCATCTGCTTTTGTGTCACCTATTCGTTAGTAATTTTAGTGTAAACCGCAAAGGTCTATTTCGCCCCGTGCCTATTTGTGATGGGGCATTTTTTACCCTCCAATGTGCCTACCCAGAACCAACAGCAATCACGGCCCTGTTTCTAAAGACCTACTTTTTTCAAATTGGCTCCTGATGTATCTCGCAGGTAGCTACAGCGACAGTGACATCTGGTTTACACCCAAAACCCCCTTAACTTCGGAACCCACACGTATACATATACGGGAGGGGGTATGGTCACCTGCCCCGGCTCTAAGTAGCACTAACAGTAGCACCAAGTGTTTCCTTGACGACTAGGCAGCCCTTAGTAAATGCTTAGTTTTCAGAGACCTATGAAGTGGTGTGGTACCGGAGGCCGGACTTGAACCGGCACGCTTTTAAAGGCAACGGATTTTGAATCCGTCGTGTCTACCAATTCCACCACTCCGGCAAAAAGATAGGAAGGGCGCGGAGTATATCAGTTCAGACTGATTCGGCAATGAAAGGATCGCTATAATTGTCAGTTGCTTGTATACTCCGCCGCACTTTGACGCGGGGCAACGGGTCCTGCGCGGTTATCTGAGTATCTTGAGGGAGAAAAGACATGGCGATGAAGCTTGTCCGTAAGACCGCTGAGTACAAAATTTTCCTGCGTGGCGACAATCGTTACGCTGTTCAAAATGCCAATGGCAAGCCTGTTAACGGTGAAGAAAAAGTAAACATCTTGATTGCGGAGGAGCTCATTAAAGTCGTGGCTCCGACCGAAGCATCGCCTGACGTCGAAGAGACGGTTGAAGAAGTTGTCGAGGAGACAGCGGCTGAAGAGCAAGCCCCTGCGGAAGAGCCTGCTGAAGAGGAAGCCCCTGCTGATGACGAGGAAGCTAAATAAGCAATGCGGACCGTTTTGATAGAAGCCGGCTTATGCCGGCTTTTTTTATGACGAGACCCTCTATGGGAACGAGACCTTCTAATGAGATGTGTCAGGGAGATAGTTTCCCGTAACAGTTAACTGGGGTGTGAATCACCAACGTACCTGCAGCCACAGAACTTTTTGCCGCAGGTCTTTGCTCCTGACCACTTTTAATAAGCGTACATTGCGTGAAAACCTTTTTTGTAATGTGTCGCTTGGTCGGGGCGTTCAACCTGAGATATTCGCTACATTTATTCGATGAAAACATCTGACTTTTACTTCGACTTACCTGAGCATCTGATCGCCCAGGCACCACTGTCTGATCGCAGCGGCTCTCGAATGCTAGTGCTCGACGGATCAACGGGTAACGTGTCTCATCGTCAGTTTTTGGAGCTTGAAGCGCTTGTTCACCCTGGCGACCTACTTGTCTTTAACAATACCCGCGTGATATCTGCGAGGCTGTATGGGCAAAAGCAAACCGGCGGCCGCGTAGAGATATTGATTGAGCGACTCAAGGATGATGGCTCGGTACTGGCTCACGTGCGAGCGAGTAAAAGTCCGAAAGAGGGAAGCCTGATCTATATCACCCCTGACGCAAATGGCGATATTTCAGACTTTAGTCTTCGAGTAACAGGTCGTTCAGGCGCACTGTTTGAGCTTGAGGCGGAGACAGGAAGCGTGTCTCAGATGATGCGGCTACACGGACACATGCCGCTCCCGCCGTATATCGATCGCGAGGATACGGAAGAGGATAGAGACCGCTATCAGACGGTCTATGCCAAACGTGAAGGTGCAGTAGCGGCGCCGACCGCTGGTCTGCATTTTGATAAGCCATTGCTTGAAACACTCCGCCTCAGGGGCGTGGACACTGCTTATGTCACCTTGCATGTTGGCGCAGGCACTTTCCAACCCGTGCGAGTCGATGACATTGATAACCACAAAATGCACAGCGAGTGGCTTGAGGTTGATGAGGTCTGCGTTGATGCGATTCGCGCCTGCCGCGAGCGCGGTGGGCGTGTTATTGCCGTGGGAACAACATCGGTACGATCACTCGAAACAGCTGCAGCCTCGGGTGAATTAGCGGTTGGATGCCCGGCGTCCTTTGAGGGTGATAGTGATATCTTTCTGTATCCCGGCTGCGAGTTTCGCGTGGTCGATGCCATGATTACGAATTTTCACTTACCTGAAAGTACGCTCATCATGCTGGTTTCTGCCTTTGCAGGCTACGAGGAAACGATGGCCGCTTACGCGACTGCAGTGCAAAAGGAATACCGATTTTTTAGTTACGGTGATGCAATGTTCGTCACGCGAAAAGGAGGCAGCTGAAGGTGGAGTTCTCAGTTAAAGCAACTGATGGTTTGGCGCGAGGCGGCGCCATTGCGTTTGACCGAGGTACCGTTCAGACGCCCGCCTTCATGCCAGTGGGTACTTACGGCACGGTCAAAGGTATGACGCCAGAGGATGTACGTGCTACGGGTGCGCACATTTTGTTGGGTAATACCTTTCACCTCTGGTTGCGTCCGGGCACTGACATCATTGGTTTGCACGGCGACCTACATGATTTCATGGGCTGGCAAGGCCCCATCTTGACCGACTCCGGTGGTTTCCAGGTGTTTAGCTTGGGTGACGTTCGCAAGGTGGAGGAGTCCGGTGTCACGTTTAAGTCCCCGGTCAATGGCGACAAGGTATTTCTCGATCCTGAGACCTCGATGCAAATCCAGCGAGCTCTCGGTAGTGACATTGTGATGATCTTCGATGAGTGCACACCCTACCCCGCGACAGAAGAGGAAGCGCGTGTCTCCATGGAGCTGTCGCTGAGGTGGGCCGAGCGAAGCAAGTCAGCCCATGGTGATAACCCTTCAGCTTTGTTTGGCATCGTGCAGGGTGGTATGTACAAACACTTGCGTGAAGAATCACTCGAAGGGCTGGTCAACATTGGCTTCGATGGTTACGCCATTGGCGGTCTCTCCGTGGGTGAGCCTAAGGACGACATGATCAAGGTCCTTGACGACATTGCGCATCAGCTCCCCGAGGACAGACCACGTTACCTGATGGGCGTGGGCACGCCCTCTGATCTGATCGAAGCTGTGCGTCTTGGCGTCGATATGTTCGACTGCGTGATGCCAACACGTAATGCACGAAACGGACATTTGTTTACGAGTCACGGCGTTATCAAGTTACGTAACGCTCGGCACAAGACCAGCACTCGGCCACTGGATAATAACTGTGTCTGTTACACCTGCCAGAATTTTAGCCGGGCTTATTTACATCACCTGGATCGCTGCAACGAAATTTTGGGCTCGCAGCTGTGCACGATTCACAACCTGACCTACTACCAGACCCATATGCGCGGTATTCGCGAGGCGATTGAGTCGGGTAGGTTAGACGAGTTTGCGTCCGAGTTTTACGACACACAGGAGGCAGGAGACCCTCATGAGTAATCCACCCGAGTCGCCCTGCATCTCGGTCTGCTCTCTCGATCAAAACGATGTGTGCGAAGGTTGTTTCAGAACGGGCAATGAAATTGTCGATTGGTTCACCGCTGATGATGATCGGAAGCGAGAGATTCTTGAGGCGTCGGCACAGCGCCGTAAAGACGCTGGATTTTCAATTTTCTAAGCAGTCAGTCGTCGTCGGCGGTCACGAGCGATAGCGGAGTGACCTTCACCTGAGTGATAGCGTTGCCTTCGATCGATTCAACATCCAGCTGATAGTTACCAATTTTGACGGAAGCAGGCCCCATTGGAAACGCCTCCAGAGCTTCAAGTGCAAGGCCACTGATGGTCTTAGGACCATTTGTTGGCAACTCCCAATCAAACTGTCGATTGATATCTCGGATAGGAATACTGCCCGTGCAGGATGCGCCGCCGTCTGCCGTCGTGGCGATTTCTTCCTGATCCTCTACGAGATTCGAGGTGAAGTTGCCCACGATTTCCTCGAGGATGTCCTCGAGAGCCACAAGGCCAAGAATATCCCCGTATTCATCGACAATCATTCCAAGTCGAAGTTTGCGCTGCTGGAAGTGTCGAAGCTGAATGTGTAGTGCGGTATTTTCAGGTGTGAAGTAGGGCTCCTGCAGTTCGCGCAGTAGTGCAGAGCGATCGAGCTTACCTTCGTTGAGACATCGACCGATGTGACGTAGATGCAGGACGCCTTCGATCTTGTTGATATCGCGCTTGAACACGGGCACCAGCGTGTGGGTACTGCCGGTTAGACGAGTCAGTATCGTCTCGTCATCATCTTCAAGGTCAATACCGTAGATCTCATTTCTTGGCACCATGATGTCGTTCACGGTGACCTGTTCTAGATCGAGGATATTGACCAGCATGTTGCGGTGTCTGCGAGGTATAAGGCCGCTCGACTCGTTCACAATGGTGCGGAGCTCTTCCTGTGTCAGCGCATCCTCGCTCGACGCATCAGCTTTGAATCCGAACAATGACAGCAAGCTATTGGTAATTGCATTGATAGCCCAAACCAATGGCATGATGAGTTTCATCAGTGGCAGCAAAATCACGCTGGCAGGAAAGGCCACTTTTTCCGGATGAAGGGCCGCAATCGTTTTGGGTGTAATTTCCGCGAAAATCAAAATCACGATTGTCAGTGTGATTGTCGCGATTGCGATGCCTGCATCGCCGTACAGCCGAATGGCGACGACGGTTGCAATAGCAGATGCCAGAATATTGACCAAGTTATTACCAATCAGGATGAGACCAATTAATCGATCCGGCCTCGTGAGCAATTTGCCGGCACGCAACGCACCCTTGTGGCCTTGCTGCTGCAAGTGCTTTAGGCGGTAACGGTTGAGTGCCATCATGCCCGTCTCGGAGCTGGAGAAGAAACCAGAGAGAAGGATAAGGCCAGCCAAGATGGCAAAGAGGAGTCCCAGCGGGGCGTCGTTCAAACTTTAAGGTTGGGCGTTAGCATGTTTGGTGATTGTTGAGAAAAAACGGACGGGTAGCAACCCTGTTTTTCTCAGTTCAGTACTAATTCCAACACCAGCTTTGAGCCATAGAAACCGAGTGTCAGAAGGGCAAAGCCACTGGCACATAACATGACAGCCGTATTAACTCGCCAGCCGTGCGTGAAATGTCCGGTCGCTAAAATGCCGTAAACAATCCAAGCGATAACGGTAAGAACCGTTTTATGGATCAAATGTTGCGCGAACAAGTCTTCAACATAGTAGATCCCGGCGACGATAGAGACGCTGAGAATGACGGTGCCCATGAGTATGAGTTCGAACATCAGTTGCTCGGTTGCATCCAGCGGAGGAAGTCGACGGATTAAACCGCGGGTCTTGTGCTGTCGGAGCAGACGACTTTGTTGAAGCACCAGCAATCCTTGCAGCATCGCCAGACCAAACAGCGCGTAGGCAATGATGGATGTGGAAATGTGGAGTAGCAGTCCGCGCGGAGTCTCCGTCATAGGTCGCGCTGTCTCGGGAGTGAGCGTTGCAACGAGGACCGAAATAGCCGCAAGTGGGAAGATGGCGATCAGCAGAGTTTGTAGCGGGCGAACGATCACAATCAGCACGCTCAGCACGCCCATGAGCCAAAAAGTGATGGAGGCGACCTTGTAGAAGCCAAAACTTGCGCTAACCGAGGTGGCGCCGGCGTAGATCACGTAGCCATGCAGTGCCAATGCAATGAGACCCGGTACAAGGACCGCTTTGGAAAGGTTTTCCTCTCGCTTTTCCAGGAGTAGAAGCTGACGTACGGCCGTGTATAAGTACAGTGCTGCCGCACCGGTAGCCATTAGCGCAAGTAGCTGACTGACGTCACTGTCTGGCATTGCGAATACCCTGCTCCCCTAATTATTTTTTTCACCTAGGCGTATACTACGTGGTTCCAGCGTCCGCGACACTGTTATTCGATATAGGTAGAGACATGTTTGAAAGCTTGAGTGAACGTCTATCGGCCAGCCTCAAGGCGATGGCGGGCAAATCCCGCCTCACTGAAGACAATATTCGAGAAACCCTGCGCGAAGTGCGCATGGCGCTTTTGGAAGCTGACGTCGCACTGTCTGTGGTCAGGGATTTTACTGATAGGGTAAAGGAATGTGCGGTCGGTACTCAGGTGTCCTCGAGTCTTTCTCCCGGCCAGGAGTTTCTAAAAATTGTTCAGGCCGAACTTCAAGCGGTCATGGGAGAAGCCAACGAGCAACTCAATCTGGCCGCCCAACCGCCAGCCGTTGTTATGGTCGCCGGTCTGCAGGGTGCGGGTAAAACGACGTCGGTCGCCAAACTGGCTCGCTACCTCATGGAGCGAGAAAAGAAAAAGGTCACTGTCGTTAGCGCTGATGTGTACCGTCCAGCGGCCATCAAACAGCTTGAAACCCTAGCCAACGAGGTCGGCGCACGCTTTGAGCCTACGACAGTGGACGAGCGTCCCGTTGATATCGTTAACCGTGCACTGAAGAACGCCAAGACGGCATTCAGCGACGTTCTTCTGGTCGATACGGCAGGCCGACTAGCCATTGATGAAGAGATGATGGCTGAGATTAGCGCGCTCCATAAGGCGATCAATCCGGTAGAGACGCTGTTTGTGATCGATGCCATGACCGGTCAGGACGCTGTGAATACAGCGACCGCCTTTGATCGAGCCTTGGCACTCACCGGTGTGATCTTGACCAAGGTCGATGCCGATACTCGCGGCGGTGCCGCGCTGTCAGTCCGCTCGGTAACGGGTAAGCCCATTAAGTTTATGGGTGTTGGTGAAAAGACTGAGGCGCTCGAGCCGTTTTATCCCGATCGTCTAGCTTCACGTATTTTGGGCATGGGCGATTTACTCTCGCTCATCGAGGATGCCGAGCGAAAGGTTGATAAAAATAAGGCCCATCGTCTCGCGAAGAAGGTTGAGAAGGGTGGTCGCTTTGATCTCGAAGATTTCCGTGACCAGCTCCAGCAGATGAAAAATATGGGCGGCATTGGCGCCATGCTCGACAAAATGCCGGGCATGGGCGGCATGGCTCAGGCAGCACAGTCGCAGTTGGATACGAAGCAGTTCGATCGCATGGAGGCGATGATTAACTCCATGACACCCAAAGAACGCAAAAACCCAGATCTCATTAATCCATCGCGGAAACGGCGCATCACGGCGGGATCGGGAACAGGGGTGCCTGACCTCAACCGCCTGCTCAAGCAGCACAAGCAGATGCAGAAAATGATGAAGAAAATGAAGGGCGGTGGCATGCAACGCATGATGCGTGGCATGGGCGGCATGATGGGTGGCGGTGGTGGTATGCCTCCCGGTGGTGGCTTACCTCCGGGTTTTCCCAGGCGTTAATTATTCCGTCTCTGAGGTCTTTAAACCTGAGCGGACTTCATGTAATGTTCGCGACCTCAAATTTGCTGTGGGATACCCCCCGGCGGTAAACAGCTAGGACATAGTCATGGTTACAATTCGTCTCTCACGAGGTGGTTCTAAAAAGCGCCCCTTCTATCACGTGACCGTTACGGACAGCCGTAACTCGCGCGACGGACGTTTTATTGAGCGCGTCGGATTCTTCAATCCTATTGCGCGCGGTCAGGAAGAGCGTCTTCGTATCGACACTGATCGTATTGATGCATGGGTTGCCAAGGGTGCTCAACTTTCCCCCCGCGTTGCTCGTTTGATCAAAGAAGCGGCAACCGTAGCAGCCGCTGCAGCCTAATAGGTCACTGGTGGCGGCCTCAGACGCCACATCACATCGTATTTCCATCGCCACTATCGTCGGCGTCCATGGAATCAAGGGCTGGGTCAAGGTTCGCATTAATCTTGAAGACCCAGCCTCGCTTACCTCACTTTCACCCAAGCAACTGACTGATCCACGTGGCAATCGTGTTCGATCGGTGGATATCACGGCCGTGCGATCGCTAGGAAAGGGATCCATTGCGAAGCTTGCAGGCGTGGATGATCGAAACGCAGCGGAGTTGCTCCGAGGTCACTCCATCCACATACCTGAATCTTCGCTTCCCGGTCTGAAAGATGGTGAATTTTACTGGCGTGATCTGATCGGTTGTCGGGTTGAGCTCAGCGTCGACGACAAAAACCTCAGCTTGGGCTGCGTCGATCACCTCATTGAAACCGGTGCGAACGATGTCCTGGTGGTTCGACCCACGGAAGAGAGCATTGATGATCGAGAACGCTTGATCCCATGGCTTGAAGACGATGTGATTGTGGCGGTCGATATCGAATCGCAGCGAATTTCTGTCAGGTGGCATCCCGATGACTAACGAGGTCATGCAGTCTAAATTCGGCTTTATCAGTATCTTCCCAGAGATGATCACTGCTGTTACCGATTGGGGTGTCACGGGTAGAGCGATTCGAGACGGTCGATGCAGTATAGAAGTCATCGATCCGCGTGAGTTTGCCACCGACAAACATGGGACTGTGGATGACAGGCCCTATGGCGGCGGACCGGGTATGGTGATGACTGCGCCGATCATGACAGCCGCAGTGGAGAGCGCGAAAAACCTTCTAGGTGGTCAGGCACCTGTTATTGCCATGAGTCCCCAAGGGCAGGTTGTGGACGAGCGATTATTGACGACTTTGTTGCAGCAAGAATCGCTCATTTTTGTCGCTGGGCGTTACGAAGGCTTTGATGAGCGCTTTGTTTCGCGATACGTAGATATTGAGTTATCGGTTGGTGATATCGTGGTCAGTGGCGGTGAAATACCGGCCATGTTGGTTATGGATTCGTTAATTCGTCGCATTCCGGGTGTTTTAGGTGATGAATTGTCCGCAGAACAGGACTCTTTTGTTGACGGATTGCTCGACTGTCCGCACTATACGCGCCCTGAGATTTTTGAGGGTGAGGCAGTGCCATCTGTACTGCTCAGCGGTGACCACGCACGTATCGCCGATTGGCGTGCGGCCCAGTCGCTGAAACGGACCCTCGAGCGAAGGCCAGACCTGATTTCTGACTTTGACCTGAGTGATGAACAGCGGAGCTTGTTAGCGCGTTGGGATATGCAGTGAGGACCTTAATAGGGTTTAGCATCCAAACATGAGCAGCACCCAAGAGTAGGTGTTTACGATATAAGCGACCGCTAGAAAACGAGATTATGAGATTAACGTGTGCCGCTGCTCGCCGAAGAGCAGTAAGCCAAGGAGATAGCCATGAGTACCAACAAAATTATTGCGGAGCTTGATGCTGAGCAAATGACAAAAGATGTTCCTGCCTTTGCGCCGGGAGACACTGTTGTTGTTCAGGTAAAGGTGAAGGAAGGTAACCGCGAGCGTCTTCAGGCATTCGAGGGTGTCTGTATTGGCAAGCGTAACCGCGGCCTAAACTCAGCTTTCACAGTGCGAAAGATCTCTCACGGCGTAGGTGTTGAGCGGACTTTCCAGACATATAGTCCTCTGGTTGACTCGATTTCAGTTAAGCGCCGTGGTGATGTGAGACAGGCCAAGCTTTACTACTTGCGTGAACTGTCCGGTAAGGCGGCACGCATAAAGGAAAAGCTGTCTTAAGACACTTCTGCGGGCGAGGTCAGCAATGAGTCGCCTGATTTCCTCCGAACTCGATCGTTTTGTCACAGCGCTTTGGCTGGAGAGAGGCCTGAGCGATAACACCTGCCAAGCGTATAGGCGCGACGTACAGGGTCTCGATCGCTGGCTCTCCGAGCAGCGTAAGAGCGATGCCTTGGCAGCCTCAGAATCGGATATTCAGGCCTACCTAGGCGCGAGACTAGCTGAAGGCAGTTCACACCGGTCCATTTCACGATTGCTCTCGAGCCTGCGAAGTTTTTATCAGTACCTCGTGCGAGAGGGTGATATTCCAGCGGACCCTACGCAACACCTTGAGCGACCAAAACCCTCTCGTCCCTTACCGAAGTCATTATCGGAGGCCGAGGTAGATCGACTACTGGCCGCACCCGACACGGCTGTCGCTGTGGAGCATCGGGATTTGGCAATGCTCGAGGTCTTATACGCCTGTGGTCTGCGTGTTTCCGAGTTAGTCGATCTGACCTTACCGCAACTCAGCCTAAATCAAGGTGTGGTGCGTGTATTGGGTAAAGGTGGAAAAGAGCGATTGGTGCCATTGGGGGAAGCGGCAATTGACACCGTGAGCGATTACATCCGGTCCTCCCGTCATGATTTGTTAGGTGGAAAACAGAGCGATGTGCTGTTTCCCTCGACGCGAGGGACAAGGATGACTCGCCAGACCTTTTGGTATCGTATTAAAATCTACGCTCAGCGAGCGAGCATCGAGGCCAGTTTATCGCCTCACACCTTACGTCATGCATTCGCAACGCACTTGATTAACCACGGCGCGGATTTGCGTGTCGTTCAAATGTTGCTTGGGCACACTGATCTGACGACGACGCAGATTTATACGCATGTAGCGCGAAGTAGAATGCAAGCGCTTCACGAAAAGCACCATCCGAGAGGCTAAAGTGGTGAAACGAAAGCTAACAAAATGGTTTTTGACTGCGATCAGCATGTGTATTGGCATTACGACGACTGCAGCTATAGCCAGTGAGGATGAACGCTTCGCTGCGGCGAAATCACGCCTCGAGGCAGGTCTGTCGGCCATGGTGGGCAGTGCTATCACGATTGGCCGAGTATCTGCGACTGAATCTGACGATCTTATCGAAGTGGCAATCGTCGACGGTCCCGTCCTCTATGCCACGCGCGACGGAAACTTTCTTCTTCTTAATGGTGATTTGCTAAAAGTCACCTCATCGTCGGTCTCTAATCTCTCCGAGGAGCGCCGAATTGAGGATCGCCTCGCTCTCATCGGTGACTTAGATAAGAATGATATGATTGTCTTCTCGCCTCTGGATCCACCCAAAGCGCATATCACTGTCTTTACTGACATCACCTGTGGTTTTTGCCGGAAGCTGCACCTGGAAATGGATGATTTCAATCGAAGAGGCATAGAGGTTAGGTATTTGGCCTTCCCTAGGGGCGGTATGGCGTCACAGGGAGCGAAGCAGTTGGCAACAGCATGGTGTGCCAGGAATCGAGAGGCGACGCTAACCTCGCTCAAGGCTGGCATTGAAATGCCGCTTAACGATTGCGAGGGAAATCCGGTGGCCGAGCATTACGCTTTGGGTAACCGTTTAGGAGTCCGAGGAACGCCGGCCATCGTAACCAGTGATGGTCAGATGATACCGGGGTACCGATCAGCTTCAGATATCGCGAGTCTATTGGGTATCGAGTAAGCCCGTCTCGGCAGTGACTGTCAGGAAAGGTGAATGAATCAGCAGTTTCAACGCATTGAACGGTTACCGCCGTATGTCTTCAATATAATTGGCGAGTTGAAGCAGGTTGCGCGCGCGCGTGGTGAAGATATTATCGACTTTGGCATGGGGAACCCCGATCAGCCCACGCCTGAGCACATCGTCGACAAGCTCAAAGAAACGGTTAATCGCGGAGATACTCATCGGTATTCCCAGTCCAAGGGTATCCCACGACTGCGGAAGGCCATCTGTAACTGGTACCAGTCGCGTTACGAAGTTGAACTCGATCCTGCGAGCGAGGCTATTGTCACGCTTGGCTCCAAAGAGGGATTAGCACACCTCGCGCTGGCGACAACAGGTGTTGGTGATGCAATTCTAGTACCCAACCCCTCGTATCCGATTCACCCTTACGGATTTGTCATTTCAGGCGCAGATCTGCGCCATGTACCGATGACCGAAGAGGGCGACTTTTTTGCGGAGTTGGATAAGGCCATCCGTACCAGCTATCCCAAGCCCAAAATGCTGGTACTTAACTTTCCGTCCAATCCAACGGGTGACTGCGTTGAGCTCGATTTTTTCGAAAAAGTCGTTGCGATCGCTCGCGAGCACAAAATCTGGGTGGTTCATGACCTCGCTTATGCCGACCTCGTCTTTGATGGCTACAAAGCACCCAGCATCCTCCAGGTGCCCGGTGCAATGGAGGTTGCTGTCGAATTTTTCACCCTCTCAAAGAGCTACAACATGCCCGGCTGGCGCGTTGGTTTTTGTTGCGGTAACAAGGAATTAATCGCAGCGCTCACCCGCATCAAGTCATATCTGGACTACGGTATTTTCACGCCCGTTCAGGTAGCGGCTATCACAGCGCTGGAGTCCGATCAGACCTGCGTTGAAGAGATCCGGCAGATGTACAAAAGCCGGCGCGACGTGCTCTGTAAGGGTTTAAATAGCGCCGGTTGGCCCGTTACGCCTCCCAAGGCGACGATGTTTGTCTGGGCGAAAATTCCGGCGCCTTTTGATCAAATGGGCTCACTAGAGTTTAGTAAATTACTGCTCAAAGAAGCGGGCGTGGCAGTGTCGCCTGGACTTGGTTTCGGTGATTATGGTGAGGGATACGTGCGATTCGGTCTTATCGAGAACGAGCATCGGACGCGTCAGGCACTGAGAGGTATCAAAAAAGTACTACGCGCTGGGCTTCCCAGTGACTGGAAAGCAGAATGACAACGCAAAAGATAAAAGTTGGTATCTGTGGGCTCGGTACTGTGGGTCAAGGCGTGATTGCCTTACTGTCCGAGGGTGGCGAAGTATTGAGTAATCGTGTGGGCGGCACGATGGAACTTGTTCACGTCGCTACGAGAACACCCAAGCCAGAGGTGGATACCCTGGGTGCGAGAGATTCGCGCGATGTCTTTGATGTGGCTCGCGATCCTAATGTTGATGTGCTGATTGAGCTTATCGGTGGCACAACGGTTGCCAAGGATCTTGTTGTCGAAGCACTGAACCGTGGTAAGCACGTGGTAACGGCAAATAAGGCGCTACTGGCAGATCATGGTGAAGAGCTGTTTGCCTTGGCAGAATCACAGGGCGTTGCACTGCGTTTTGAGGCGGCTGTCGCCGGTGGAATTCCGGTCATTGAAGCGGTAAAGACCAGCCTTGCAGGTAACCATGTCTCATCGGTTGCCGGCATTATTAATGGTACTGGTAATTTTATTCTTACTGAGATGGCGGCGAAGGGTCGAGAGTTTTCTGATGTCCTCGCCGAGGCGCAAGCACTGGGCTATGCGGAAGCGGACCCAACGTTTGATGTCGATGGTACCGATGCTGCGCAGAAGCTTGTATTGCTTGCCTCACTCGCTTTTGGTGCACGCATCGACGCAAATGCGCCATTCAAACAAGGCGTCGATAGTGTGGCGCCAGCGGATATCGAGTATGCGCGAGAACTTGGCTATCGCATCAAGCATTTGGGTATAGCGAAACGCGAGATTGATACGCTGCAATTGAGAGTACACCCCACGCTGATCCCCGAGGCCAAGGCGATCGCTCAGGTGGATGGTGTTCTTAATGCCGTCATGATCAACGCGTCTGGGGTTGGGGAGTTGTTGTTGGTAGGGCCAGGCGCAGGATCACGCCCGACCGCAAGCGCTGTCATGGCCGATGTTGTCTCAGTTGCACGCTCGATCGCTAGTAACGAGCAACCGAGCATCCAAAGCATGGGGGTAGGTGTCAGTGCCATGTCACAGCCCGTTATTGCGGACATCAACGAGGTTTCATCGGCTTGGTATCTTCGCCTTGAAGCGGAGGATAAGCCCGGAGTCATGGCCTCGCTGACGCAGTGTCTGAGTCAACACGGGATTGGCATCGAGTCATTAATTCAAAAGCCCGAAAGCGCAGCGCTCGCCAAGGTGCCTGTCATTCTTATGACAGATGAGGCACCCACGCGAGCTATCGAACAGGCGATTGCCGACATTGAGGCTCTGTCCTCCGTCGGCGGACCTGTTACTTGCCTTCGCGTCGAAAACTTTTAGTCCGAGGACGTCTCTACTATGTCGATACGCTATGTGAGTACCCGAGGCCAGGCGCCCGAGCTCAATTTTGAAGACGTATTATTAGCCGGCCTAGCTTCGGATGGTGGCTTGTACGTTCCCACCGAATTGCCAACGTTTAGACGTGAGCAGCTGATAGCCATGCAGGGTATGAGCTATCCCGATCTCGCGTATGAGATTGTCTCGCCATTCGTGGGGGACTGCATTGATGAGGCTGACCTTCGCGCAATCTTGGATGAAACCTATGCCGAGTTCAGACATCCGGCGGTCGCGCCGCTAGTCCAGCTCGATCACAACCAATGGGTGTTAGAACTGTTCCAAGGGCCAACCCTGGCCTTTAAAGATTTCGCTCTTCAGCTACTCGGGCGACTGCTCGATCACGTGTTGGCGCGCCGTGGCGAGAAAGTGGTCATTATGGGCGCCACCTCCGGCGATACTGGCAGCGCGGCAATCGAAGGTTGTCGACGATGTGAGAACATCGATATTTTTATCCTGCATCCACATGACCGCGTGTCAGAAGTTCAGCGTCGACAGATGACGACGGTAATTGCGCCCAATATTCATAATCTAGCGATTCAGGGTAACTTTGATGACTGTCAGGCGATGGTGAAGGCCAGTTTTGTCGCAGAGTCCTTCCTACCCGATGGTCGACGTCTCGTCGCTGTTAATTCGATTAATTGGGCTCGCATCATGGCTCAGATCGTTTACTACTTTTACTCGGCGCTCGCCCTCGGTCGCTTGGATGCACCCACCAGTTTCTCGGTGCCGACCGGAAACTTCGGCGATATTTTTGCGGGGTATCTCGCCAAGAAAATGGGTCTGCCCATTGAGAAGCTGGTCATCGCGACCAATAAGAACGACGTACTCCACCGTGTGCTGACAGAAGGTGTTTACTCTCGCCTGACACTCGAGCCAACGTTGTCGCCCAGTATGGATATTACGGTTTCATCCAATTTTGAACGTCTATTGTTTGACCTTGCTGGTCGAGACGGCGACGAACTGAGTCGATGGATGGCTACCTTCGTCGAGGGGGGCTTGGCGTTGTCTGACCAGGCGCTTGAGCAAACCAAAGCGATGTTCAACAGCCACCGCTGTTCGGATGATGAAACCTGCGAAGAGATTGCGCAGGTTTGGTCCAATAATGGTTACCTCATTGACCCCCACACTGCGATTGGTACGAAAGCTGCGAAGGTTTGTCACGGAGACAGTCAGGCGGCGATGGTTACCTTAGCAACGGCGCATCCCGCTAAATTCCCCGCCGCTATTGAAGCGTCGGGTATTGGCGTCGAGGCTCAATTGCCACATCACCTGGCTGATCTATTTGATCGTCCAGAAGCATTTGATGTACTTCCCAATGATCTCGCTGTCGTTCAGACCTTCATGGCCGGTAATTGCCGCGTCTGATGAGTGAGGTCATAGAGCGCCGTCAAGGCGTCATTTCACCCGCTCTACGTGATGCGTCTCTGCCACGGGCGTTGAAACAGATTTACGCCAATCGTGGCGTGGATAATCTCAACGATATTTCACTACCGCTGAATCAGCTCTTGCCCCCAAGCGCTCTGAAGGGCGCTCAAGAGGCGGCAGAGATGCTGGCAGATGCGATTGAGTTTCAGGCGAGCGTCGTCATCGTGGGCGATTTTGATGCCGATGGTGCCACTAGCTGTGCACTAGCGGTGTCACTTCTCAAGCAGATGGGTCTAGAGGAAGTCACCTATCTAGTCCCAAACCGTTTCGAATACGGCTACGGACTTACACCCGAAATTGTCGGTATTGCGGCGCAGTACCAGCCTGACGTGTTGATGACAGTTGATAACGGTATTGCCAGCATCGATGGTGTCATGGCGGCGAGTATGCTGGGAATGAGCGTCATCGTGACTGACCACCATCTACCGGGTGCCGAGCTGCCAGAGGCGGACATCATTGTTAATCCCAATCAACCCGGGTGCTCGTTTCCCAGTAAGGCGCTGGCAGGTGTTGGCGTGATGTTCTACGTGCTCACGGCGCTTCGGGCCGAATTGCGGCAACGTGGCTGGTTTGAAACCATGGGTATCGAGATGCCTAATTTGGCAGACGCACTTGATTTGGTAGCTCTCGGTACGGTCGCAGACGTTGTACCGCTCGACAAAAATAACCGGACCTTAGTGGCGGCGGGTATTGCACGGATGCGAGCCGGTAGAGCGAGACCCGGCATCGAGGCATTGTTTGAAGTAGCGGGACGCGACATAAGATCGGTGTCATCCACTGACCTCGGCTTCATAGCTGGGCCGCGGATTAATGCGGCGGGACGTCTGGATGACATGTCGGTTGGCATCGAATGCTTACTCTCCGAGTCGTCCTTTGCTGCACGAGAGTTGGCGACCCAGCTCAATGATTACAACCGGGAGCGCAGAGATATTGAGAGCTCCATGCAGGCTGATGCGTTAGCCCTGCTGGAAAATGGTACCTTCTCGGTCTCAGACACCGATTTTGCATTATCACTCTACCAAGCGGACTGGCACCAAGGCGTCGTCGGTATCTTGGCATCGCGAATCCGCGAGCGTTTCCATCGACCCACACTTATTTTTGCGCAAGCAGGTGATGGTGAGTTAAAGGGATCTGGGCGCTCCATTGCTGGGTTTCATCTACGTGATGCACTAGACCGCGTCGCTACGCTCAACCCAGGCCTAATTTCCAAGTTTGGTGGTCATGCCATGGCGGCGGGGCTGAGCCTGGCCGAAAGCAATTTGCCTCAATTCCGAGACGCGTTTAATCATGTGGCGTCAGAGGTTATGAACGGTACATTGCCTGACCAAGTCCATTTAACGGATGGAGCGCTAGAGGCGGTGGATCTGACGCTGCATCTGGCAGAAGCTATCGACTCTGGCGGACCGTGGGGCCAGGCCTTTGAAGCCCCATCGTTTGATGGTGTTTTTGGGGTTGGCGACATGCGCGTAGTGGGCGAGAAGCACCTTAAATTCCGCTTGATAACAGATGCGGGAATGCTGGATGCCATTGCGTTTAACGCAGATGTCGACCGCTGGATGACTAATCGGCCTGCAGCAGTCCGGTGTGTCTATCGGCCATCGGTCAATGAGTACAGAGGTGAGCGTAAGCTTCAGCTGCAGCTCGATATCATTTGGCCGGCCCAATCCCACTGATCGTATGGAACTCGTACGCCGGCTCAGATAAAATCGGCGCCGCGTCAGGACACCGGAATAGTTCGTGGAAATTGCTCCCCTCATAAACCAACTGAAAGATATTCGCGCCCGTACAGACGTGCTTCGGGGGTATCTTTGACTTTCCTAATAAGAAGGATCGCCTGGCCGAGGTAGAGCTCGAATTAGCCGAGCCCAGTATCTGGGACGATCCCGATAAAGCACAAAGTCTGGGCCGCGAGCGCGCATCACTCGAACTGGTGGTTAACACCATCGAAACGCTGGATGCGGGTCATGAAGATGGCGTTGCCCTGCTAGAGTTAGCGCAAGCTGAGGAGGATCAGGAAACCGCAGACGAAGTCGCTAGCGATATTGAAAAGCTGATCGCGCAGCTCGAGACCCTTGAGTTCCGTCGCATGTTTGCAGGTGAAATGGATCCCAACAATGCCTTCCTCGATATTCAAGCAGGATCAGGTGGCACTGAGGCGCAGGATTGGGCAGAGATGCTGCTACGAATGTACCTGAGATGGGGTGAGAGTAGGGGCTTCAAGACAACCTTGACCGAAGTATCTGCGGGCGAAGTGGCGGGCATAAAAAGTGCCACGGTTCAATTTGGGGGCGAGTATGCCTTTGGATGGTTACGAACCGAGACAGGTGTTCATCGTTTGGTCCGAAAATCACCCTTTGATAGCGGCGGACGACGGCATACCTCATTTTCGTCGGTCTTCGTCTCCCCAGAAATTGATGACAATATAGAAATTGACATAAACCCTGCTGATCTCCGCATTGATACCTATCGGTCTTCCGGCGCGGGTGGGCAGCACGTCAACACGACGGATTCGGCGGTGCGAATTACCCACGAGCCGTCTGGCATTGTCACCAGCTGCCAGACGGAGCGCTCCCAGCATCAGAACAAAGACAACGCCATGAAGCAGCTCAGGGCGAAGCTCTATGAAATGGAGATGCTCAAGCGAAGTGCGGAGAAGCAGGCCATGGAAGACAGCAAAGCTGATATTGGCTGGGGAAGTCAGATTCGATCATACGTATTGGATGATTCGCGCATAAAAGATTTACGAACAGGTGTAGAGAACCGCAACACGCAGGCAGTGTTGGATGGTGCGCTTGACCCCTTTATTGAGGCCTCCCTGAAAAAGGGCCTGTAACCTAGGACAGCTTATGACTGACCCAACTTCAACAGACGAAAACAAACTCATTGCGGAGCGTCGTGCCAAACTCGCGAATTTGCGTGAGGCGGGTAACGCCTTTCCTAATGATTTTCGTCGCACGGCCATGGCGGGTGATTTGCAGGCACAATTTGGTGCCGAGACCAAAGAGGCGCTTGCCGAGCAAAACCATTCCTTTACTGTTGCTGGGCGGTTGGTTCGCAACCGAGGCGCGTTTTTGTTGATCCAGGACGGATCGGACACGATTCAGCTTTATATCGACCGCAAGGGCTTAAGCGAAGACACGCTCGACGCCATTAAAGGCTGGGATCTGGGCGATATCGTGGCGTCGTCAGGTGTGCTCTGTAAGAGCGGGAAGGGCGATCTCTATATCAACATGGAGTATGCGCAACTGCTTACAAAGGCGTTAAGGCCGCTCCCTGACAAGTATCACGGACTTGCGGATCAAGAACTTCGATACCGTCAGCGCTATCTCGACCTAATCGCAAATCCTGAGGTTCGCGAGACCTTTCAGATACGATCTCGCGTGATCGCGTTTGTGCGCTCGTTTTTGGATCGCCATGGATTTATGGAGGTGGAGACGCCGATGCTGCACCCGATTCCCGGTGGTGCGACCGCGCGTCCCTTTGCAACTCATCACAATGCGCTCGACATGCCAATGTTCATGCGCATTGCACCTGAGCTGTATTTGAAACGCTTAACAGTCGGTGGTTTTGAAAAGGTCTACGAGATTAATCGCAACTTCCGTAATGAGGGACTCTCAACGCGTCACAACCCCGAGTTCACCATGCTTGAATTTTACTGGGCTTATGCGGACTACCGGGACGCAATGGATCTAACAGAACAGTTGCTTCGCGAGCTGTCACAAAAGGTGCTCGGGACGACTGTGGTGCCCTGCGGTGATGACAGCATTGATTTTAGCCGACCGTTTGACCGTATGACGGTCACTGAAGCCATCCTTACACACAATTCGACGATAACGGCTGAGCAGCTAGCGTCTCGTGAATCAGCTTCCGCTGTACTGTCAGGCCTCGGCATCGACGTTAAAGTCGGTTGGGGACTTGGCCGTATACACATGGAGATATTCGAGGAGATCGCTGAGCACCAATTGATACAACCGACCTTCATCACTGAATATCCGACCGAAGTATCGCCACTGGCGCGTCGTAACGATGAGAATCCAGACGTCACTGATCGGTTTGAGTTTTTTGTAGGGGGTCGTGAATTGGCTAATGGCTTCAGCGAATTGAACGATGCCGAAGATCAGGCTGAGCGATTCAGAGCGCAAGTGGCTGAGAAAGAAGCAGGCGACGATGAAGCGATGCATTACGACCACGATTATATCCGCGCACTGGAGTATGGCTTACCGCCAACAGCAGGAGAGGGCATTGGTATTGATCGGTTGGTGATGCTCCTGACTAATTCACCCTCTATTCGCGATGTGATTCTTTTCCCTCACATGCGGCCAGAGTGAATTAGTCATAACGTGACGCTAAAAGACTGCTATTCTCCAGCCATGAACACGTTCAGACACAAGCGATGGCTCCCTTCGTCGGCACTAATGGCAAGTGTCTTGCTAGCCGCTTGTCAGACCGCCCCAGTCGCGGAACGGGAGGTGTCTGCACCCGTCGAGACGTCTTCCGCGGTAGTGAGTGAAACCCTGCCAGAGCTCAACATTCCAGATTCAATTGTCGTTGCGAATTGCGATTGTTCCGAAGTGGTGGCCGAACCTGAGGAAACGTACTTCGATCGTGGCGTCAGAGCGTTAGCTGCTCGGGACTATGCTCAGGCGCTCAGCTATTTCGAACGCCATGCAGATGCTGAATCTGATAATGCGCAACGAGAAGCCGAAATTGGGCTGGCCTTTATCGCTGTGCTTCGCGCAGACCGTAAGGATGGTAATTCGTCGCAAGCATTGGATGATCGGGCTGAAATCATGTCTTTGGCGCTGGCCTTGCTGACGCAGCTTGAGGACCGTGTGTCTGAGCTGGGTAAGAAAAACTCCAAGTTAGCGAGCGATCTGAAGAAGCGGGAGGCCGTTCTAAAACGGCTTCGCGAGCTCACATTGGGGCAATTGGAAGACTAACGTCGAACCGAGATCCTTCACCGGGTGTGGAGGAGAGTCCCACTGATCCGCCCAGCATGTCACAAAAGCTGCTCACGATAGCCAACCCTAGACCTGTACCACCGTAGTTAACACTGGTTTTACTGTCAGCTTGCACAAAGGCCTGAAAAACCTTCGCCTGCTGCTCCTCGGTCATGCCGATACCGCTGTCTGCCACACTAAGATGCAAGTAGTCGTCGCGGATATCTGCGGTCACTGTGATAACACCATTTTTTGTGAACTTGCAGGCGTTTGAAAAAAGGTTGGTGAGTATCTGCTGGACTTTTGCGGGATCGCTCTCGACTTCTGAATCCTGTGCACCACTGATATCGAGTTCGAGTCTGTTTTTGTTTTGCGCTAACAACGGCGACAGTGCATCACAGACTTGAACCACCAATCCTGCCGCATTGAAAGGCTCGACACTGACAGACATTTTGCCCGTCTCGATTTTCGAAAGATCTAAGATGTCATTGATGAGCGCCAGCAACTGTCGACCCGAAAAAATAATGGTCGTGAGGTCATGATGAAATTGATCGCGATCTATCGCGTCACCGTCTCCCAGTTCGTCTTGGAGCATTTCGGAATAGCCAATAATGGCGTTCAGTGGTGTCCGTAATTCATGCGAGACGTTGGCGAGGAACATGCTCTTCGCCTCATTAGCAGCCTCTGCATCAGCACGAGCCTCGTTGAGGTCTGACATGGCGGTCTGCAGCGATGCCGACATCTCATTAAATGTTTGAGCGAGGTTAGCAATCTCGCCCGCATCGCGATTTTCATCGATTCTGTGGGTTAAATCGCCCGCGCCAAAGCGCTCCACACCAACACGCAATCTGAACAGCGAGGCGTTTGTTGTTCTGATCAGCGTCAATATCAGAACCAAGGTGATTGTGATGGAGCTGACGAAGGCAATGATGGTAATGCGGTCGGTAAGTTGAATGGTGTTGTCGATTACCGTCGACCGCTCCAGGGCCACCGCGCTCTGCTGATCGGCCAGTGTGCGCAGGCTGTCGATGGTGTTGTCGTAGGCATTTGCCGTCAGACGGGTGGGCAAGCTAGAGTTGTTGTAATTGCGATAAAACTGAATCCACTCGTCAAGCAGGTCCGATGCGGCTTTGTAAAACTCACGGAACGCTGTTTCGGTCTGTACGTCGCTAAGGCCACCCAAGGCACGTAGCTGGTCAGAAATCGACGCTAGTTCAGCATTGGCCTGATCCCGCTGTGTCGCCCTTATGGGAGCATTGGTTTCCCGGAGTGCCGCCAATACCTGAACGCGCTGGTGCTCAGTTGCCAGACCCTGCTGAATTCCCCTAACAAGGCCTGTTGCCTCTGTTGCAATACGATACGCCATTACACTCTCGCTTCGCGCGTAACTGCCCCAAAGGTGAGTAACGACATTGAATGCGAACAGCATCAATATCGAAGCTGATGCAAGATAGAGGCGGGCTCGGAGCCCGAGGCGTGCAGTGATCATACATCACTGCCTTCTAAGAACTGATAAATCTTTGCTAGTAGTGCAGGAAAGTCGATGGGTTTGGTCTTGTATTCACTGCAGCCGGCGCTCATGGCGCGCTCTTTGTCTGCCGCCATCGCATGTGCTGTCAGCGCGATAATCGGTATCTCGGCAATGGCAGGATCTTCTTTTGCCTTCTGTGTAGCCTCCCAGCCGTCAAGGATAGGTAGTGTCATATCCATTAGCACAACGCCTGGCTGATGTTCTCGCATCATTTCCAGTGCAGAAACACCATCAGCGGCAGTGACGACCGTGAGGCCTGCTCGTGTTAATCGTCGCGTTAGCATGTCGCGATTGATGTCATTGTCCTCTACCAGCAAAACCGCGTAGTTACTCATCGCGTAATGCTCCCTCGATGGGATAAACGGTCAAGGTGCCAGCCATACCCTTGGCATGAACTGTCCTACTATCGCCCACGATGAATCGACTCTGATCCGCAGCCAGTAGTGTTTGCTCGGATACCAGTATTTCATTGGGTCGTGCGTGGTCTTCTATGCGCGATGTCACGTTGACCTGATGTCCTACAAAACCATATTTGGAGCGGCGCTCCGAGCCGATGTTGCCTGCGACCACCTCACCGGTATTGAGCGCAATAGCCATCTCCACTTCAGGCAGTCCATCAGCCTTGTTCTCTGCATTAACCTCCACCATGGCCGCTTGCATTTCGATGGCACAGGTGACGGCTTGTGTCGCGTGTTCCTCGGACTCCGTGGGCGCACCGAAGGCTGCCAGTACAGCATCACCCAAAAATTCATCAATGGTGCCGCCATGACGCAGGATAATATCGGTCATTTTGCCGAGATAGCGATTCAGCAGCGCGACCACCTGCTCGGGTGGCAGGTGCTCAACTAGTGTTGTAAAGCTTCGGATGTCGCTCATCATTAACGTTACATTCCGAAGGTCTCCACCAAGCTGAAGGCCTTCAGGTTTTTCTAGAATCTCTTCAACGATCGCATCTGAACTATAGCGTCCGAAGGTTTGCCGGATGAATTGCTCACGTTTCTCAAGCTGCTCGCGGTATTGCTCTTCTTTGTCGTGCCAGCGCTTGCGTTCGATGCCTGACTTAATGCGCGCACTGAGCAGCACTGAATTAACGGGTTTGAGCAGGTAATCGTCAGCACCCACCTGAATGCAGTCAATAATCTGGTCCATGTCCTGGCGACCCGAGATCATGATGACCGGTAGTGCGCGAAGGTGTTCGTCGGCTTTAATCTGTGCCAAGACCTCTCGACCATCAATATCAGGCATGACAAGGTCGAGCAGTACAATATCGATCTCAGTATCTTTTAATCGGTTTAAAGCCTCACTACCCGACTCAGCGGTTATCACCTCGCACTGCATTTTTCCGAGCAGGCGTGACATGAGGTCGAGATTGTCAGGTAGGTCGTCGACGACAAGGATGGTGCAACCTTCAAACGTGTCCAAGGAGCGGGTCAATTGAGGCAGGCTTTCCGGCGTTTTTGATGCCCCCGAGGTGGCTGTTAGCTCATCAATCATTTTTCTGATTGTCGACCGTATTGTCTCTATGACTGAGTCGTTCGAATCCAGCAGCATTTCGGAATAACCCTTTACCGCCGCAACGGCATTCAGCAGGTCATGTCGGTTGGATTCGCCACCAGACACCATCGCATTTAGCCGCTCAATGGCAACAGATAGGGCAGAGAGATCATCAGCCAGCTCGTCGGTGCCTTGCTTTTTGAGTTCGCCCAACTGCGGAATTAGCTCCATTCCGAGCGTGGATGCGCGATTTAAGTCAGTTTCCGACACTAATATTGAGCCAATTCATGAGTTTCTTCGAAGTGAAGTATATCGCGCTTAAGACTTTGCACTAGTGGGGATAGGCGAGAGCGAAAGCTTAAGATAGAATTGTAAATATTGCACAAAGAGTAAGTTGTCATGCTAGACCAAGTCGAAATATTCCACGGCCTGAGCAGAGAAGAATTGGCAGCGCTCGAGGATTCGAGCTCGTCCGAAAATTACCCAAAAAACACGGTGGTCATTCAGGAAAATGAACCCGCCGATGCGTTGTATGTCATCGAGTCGGGTCGAGTGAAAGTCTATTGCAGCGACAAGAACGGCAAAGAATTCATCATGAATTCATTGGGTGTGGGCGATTACTTTGGTGAGCTTGCACTGTTAGACGACTCGGCGCGATCAGCGTCGGTAAGAACGGTAGAGCCGTGTCAGTTTAGGATCGTCAAAAAAGGGGATTTCTCAAGGGTCCTCACGGACAACCCCGGTATTACGCAGCAGTTGCTCGGTAACCTTGCAGCGCGCGTTCGCAAGCTGACAACCGACGTTAAGAATCTTGCCTTGCAAGACGTTTACGGGCGGGTGGCAAACGTTCTGATGGATCTATCCCACGAGCGCGGTGACGGCACCTTGTTTGTGCCGGAGAAACTGACTCAGCAGGACATTGCTGATCGTGTCGGTGCATCTCGCGAGATGGTCGCTCGCATACTGAAAGATCTCACGATCGGTGAGTATATCCGTTTTGAGGGGCGCCACATCGTCATCAATACCCGGTTGCCTGCAAAGTATTAACCAGGGCTTTTCGGGAAATTAGCTCTCAGTCCTGAGTTTCCGAAACCACGGTTGTCAGTCCACCGCGATGTAGGCGTACCGATACCGTATCCCCTATATTCGCCGCACTGCTATCTGTGATCACCTGGCCCTGTTCGTTGCTGACAATGGCGTAGCCTCGCTCTAGCGTGGCCAGTGGGCTGAGGCTTGTTAGTAATGTTTTGAGATGATCAACGCGCTGAGAGTCTCGTCGAATCACTTTCTCAATTTGGGATGGGAGGCGTTCACCTAGTGCACGAACCGCTTCTTTCCTCGCTTTGATGATCATCTGTGGTGATGCCGCAGAAAGGGATAGGCGAGCTTGATTAAGCCGTTGCTTATCTCTCGTTATGTGTTGCTTCATCAGCAGGCTCGCCCGCTCTTTTGCACGACTCAGTCGCTCTTGAATGAGCGCTAATCGTTGTCTTGGATGGGTTAGCCGCGCTTTGAGGTTTGCCACTGTCGCCCGGCGTGCGTTCAGTTTCTGCTGAGTCAGTAGTTTCAGTCGAGCGCAGTGGCTATCGATGAGCTGTAGCCACTCGAGGCTGTCGCGCGTTACCAGCTCAGCGGCTTGAGAAGGGGTGGCGGCTCTGATGTCTGCCACCAAATCCGACACACTGAAGTCGATTTCATGCCCCACTGCTGAAACGATGGGTATGGTCGATCTTTCAATCGCCCGAGCTACGATTTCTTCATTGAAACACCACAGATCTTCGAGCGATCCACCACCTCTACCAACGATTAAGACATCGAGCGCGCGTTGCTTAGTGGTGACCAGCCTATTCGCTTCATCAATTGCATCTGCAATCTGCTGTGCGGCAACCGATCCTTGAACTTGCACGGGAAATAATGCGATATAGCTGGAGGGCGAGCGTCGGCCCAGCACGCTGATGATGTCCTCAATGGCGGCACCCGTTGGTGAAGTGATGACGCCAATTCGCTCACAGTGCTCCGGCACAGGTAGTTTTCGAGCAGAGTCAAAAAGCCCTTCCAATTGAAGCTTTTGTTTTAGAGCCTCGAGTTGGCGTTGAAGTGCCCCGTCTCCCGATGCCTCCATTTGATCAACAATGAGCTGGTAGTCGCCACGTGCTTCGTAGATGGACAACAGACCGCGCACGATGACGGAGTCGCCAATTTTAGGCTGAAATTTCACCGATAGATTGGCGCGTCTAAACATGGCGCATCTCAGTTGAGAACGCCCATCCTTCAGTGAGAAGTACCAGTGCCCCGAATTGGGTTTTGATAGATCACCAATCTCGGCTTCAACGCACACTTCACCCAGGTGATTTTCTAAAAGCGATTTCGCTTTTCGGTTCAGTTCACTGACGCTAACAGGGGTTGGTTTGGGCAAAGGCATGCGTGTTCTGCGAATTTGTCGAGATTGTTCAGATTTAACCTTAAGCGTACAATATTGGGTTTACTAAACGCGACAACCACGAGGTCTTGATGTTACGAATCGCTCAAGAAGCGCTTACGTTTGATGACGTGCTCCTTCTCCCTGGTTACTCCGAGGTAACTGCGAAGGACGTTTCGCTCGTCACAAAACTGACTCGGAACATCAATTTGAACTTACCACTGGTGTCGGCGGCTATGGATACCGTGACCGAAGCGGGTCTAGCCATTGCGCTCGCTCAAGAGGGTGGCATTGGTATCGTTCACAAGAACCTCACGATACAAGAGCAGGCAGAGCAAGTCCGACGCGTTAAGAAATTCGAGAGTGGTGTCGTTAAAGATCCAATCACTATCGATCACACGGCTACGATTGCAGAGCTCATTGAGTTGACACGAGCGAACGGTATCTCGGGTGTTCCCGTTATGAAGGACGGTGACCTCGCCGGTATTGTTACCCGACGCGATCTACGATTCGAAACGGATACCTCGCAATCGATTTCGGCGATCATGACGCCTCGAAATCAGCTAGTAACTGTGAAAGAGGGTGCCAGCTCGGACGAAGTGCAGCGGCTCTTACATCAGCACCGTATCGAGAAAATTCTGGTTGTAGATGACGCCGGAGCGTTAAAAGGCCTGATCACAGTCAAGGATTTCGACAAGGCAGAGTCGTTTCCTGACGCTTGTAAAGACCAGTACGGGCAATTGCGAGCAGGTGCCTCAGTAGGCACGGGCGCAGACACTGATGAGCGTGTGGACGCTCTGGTGACTGCTGGGGTTGATGTATTGGTGGTCGACACCGCTCATGGCCATTCCATGAATGTTCTGAATCGTGTTCGCGGGATCAAAGATAACTACCCGAGGGTCGATGTAATCGGCGGCAACATTGCGACCGGAGACGCAGCACTTGCGCTGGCTGATGCGGGTGCTGATGGTGTCAAAGTCGGTATTGGCCCTGGCTCAATTTGCACTACGCGAATTGTCACCGGCATGGGCGTACCGCAGATCAGCGCTGTGTCGAATGTGGCGGATGCACTGGCAAGCACGGACATACCGCTGATTGCCGACGGCGGCATTCGTTTCTCGGGGGACATATCAAAAGCGCTAGTAGCCGGTGCTCACTCGGTCATGCTGGGTGGCATGTTTGCTGGTACCGAAGAAGCGCCCGGAGAGGTCGAACTGTTTCAGGGTCGGACTTATAAGTCATATCGAGGTATGGGTTCGATTGGCGCTATGGCGCAGAAGCAAGGTTCGTCCGATCGTTACTTTCAGGACTCTAGTGCGGGTTCTGAGAAATTGGTGCCCGAGGGTATCGAGGGACGTGTTCCCTACAAAGGGCCTGTTTCAGCGATTATCCATCAGCTAATGGGTGGCGTCCGGTCATCCATGGGCTATGCCGGTTGCGTCAGCATTCCTGAAATGCGGACCAAGCCACAATTTGTGAGAGTGACATCTGCGGGCATGTCGGAATCGCATGTGCACGACGTCTCAATTACCAAAGAAGCACCCAATTACCCGGTTCGCTGATTCGCGCCGCGAGTCAGTCCATACAATTTAACCGTGAGGACACGATGAGCCAGGATATCCATCGGCATCGCATTCTTATTCTCGATTTTGGCTCCCAATACACGCAGCTCATAGCGCGTCGCGTCCGAGAAATTGGGGTTTACTGTGAGATCTATGCCTGGGATGTTACTGAGGCCGACATACGTGGCTTTAACGCCTCGGGCATCATCCTTTCTGGCGGTCCTGAGTCGGTTACTGAACAAGATTCACCGCGTGCCGCCAATGTCGTTTTTGAACTCGACCTCCCTGTCCTAGGCATTTGCTACGGCATGCAGACCATGGCCGTCCAAATGGGTGGTGCTGTCGAGGGCTCTTATTCATCTGAATTTGGCTATGCCGAAATTCAAAGCGTGACGAAGGATCGACTTTTTTCAGGTCTTGCCGATCGAACTGACGAGAATGGTCGGGGGATACTCGATGTTTGGATGAGCCACGGAGACAAAGTGACTCAACTCCCTGAGGGATTCCTTCGCACGGCGGAAACTGACAACTGTCCTATTGCCGCCATGGCTCACGCTGAGATGCCGTGGTTTGGCATTCAATTTCACCCGGAGGTGACACATACCTCGTTGGGTAAAGAGATCATGTCGCGGTTTGTCATCGATATCTGCGGCTGTGAGGCGTTGTGGACGCCTGCCAACATTGTTGAAGACGCGATCCAGACAATACGAGCGAGAGTAGGGTCGGATAAGGTGCTCTTGGGCCTGTCGGGGGGCGTTGACTCATCTGTGGTTGCTGCACTGCTCCATAAGGCCATTGGTGATCAGCTGACCTGTGTCTTTGTTGACAATGGATTGTTGCGCCTCAACGAAGGCGATCAAGTCATGGAGATGTTCGCCTCCAACATGGGTGTGAAAGTTATTCGCGCTGATGCACAGGAGCGATTCCTCTCGCGTCTTACCGGTGTGCCCGAACCAGAGGCGAAGCGAAAAATTATTGGAAACACCTTCATTGATGTTTTTGACGAAGAGGCCGCGAAGCTGACCGAGGTCAAATGGCTAGCACAGGGCACGATCTACCCTGATGTCATCGAGTCAGCAGGCTCAAAAACGGGCAAGGCACACGTCATCAAGTCGCACCACAACGTGGGTGGCTTACCCGAGGATATGGCCCTCGAGTTGGTGGAGCCGCTGCGCGAGCTCTTCAAAGATGAGGTGCGTCAGATCGGCCTGGAGCTCGGATTGCCCGAGTCTATGGTCTTCCGTCATCCTTTCCCCGGACCCGGTCTGGGCGTCCGTATTTTGGGTGAGGTGAAGCATGAGTATGCTGAGCTGCTTCGCCGTGCTGATGATATTTTTATCTCTGAGCTCAGAAAGTCGGGATGGTACGACAAAACGAGTCAGGCATTTGCTGTATTCCTACCCGTCAAGTCGGTAGGGGTCGTAGGCGACGGTCGTCGTTACGAGTATGTTGTCGCGTTGCGTGCTGTGCAAACTATCGACTTTATGACGGCAAAATGGGCGCACCTGCCTTACGAACTGCTTGAGACCGTTTCCAATCGCATCATCAATGAAATATCGGGCATCTCACGTGTTACCTACGATATTTCAGGGAAGCCGCCGGCGACCATCGAGTGGGAGTAATTTTAAGATAAAAATACGTTTAAAATCAATTACTTAGTATTTTCACACTCGTTTCACAGTCGGTCAAAAACCCTTGTTTTATCTCAAATCAAGGGATATGTTTACACAGAATGTTTCACACCAAAGACACTATTGAGTGTCGTAGGGAACATCTGTGTCTGCGAACAAGAAAGTTGATTCAGAGTGGTTGCTTGGCGATAGAGGAGAACTCTATCGAATGTCTCGCAGTGGGGCGGTTTATCAGATCCGTATCTGGGTCTCTGAAGAGCGAAAGTACCTGCGCAGATCGCTGAAGACTACTGACTATGAAACTGCCAAACAGCGGGGGGAGAAGTTAATTCTTCAAACCTTGAGTGATGTCGCGTCAGGCAGAAAATTGTTTGGTATCACTCTAGGTGAATTGACTGACAAGTACCTTGAGTGGAGAAGGGCAGATGTTGGTTTGGAAGGTGGCATCACTGAAGGGAGATTTAAGACCATTGAGTCCCAATGTCGTGCACTCCTGAGAGCCAAACACCTAACAACTAAGATCGCAGAACTCGATGAGAATTCTTTTTTCGACTGGGGTCAGATGCGGCGACGTGATAACCCATCAATCTCATTGGTAACCATCCGTAATGAAACGGCAACCATTGGTCAGATCTTTGATTTTGCTTACCGAAATGGATATTCGCATATACCCAAGATGTTCTTCCGTCCCACAAAGATTTCTAGGGATGAAATTGGCAAGCGAGATATCTTCAGTATTGATGAATACGAAAAGATGGTGCGATATCTGCGCGGGTATGTAAGTAAGCAGCAGTGTCCCGATGACGAGGATCGAATTGAGCGCCAAAAGGTTCGAGATTACATATACACCCTATCAAATACCTTGATGAGAACCGGTGAGTTGCGTCAGATGACTTGGGGTGATGTGAAGGGGTTTAAGGATGCTGTCGACGACACGGGCAAAGGTGTCTGTTTAGTGAAACTTCATGTCCGTAAGGAGACCAGTAAAGTTCGAAATGAGAGAACCATAGTGGTTCGCGGTGGCGAATACTTGAAGAGACTGACAACCTACTCTGGGTTCATTGAACCCACCGATCTATTGTTCACCAATAAAAATGGCACGCACCCACTGGGGACAAGAGAACTCTATAAGCATTGGGACACCATCATGAAAGGCATTGGAATTCATGATCACAAGTATCGAAAACTCTCTTATTACTCATTGAGACATTTTGGAATAACCATGCGGATGGATGCAGGTGTTCCTATTGCAGACGTTGCAGTAATCGCAGGCACCAGTTCTTCACATATCGAAAATCATTACCGACATCCAGACGATGAAATGATGGTTCGCGGTGCTTTACGTAACTTTGCAAAAACGGAAGAGGGCGGTTTTACATTAGACTGATGAATAAATTTTCTCCTGACGGTTCCGACGATCTCGCAAACAAGGTGATTGAAATGGATGAGTCCCTTGCGCATTTATTGCGCGACGAGCGAGATAAATTGGTTCGCCAAGAGTTAGGAGTCTCTCGTGCCGTGCTGAGGGAGTTGCGAGGGGAGCGCGACTTGATAGAGTTTGGAGGATAGGAGAGAGACGCTATGAAGACACTTTGGGACTTCATCATCAAATACGAGTTCTGGTTTTTAGTTTTCATCTTTATTGGGTTGGAGTTTGCTGACTACCAAACGGGTGTGTGGTGGATAGGTTTCCTCGCAAATGTGGTGATAATCACTGCGTTTATTCGTCTAGTGCGTCACCCGATGTGGAAAAAGGATAAGAGTCAGGAGTAATGGGGATGACTAAGGGACAAAAGTTTAGACGGGTTCTTTTCAGTCGTTATGGAGTTCTTGCCCTCATATCAATCGGTTTGATTCCTGTACTAATGTCTCTCCTGCCAGAGGGTAAGGGGGGTGGCGATAGGGTGCTAGGTTTAGTGTTGATAGGGTTATTGCTCACCCCGATCGCTATTTTCGTTGCGGGTTTAGCGATTTATGAGGACCGTGATTATAAAAAGAGATTGGAAGAAGACCCAGAACTGGAACAACCGGAAGACCTCATCTCTTTTCTCTACGAGGATGAAGAGGAGAAGTGAGACGCCTCTCTCTTCGCTCGTTGAGTTCAGGAACTAACTTTCTTCCCAAATAACATCTCCCACGCGAGCAAAAGAAAACAGATGCTCGCCAGAAGATAGAGTGTCGCTCCCATAGGTTCCGGTAAGGTAAAAAAAGTGTTGGCAAGAAAACCAAACGCACCGCCCAAAGAGTATGCACCTTTCTTATTCATTATCACCACGCCCCTCTCTTAACGCCGCCATCAACCTATAGACGCTTTTAAGGGACCATAGTCTTTCACTTCCCTTCTTCTTTATCCTCTTTAGGATACAAATCATAATACGACTGTTCCCAGTCCCAGTGTTGTCTGGACTCAACTATATGAGGATGTTGTTTCAACCTATCTTTTTTCTTGCCTCTTAACTTTTTGACCTCTTCAAGGATTTTATCAACCTTGCTCATCATCTATCAGTGCCCTGTTGTGTCAAATAATCCATAGGACAACGTTATTCAGTTCCCAACTGATATCAAACGATAGACAGATGCTTTTGAAAGACCGTGGAAAGCGGTAGAAGCATTAATACGCCTCTCTCTTCGCTCGTTGAGTTCAGGGATTGCCTTTCGCTCCAAATAACATCTCCCAAGCGAGCAAAAGAAAGCAAATGCCCGCCAGAAGATAGAGTGTCGCTGCCATAGGTTCCGGTAGAGTAAAAAAAGACGTTACCCAGAAGACCAAACGCACCGACCAGAGAGTATGCACCTTTCTTATTCATTATCACCACGCCTCTCTCTTCGCTCGTTGAACACTCGACATAGACACACCCAGTAAGTTAGCAGTCTTACTAATGGAATTCCCCTCTGCCAGTATTCTGCGGATTTCGTGATTATCTATGCTCTTGGGTCTGCCCTTGAACTTACCTGCCGCCTTCGCAACCGCGATGCCTTCCCGCTGGCGTTCCAACATTATTGAACGCTCAAACTGATACACCGCACCCAACATACTCAATAGAAGTTGTTGTGTTGGGTCAGTTCTATCTCCACTGAAGTGGAGGTTCTCTTTTACGAAATGAACTGAACAACCTTTTTCAATGATTTCATTCACCAATCGGTGAAGGTCTTCTATGTTTCGCGCAAGACGGGAAATGTCGTGGATGTAAATCTCATCACCCTCACGGATGTGTCCCAACATCTGTTGGAGTTCCGGTCTATTTGCTGTCTTCGCAGAGACCTTCTCCTCAAAAACCTTATCCAGTTCAATGTCTGCCAACTGACGATCCGTATTCTGATCAACAGTTGAGACACGGATATAACCAATCTTTTGACCTTTCATTTAGACGCCCTAGTCATATAAGTCATAAGAGATTATGAATGAACTATAGTCAAAAATAAAACACCACCTTATTGACTATAGTTTTACTTGTATCCCTTCGTAGTCATATGGGTGTAGTTAAACGAATGTGAGGCAATTTAATGAGCACGCAACATTAGATCTGCTACGTTATTAAGGTAATGATCACGTCCGAATAAAAGGTTGGGGGATACAGATGTTGATAGCAGTAAGAGCGGAAGTTGAGGATGTGGATACTTGGAGAAAAGGTTTCAAAACTCACGGCGATTTGTTTAAGAGTCAGGGAGTGACTGTTGCGTATATGGGAGCGACCGAGGGGAACTCTGTGATTGGTGTTTTCGAGACTAACGATGTCGACGAGTTTATGAGAGTTTTCAACGATCCAGCGACAGAAGCAGCGATGGCGAACGACAAAATCATCGGTGGTGTGGAACTCTTTGTGCTGGACGAGACTTTTACTCCCTAGAGGAAAAGTCCTATGAATAAATCCCAGATCTACCTTCTTTTAGGCGTTTCGATAATAATTTTTGAACTTTGGGATATGGCAGACCATTTCTTTGGTGGTCTAGGTTTCCCTCGAGGCGATTGGGAGACCAGTACGTGGAGGATGTGGTTACCCTTTACGCTTGTCGTATTAACTATTCTGCTCACACGGGAAAATGACCGTGAAAAACCGTTGGATCAGGAAGATGACTAATTGACTTACGGAGGCAATATGGCGGCGTTAGTGGTTAAAAACTTTAAAGCGGCGGACGGGAAGAACTTGCTTGGGGTAAGTCGATGAATAAATCGCATATCTTGTCGTTCATAGGTGGCGCGATCTGCGTATTTCTGGTCTGGGACATAGCGGACTACCTTATCGGCGGTCTAGGGTTTCCCAGAGGCGAATGGGAGACTTACATCTCGTTCCTTTATCTGGTTCTGCTCTCTATTCTTGCTCTTCTCATGCAAGAAAAAGTGAAAGAAGAAAAAGACCGTGATGACTTGGTGGATCAGGAAGATGACTAATTGACTTATGGAGGCGATATGGCGGCGTTAGTGGTCAAAAACTTTAAAGCGGCGGACGGGAAGTTTGAGGCGCTGGGGAACTTTTTCAAAGACGTATTAGGCGACACCCGTGAGTTCGAGGGATGCTTGAAAGTTGATGTTTACGCAGACGAATCCGCCTCGACCTATACGTTGATTGAAGAATGGGAGACGTTTTCCGCTCACGACAAATACGTGAGTTGGAGAACTGATCGAGGCGATTTGAGTGACTGGGACGGCGATCTTCTGGAGGGTGGTTTTGAAGACGGCATTCAAACCTATGAATGGGGAACTAAAACCGATCTCTAATGATTAAAACCTACTTCTTAATCACAAGAACCCTAACCCCATCGGACCGCCTCACATTCTTCAGCAACTCGATAAGGTCAGGGTTCACATTCTCAAACAGTTCAATCGACTTGTAGTTCTGCCGGTTTAAAAGCGACGTTAACTCCGTCTTCGTCAGCAGTTCAGTCTTTCTTACCGCCATTAGTACGAATCCTCCCAGCGTCTTTCCTGACTTAACTGGTCGAAGAACTTTGCTGCGGATTCTTTCTTTTGTGTTTTACGGGGCGGTTCTCGTCTCATAGATCGATCTTCTAGGTCCCATTTAATGTACTCGCGTAATCGTGCGGCGATACTCGTATTGTTCTCGATACAGTAGATATGAAATTGGCGACGAGTCTCGTCGTCGATTCGAAAGTTCGTAAGAACAGTCATAGGGTTAACTCCTTCTAGGTTAAAAAGGCATCGAGAGTAACCTTCTCGACGCTAGTATTTAGCGCTTTAGAGTTCGCGCGAATTAGTGGTTTGAACATCCGCCTTAGATCCTTATCGCTACGGTTACTGTCGCGTTTTAAGAACTTAAGTATGTTGCTGAATTCCTTCGGCGTAAGATGCTCGTTCATCTTCATTTTGAAGCGATACTTTTTAAGTGTCGGTTTACATTCGATGTGTGGTTTCGAGAGTAGGTAGTCCAGATACTCGGTAAGTCGCTCACGTAGATAAGTTTCGTTATCCATAGTCGTTTTCCTTAGGTGCTACTCCACTATCAAGAGTCATTAAGTAGACTCTCAGCGGAACAAGTTTTAGTTGAGGAAACGACTGGGATTACGACGACCGTAAGTCAGGACAACCATAAGTTTCCGATATCAACATTTTCAAAATCCACAGACGTATCCTTAGTCACGTATTCCAACCAACCCGAGTCAGACACTCGCTTAATATCGATCGACCAAAGACCCCAATCCGTGCTTATCCAGTTAGTTCGAATTAAGGAGTCAAAGCGTCGATCCGTAAGACGCTGTGGTTTCTTGATGATTAGGTGATAGTGGAGATGCTTACCGTCGGCGTACTCGTAGGTCGGGATTACCTCGAGACGCTTGTTGTATCGCTTGAAGGCGTTTCCGTAAGTCTTAACGTTCAATTTGTTGAGGAAGTGACGAAGGTTACGACCCGCTTGATCGGCATCGATAAAAACCTTCTTCCCGCTCTCCGATACGATCGTTTGTCGCATCGTAAGCGTTACCGCAAACCAGTCGGA
>CACCPA010000012.1 GCA_902547755.1 Halieaceae bacterium | reverse complement strand
GTGGCATCTCGCATCAACTGATACAAGCGTACCGTGTTTGTGGGGTCGCTGAGCACGTAACCGTTCACCGCTGTGACAATATCACCGGCTTTGAATCCAAGCGCCGTAAATTGTGCCGCGTCCCTTCCGGGCGCCACCTTATACCCCTTAAGTCCGCCATCCGACTGAACGGCACTTATGGATACAAGACCGGCCAAGGATTGAGGGTCGCTGTAAAGCTGCTCGCGGTAATTCGCGGCAAGGCGCTGTCTTTCTGCTTGAGTTGCTGATGTCGCTGTCACTGGTGATGGCGCACCCTCAGATGAATCAGGCGTAGGAGCTGGCGCGGCTGACTGGACGATACCGACGATGCCGTTATCGTCAAATAACGTAATCAGCTCGTAAGTGCCGTTATTATCAATCACGACCTGCTTCGGCAGTATTTTGGCCAAAGTCACCTTGCCGTTGGCCGGCAGGTCATCACCAACCGAATAGAGCTCCTGCTTCTTTCGTGCTTCAATCATGGCACTACCCAAACCATCCGCCGTCGAGGCCATAATACCGGTCAAGGTCAGCGCGAGACTCGTTTCTCTAGCACCGTTTTCTATTCCCTCACGTGGGTTCAGAATGGTTGCCACGGGCGCAAGATCCTGAACCTCCGAAGGTTCAACAGCACCAAAAACACTCATCCCAAGAATAGAGGACACATCTATCGTCTCAACACCACCAGAAGCGCTTGCCGGCGATGGTGGCGGATTGATGACAACCGACTTTGAGACTTCTACCGGCGAGCTCGGTATGAGTGCCCAAACGGTATTCGCTGTACTGTTTACCGCCCACAAAACTAGGACGGCGATCAACCCTCGCTGAAGTACGGATAAACGCTGCTCATCCGCCACCCAGCGATAGAGCCCGCGAAATCGCGCGTCTATGTAGAGTCTATTTAACAACGTGGCCGGGATGTTCATGCGATGTGCCGAATTTATTGAGGCGATAGTGTAGCCGAGGTCGAGTCCAAAAAGGTGACGAAAAAGTGACTACCATCGCTCAAAAGTTAACCTTGAACGCGAACCAGCTCACTGCCTTGCTTTTGTGCACCCGCGTTGGCCGCTCCTAGTGTTCACAATCTCCGATGATTTGACACTACTTTGGACCTCAGTCTGATACACTTGTGACATCCTGCGGGGTGGCGTCGCCTGAGATGCTCAAAGAGCAAACCCGTTGAACCTGAACCGGCTAGTACCGGCGTAGGAACAGGACTTCCGAGCGCACATCGCGCGCTTACTCCTGTGATTCCTCCGCTTTTACCAGCCGAAAAAGTCTATTGCAGACAAAGGAATTGTCATAGTGAAATCGGCCTCATCGTTCAAACACCAATTTGCTTCGGCATTGGTTATTCTTACCGCATCGCACTCGACTTATGCACAAGAACCAGCACTTGAGGAAGTGGTTATCTCTGCTGCTCTCATGGCCTCTGATGGCAACCGGGTCAGCACGAGCAGTCTAGGTGATGCTGAGAAGTCACTCAGGGCGGCGGTTCACCTTGAAGATCTACTAACGGTCATTCCCAATGTCTCCGCCAGCGCTGGTGCATCACGTCAGCGCTTTTTTCAGATTCGGGGTATTGGCGAACGCTCCCAATTCATCGAACCCATCAACCCGTCGGTCGTGATTTTGCAGGATGGCGTCGACATAAGTGGCTTGGGAGCGGCCCTCACTACTTTCGACACCGCGCAAATCAATGTGTTGCGTGGTCCTCAGGGGTCGCTAATGGGTGCGGGCGCACTTGCCGGACTAATCGACGTGACAACAAGCGGTCCCAAGCATAAAGCAGAAGCATTGGTGGGCTTTGGCATTGAAAATTATGGCGGAAGACGCGCTGACGTTATTGCCAACACAGGGCTCACAGACAGGTTGTCAGTGCGTTTAGCTCATCAACGTTACGAATCGGATGGCTGGATCGACAATACCTTCCTCGGTGTTAGCAACACGAATCATCGTGACGAGCACACGAGCCGATTTTCAATGCGCCACGACTACAGGACCGACGTCATCGATGTGGGTGTAACACGCCTCGATATTGACAACGGATACGATGCTTTCTCCTTGGATAACACGAGGCAAACGTTGAGTGACGAGCCCGGCGAGGACAGCTTGAAGCTGACATCGACTTTCCTTCGCTGGAGACACAGTGGTGAAGCCATCGATTCGCAGCTACAGTTCAGCAGCGTGGATGCTGACTCCATTTACAGTTACGACGAGGATTGGAGCTTTGTCGGTATTCGTCCATTTTGGGAGTACAGCTCCTTTGACGCCTACGAGCGAGACATCGAACGCACCACCGTCGAGTGGCGGTTAAGCCCATCTGAGGCTGGCGACCTAGACTGGGTGGTGGGCCTATACGGGCGCGAGGACAGCGAGACGCTGGGTCGGGATTACACCTATTTAGCAAGTCCGTTTGATAGCAGTAATGACACCGATACCTGGGCAGCCTTCGGGCAGTTTTCCACCCCAGTCAGCTCAACCATTACGGCCACTATCGGTGGCCGCGTCGAGCGGCGAGAGGTTGACTACCGCGACTCTGCCGAGGTCTCAGAGAAGTTTTCAGACCAATACTGGACGGGTAATGCCTCGCTTGAATGGCAGATGAGCACCCAGCAGTCGTTTTACGCCACGCTTGCCAGGGGTGTTAGAGCTGGCGGCGTGAATGCATCGCTGTCCTCTGCGCTGCTCGCGCTTGTAAGCGAAATTGATGTGACTGCTTATGCAAGTAGGACTCGCTTCAATGAAGAGATCGTCTTAAATCGTGAGCTGGGTTGGCGCCTGCGCACCACAGACGGCCGCCTGCGTGCTACGCTCGCAGTATTCTCCATGGATCGCGACGATCAACAGGTCAAAGCGTCACTGGTCATCCCACGCGCGGACGGCAGCACCTCTTTCACGGACTTTACCGACAATGCAGCGACCGGCTCCAATCGAGGCCTCGAGTTCACGGTTGACTGGCTGCCATCAGAGCGTCTGACGATGAACCTGGCGATCGGCCGGCTTCATACCAAATTCGATGAGTACATCAATGTCGACGGTACTCGCCTATCCGGACGTGATCAGCCGCAGGCGCCCGCGTGGCAATATCGAGCAAACGCCACGTGGCGACTATCAGCCAAACTAACGGTAAGTCTCGAGGCCACTGGCCGAGACGCGTTTTACCTGTCGGATCGGCACGACGTGCAGTCGCCACAAGCGGATCTGCTGAACGCCAACATACTCTGGGAAAACGGGGTGTGGTCACTCAAGGTGTGGGGACGCAATCTGACAGACGAGCTGACCGTGACGCGCGGTTTTGGAACCTTTGGTAATGACCCGCGAAAAGACTACGCATTAGAACCCTACTATCAGTTCGGTGAGCCGCGTACAGTAGGTGCGACAATCACTTATCGCTTCGGGGAGTAATCAATGAGAATTACGGCTGAGCTGAGCTTGTACCCACTAGTTGGCGATGTTGAAACGCCCGTTTGGGCTTTTATCGAACACATCATTGCCTCTAACGGATGCAGTGTGGCAACCAACTCGATGAGCACACAGATAACCGGTGAAAGTGCCGATGTTTTCGATTCGGTCAGGCTGGCGCTCGAGACGAGCTACGAGGCATTTGGACGACAGGTGCTTGTCGCGAAATTCATTCCCGAGCATCACACTGACGTAGAGCCACCAGCTGCCCAATGAGCCCCCTAGAAACGACAGCGGTGGGTCTGGCGCTCGCCTACATCGCGCTGGCTATGCGGCAGAGTCGTTTGTGCTGGGTGGCTGCGATTATCAGCGCCGCCATTTACATCGCGATCTTTACCGAGGTGAAGCTATACATGGAGGCGGGCCTTCAGCTGGTCTACATCGGCATGGCAATAGTGGGCTGGATCTTGTGGGGCAAAGATGACAGCGACAAAGGACTCGCGGTGACAACGCGCCCTTTGCAGTTTCACCTCATCGCTATCGCCGGCATATCAATTGCCGCTGCCTGCACCGGATTTCTGCTCTCACACTTCACCGACGCAGCAAGGCCTTACGTCGACTCAACGACCACAGTGGCAGCGATTGCCTGTACCTGGATGGTTACACGAAAAATTCTGGAAAATTGGCTCTACTGGATCGTTATCAACTGCGTCTCGGTGTGGCTCTTCATGGATCGCGGCCTCGACCTCACGTCTGGACTCTTCGTTCTTTACGCCGTGCTCTCTGTCGTCGGCTACTTTACCTGGCGTCGATCCTTACTTCAGCAAATATGATATGGCGATCCACACTAATCATGATCCGCCGATAGAGGCCGCGCTCGATCAGTGGCGCCACTGGACGTTAGGAGATACCAACGATCGCCCTACTCTCGGAGAGCTGCTCGGTGAAGGTTCGGCAAATCGTGTCTATGAGTTACTCCCTATGCGGCAACAGGTGCTTCGTTTCGCACACAAGTCGCATGAGCTAAGCGTTAACCGATTGCGACAAGAAATAGAACTTTGGAAGCTGTTAGCAAATGAAGGTCTGGCACCCGCCGTGTATTACCACTCTGACGGTGGTGACGTTGTGATTACCGATCGCTTGTCATTCAGTGATGTCTCCCTCGAGGCGCATGCAGAACTGTGTAGACAGATTCATCATCTCCGACCCAAGGGGTCACAACTCAGACTCACTGAGGTTGCGGCCACGTACCGCGCGGCTGCAAACGAGAAGTCATCACGTACTGCGTTAGAAACGGACCGACAATCCATTAGACGGGATTTGTCGCAACTGGACGGCGAATCACCCGTTTTTTGCCACAATGACTTATCGTCATACAACGTGGGGTGGCTCGGAGACCGGCTTTTGGCGATTGACTGGGAATATGCCGCGATGGGAAGCCCTCATTATGATGTCGCTTCCGCCAGCGAAGGTATGAAGCACAATGAGAGACAAGAATTCGCTATGCGTGTTTTAGAAGACACATTCGACAAGAACTTATGGTCCACGGCTTGCCGGGTAGTGCCGCTAATCAACTACCTGTGGGCGCTGGCAACGAAAGATCACGACACCGCTTTATCAGTTCGAGCCGTCTTTGAAGAGCATTACCCAGCATGAGTGATCGCTGGCACATTCTCGGCGTCGGTAGTATTGGCGGTCTCTTTGCGCATCGCCTCAACGCGGGCGGCGCAGACGTTCGATTGCTCAGCCGCGATGCTACAGAGTCCCATCGACAGCTTACACTGGCCACTAAACCGGACTCTGCAACGCATCTGTTCGAATGCGAGTCGGTGGAGGACACCGCTGAGATTGAATATCTGCTGTTAACCACCAAGAGCTGGGGCGCCCATGACGCCATAAAGCGTATTCAGCATCGCCTCAGGAAGCGCACGGTTGTCGTTGCCATGATGAACGGCATGCAGCATGTCGATGATTTAAAACCCTTGATACCCGAAACCCAGCTATTTCTTGGTTCTACAACCGCAGGTTGCCACCGGTCGGGTGACACATGGGTACCCGCCGGCACTGGAAGAACCATTATCGGGACCGATACTCAGCGACCCGCACCGCCATGGCTTGGCTGCTGGCAACTGGGTGTGCCTAACCTCTCGTGGCGAGTAGATATGACCGAGCGATTGGTAGAGAAAGTCGCCATCAACTGCTGCATCAACCCACTGACTGCCGTTCACCGTGTAAAAAACGGTGAACTCCTCTCTGAGATTCACAGGGACCAAGTAACCAGCGTCATCAGTGAGGTGTCTTCAGTGCTCGATGACTTGGGATACCCGGCGCTTTCTATAGAGCTTGGACGGAGGGTTCACGAGGTGATGAACGATACTGCTGAAAATCGCTCATCGATGCTCAATGATGTGATGGCCGGTCGACGCACAGAAGCGGACGCCATTGTGGGTTGGTTACTAAGGCAGACGAAAAGAGACCTTCCGGCCTTAACCGCACTTGCTATTCAATTGAGAGCGCTCGAGCCAAATCAGTAAACGCGGCCCGCCAGACGCGCTCGTCATCGGTATTAATGACTGCCGAGTGATGCAAACAGAGCGATTCATCAGGGTGGTGCTCGAGAAGCAGCTCGCACACACCCCGATCGCAGTTAATAGTCATCGAAATCGCTTGAGAGTTGGCAGCCTGTGTATCAGTCCAGGTAGTGGGTAATGAGCTGCTGAACGCCCCACGAACCCAGCGATCATCAAAGCTCGTCGGTAGTGCCGTTGCGGGCGAGACGTCCGATGTGTCGACGCTTAAGGAATAACTGTGAACTGGCTGATACGCCGCCAAGCTCAATATCGCCAAAGCCGCGATGGGTAGTGACCATTTCAGTGATGACCAAGCCTGTCGCTCACCCTGCCACTCAGGGAAATCGAACACCGTTTTAGGCAGTGGCTCGCGCGGCTTGCGATTCTGAACCACTGTGGCCAAATTCGTGCGACTCAGTGGCTCCAGCCAACGGTAACTGAGCTTGAGTTTGTGCTGAAGATCCGTGGCAGAGGGACGAAGATCGGGATCGATACGGCTCGCTGCGACCGCCAAATTGAGCAAGTCCGATAGCATATCGGCGCGGTTACGACCGTCATTGACCTCTACTGACACGGGCTTTCTCGCATCATCATAGACCACCGACGGCGCGGCCTGAGTAATGAGCCAAATAATGAGTGCACCCACAGACCAGGTGTCGATGGTGGGCAGGCTCACCCTACGGGAATGCCGCTCTGGCGCTGAGAAACCAATTGTTGCGCTGTCCGATAGTGGCTGGCCCACCCGACTACAGGATTCAAAATCCAGCAGTCGCACCTGACCGTTAACGTCGACAACCACATTGTTTGGCGATAAATCGGCGTGCACCAAGCCCAGTCGCTCGAGACAGCCTAACGCGCTCAACAAATCTCGGGCGATTAGGTAAATACTCTCTGGGCTGAGCTCATCGACCAGTTCCGACAGTGGTAGACCCTTGACGAACTCGCCCACAAGCCAAGTTTTACGCCCATCAGGTATGACTGCGAACACGGTGGGAATTGCAGGATGAGCAACATCAACGTGTGCCTGAAGGCTTCGCGACGTCCCCTGCGAGACCGCATCCGCAGTGTCCACTTTTTTAACAGTGTCCAAACGACTGAACAGGCGATCTCGGGCAAGCAAAACTTCTCCTTGCCAACCTAGGCCTAGATGATCGAGAAATGGCATACGTCGCAACGAGCCCAATAGCCCCCAAGGGCCCTTAAAGCGAGTCAGCCAGCTCACTTGCATGCTCCCAGTTGCTTCAGTCGCTGGGCAATGGCTGCCCGCGAGATTTTCGAGTGGTGACTAAGTATCAGCGCATGACGGCTCAAATGTTGCTCATTAAAGGCTGGATCGTCTCTAAAAAGGGACGCATGCCGACCGATAACTGAAGCGTCAATACGCATGATTCCCGAGGCGTCGATTGTCCCCAGTTTCATGGATGCACCGATGCGGGTCAGATCAGGATGAAAAACCATTGTCAGCCGCAGATGTGCTGACGCGTGGCCCTGATCTGACTTGCGTGATCGCAGCGGCGCCCCGGTCTTTTCGCCAGGTTGCATGCTTCCCCCAGTATTAACTTGTTTTTATTTCTTTTCTTCCTATTCTTCTAGCCTAGTCGAGATTAACCTTGCCACCGCAGTTGTCTGGGTTTTGTCGCGAATCTGGAGCGCGTTATTTTTCGTCGTTGCGACTCAGGTGTAGCAGGTAAAACGCACAAGCGGTGCCGAAAAAGGCCGTTATACCCACGCCACCAAAGTAAAGTTGGTAGCCGACGCTGTCCCCATACGTATCAATTAAGTACGTATTTAACATAGGCATATAAATCTCGGGGGTGTATCCAATCATCGACACCATCCCAATGGCGAGACCTGCTCGTCGAGGCTCAATACGCGTGGTGTTGAATGAGGCCCAATAAATGCCGCGAACCCCATAGATCACAATCGACGAGGTGGCCACCGCAAAATAGAACAAGGTGTATGGAGAATCTGCGGGTAATACCAACAAACCAAGCAGTGAGATACCCGCTAATGCAATGGCTATGCCCAATGAGCGCACCGGGTGAAAACGATCTCCAATAAAGCCCACAAGTACCGCGCCGACGGGGCGCATCCACAGTCGCACGGTCGTTAGGGCTGCAACTGCCACGGCATCGAGACCAAATTGGGTTTGAAAAAACCGTGAATAAGAATACGTCGACCAAAACACCTGATAACCAACGAGAATACACAGCGCGACCAACCACACACGGACATTGGTCAAAAGAGCCCAAATATCGCTGAGTGTCTCTCCAAACGTTCCTGAGCTCTCATTGGCCTGTGTGGTATCCACCTCCTCATCGACTTTGTCTTCCTTCAGGACAAACCACAAGAAAGCAGCGATGACGATACACACGATGCTGTAGAAATGAATGACCTGCACCATGGCCGCTTCGCCAGCTGAATCTAGAGACCCGATGGCATAGGCAAACCAGGCGACCGCAACGGTGGCTAGCAGCGCCTCAAATAAGCCACGCCCCCCTTCCAATAGGCCGAAGTAGCGCGCTTGCAAATGCTCGGGGGCTAGCAACGTGCAGCCTTTGATTAACGCCGCCCAGAAAGTAAGCCCCGTCGTGATACCCCACAGACCAAAGATAATGGTTACCCAGAAGGCCGATGGCAGGGTTGCGTACCAAAGACCAATAATGCCAGTCATCCCGCCAGAAAACGTCAGCAGTGCTCGGGGAGAAAAGCGATCCGCTAGCCAACCGCTCGGTACGTAACTAAGGAAAAACGATGTGCCGAGAATACTAGAGGCCACATTCAGTTCGGAGAGGGTCATCCCAAAGGTCGAGAGCAAGGTCAGCTCAAAATTTTGCCGCAGGTACAAAAGCGGGTAGATCGCTCCGCCAGCCATAATGAGGAATAGAAGCTTTACGTAGCGAATGACATCGGGGTGCGCTAATACGGTATTTATTGTTTTAGGCATCCCTCCACCCTACACGGAAGTTTAATAAAGGTCTTCCCGGCGACCGTGGCTCAGACCCAGTTGATCATGCTTACGAAGGCAAACACCAGTATCACGACCAAAAAAAAGGGCGCAACTGCGCCCTTCTTCTCAGTTACTTACTGCCATTACCCCGTAGGCACATCCATGAACGGAATACCTTTATCCATTCGTGGCTCCTGAGGTAGACCAAGCACACGCTCGGCAATGATATTGGTCATGATCTCATCGGTACCACCGGCGATACGAAGGCCGGGGGCACCCATGTAGGAACCAATGATGTTATCCGCCAACTTGGAGCGACTGGTATCCCAAATGGCACCTGAAGTCTCAAGCAGATCCATACAGAACGAGGCCAGTTGCTGCATCTTGGGCGCACCCACCAGCTTACCAATCGAGTTTTCGGGTCCGGGTATATCACCGCGTGATAGCGCGGAAAGTGTTCGATAGCTGGTGAACTTGAGCCCCGCCTCTTCCACATAGAAATTGGCGAGACGCGCCTTAACCGCACTGTCTTCAATTGCTGGCTTGCCATCGATCATCACCTCTTTGGCGAGCTGAATGGCCAAGTTGACGTTCACACCGCTGCTGCCGGCGCCAATAGCTGCACGCTCGTTCATGAGCGTAGTCAGTGACACTTGCCAACCCTGACCCACTTCACCCAATCGCTGTGAATCGGGAACGCGAACATCGGTGAAATAAACTTCGTTGAAGTCAGACTCACCCGTAAGCTGCTTGATCGGCTTGATCTCGATGCCGGGTGATTTCATGTCGATGAAGAAGTAGCTCAGACCCTTGTGCTTTGGCACGGTCGGGTCGGTGCGCACAACGACACAGCCGAAGTCTGAGTAGTGAGCACCTGAGGTCCAGATTTTCTGACCATTGATGACCCACTCATCACCGTCTTTTTCAGCTTTCGTGCGAAGCGCTGCAAGGTCAGAACCACCTGCGGGCTCCGAAAACAGCTGACACCAAATCTCTTCACCACTGGCAAGCTTCGGTAGATAGCGCTCGAGGTGCTGTGGTTGAGCGTAAGCCATAAGCGTTGGAGCCATCATGCCCTGACCAATCACAAAGAAGCCGGCCGGTACGTCGTACTTCGCCTCTTCCTGCTTCCAAATGACCTGCTCGATCGCTGATGCACCGCGACCACCGTAAGCGGGATCCCAGCCAATGCAGGCCCAGCCCGCATCGTACTTCCGCTTCTGCCAGAGCTTCGCAACCTGCAACCGGTTGAGACCCTCAGTCTCTTCTTTCGTCGGTACGTTCGCGGCAAGCCAATCGGCTGCTGATGCACGAAACGCTGCCTGTTCGGGAGTATCGTTAAAATCCATGATTAACCTCTCTTATTCTTCGTTTCGTTATGCTGAAGCCGCGAGGCCGTCGACCAGACGTCCTTGCCACTGTTTTTCACTACCAACCGCAAGGCTCAACAGCTTCGCGCGACGGTAATAGAACTGGCAGTCAAATTCCCAGGTAAAACCCATGCCACCATGCGTCTGAATATTTTCCTCAGCCGAAAACAGCGATGCCTGAATCGCGGCAACACGTGATGTTGCAGCCGCAACCGCCAGATCACTCGCGCCCGCATTGAGTGCCCATGCACCGTAGTAAGCATTACTGCGCGCCAATGTGTTCTTCACATACATTTTAGCCAACTTGTGCTTAATAGCCTGGTAAGAGGCAATCGAGCGACCGAAGGCGAAACGACCTAGCGCATACTCTCGTGCCTGCTCGAGTGCCTTATCCGCCAAGCCAATTTGCTCCCAGGCAAACAAGATCGCGGCACTGTTCATGAGTGACTCCACCGCTGCCCAGCCAGCGCCCTCTTCACCCAAAACCTCTGCACACGCGCCGTTAAATGTAAGCTCAGCATGGCCTCGACTGAAATCAATCATCTGTACGTTGTCTTTCGCGACCGCGTCCTGACTCAGGTCAACTAGCGCAAGCGTTGCGCCGTCACCACCATCAGACTTGCAGACCACAATAGCGACGTCTGCAATACCACCATCGGCCACCGGCACCTTGGTGCCGTTAATCACGCCATCGGCCATCGAAGTACTGATTTGATCGGGCGTCACTGCTCCGCCGGCCTCACCAAGCGCGAAACAGCCAATGGCGGACCCATCAGCCAACTTAGGTAACCAAGTCTGCTTCTGCGCTTCCGTTCCCAGCGCCATGATCGCCTCTGCGGCGAGATACACGGTGGAGCTGAACGGCACAGGTGCACAGGCACGGCCTAGCTCCTCTGCGATTACAACCAGCTCGAGGTGCGACATGCCTAAGCCGCCGTACTCTTCAGGAATCGTGGTTGCCGTCCAGCCCATTTCAGCGATGCCTTTGTAAAGATCTGCATCGTGGGTTTCGCGGTTGTTCAACACGCGACGAACGAGTGTGGTGGGACAATGCTGAGTCAGGTAGTTACGCGCCTGATCCCGCAGCATTTGCTGTTCTTCAGAAAACTCGAAGTTCATGCCTTGGTCTCTATTGTTGTTAGTTGTGGCCTAAGAGTAGCGGGCGGCATAGCGACTGCCAATACATTGGGGTGACATTGGTAGGACAGAAGCCCGATAAGGTGTGCGCAGAATGTATAGATCATGTGATAGACAGCTCGTCGCCGTTCATACGAGGGCGGTGACGGGACCCTTGTGTCGCTAATGGGTACCCGACGACTGGACTACTGATCTAGCGCTGCTCGGGCCATTCCGACGAAGGGATCATCGTCAGCGATGTCCCCAGAGGCACGATCGACTATTTGCTTGAAGCGTTTGTTCGAGGCCTCCATGTTGCCAGCAATGCCATAGGCATCCGCAATCATCAGAGCCATGCGATTGACCTCCCCAGGTTCGATTAAACGAAACCACCAGATATCTACATGCTCATCGAGGACAATGAGCTTCTCGTATTGTTGGGTCTGATAATAATGAGCAACGAGGGTTTGTATGGCGCTGAAGGTCACGTACTCGAACGGCACCTCCTCTTCCTCATGAAAAATAAACTGCTCGATGAAATCGTAGGCAGCATCGGAATTACCCATCATCAACTCGGCGTATCCGGCGAAAAATAGCATGCGGTAGTTACTCGACTGTCGACCCAATGCGTATTTCTTGAGGCCCTTCCAGTCAGCTTTTTTCAGGCGCTTATCGATACTGCGCTGCTCATTCGGTTTGAGAAACGAGAACTTGATTGGATCATCACCCACATCCATCCGCTTCCCACCCCCAGTCAAGTCGAAGGTAAATTTGTTCTGGACACCAGAAACACTCTGCGGAACACCGTCAACAATACGCGGCTGATAAATGAACTCTTTTGCAGACTCGACGCTAACGCCCTCAAACAAACCGACGGGGCTGCAGTCATCTGGGAAAACATCCCTTACCGCTCCCAGTTCGGTGACCGTGTACTGGACGATGCAGTAGCCCTCGATGCCATTGAACTGCGAGACATAGGGGTAGATGGGCGCCTTTTTCTCCAGTGGTGCGTACTCCTGATTAACGGGCGTATCGGTTTCTTCAGCACTGGTATACATCGAAAACCCAGTAGTCAACACAGCAACCAAAACTATGAACAATCGCGTCATGTGGAAAGGCCCTCAGAATTCGTCATCGACACCTAATATATAGAGCCTCAATTAATGGCTTTCAAATTTGGTGCGGTTACGTTATGACTGCGACCACAGAACAAAAAATCACAGAATAAAAAAGGAACGCGTCATGCCAGAAAAGTTCAAGCACTGGATTTTAATGGGGATTCGTGGGGCTTTAGCCGGCGCCTTGTTGGCATTAGCCGCTTGTGGCGGCGGGGGCGGCGGAGGCAGCACATCAGCACCGCCCGTGGTTGTTGAACCACCGCCTGCGCCCTCGGGTCCCGACTTCTCGGATGTCGATGCATCATTTCAGGCCTTCATTGATGGCACGGCAGATTTTGATGGGATTAGCTACGTGTTGGTAGACGCCGACGGCATTATCCATCAAGAAGTCTTCGGTGATCACACGGAAGACACCATCGTGCTGTTGGCGTCGACCAGTAAGGTGCCAGCAGTAATGACGCTGATAGCATTACAAGAAGACGCTAACGTCGAGTTTTCCATTAGCGAGCCGGTCAGCACCTATCTCCCTTACGACGGGCCTTATGCGGACCGAACGGTAGAGCAAATGGTGAGTAACACATCGGGTATTCCCGGACTGCGTCTGCTACCCGCGTATGGCTCACCGACGGGCCCAACCATCGAAGATTTCAATCATCTCTGTCAGTACAGCGCCCAACCTATCTTCGAGTTCGAGGCTTGTGGTCAGACGCTGGTGCAAAACGAACTACCCACCTCACAGGCAGCCGGTAGCGTTTATGACTACGGTGGTAGCCAGTGGCAAATCGCCGGCGTTACAGCCAGCACTGTGGCGAACGCGACCTGGAATCAATTGGTCGATCAGTATCTGGGTACACCCTGTGGTCTTGAGGTCTTTACCTTTGGCAATCCCTGGGAGTCGCCCACTTCATTCACCGGCTCTGTCGACACCCTCGCGGGTACGGCCAACCCCAATATCGAGGGTGGTGCGATCACCAACATGGCTGATTACGCCAAGCTGTTGCAGGTGCACTTGAATGGCGGCTTTTGCGGCGACACGCAGGTCTTGAGTGTAGACGCCATCGCCAGTATGCAGGTGGACCGCGGCGGTGTGGTTGCCACCAACGCCACGCCCTACGGCATGGGATGGTGGATACGATCAGACAACCCCGGTGTCTTTACCGACCCCGGTGCATTCGGCGCCGTCAGCTTCATCGACGTGAATCGCGGCATTGGAGGTTACATGGCCATTGATGAGTATGGCGATGCAGCTGACTCCGGCGCACCACCAGGATTCTTCATTGGACAGGCCATCCCTGCTATTCAAGCAGCATGGGACGCGTCCCAGTAAATAGAGTTGTCCTTCGACATCGATCAGGAAGGGGCCCTAAGGCCCCTTTTTTTATGTCGGGTTTTTTAATGTTGTTTTTTTAAACGGCTTAATGACTGGTTTTTTAATCGGGTTTTGATGTCGACCAGTAAATCAGGGGGCAGCGGGCACCTATCCGCACAGCATTTCCCGCTAGGGGTTAGCTGGGAGCTCTGGCAAAGGCTCATCATCACAGTCAACCTCACGCGCTTGGATAAAATCGAACTCGGCCTGATCGAATAGCAACTCGTTCTGAGACTTAGTGAGCACCCACTTTTTGAGATAGGTGCAGTGGTAGGCCTCATTGCGGGGCATCCATTCAGTTGGGTCACTACTGCCCTTTTCACCGTTTGATGAAGCCCCCACAGCGAGGAAATTATGACTTGTTCCCGGAAGGACACCATCGGTGAGGCTACCGGTGTTTGCATAGCGGCGCTGAAGCGATGTACTGAGATTACCAAGACCTGACACCCACGACTCGTAGAGCGCGACAACGTGATCAATCTGTACGCTGGATGCCGAGTAGTAGTAGATATCGTCGTAGGGATCGAGCCATCGTCCGGTCTCTACAAAACACCCATTGGATGACATCACTAGAGGATACGCGCCATCGCCATCCAAGTGCTGTGCCATCAGCACTTCATGACGATCAGAAATGCAGTCATCGTCTTCGTCGTCCCACGTGCTGGAGCGATCGTAGTCCGGGGTTGAGACCTCCCCCACCTGGATACTCAATCCAAACAAACTGCTCTCACTGACTCCGTCATCGCTCGGGTCGTTAGTCACGGTAATGGCGACTGGTACGGACGTTGTGAGCTGTCCATCAGAAGCTACTAAGTCAATGTCGTACTGATTGTTCTCGTCGCTGTCAGCAGGCGCTTCAAAGTCGGGTGGCACGATGAACGCGAGGCTGCGCACACTGGTCACAGACAAGGCTTCGCTGTCTGTACCACTGATGGACAGCGTTATGGGGTCACCGTCTGGATCAGAAAACGAAATCCCGCTGACTATCGTGCCCGTGTTTTCCTGAATGGTGAGCTCGTAGCTAGCCTGCTCAAAAACCGGTGCGCGGTTAGTCACCTCAGGTGCAGCGGTTGAACCACCCCCGCCTCCACCGCAGGCGTTAAGAAAACCAGCCATCCCCATGGCGATCGCGGCTCCGGGTTGCTTGAGTTGCCTTTGAAAAAACATTATCGGCATGTGGCTTATCTAAATTTCTGTATCGGCGCGCGCTATGACCGCAAAAGATGACACCTTTACGACCTTTGATGCAAAACACGCGTTGCTGATCTGTGCTTGTGGTGACAGACTCCCGACGACTTTTGTGACCTCACTCAACACATAATTGCAAAACCTATCCATGACAGATACTTCCTCGATCCACCTCAAGACAGACCGACTGATCCTTCGCCCAACAAAGGCAGAAGATTGGCCTTTTGTGCGTGACTTTCTGATGTGCGAGGACACGATGCGACATCTGGGAGGGCATCAGCAGGAATCGGACGCCTGGCGAACGCTGGCGCAATGGATTGGACTATGATCGTTAACCGACGCAGCCATGTTTGGTGTGGTGGAGAAGGCATCCGGTGAATGGATTGGACGCATAGGCCCATGGCACCCGCTTCATTGGCCCACGCGCGACGTGGGCTGGGGTCTGAGAAAAGCCTACTGGGGTAAAGGCTATGGCTTGGAAGCCGCAACTGCCTCTCTCGATTACGCCTTTGATCATCTGGGTTGGGACAGCGTGACCCATCTCATTGCGGATGAAAATGTTATGTCCCAGAAACTCGCCGCGCGTCTGGGTTCGAAGCCTGGAGAGTATGTGAATCTTCCTGGCTCGCTGAGTGACGTGCGGCTTTGCGTTTGGAGTCAGACAAGGAAAGATTGGATACGCTCAAAAAATTAGCTTTATGAATGGTTTGTCCTAGGCTTTGGTAGGCAGCTTTGTCTCTGATGACGGCTACTCACCCAAAATCAAGGAGCTCGACAACATGATCAATAAAGCAGTTCTAACACTTACCCTCGCATGCTGTACCTCATTAGCCATTGCGGGACACCACGAAAAAGGCGAAAAAGCTGATCACACCTCGGCTGCATGGCAAATCAAAGCCTACAGTTCAGCCGCACCCGATTTTCTAGGGGACTTTGCGACCATCATAGGATCTGACGGCTCGGTGCTTCGCGAGGGGACCAATGGCTGGATTTGTCAGTCCGCCAACCCGAGACCTGTTCCCGCGACAGGTTGGAGTTCGCCACATGAGGCTATGCCGGCGTGCCACGATGGAGAGGGCATGAAATGGATGATGGGCTACATGGCCGGTAAAGCGCCTGATATGGAACGCGATACCTATATGTGGATGCTCCATGGGGATATGGGGGAAGACAACACCAAGGCGGGTGTGCTGAATGAAGCCGATGCCGTGCCCGGGCAGTGGATTGAATCAGGACCGCACCTCATGCTGATGCCAAAGGACCCTGCTACGTTGGCAAACTACACTACGGATTTCACGACTGGCGCACCCTATGTCATGTTCCCCGGGACGCCCTATGCGCATTTGATGATTCCGGTAGCCGGGTACTACCAGTACCAGCCCGAGTCAGCGCCCAAATAACGAACTGTGTTGCTCGCAGAGGACTGAGCTATTCAGTCCTCTGCCTCTGCAAAAACGGGTTCTAACAACGGCATCCCCAAAGCCTCACGAAAGGTATTGTGGTAGTGGTGCAGCGCTGGCTCATTACGACCAAACCACACATGGGGTAGCAAACCACTCTCGGCAGCTGCTTGCTGCTGCTCACCCATGAGATAGTCCTGATCGGCAATGGTGCTGGAAAAGACCTCAGTGATTGCCTCAAGCGTGAAGGCAACCTCGCCTTCCCTTTCCTGCTCTTCATAGACGTTATCTGCGTCAACCACTTCTATGCCCTTGCCCTCCTTGGCCGCCGCGGCCATGGCGATCATCTCGGGCGTAAAATAGAAGGAAATTCGTGTCAATGACTTACCTGGATCGCTGGAGTGCGGATACATCTTGATCATCGCGATATTGCTGCCACCGATATTGAGCTGAATGTTTGGAAACAGGAAATACAGGAGATTTGCAGCCTCATCGAGTTTCCAATCTGACACGGGTAAAGCGCGCAGTAAATCAATACCCTTACTGGCAAAAACAAAACGATGGTTACAACCGAAGGTCTCGTAGGAGAGATTATCTCCGTAAAAAATTTGCCCCAGCGTGTCTCGATGCAGCTTCTGGAAATGGTACGTCTCACCAAAGGTGTCGTTCGCTAACTTCCAGTTCAGATTCATCTCTAGAACTGTCTCACCGCTATACACGTATCGCGCAAAATCATGAGACGTAATCTCTTCATCAAGCTGTCCCAACTGCGCCGCTATGTTTAGCTCACCGTCCGGCTTTGGATGAATCCAAAGCATGCCGTTGTGTTCACTGGCGGGAAGACTGATTAACCCGTCGCAGGCGTCGTTCAGCGGGCCAAAATGATCTTGCTGCGGGATGCCAAGCAAGTCACCAGATGTAGAATAAGTCCACGCGTGAAAAGGACAGATGAACCGACTCCCCTTTCCACGCGCCTCTTTGGTCAAGCGTGCACCGCGATGTCTGCAGGCATTCAAGAACACTTTGAATTCACCGGCTTGGTTCCGGGTTGCCAATACAGGAATGCCGAAGTCATCGATCGTGAACCAAGTGTTAGGTTCTGGCAGGTCACCCGACAACCCTATGAGCTGAGGTTGTTCTAGAAAAAGTGCTTCTCGCTCTCGTGCAGCTATCTCCGAGCAGGTATAGGCGTCGGTGCTCATTTTATACTGAACACCCGCATCAACGTTCTTACCCGTATCGAGTTGCTGTAGAAGTTCTTTGAGAATCCTTACCTGAAGATCGTGTTCCACCCCTAAATCCTCTTATTATCGTTATTGAGTCTTGAGCACAGATGCTCTACTTCAGCCGAGCGCCACTTCAGGCACCCACGTCGCATGAAATCCCGAGGGCACCCGCCCGGGCAGCCTAACTTTTGCGATAGGCCCTTGCTCGATATTTTTGGCATGGTAGACACAGAACCACGAACTCCAGTCCTTGGTGTCGTGGACAAAGTTGACCACATAGCCGTCGTCCTCTTCATCATGGCGCGTGGCACCCACTTTTGGCGCATAAACCACCTCACTCCCCAAAACGCCAGGGCCGTAGTCATAACGCCAGCTCTTGCCGGTCTCGTTGTCGTACTTCACAAGACCCGTAAATCGGAGTGTGTAGCCGCCTTCATCATGCGTGGGGATGTATTGATGATAGGCGAAACGACTCTTCTGCCCTCCATAAAGCGGATTAGTTTTGTTGAACTCGGTGTTGAGATCATCGATGTCGCCTTCCCTCACCTCACCGGTAACCAGGTTAAACCGCCAGCGATAGTTATTCGCTTCGAGGCGCATGTAGGCAAGCATGTGCGAAAGTTCACCCTCATCTCCGTAGGCTTTGGGCATAGGGTTCACCGATCGGCACCCGTCCATGACGACCCAATCGCGCTCTTCCCAGCAGTTCGACACGTGAAGGATGTAACAGGGCTCGCAATCGAACCAACGTATCGACTTGCTCTCACCGAATCGTGGAATGAGACCAAACCGTGTCGGGATGTCTTTATGGAAGGTCAGCACTCTGAGCTTGTGATTCTTCAGGACATCGAGATCGTGAAAAAACGGCAGGTCGTGCAAGACGGTGTAGTTCTGGGTAAAGCCGATATCGTGCGGTAAGCGCGCACCGGGCAGATCAATCAGCACCTCATGAATCACTTCGCCCTTGGCGTTGGCCACGCCATAAGTCATGTAAGGGGGTACATCGTTGTAATCGAAGTACAGGAGCTCACCGGTGTTCCAATCGACTTTCGAGTGCGCCGACATTTTTGCCTTATCACGACCATCCAGATGAAATGCCTTGCGCGTCTCCAAGGTCATGGGATCGAGTGCAATCGGATTCCCCGCGTTGTACCAGAGACTCACCAAATCGCCGTTGAGCGCGAAAATATCGGTGTTCGAGGTGTCTTTGATTCCGAACTCGGACACGCTGTAATCAAAAGGCCCCATAACGCCGGGAGACACCGACTCACCCGCGCGGGCTTCCTCGCTGAATGCGGGGGTATCTATCCATCGATTCACGTAGCGCGCGCCGTCATCGCCTATGTGAAGCGCATGCACCATGCCGTCACCGTCAAAGGGGTGATAACGGTTTTTGGGTTCAAATACAGGGTTTGCGCCATTACGGTAGTACGTACCGCGCAGATCGCTGGGCAGCTCGCCGATGACCTCAAGCTTGTCCTGATCGAGCTCCCGGGTTGTTGGCGCATAGACTCCGTGCAGATAGGGATTGTCATGGTTGTAGATCCATGCAGGCGCGTCCTCAAAGTGTGGCGTCTCGCCCAGACACTTGTCGCTGATGGGAAACTCGCCGAGCGGCGCTCTCGCGCTTTTTGGTGGTTGTTGTGCCGTCATACGACGCACCTCAAACAATGATCTATCTGAAGCCACGAGCTTACTGACTCTGTTCTGATTGGCAAGTGAGCTTTCAAGCCGCAATGAGCCTGCTGCCAGACGTTTCCTCACCGCCTCTTCTAGAACAGCTATGTCGTCTGGACAAGGGGATGCGCAAGGCGAAAGCCGTGATAGTGTTGCTCGTGTGGTACTCGCGAGGAGATCATGCGAACAAGGCTCGGCGGCAAAGCCATAATGGTGCTGTCTGGATGTGGTTATGAATCACACAGCGGATAGGCAATAGCCAAGCTGCCTGACCAGCCACTGAAGCAGACAATAGATGAATAAAAAAATAGCCTCTGCTCATAAGCGCATGACGGATCAGAAAGAGAGATACCATGAAGTTGAAAGGCCTACTCCACGTCACCTTTGCCTACCTCGTTACTTTGGGCGTTGCCTGGGCAACGCTTCAAGCACTGGGACAGAGCCCGATATGGGATATGTTCTGGGCGGATATTGCCGCTACCATCGCCATCTTCGTCTTTAGTCGTCTCTACAAGAACTCGAGCTTTTACGACGCCTATTGGAGCGTCATACCGCCCTTAATTGCGCTTTTCTGGATCTTCGAGGCAACGGCATCGGGTGTTGACGCCACGCGAGCTTGGCTCGTTCTTGTTCTGGTCTGGCTCTGGGGCATGCGGCTGACGGCCAACTGGGCCACCTTCTGGCCGGGACTCGAACACGAGGACTGGCGCTACGGACCCATCAAAGCCAATGCAGGTAAGTGGAATGCGCTTGCTGATTTTTCCGCGATTCACCTCTTTCCGACAGTCATCGTATTCCCCGCCTGTCTGCCTATCTACACGGCCGTTGCCATGGACGCCCAGCCACTTAACTGGCTCGATTATGTAGCCGCTGCAGCGACAGCTATCGCCATCTTGATAGAGCTGGTGTCGGATATTCAGTTGCATCGGTTCATTAACAAGCGCAAGGAAGGCGAAATTATGAAGACCGGTTTATGGGCTTACTCTCGCCACCCGAACTACTTCGGCGAATGGCTATTCTGGGCGGGACTGGCACTCTTTGGTGTGGTAGCGGTACCTGAGGCCTGGTGGTGGGTACTACCGGGAGCCATCGCCATGCTGGCCATGTTCCTGCTCGCGAGCATACCAATGATTGATAAGCGCAGTATGGAGCGACGACCCGCCTATGCTGAGCACATGTCAGAGGTTTCGGGCTTTGTGCCTTGGTTTCCCAAAAAGAGTCATTGATACTCGTCGCACTACCACTGGAGATATCACATGTTGCGCGTTAAACAGCTAATCCCGCTTCTAAGGTCTTTAAGGCTACTACCGCCCTCACTTGTTATCGCACTCGCGTCACTCGACGCCGTCGCACAGAACATAGCGATCAAGGGTGCAACGATCCTTGATGTCACCAATGGCGAGACGATCAAAAACCATGTGGTTGTTGTTAAGGACGGGCGGATAGACTCCGTGGCGCCAACACGCTCAGTCGAGATTCCCAAGGGCATCGAGGTGTTGGACCTTCAGGGACACACGTTACTGCCTGGACTGATCGACATGCACGTGCACCTCACTTCTGGTGGTGGGTATCACGGCTATGAGCGCCTGAAGCTCACGGACGAGCGAAGGGCCATCCTGGGCGTCGTGCATGCAGAGCAAACATTGATGGCGGGCTTTACCACCGTGAGAAACGTGGGCGCAGGCTCGTTTGGTGATGTCGCGCTGCGCGACGCCATTAATGACGGGGATATCCCTGGACCTCGTATGCTGGTCTCTGGTCCACCGATTGGTATTACGGGAGGCCACTGCTCGGATAACAACCTCCTCCCGCCTGAATATGGTATTTCGGGTGAAGGCGTGGCTGACGGACCATGGGCAGCTCGCACCGCCGTTAGGCGTAACATCAAGTATGGCGCAGACCTCATCAAGACCTGTTCAACCGGTGGTGTGCTGTCCAAAGGGACGAAGGTTGGTGCATCTCAATATACGGTTGAAGAGCTCACTGCTCTCATTGATGAGGCACACAGTCGGGGACTAAAGGTTGCCTCACACGCACACGGTGCCGAGGGCATTATCAATGCACTTATCGCGGGCGCAGACACTATCGAACATGCGAGCTTCATCGACGATAAGGGGATTCGTCTTGCTATCGAGAATAATGCGGCGCTTTCGATGGACATCTACGTCACCGAGTACATTCTCGGTGAAGGCGCGAGCGCCGGGATCTTGGAGGAGTCATTAGAAAAAGAACGAATGACGGGGGCGACACAGCGTTCGAACTTCCGAAAAGCTGTCGAAGCTGGCGCCACCATTGTTTACGGCACGGATGCAGGTGTTTACCCCCACGGCCAAAACGCCAAACAATTCTCTCGCATGACACGTTTTGGTATGACGCCACTGCAGGCCCTGCAATCAGCAACGACGGTCGCGGCGGAGGTTATGGGACTTGGTTACGAGGTGGGGAAGATTGAGGCGGGCTACGCAGCAGACTTCGTTGCTGTCGAAGGCAATCCTATCGAACAGATCGAATTACTCGAGGCGCCAAGTGTTGTCATCAAGGGTGGTGTGAGGTATCGGTAAAACGGTCTAAAACGTCCCGACGGATTGACAGTTATCGCAGAGCAACCACCTCTTTTTGGTCTGTCGAACTCCCAAACAGGCAATAAAAAACCCCAAGCACTTTCGCACTCGGGGTTTTCTTTTTTAGAAGCCTGGCGATGACCTACTCTCACATGGGGAAACCCCACACTACCATCGGCGATGCATCGTTTCACTTCTGAGTTCGGGATGGAGTCAGGTGGTTCCAATGCTCTGTTGTCGCCAGGCAAACCGGCTTAGATGACAGATGCTCTGCAAGCAGCACAAAGGCCATCTAAATAGGGTAGATAAATCAATCTGAGTCTTTCGCAGGTGATAAACCCTGCTACACACAATGACTTGTCACAACATCCAGTGTCTTCTTGCGTGTGCTTAGCACACCAAATAACTTGGATTATATGGTCAAGCCGCACGAGCAATTAGTACTGGTTAGCTCAACGCCTTACAACGCTTCCACATCCAGCCTATCAACGTCCTAGTCTTGGACGGCTCTTAAGAACCCTCAAGGGGTTAGGGAGAACTAGTCTTGGGAGGGGCTTCCCGCTTAGATGCTTTCAGCGGTTATCCTGTCCGAACGTAGCTACCCGGCAATGCGTCTGGCGACACAACCGGAACACCAGAGGTTCGTCCACTCCGGTCCTCTCGTACTAGGAGCAGCTTCCCTCAATTCTCCAACGCCCACGGCAGATAGGGACCGAACTGTCTCACGACGTTCTAAACCCAGCTCGCGTACCACTTTAAATGGCGAACAGCCATACCCTTGGGACCGGCTTCAGCCCCAGGATGTGATGAGCCGACATCGAGGTGCCAAACACCGCCGTCGATGTGAACTCTTGGGCGGTATCAGCCTGTTATCCCCGGAGTACCTTTTATCCGTTGAGCGATGGCCCTTCCATACAGAACCACCGGATCACTAAGACCTACTTTCGTACCTGTTCGTCTTGTCAGACTCACAGTCAAGCGCGCTTGTGCCTTTACACTAACCTCATGATTTCCGACCATGATTAGCGCACCTTCGTGCTCCTCCGTTACTCTTTGGGAGGAGACCGCCCCAGTCAAACTACCCACCACACACTGTCCCCGATCCAGGTAATGGACCTAGGTTAGAACCTCAACGTTATCAGGCTGGTATTTCAAGGTTGGCTCCCTATGAACTGGCGTCCATAGTTCAAAGCCTCCCAGCTATCCTACACAAATAAAGTCAAAGTCCAGTGTGAAGCTATAGTAAAGGTTCACGGGGTCTTTCCGTCTAGCCGCGGGTACACTGCATCTTAACAGCGATTTCAATTTCACTGAGTCTCGGGTGGAGACAGCGTGGCCATCGTTACGCCATTCGTGCAGGTCGGAACTTACCCGACAAGGAATTTCGCTACCTTAGGACCGTTATAGTTACGGCCGCCGTTTACCGGGGCTTCGATCAAGAGCTTCTCCGAAGATAACCCCATCAATTAACCTTCCGGCACCGGGCAGGCGTCACACCCTATACGTCCACTTACGTGTTTGCAGAGTGCTATGTTTTTAATAAACAGTCGCAGCCACCTGGTCACTTCGGCCAGCCTCAGCTTAGGGAGCAAGTCCCATCACCAAAACCGGCGTACCTTCTCCCGAAGTTACGGTACCATTTTGCCTAGTTCCTTCACCCGAGTTCTCTCAAGCGCCTTGGTATTCTCTACCTGATCACCTGTGTCGGTTTACAGTACGGTTCCTTCTTACCTGAAGCTTAGAAGCTTTTCCTGGAAGCATGGCATCAACCACTTCGTCCAAAAGAGGACTCGTCATCAGTTCTCGGCCTTAGAATCCCGGATTTGCCTAAGATTCCAGCCTACTACCTTAAACGCGGACAACCATCGCCGCGCTGGCCTAGCCTTCTCCGTCCCTCCATCGCAGTAAGAAGAAGTACAGGAATATTAACCTGTTTCCCATCGACTACGGATTTCTCCCTCGCCTTAGGGGCCGACTCACCCTACGCCGATTAGCGTTGCGTAGGAAACCTTGATCTTCCGGCGAGGGGGTTTTTCACCCCCTTTGTCGTTACTCATGTCAGCATTCGCACTTCTGATACCTCCAGCAAACCTCTCGGTTCACCTTCAACGGCTTACAGAACGCTCCTCTACCATGCATGCAAGCATGCATCCGCAGCTTCGGTTACCAATTTAGCCCCGTTACATCTTCCGCGCAGGCCGACTCGACTAGTGAGCTATTACGCTTTCTTTAAAGGATGGCTGCTTCTAAGCCAACCTCCTAGCTGTCTAAGCCTTCCCACATCGTTTCCCACTTAATTGGTATTTGGGACCTTAGCTGGCGGTCTGGGTTGTTTCCCTCTTGACGACGGACGTTAGCACCCGCCGTCTGTCTGCCGTGATTGTACTCCTGGGTATTCGGAGTTTGCATGGGTTTGGTAAGTCGGGATGACCCCCTAGCCCAAACAGTGCTCTACCCCCCAGGGTAAGACACGACGCTCTACCTAAATAGATTTCGAGGAGAACCAGCTATCTCCGAGCTTGATTAGCCTTTCACTCCGATCCACAGCTCATCCCCTAACTTTTCAACGTTAGTGGGTTCGGTCCTCCAGTGCCTGTTACGGCACCTTCAACCTGGCCATGGATAGATCGCCCGGTTTCGGGTCTATTGCCTGCAACTATGCGCCCTTTTAAGACTCGGTTTCCCTACGCCTCCCCTAAACGGTTAAGCTTGCTACAGACAATAAGTCGCTGACCCATTATACAAAAGGTACGCAGTCACACCACGAAGGTGCTCCCACTGCTTGTACGCATACGGTTTCAGGTTCTATTTCACTCCCCTCTCCGGGGTTCTTTTCGCCTTTCCCTCACGGTACTGGTTCACTATCGGTCAGTCAGTAGTATTTAGCCTTGGAGGATGGTCCCCCCATGTTCAGTCAAGATAACACGTGTCCCGACCTACTCGAATAAAACAAGGATAGATTTCGTGTACGGGGCTATCACCCTGTATCGCCGGACTTTCCAGACCGTTCCACTATCACACCAAGTTCTTTAGGGCTGATCCCAGGTCGCTCGCCGCTACTGTGGGAATCTCAATTGATTTCTTTTCCTCCGGGTACTTAGATGTTTCAGTTCCCCGGGTTCGCCTCTTACACCTATGTATTCAGTGCAAGATACCCGTAAAGGGTGGGTTTCCCCATTCGGAAATCTCCGGATCAAAGTCTGTTTGCCGACTCCCCGAAGCTTAACGCAGGCTACAACGTCCTTCATCGCCTCTGACTGCCAAGGCATCCACCGTATGCGCTTAGTCACTTGACCATATAACCGAAGTTATCTGTGATATCCGAAAATATCGCTCCGAAGAGCTCAAGAAGACATTTCCCTAACCCCCTTGTGCAAAGGCTAGGTACTTTAGAACACTGATACAAAGGTTAGTGTATCAGCGCGCCGGATGTTGTGACGCTTAAGTCACAGTATGTACATTTACAACTCGTTTCAGACACGGGAATTGAGACCGTGTCTGAGAACTTTATATCTATGAATCGTACTCACCACTTGAGCGAACCCAAATGCTGATTTTCGATTCAAAGACTCAGCTTAATTTATCTTGTTAAAGAACAACTGGTTGCCGAAACCAGTCAACAACACACGCAAAAATAAGCGCGCGCTCTTGGCTGACTTCGCTGCGACATACGATAAGTGGTGGAGCTACGCGGGATCGAACCGCGGACCTCTTGAATGCAAATCAAGCGCTCTCCCAGCTGAGCTATAGCCCCATTTGTAGGAATGGTAGGCCTGGGCAGATTTGAACTGCCGACCTCACCCTTATCAGGGGTGCGCTCTAACCAACTGAGCTACAGGCCTATAAGGTGCACCCGAAAGTAACGTCGCAACAACGCGAAGATAAAGACAAATGTGTGAACACTTGAAGGATGGTGTTAGTTCGTTTAAGGAGGTGATCCAGCCCCAGGTTCCCCTAGGGCTACCTTGTTACGACTTCACCCCAGTCATGAATCACTCCGTGGTGATCGTCCTCCCGAAGGTTAGACTAACCACTTCTGGAGCAACCCACTCCCATGGTGTGACGGGCGGTGTGTACAAGGCCCGGGAACGTATTCACCGCGACATTCTGATTCGCGATTACTAGCAATTCCGACTTCATGGAGTCGAGTTGCAGACTCCAATCCGGACTACGACTAGGTTTGTCGGATTAGCTCCCCATCGCTGGTTTGCAGCCGTCTGTCCTAGCCATTGTAGCACGTGTGTAGCCCAGGCCGTAAGGGCCATGATGACTTGACGTCGTCCCCACCTTCCTCCGGTTTGTCACCGGCAGTCTCCTTAGAGTTCCCACCATTACGTGCTGGCAACTAAGGACAAGGGTTGCGCTCGTTACGGGACTTAACCCAACATCTCACGACACGAGCTGACGACAGCCATGCAGCACCTGTCACCCGGTTCCCGAAGGCACCAATCTATCTCTAGAAAGTTCCGAGGATGTCAAGGCCTGGTAAGGTTCTTCGCGTTGCATCGAATTAAACCACATGCTCCACTGCTTGTGCGGGCCCCCGTCAATTCATTTGAGTTTTAACCTTGCGGCCGTACTCCCCAGGCGGTCTACTTATTGCGTTAGCTGCGCTACAAAGGTCTCAAGTACCCCTACAGCTAGTAGACATCGTTTACGGCGTGGACTACCGGGGTATCTAATCCCGTTTGCTCCCCACGCTTTCGCACCTCAGCGTCAATGTCGAGCCAGGAGGCCGCCTTCGCCACTGGTATTCCTCCATATATCTACGCATTTCACTGCTACACATGGAATTCTACCTCCCTCTCCCGCATTCTAGTCATCCAGTATCGGATGCAGTTCCCAGGTTGAGCCCGGGGCTTTCACATCCGACTTAAAAAACCGCCTACGCGCGCTTTACGCCCAGTAATTCCGATTAACGCTTGCACCCTCCGTATTACCGCGGCTGCTGGCACGGAGTTAGCCGGTGCTTCTTCTAAAGGTAACGTCAGGGCTAATGGTTATTAACCATTAGCTTTTCCTCCCAATTGAAAGTGCTTTACAACCCTAGGGCCTTCTTCACACACGCGGCATGGCTGCGTCAGGGTTTCCCCCATTGCGCAATATTCCCGACTGCTGCCTCCCGTAGGAGTCCGGGCCGTGTCTCAGTCCCGGTGTGGCTGATCATCCTCTCAGACCAGCTAAAGATCGTAGCCTTGGTGAGCCATTACCTCACCAACAAGCTAATCTTACGCAGGCTCATCCAATAGCACGAGGTCCGAAGATCCCCCGCTTTCCCCCTTAGGGCGTATGCGGTATTAGCTAGCGTTTCCACTAGTTGTCCCCCACTACTGGGTAGATTCCTACGCGTTACTCACCCGTCCGCCGCTGTACTCACCCCGAAGGGCTTTCTCGCTCGACTTGCATGTCTTAGGCCTGCCGCCAGCGTTCAATCTGAGCCATGATCAAACTCTTCAGTTGAAGAATCTTTTACCTCTGCCCAAAGGCAAGAGGGGTAAGTTACGCAAAGCTTGCTTTACCTACCAAATCTCAGCTCAGATACAATTTCGAAATCAAAAGTTCTGTAATGAACTGTTTGGTCACTTGTTGTATCTGAATGGTTACTTAACAACCATTCCAACAAGTGCCCACACATCTGTCTTTATCTTGTTTTTAAGGGTCAAACCGCCGCTTGGGCTGGCTTTTTGCTTTGGGTGATCCCCGAAGCGAGGTGCGCATTCTACATGCCAACCCGAGTCGTGCAAGCGCTTTTTTCATTTATTTCAAAAAAAGTGCTGTGTGCATATTTCGGGTTGTTTTGACAACTAGAATGGAGCACCAAACCCGAGGCAGTTTTACCGCGGGGGTAGGAGTATCTAATAGGTAGGGTGGGAGTGCAATGAAGAAAGGCCTTGTCCTGCTAAATAGTCACGCCACATTGCATCCGTAGCGGTGATAGTAACACGTGACGCTAGCTCGACCCACTGGCTGCCGATAAGCTTATTTATCGCACGCCATGATTTGGATGTGAATTTGGCTTCGTTTTGTTACTTTTTTAATCTAGCCCCGCCGAATAGCTCTCGATAACCGAGCAATACCATTGCGCTGGTAGCGTATGAGCTTGCGGCTGTCCGAAGAGCGGCGGGATACCGGCCCACCCTTTCGCCGTTCCTGTCGCTGCATGTCGGCAAAAAAATTAGACATTTCTCTCACATCGTGGGGCTCTCTGCCCGATGGACTGAGCAACTCTCTAAAGATGGGGATCGAAGCCTTTACATTCATGTCACGCATAAACTCATCAACTGGCTCGGGGCTGGTGTAGGGATAGTAATAGGCATCCATCACACGTCGGTAATTAAGAAGCCCCGCGGCAATATCGGCACAGGCAAGGGCAGAGAATCCCTCCTCCGCAGTAAGATCGACAAGCGCCCTGTACTCAAGGGACGATTCCAGGTCGGGGTACTATTTAAACCATGCTTACGGGAATGTTGGCTGCTGGCCCTCTTCCCTGCCACTGATCTCGGGCGCGTTGATTTAAGTGCATTAGAGCGATTTGCAAGGTTCCTACGAGGATTTATCGTCAAGAGTCAGCGCCCCCTTCACAGACTGCTTTGACTCAACCGCTGCCAGCTCAAGATACATTCGCTTAATCAGGCGCGACTTATGGTCAATGGAGTCGATGCACCACTGAAGATGCCTCATTGTTTGGTGGTGGCGATGAATCTGATCATCCACCATCTTGATGTGCCTGACCACATCCTTAATTTTGAGATCAATTAATAGGCATGGGCATTTTAGGAACAACCTACACCCAACAAGTGTAAGCCCTCTATCAAAAGCACTGCAAAAGGACTTAAAAGTGGACTACGATAAACAACCACTTAGCGGTCATTCATTTAGAGTGGGGGCAGCACTAGATCTATTAGAACAAGGTGAGCCGCTGGAAAGGATAATGCTCAGAGGGGGTTGGCAGACGGATTCGACTGCCATGTCATATCTTAGAAATTGGATCGTATAAAGTGGGAGTAAGAAGAGCCACAACAGTTAGTCGGTAAAATTCAGTGCCTGCTTTAACTCTACCGGTGGCTCTGGCAAATCCTTAAAAACTCTCCATGCTATTTTTGTGCTTGGAATAAGAACCGCCCAAGCTGTAACAAAAATTGCCGCAAAATAAATATGCAGGCTTTTATTTGAGACAAACCACTCCTCAAGCGCTCCCTTATACGGCGCTATAACATTGGCGTAGAAGTCAGCGGAAGCTGTTGCACCATGCATTATCTCTTCCTCACCACGAAATATAATAGAACCTACCCCTGAGAGGCCTGGCCGAACTTGCTTTATAATACTCTGAGTGCTCTCCGAATACGCCCCAAATGTTTGAGTAGTTAGCGGCCGTGGGCCGATAACACTCATATCACCAAAAAAGATATTCAACAGCTGCGGTAGCTCATTAATTTTGGCTTTACGCAAAAACGTGCCAACCGGAAGCACTCTAGGATCACCCCTCATGGTGATCGTGCCAGTACCTATGTTTGGGCTATTTTTCAGCATAGTCGCAAACTTAAACAACTTAAATTTCTCACCGCCCTTACCGATGCGCTCCTGTAAAAAGAACACCTCTCCCTCGCCCGTGAGTTTTAGTGTTATGACTATAGGCACCAGTAAAGGAGAAAGGAACAATAACGCTATTCCAGAAAATAAAATGTCAAAAAAACGGTCCATACTTACATCCTCTGATCTAGATATTTACCGGTCTCTTTGTGGGCAAACTCTGGCAGTAGCCCGAAGTACAATTTAACAATATCATCTTTGGTCCAAGTACCTTTCTCCCTGAGAGTTCCAATTCTGCCCATAAAATCATCTAACTGAGACTCATCAAAATCAGGCTGATTCCTGATAACACCAACCGTTTCAAAACGCCCCATATCTAAATCTTCGTTATCAGTAAAAAATTCCTCGAAGTCTTTTTCACCCGTAGTATCACTTTTGAAGAAGTAACAAGGCCACTGTTTGTTTGCTATCAACTCTTCAGTCCGATCTCGAGCCTCATCTTCAGTTTCACACTCATAGGACTCATAACCATGTTCTCTTAAATAACGAACGGCGATTTCGGAAAAAGTAATAAGATGTAATTTTTCACTCAACTTGGGGAAAAATATATCTCTATTGTTCCCAAGCAAACCAGACAATAAACACAGCTCACCTGATTCTTGTGGCGTTACAAAATAACGACGAACGTCATTTGGGGCTGAGAACGGCTGTTTTTTTGCAAACCGCTGGTTAAACCCGTGAAGGAGAGAGCCATCAGAGAAAGCTACATTAGCAAAACGTGCCATTGAAATATTCTGAGTCAAACTTTCCCTCATTAGAAACATTTCCATGATCCGCTTACTAGCACCCATCATATTAACTGGATTGGCCGCCTTGTCAGTTGAGACACAAAAATATTTCTTTGCTCCCATTTTTTTGGCCAAACGCAAAGTCTTAATCGTGTTGAAGACATTCACCATAATCATACGCATAAGGGTATAGGGATCTTTTTCACTTCGAACATGTTTCAAAGCTGAAAGATTAAACACGTAGTCATATGGTCCCTCATTGGCCATAAGCGCCTCAAACTCAACATGCCCGCAGTCGACTGCAAATGTCTTAAAATCGCCGCTTCCGTACCCTTCAGAGCTCCTTATATCCCTTACAAGCTCAACCATATTATTTTCACTTATATCTACAACATGAAGTGCTACCGGGTTACGTTTAAAAATTTCTTTAGTGACAGCCTTACCAATCGAGCCAGCTCCCCCAATAACTAAAAATCGTCCCCTTGAGACGAGCTCATCTAAGGTTCCGGAGTTTTGAGCCATATCTAGATCAAATAGTTCAACTTGCCGATCGATCAAGGATAAATAATTCATGTCTAGATCTTTCTTTCGTTGCTTGCGAGCTGAAGTACAGCCAGTGTTGCATCGGATTGTACCTCCCTTGAAAATTTAGGCGATGCGTCTTTTCCATTGGTCGCAAGCCTGACACACAGATCTGGCTCTCTCTTTAAAACCCTAATCTGGTTTGCGAGAGCTTTGGGGTCATCCGAATTAGACAACAATCCACAATCATGTATCTTAATCAATCGAGCGCCATCACTATCAGGGCCGCAATACATAATAGGCCGGCCAGAGGCCATTGTTTCAAATATCTTAGATGGAATCACTGTTTCAAAAACTGGATCATTTTTTAAGTGAACTAAACCTACATCACACAAAGCCCAATACTTAGGCATGTCCTCTCTAACTTGTCGACCTACAAATCTTATATTTGTCGCGTTAAGCTGTTTAGACAAAGCGACCATAGCCGCCTTCTCGGCTCCCTCACCTACAAACAGAAAGTAGACACCCTCATCTTTAAGCAAACTAGCAGCATAAATGGTATTTAATAGGTTATGAGACAACCCATGGGTCCCCATGTACCCCACAACAAATTTATTATCTAACTCAAGAGATTTCGCCAACTCATCATCATAAACTGGGTCTTCAAAGAGAGTGAGATTCGCACCATTTATAACCACGTGTAACTTATCAGATGAAACCCCTCTTGATATAAGGTTGGTTCTAAAGCTCTCAGTAAAAACAACAATTCTTTTAGAGGAATTATAGATAAATCGTTCGATTAACTCGAAGCTCCTATACACTATTGAAGATCGACTCATGCCCGTTGTAGCCGCAATGGATTCAGGCCAGAGATCTCTGACCTCCAAAACATGAGGTACACGCTTAATCCAACTGAAGGCAATCGCCCCTAATGGCGCGAAAATGTGTGGTGAAGTAGAGTAGACAACATCCGGTTTGTCTATTGTTAAGCTGTTAAAAAAAGAGGAGATAGCAAAAGAAATGTAATCGACAGTCCTCTTAATTGTACCTTTATTTTCTGCCATGTAAGTCACGACCCTCAAAACCTTTATTCCATTAACGGTTTCCCAAGACCTAAGGCGATTTTTATACCCCTTATAAGGCTCACCTAAAGGATAATTTGGTACATTTGTAACAACGGTAACATCGTGGCCTTGATCGACCCAAATTTTACATCGATCAAATATGTGGCCTGCGGGTGCACTTATTTCTGGAACAAAATGATCTGTAAAAAAAACTATTTTTAGTGGCATATCCACTTAACCTTAAATGTAGACCTATTGCTTTTATTTTGCTGGAGTACTAAAGTCTTCGTGGGTATTTTCTTGCCGAATTCCCACGCATACTCATTATCTTCTTCGAACACCAGGTCGGCATCAGCCTCCCAAACGACCTCGGAGCCATCCGGAAACATCAAAAACCCACGGGAACCACACTCTGCTATGAGTAGCCTTATTCTGGGATGAATATGAAAACGTACACAGCCTAGATGACTTTGCTTATTTATCTCATCCATTATTTCCAGACCACCTTCAGAAAACAAAATTCGCCTTAAGTGCACTGGTCGCCCAGACAGATATCTATACCCATTATGCTGGGCAACCAACTCATATTGGCCTTCATCTGACTTTATATCCACATTTGAAACTCGTGCTCGACGCCCTACTCTAAATCCACTCCAAATTTCCGATGAATTTTCGCCATTAAGTTCTAGCGTAGAATGAGCTGCCGTACTTCGTTCAAAATCTCGTCGTGCTCCTTGGCCATATTCTGATGTGCCAAGATTTACAAATAATCTATGCCCAAATAATGAAAACTCAATCGAAAGTGCATCGGCATGACCATGACCAGCCAGATATGATGCGCCTATTTCAGCGACATCAGCAAATAAGACCCCAACTTTATTCTCCATCCGTATGTATCCGGAAGTTGATAAATACTTTACCCCAAACGTATCAGGATCAATCTCTTTTACTTCCAAAGTATTTAAATACGCCTTAAGAGTCGTTGGGGGGAGCGCAATTCCGGTGGAAGCATCATTGAAAAATGAAATTTCATTATCTGGGTGGACCATAATTGCAAGCCAAGTATTCATCTTTTGCGCGACAGAAAACAACATCGAACTCCTAGAGCGAAGAGACCTTGGGCAATCAATCTGTTTTGAAAGAGCTAATAGATCTAAAACTAATTCTAACATTATGCTGTGATACATAGGTGATAGTTCAAAATGTCCACCATCGTCAAGGATTTGTTCGCGTAGTTGTTTATCAAGAATCGTAAGACCTTTATTCAACCATCGCGTAGCCTCACCACCTTCAAAGTAGCACCCGCCGAATATCAACGCTTTCGCATTTTCAAGCAAATGATTTCCCATTAAATGATATTCGAGGGAGTGATAAAGATGGGATATTTGAACTGCAAGACTACGATCAAAACTCTCTATATGTTCTTTACTGATCCAACTCCACTTGATCCAATTCACAACTCGCAAAGAGGTGGGGTAAGGCGCCCAGCCCACACCTGACATACTTAAATTTCCTGCAATCCATTTTTTTATATGACTTTTTTTTAAGTCACCTTCTGTATCCATCGACAAAAGCCCATCATGATAATGAAGGTTGTATACCCACAAAAGTGGAATGTTTTTATTCTCCCAGTCGTCCGGAAAATTTAACTTTTTCTCTTCATTTAAAAACAAAAATCTGGAATGGGCTAAAATAGACTCTTTTTTGGCAGGCCAATTAATATTGGGTTTGAACTGCGACACAAGCGGAATCGTTGCCAAAGGTGACTTAGCTGGAACAAACCGTCGTGATAACCTATTTAGTATTTGACCCGCCTGTAAATGCTTCAATGTTCGCCAATAGCGGCCGGCCTGTTTTATATAATTACTCATCAGTAGCACTATATTTGTAAACGAAAAAAACTGTATACGCTAACTAGGTTTTTGACAGGTAGTCTGATATTTCAATCGAAAATTTCGATACTTCAAAAATATCTTCAAAACTAATCGGTGATTTTCCTCCATTTTCAATAGAATCAACGAACGATTTCACGCAGTTATATTGTCCTTTATTTTGATTCAAAAGATTCATTTTATTAAACCCTTTCCAACCAAAGCCCCTCAATTTTTTAAAATTATCCAACTGAAGAACAGCATCGTTACAAAATATCTCCAATCGTTCTTTTGGAAATACTTTCCCTCCATTTGATAGATAATGAATCGTTCCAAAAGAGCCATCTTCGAAGGTTAATGTAATCGAAACTTTATCACCCCTTACCTTAATTCCTGGGTATTCGCCCACTTTAGTCGCACTAAAGCCCGCTATTTTGCTTCCTGTAAGAAATTTTAGTAAATCGATGAAGTGACACCCCTCTCCAATGATCCTTCCTCCACCAACAAGAGCATCTTGGGTCCAGTGTTCACCTGGGATTTCACCCGCATTAACTGTCATTATAAAAATCTTAGGCCCATCTTGCGGACTAAGTAAGTTTTTCATTTTTATTATGTGGGGAGCAAAGCGTCGATTAAATCCAACCATCAATTTTGGCTTCTCACCTTTAATAGACGCATAGACACTTTTAATTTCTTGTAATTCGTCTGCGTTTATAGCCAGGGGCTTCTCAACGAACACATGCTTATGTTGTTTCAAAGCCTCAATGACCTGAAGAGCATGCAAATTGTGCTGAGTCGCAATGACCACGGTATTGATCGTTCTCGAATTGATGACACTAGACTCTGAGGTTGAAGCAATATTGAACCCATTCTTTTTTCCCTGAACACTAGAATTAACTCCGCGACTAGTAACGAGTGTTTCCATTTTAGCACCTGATTTTCTGAAGGCAGGAATCAAAACTCTAGAAGCGTAGTTACCTCCACCAAGAAATCCGCAGGTAACTGCATCGGAACTATAATATTGATCATTATCGCCAATAAGAACATCTTGCTTGTCTAAATCGCCTAGCGCAGAACTATATGCAAGAACAATTCCTAATGCTTTTGAATTATTGAGCTGCTCATAAGCCGACAGTGCATCTTCAAAGTTAAACCTATGAGTGATCAACGGCAGTATTTGTATGGCCCCGTCAGATATCATATCAAGAACAGCCTCAAAGTTGCGCTGTTCAGTCCATCTTACAAATCCAACGGGGTAATCTCTTCCCTGATCTTCGTATTGGGGGTCATATCGACCTGGGCCATAAGAGCACGAAACTTGAAAGGTAATTTCTTTTTCATAAAACTCAGCTCTTGAGAGCTCAAGCCCTACAACTCCAACCAAAACAATGCGACCTCGCTTGCGAAGCATATTGGCGGCCTGGCTCATAGGCTCATTACTATCCGTTGCGGCTGTAATTAAAACTGCGTCTACGCCACGTCCACGAGAAAACGAATTTGCCACCAATAAAGGATCCTCGCCAACACTAAGATTAACGGTATCGGCTCCAAACTCACGGGCGAGCGCACATTTACGTTCGTCAAAATCTATCCCTAACACCCTACAACCATTCGCTTTTAATATCTGTACGGCTATTAATCCGATTAATCCCAAACCAGAAACCACTATCGCCTCACCTATAGTCGGAGAAATCAGTCTGACTCCTTGCAATGCAATAGAACCTAGCACCGTAAATGCGGCAGATTCATCATCGACATTATCCGGAATTTTTGCACAAAGATTGCCTGGAACCCTTACTATTTCAGCATGATGGCCATTTGAGATGACCCTATCACCAACTTTAAACTCGGAAACTTCGGAATCAATTACTATCCCTGCATTACAATATCCCAGTGGAAGAGGCTGCTCTAATTTACTGGTAACAGCCTCTATTGTGGGTTTCAAACCATCAGTTTTAACTTTGTTTAACACCTGCTTAACCTTATCTGGTTGCTGGCGAGCCTTTTCTATATAATTTGCTTTCCCAAAGTTAACCAACATTCTTTCTGTTCCTGCAGAGACGACGCTATTGTTAGTTTTGATTAATACGTTACCCAAACGGTTTGATGGCGCAGGAATTTCAACAAGCATCGTTTCTCCATCTTTTAAATTCTGTAATATCTGTCGCATGTTAACCTTCCTGTAAAAACTCTAAAGTTCTCATAAGCCTTCTTTTATAGATAATAGCCATCCGGCCAATGTTCAGTCCTTTTGGGTATCGGACAAGCGAAGACCGCATCCATATGGTCACCGAATAACGGATGATATTTTTATTTACAAGCGCCGCGCACTTTTAAATCTGCGTCATGGAAAGAAAAATTACTGAATGTAATTTCCCCTCTAACCATGTCTGTAATGTGAAGCATTAACATGGTGGACAAGTATATTTCACTCCAAGGCCTCCGGTATTTTGGATGATCGTCGAACATTTGGACTACCGAACTTTTATGGCCAACATCTTTAGGGTAAAATTTGTAGCTTCTGAAATAATTTCCCTTCCACAGCTTCATTGACTGATAATCTTCAATCTTAGCCATAACGTTACCATGCTGTAAATTGATGGTTTCGCTTACCCCATCAAACGGCTCTCCCCTAGTAGTAAACACCATACTAATCAAATCGCCTTTATCTGACTTCATCGAAAGCGAAAAGTTTTCTTCTCTTAAATCTAGATCAGAGTAAACGATTGTGATCTCCCATTTATCTGCTATATCTCTCTGACTTAATAAATGAACGGTTAGATCAATCCAATGCCCAACATTCCCACAAATTCTCGTTCCTTCCTGGGGATCGTAATACCAATGGTTTGGATCAATAGCATGACCCGCAATAAAGTACTGGATAGTAAAAGGTCCATCACCATCTGGTAGATATTCACGTAATAGTTGAGTGGCCTTAGCAAAAGGCCGATTATAGCCAACAAAAAGTCTATCTTCCTTACCCTCAACAACCTTTGATAAACTGGACAGTTGCTCCCATGAAACCGAAATAGGTTTTTCAACATGAACCACAAGACCTTTGTCAAGGCCCGCTATTGTTTGCGCAGCATGAGAAGCGTGATTAGATGCTACAAACATATACTTAGCTCCATCTAAATCAGTCAAGTCCTCAAAAGAATTCGCTACAAATTTATATTTATAAGTACGTTTTGCCCGCTTAGCCTGGTTTAAATCTATATCATAGCAACCCAAAAATCGGTTACCCAACTTTTTGCCAATAAAAAAAGATGCTGTACTTAAGCCAAACTGACCACAGCCAACAAGTAATAAATCTTTATTTCTGGGAAATAAATAGAACACTGGACTTAACGGAAGAGAGAGTCGATTAATGGTCTTAGCTAACGTCCTATGCAAACCCCACATCTTAATCGATCGCCAAACTCTCTGGAATTTTGACGTTGGCGCAGAAAGGTCATAATGGACTTTCTGCGAGTTGTATTTTGAGTTACTCATTACTGAAGCCTATTTTTTAAAGTGTATGTTACCTAAAACACCGCACCAATATAATATTTGTACCGGCAAAAAGAGATTTACAAAATCGCAGTAATGTCAAAGACTATTACCCTTCTACATATAAGCTAACGGGTCCTATTCGACACGCTCACATTGCGCCATACTCCGCGTGTATCCACAATCTTACCTACCGGAATATCCTGTTTCTTAAACTCAACATGATCAACAAGAAGAACATGGATGTGAGCCATTTCAAAAGCTTTCTCTTTACTTACTAACTCTAGATTGGGTATTTCTCTAGGAAGTGAGTCTATATTCGGCTCAACAACCAAAACCCTTCCTTGATGACCATAAGAAAGATCAATTGTAATTTGTAAAGCGGGACTCTCTCTTAAGTCGTCTATATTTGCCTTAAATGTAAGACCATAACAAGCTACGATAACATCGGTCATCGATTTATCCGGATTTTCCTTCAAAAATTCCAACAAGGCCTTATCTATTTGGTTAATGACCCATTTTGGTTTGCTGTCATTAACATTCCTTGCCGCTCGTATTAACGGACTCTTATCTGGGGTTTTGCTAATAATAAACCAGGGATCCACTGCGATACAGTGCCCCCCTACACCAGGGCCAGGATTTAAAATATTGACGCGAGGGTGGCGATTAGACAGCGAGATTAATTCCCATACATTGATATCAAGCTCATCGCAAATTATTGAGAGCTCATTTGCGAAAGCAATTTGAACATCACGACAGCTATTTTCAGTTAGCTTTGCCATCTCGGCCGTTTTAGCATTAGTGAGGTGGCATTTACCTTCTACTAAAATAGAATACAAATCAGCGGCCAAATTAGAACATGCATTGGTCATACCGCCAATTACGCGATCATTAGTAATGAGCTCTCGGATGACCTGCCCGGGTAAAACGCGTTCAGGGCAATATGCTATTCGAATATCCGAAGCTGATCCATGAGATTGCGGGAAGGTCAAATCCGGTCTAGCTGCAGCGAGCCATTCCGCAACCTGTTCGGTAGTCCCAACTGGAGATGTCGACTCAAGCACCACCAAATCTCCTTTCTTTAATACCAAAGAAATTGATTGTGTGGCAGCCTTTATATAAGACAGATTTGGTTGCGGTAACATCTCGTCACCATCAAGGAATTGAATAGGCGTCGGCACTGCAATTAAAAATGCATCCGCAGCCAATGGAACATTAGAGGCATAAAGGAACCCTTTATTTACAGCTGTATGCACTACTCCTTCCAGCCCAGGTTCGACGATGTGTATTTGACCTAAATTTACTGTGTCAACTGTACTTTGGTTTATATCAACTCCTATTACTGAACGCTCTCGCGAGGCAAACATAGCTGCAGTAGGCAGCCCTATATACCCCAAACCCAATACGCAAATTTTCGAAAATATTTTTTTCTTATTCATCTTTTGGGGCACCTAAAACCTTAATAATACGCTCACAAGCATGCCCATCACCATAAGGGTTATGTGCCTCACTCATAGACAAGTACCTCTTGCTGTCTCTCAACAAGTTCTCGATCTCAGACACAATAAGGTCTACATCCGTTCCTACAAGCTTTACCGTCCCTGAATCTACCGCTTCCGGCCTCTCGGTTGTATCTCGCATCACTAAAACTGGCTTCCCTAAAGAAGGAGCCTCCTCTTGAATTCCACCTGAATCAGTCAAGATAATATAAGACCGATCCATCAAGTATACGAACGCTAGATATTCAAGCGGCTCAACAAGAAATATATTATGCAAGCCATTTAGCATACGGTTTACAGGCTCCTGTACATGTGGATTTAAATGTACAGGATATATAATTTGAACATTTGGATTATTTTGAGATACCTTTTGCAGTGCGCTGCAAATACGTTCAAAGCCCCCGCCAAAACTTTCTCGGCGATGACCTGTTACAAGTATTAATTTTTTTTCAATATCTAAAAATTTAAACTGCTCTAACAAACGATCTTTCAACTCTTTATCAATACTCAGCTTTTCTCTCACCAAAAATAAAGCATCAATGACTGTGTTACCAGTTACGCTAATCTTAGAACTAGCAACATTTTCTTTAATTAAATTTTCCTTGGAACTCTCGGTCGGAGCAAAATGGTAGCTGGCAATAACGCTGGTTAATCTTCTATTAGCTTCCTCTGGCCATGGAGATGAAATATTTCCAGTTCTAAGCCCCGCCTCAACATGGCCTACTAGGATCTGGTTGTAGAAAGCTGCCAAGCCGGCAGCAAAACTAGTTGCTGTGTCACCATGAACAAGGACAATATCGGGACGCACATCGTCAAGCACCGGCTTAAGCCCAACAACAACGGAGGCCATAATCTGATTTAGAGACTGTGACATTTTCATAATATCGAGATCAAAATCCGGCTGTATTTCGAATAACTGAAGAACTTGGTCTAGCATCTCCCTATGTTGCCCAGTTACACACAATAGAACTTCAAAATTTTCTGGAGAATTTTTAAGCGCCAGATAAAGCGGCGCCATTTTGATTGCCTCCGGACGAGTACCAAACACCATCAACACTTTTTTAATAGCCACCATGTACTACACCTTTAAAGAATAGAAATATGTCGATAAGAAACCGGAAAAACTCGATCCTGGAACATGTCTTCGTGTATTGAGAAATAAACATAAGCCCATATGCCTCAATTCAAACAACACAGACACCCAAGTATCAGATCATTGAGCTCTCTAATGACATCAATACATAGATAAATTTTCGGCCGTTTGGAATGTGTTAGTGATCGATCGCTGCATCCAAAAATTTACTGTACATTTTAACACCCTGGCATCTGACTAGCTCGTAGTCTATGGTCTTTTCTCTATATTCAGACATCCACAAACTCGTCGCCATCGTGTGCAAGATTTCTTTGCTTTCTGCAAGTGAGGTTAGCTGGTCAGCAATATCATTGATATCAAAATAGGGAGCTCGTAGACAACCGCCAGTCACGACCAAAGAATCCGCCATAGCGACTTCAGAGTTAATAAAAATAGGGCAACCAACTAAAATAGAATCATAAACCTTTTGCGGTAATGCAACCCGATTTATGGGTATCGATGGATTATAAAATGCAAAATTGATATCTATATTGCACATGATATTTAAGCACTCTTCTCGAGCGACGGCATTCATCACCGTAACCCTACTCGACTCCCTCAATACCTGCAGTAGGTCATCACTGCCTGCTCCAACCAAAACGAATTCAACATTTGGATGTGTTATTTCAAGTAGCCGTGGTATTAACTCTACGCCCCTACTCTCGACTAACCAACCGCAAAATAAAACCATTAACTTCTCGCCTTGATTTCCTTTATACCTAGGCGATTTAACCGTTTTCAGAACATTAGGGAGATAAGAAACTGGGCCTATGTTTGGCGACCCAAGCAGTCTATGCCGCGACGCATCTGGGAAAATGCAGTGCGAACTTAGCAACTTATAAGCACCTGTTTCAAATTTACGCAAAATCCAAGAAAAAAACTCAGGTAGCTTATATCTAGCAGCAAAGTTATCGTTTACTAACGTATATACTTTACAGCCCCGAATCTTTAAGAAAGCTGAGGCGAGCACTCCAGTCAAATCTATTGCAAGCACATATCTAACGTTATTTTTTAAAATCAGCATTGTGGTAGTAAAGAAAATAAACTTTAAAATACTGATAAGATAAGATAAAGGACTAGTGCTCTTAAATACAAAATTCAATCTTATTGTTTCATAGTTCCCATAATCGTTGAATCGGCCACCACCGTTTCGCCACGGAAAAACGAATACTGGTATAAATCCCGCCTCCTTAGCAAACTCGGCATGTCCTAAAATAACATTATTGAGCTCATCAGAGGTATTAATAATATAAAGATATCGCGTACTATCCACGGTTATAATCTTCCCAACGTGAGGATGCTTCTTAAATGTCCTAGAAATCTGAGCGCAAAGAAAAGAAGAACAAAGTTCCCAGAATAACCCTGCCTAATAAGAGCATCTAGATATTCGCCAACCCCGGTGTATTTATTAACATCACTGACACCTCCCGTTAACATGAAGGTATGGCTAGGGATTTTCCTGAAACTTACGCCACCAAAATACGCTCTTAGCAACCAGTCAGCATCCATAGCAACCATGATTTTTTTGTTAAATTCACCCACTGAATCCAATGCCTTTCTATTGAAAAAAACCGATGGATGAAGGAAGCCAAAACCATTCAATAAGCCGATCTTACCTCTAGATTTTCCAAATACTTTAGTACGATCGCCAGACTCTTCATTTATCACAGTGACATCACCAAAACCAATTAAGGGAATATCTGAAGTAGTGAAATACGGCATAACTTTTTCGATAACGCCATCGTCATAATAATCGTCAGAATTTAATATGGTGATAACATCACCCGAACACAAATTGAGCCCTTTGTTCCATGCATCTGCTATACCTTCATCGGCTTCTGAAACTACTTTGATATCGCTTAAGGTACAATCATTGATGATTTTTAGGGTGTCATCGTCGGAGCCTCCATCAATGAAAATAACTTCTAGATTCTCATAGTTTTGTTTGGCAATACTGGAAATCGTCTGACCAATACCTTTCGCCGAATTCATAGAAGCAACAATAATTGACAACTTCAGCTGAGAACTATGTTTCATGCAAACTCCCAACAGTAGTCATTACTTTATCAATATTCGGGCTAAAGATTCTATATCCCTGCCAAATACCTATGAAAATAGAGCCGTAGTATGTTCGCGCGAAGTGATCGCCAATGATTAAGCTTTTAATGATATTTTTTATGCACGCTAAAAGCTTTCTCAACACTTTCAACCTCCACAGAAAAACTTTAAATCTCCCTGTTTTACCATTCAACATCAGCCGGTAAACCTCGTGAACGGGCGCAGAACGTGCCACACCTTTTGCATTTGCAAAAAGAAATCTTGTAGTTAATCGTTCCTGCTCAAATTTGTGAAAGAATTTTAATTGCGCACTACTAACGACGCTAAAGCCCAAACTCTTAACAGCTAAAGCCAATTCGACATCCTCACCACCCAAGGCAATAGGCGTCGCAGATGACGTTCGCTCGATATTCAAAACAAAGTCAAACGACTTTTTATTTAATTTGGACCACGCTTCTTTATTAACAACGCACCCAGCACCCCACACCCAATCTGTGTTGCCTCCGCCATTAGGCAACCCAATCGCATACTCTGAAGGATATTTATCAAACCAACAAGGTTTAAGTAAGTTAGTATCGAAAACTCCCATAGAACCCAAACAACCAATATCACCGGCTAGCAATATTTTTTTTGCCTCAAAAATAAAGTTTGGAAAAAGGACATTATCATCATCTACTATCACAATATAATCACCACGAGCGGCATTTAGGCCGACGACCAGCGCGGGAGATTTACCCGATTTAGTGCAATTCAGCGCGACAAAAGGAATACCGGCTTCGGCCGCTATTTTTTTAGCCAAAAATAAGGTGTCATCTTGAGATTCATAGTCAGCAAAAATAATTTCCAGAATATCTTCTCGCAGCGTCTGATTTACAATCGAGGACATAACCTCATCTATTAAACGCTGACTATTTCTCGTACACAATAGTACCGTGAATTTCATAATTTAAAGTTTAAAGCCTGCACTCACCGCATCGTTATAGAACATTTTTACAGTGTCCAAAGAATATTCATCAAGGTCATAACCGACAAAGGATAACTTATTTAGGATATCGTTAGTAACGGTAATCACCTGGCAGCCAATCGCATCGGCCTGAAATATATTGAGCAACTCTCTCGGACTAGCCCAGATCAATTCAGCAGTTGCATTTAAAGACAATATTTGGACGGCAGTCTCCATGATAGGTAATGGGTCGATTCCAGTGTCTGCTATACGGCCCGCAAAAACTGATACGTAACTTGGCACCTCTGGATCTAGCCTATCCGCTACGTTTTGCACTTGATCAAGAGTCATTATGGCAGTGACATTGACTTTGACCTTTTCCTTAACGAGTTTCTCAACTAGATCGTAGCAGTACTCACCTTTAGTATTGGTAATGGGCAGTTTCACATAAACATTATCACCCCAACTCGCTATTTCGATGGCCTGCCTCTCCATCTCATCAAAATCATCTGAGAAGACCTCAAATGACAAGGGTTTATCAGTAACAGTAACAAGGATATCTTTACAGAAAGCTCGATAATCAGTAATCCCAACCTTTTTCATTAGCGTAGGGTTAGTCGTCAATCCTTTAATATGTTCCTTTTCATACATTTCAAGCATGCCGTTCTTGTCGGCACCATCTGCAAAAATTTTCACAGTTAAATCACTTACTTTTAGCATGGATTTTCTCCTAATATAATATTTGTCGCCTCAGAAAGAGACCTTACACGAAAATCTAAACTATTAGGCTGCTTCTCAGAGTACCCATAATCTAGGAAAATAGTTTTACAACCAGCCGATACGCCTGACTCAATATCACGCCACCGGTCACCAATCATATAACAAGCGCTCAAATCCAACTTGTACTCTTCTGCCGCATTAAGTAGAGCACCAGGCTTAGGTTTGCGGCAGTTACACTGATCGGCATCATCATGGAAGCAAGATAAAATCTTATCGAGCGGGAAGCTCGCCATCATGTACTGATGTATCTCATCCACTGTTGCTTTTGACGCTTTTCCTCTAGCAACATCTGGCTGATTTGTTACGACTATTAATAAATACCCAGCTTTATGGAGGCTCTCAAGAGCCGCCTTTACGCCCGGTAAAATCTCTAACTCATCTAAAGAACTCGGCGGGTATGGTCGGCCATTTTTAACAACGGCGCGATTGATCACACCATCTCTATCAAGAAAAACAGCTTTCATAATTAATTCGACTTTTGGATTAAAGATTACTTAACAGCTGATTCCCACTTTGTTTCGCTTGATTTAAGTACCGGATGAGATACCAATAAATGCCAAACTACGGCCTGAAATGCCTCTGAGTGTGGCGTAATATTATTAGCATTGACGGTTGGAATGATAACGCAGACATCCGCCACTTCGGCAGTAAAGCCGCCATCTCGACCGACGATGCCAGTAATTTTCGACCCCACAGTCTTAGCATACTTTAAAGCTGCAACAAGATTAGGACTAATATTTTTCTCTACATTACCACCACCTACAGAAAGAATAAAAAGTGCATCTTTAGTATTTAATTTACTTATTTTTAACCACTCAGCAAAGACGGTCGACCATCCTTCATCATTCGTTCTTGCAGTCAATTCCGATACATTATCAGTAGGCGCATATGACTCAATGCCTACAATCTTACGGAAGTCATTCACCGCATGAGAACAATTCCCTGCGCTTCCTCCAACCCCAAGGAAAAATAGCCTTCCTCCTTTATTCTTGACCTTTGCTAACAAAACAGCCATTTCTTCAATTTTAGAAGCATCTAGTTGCTTAATAACTTCAACAGATTCATCTAAGTGCTGCTGCGAATAACTCATTCATATTCTCCTCTATTTAAAAAATAATGTGTCGTCTCTTTAAGGCCTTGGTGTGAGCCTATTTCATAAAACCGGGTATCTACTGGATAGCCCTCCAAGTCGGATTTTAGAGACAAGCTTCTGTATATTTCTGATAAATCAAACGGTTTGTCGTCGTCATAAGAATAGAATAATTTTTTTGAGAGAATCCCTAATCCATAATCAATATAGGCCATATCTGGAGAAGGAAAATCTTTATCATATTTAATTAACTTGCCCCCGACGTAAGAAACATTACTTTTATCCCATTGGTTTGCATTTCTGAAGATTGTCATCAACGCTGGCTTTGAACTAGCCGTATACTTCTCTTCTACTTTCAGGAAGTTAATAGGTAAAAAGGAATCTCCGTAAAGAACAAAAAATGTTTCATCAAGAAGAGGTAACGCTTTTTTAATCGCTCCCCCTGTCCCCAACAACTTACCACCGTCAAGCGAATAGGTAATATCGAGCCCAAATTGACTTCCGTCTCCGATCACGGACTGGACCATCTCACCTAAATATCCAATGCACAGCGTTACTTTTTTTATACCTTGTTGTTCAAGATATTTTAATTGACGGCTTATAAAAGGCTCACCAGCTACCTCGACTAATGATTTAGGTATTTGTTCTGTAATTGGCCTGAGTCTAGTGGCTAGGCCGCCAGCTAGAATCACGACAGGCATAGTCATGATGAAGCCACAACCTTAGTTCCTTCAAAATCAAATTTAAATCTAACCTCTTCAAGGCCCTGACCTGCCATAACCTTTCGCAGTTTCTTTCGGTCATGAGCCATAAACATAAGAAATCCGCCTCCACCCGCGCCAACTAACTTACCTCCTGACGCGCCGTTCTTTAACGCCATGCGGTACCACTCATCAATCTTGGGATTACTCATTCCATCAGATCTGCGCTTTTTATTTTCCCAATGTTCGTGCATTAGCTCACCAAACAGCTGCGTATCGCCTTGCTCCAACGCAGCTTTGCTTTGCAACCCAAGCGTTTTTACAGAGTGTAAATTTCTAAGCATATCAGCATCATTTGACACAGATTTCTCTTTTTGATCTTTAAGGATACCGCTAGCACTACGGGCGTAGCCTGTAAAGAAAAGCAAAAGATTATCCTCGAGCTCCAGCATAGTTTCGACATCGATATCAAGTGGCTTTGCTATAACATTATGATTTTTTTCGAAAGTAAAGCAGGTAACGCCGCCCATTGCCGCAATATACTGATCCTGTTTGCCGATAGGTTCTTTTAAAAGATCAATTTCAACATGGCAAGCCAGAGCAGCAAGCTCTTCAGGATTTAGATGCTTTCTACGGTGCGCATGCAGAGCCTTCAGTAACCCTGTTGTAAAACTGCCAGAAGATCCTAAGCCTGTACCAGCCGGTATATCTGCCAGAGCTGTTATCTCTATCTGTGGCGTTTTAAAGTTAAGTAATTTCAGAGATTCTCGAATAATTGGATGCTGTACGTCGTCAATTTTTTTAATATGCTCAAGCTTAGAATACTTGAGAAAAATACCCTCCGAAAAAGGTCTCATAACATTCACATATACATATTTATCAATAGCAGCAGCTAGAAGGAAACCCTCGTGCTCCTCGTAATAGGAGGCGAGGTCTGTACCACCTCCACCCAAACTGATTCTTAAAGGACTACGAACGATGATCATAATTTGATTCCAAGTAGACATGTTGAATTATTTTTAAAGCCTCATAGGCATCACTAAGTCCCGCACTAGGTGATCGATTACGAGAAATATCTTCATAAAAGTCGGTCATTTCAGCCTCCCAGGAATTATCCGTCATGGGGTATTCCCAAGCCTGTGTTTCTGGAGGTCCCATTTCCGGAAGCATACGATAGTAGGTTAATTTTTCCACGCCGTAACTTCCTCCCAAACCAGATATATCCAACTTACCTTTTTTCCCATATATCTCCATAGAAAAGAGGTTTTTCCATTCTGTACATGAAACATGAAGAAATGCGACCTGATTGCTTTCCGTCTTTAAAAGCATAAAACCATTATCATCAACAGGCATGTCCCAGTAATAAGTATGGGCAAAACCTTTTATGTGAGAAAAGTCACCCAAAAACCATCTAGATAAATCTATTAAATGCGGTCCTTGATCAATCAATTCTCCCCCACCAGAGAGTTTAGGATCTGCTCTCCATTCGCGATCATAGCCAACTCTTGCACCATGCCCATAGCGGCCTCGGATAAACATTAGCTCCCCAAGGTCGCCAGAATTAATGATCTCTTTGGCTTTTAATAATGCTCGGTGATAGCGATGGTTAAATCCAACCCGAACCTTTACCTTACTATCTCCGATAGCTTTAATGATTATTTTCAGCTCATCAGCTGATCGTGCGGCGGGCTTCTCAACAAGTACATGTTTGTTGGCTTGAACTGCGGCCAAGGTTATTTCCGCTAAAGAATCATGTAGAGTCGAAACTATAACAATATCTACATCCTGTATTTTTAGTAACTCAACCCAACTATCAAAAGCTTTCGCTCCGTAAGCTTGGGCAAGCTGAGATGCCTTTTCGAAATCGTTATCTGCACAAGCTACAAGATTACCTTGCGAGCCAAGAGCTCTAGCTCGCTTGCCGCCAATCAGTCCGCAACCGATTATACCAACTAAAAATATCTTGTTTTTGCTCATTTATCTCCCCAAGATATATCGCGATCTCGCCCAACAATACGACGTAAAGTATATGCATCTGTTGAGTCCAATTCGGCTATGTTATCTGGCCAATTTTGCCAATTATCCCAAAGAGCGCTTATTAACTTTGCAGTGATACCATCACTAGCGGAAGAGGCTAGAAATACAGCCAGTTCAGCGCCCCGAGCTAAAGATGAGCCCCCAATTTCTTTCTGCTTAATAGATTTGTTGTAGAATTCAACCCCCACTTTTTCAGGGCCTGCCATGATTATCTCGTCGAGCATCCCCGTATTAAGAGCTCCAGGGGCTATTGCATTTACATCGACCCCGGAGCTCCGAAGCTCTTCGGCTAAGGTCTCCGCGAAACGAACGATGGCAGCTTTGGTCACCGCGTACGCACTAATATTGGGGAGCGGATTTGTAGCGCCTCCACCCGAGAGCTGTATGATTTTCCCATATTTCTGCGCTTTAAAATCGGGAATCACCTCTCTACACATAAGCACTGAGCCATTAATATTAATCTCGATTGCCTTTATCCAGTCATTCCAATCTATTGTCTCAATTGAACCTTTGGGACCATATATACCAGCATTATTTACTAGAATTTGGCACCCCCCTAGCCTGGACTTGGTCTCAAAAACCAATCTTTTAACATCATCTACAAGCGATACATCAGCAACAGTGGCACAAATTTTTTGGTCCTTGGTCGCTACCGATATCAATTTTTCCTGGGCCTGTTCAACTGAATATTGATTTCGACCGCAAATCATTACATCTGCGCCAGACTGAACATATTGCTTAGCTATCTCAAACCCAAGACCCTTACTGCCTCCAGTAATTATCGCTTGTCTATTGCTTAAAATTTTTTTCATTCTGTAACCCCTGAAAATGCTGAAGTTCCTACAGAGTAGTAGTGGCTTGACACATTAGATAAAAGATCTTTCAAAAAACAATTAGCGTCGAACACACCATAATCTTTTCCCTCAAAAACTTCAGAATCAATCTCGATTTCTCTAAACTCGGGCCACTCTGTTGCAACGACTAATGCATCGGAGAGCTGTAACACCTCCAAAGCTGATGAACACTGTGTGGATTTTCCACTCCAATGGTTAGGTAGGTCCTCAACGACGGGATCATATACATTAATTTCACCACCCACCGACAAAATCCAATCACAAAGTTCTATCGACAACGATCTTCGTAAAGTGTCGGTTCCTGGCTTATATGTTAAGCCCCAAATTCCAATTTTCTTCCCCTTAATATTACCAAAGTGCTGCACCAGCTTTCGTCTTACCCATTTTTTGTGTTCGTCATTACTAGGACGAACCGAAGCCAGTACCGGAGTAGATAGACCCGCATCCTCGCCAATTTGATGTAAAAACCCAATATCTCTTGCTAATGTTCCTCCGGCAAAAGGCCCGCCAGGTGACACATAGGCCTTATTCCCAATTCTAATTTCGCTCTTCAATCCTCGCTCTACTTCTTTCGCGTTAGCTCCAACCACTTCGCAAATGGCAGCAATTTCATTAGTAAATGTAATTGACGTCGCTAAAAATGCATTTATTGCATGTTTTGTCATTTCAGCTGATTCGACAGACATCCATTCTATTCTTGAAGTTATCGGTGATATCAATCTTGCTAATATTTCTTTATCGCTCGGTTCACGGAATCCAACCACAATTCTATCGGGGTTATTAAAAATACTAATTGCTTGACCAAGTCTAAGATTCTCAGGCGCACACGCAAATTTAAGCTGTAATTCTGAAAAATACTGTTCAGCGTGCGCTTCTAAATATTTTACAGAACCTACTGGTAACTGCGACGAGACTAAAATCAAGGTGTTTTTTGACAGTAAAGGGATTACAGATTTAATTTGACTAAAGACGTAATCCACATCAGCATTATCGTTATTATCAACAGGTGTATCGTGCGCAACCCAAAGAACCTCTAAATTTTTTAGAGCTTCTGGCTCTATAACACTAAAACTTAGCCTTTTACTCGCTATACCTTCTAGAAGCAGATCGTTAAGGCCTGGCTCATAAATAGGTGCTTCGCCTAGAGACAATTTACGAATTACCTCAGAGTCTTGATCAATCCCTATTACTTCATGCTCTTTAGACGAAACACAAGCTGATATTACGGATCCCAGGTGCCATAGCCCAAATACCGCAACTTTCATCCTCGATTCCTCGAATTAAATACCCACTCATTATCCTTTAAAAATTGGACTGTTTTAATTACGCCTTCCTGAATACTAACCTTTGGGGTCCAACCCAGAGATGTTATCTTCTTTGTATCAAGAAAAATGAAAGGATTATCGCCGATCCAACCTCGATCCCCTCCAGAATATCTTATGTTTGGCGTTACATCTAATTCTTTGCAAATCCACTCGATAGAATTGTTTACTTCACAATATCCGTCAATTCCTAGATTAAAAATATTTACTTTATCCGAAGCCTTATCGAGGCCAATTAAAATCGCGTCCAAGCAGTCCTGTATATATAAATAAGATTTACGCTGTTTACCATTGCCCAACACCGGAAGTTCGCCAGCGTTATTCTTTAACTTTTCATAAAAGTCATATACATGTCCGTGTGTATAGCGCTCACCTAAAATTGACACAAACCGGAAGATCCAAGATTGAAACCCAAATCCTTCGCAATAGGCTGAAATAAGACCTTCGCATGCCGCTTTAGACGCACCGTATAATGAGGTTTGAATTGGGAAAGGACCATCTTCTGGAGTGGGAATGACAGGGGACTCTCCGTATACCGAGCCCGTGGATGAGAAAACAATCTTTTTAACATCATTGGCTCGCATCGCTTCGAGTACATTGTAAGTTACAATCGTATTCTGCTCCAAGTCTCTGCGAGGATGCTCTGTACCGAATCTAACGTCAGCGTTGGCTGCAAGATGAAATACAACGGTGCCATTCTCAAAGGCTGGCAGCAAG
>CACCPA010000011.1 GCA_902547755.1 Halieaceae bacterium | reverse complement strand
TCCAATCGAGGTGGATCTCAGCGAGCAAAACGTCTTTGTTGAAGGTATTAGCGTCGGTGTTATTCGACGCTGATCCGAACAGACGACTCAGTGAAGCGTGCGCTGTTCGGCTTTCTCGGCACTTTCGCTGCTTTCCATCTCAAGACCAGACATTTCAGCCATCTTAGCCGCAGCCTGAATACCGGCCTGAATCATAACCTTGGCAACTTCGAGGTTATTTTCCATGAGGTAGGCGCTCGCCTCTTCAGAAAACTGGATGCTCACTAAAGGTTCGGAGTCGTCGTCTGCACGCTGCAAAACAACCTCTCCATCTCCCAGGTCAACAATTTCCAAAAGCGATGTAGACATGTTCCAACCTCACAATATGTCGTGTTGTTTTACTGACAGTAACACTATAGATCGGGTTTTACCACAATCCATAATATGCGATTACGACTCATCTATCGCATCGGCAACGCGAGCCATTAGTGACTCGAGTTCCGCAAAACAATGACGCGCGGTGTCAAAATCAAACACATTGCTAGACACCGCAATAAAACCACCCGCGGCTTGTGGGGTAAGGCCGGGAGGAATCTCTCGTTGAAGATCGGCTAACCATCCTGATCGTTCGAGCATGGCCATCTCGGTCACTTCGGGCGATTGTGATATCCCGTTTGCCAGTGGAGGAACGTCGACCGCTCGATGGGGTGGCGTCGTAGGTGTCGACGTAACACGGTTACAGGCGAGTAGCTGCCAACCATAAGCATCGAGTAGATGCAGACGGACGGCTGGGCCAAACGACGCCGCCAGAACCGGTAAAGGCCTACCCTCTTCCGCAATGGCTCCATGCCAGCTTTCCAAGACGACCGAAGCCATGTACATGCAGTGATTTGCAAACGACTGCGCCTGACTCACGCGATGCTAGCTCCGTTTGGCTTTTGGTTTAGCCTTCGCCTTGGCTTTTTTCTTTTTTGGCGTTGGTTTACCCGACCCCTCAGCCACCCACTTGCCACTGTGGAAAAACGCCTTCCAGCCCGTCGCCTTGCCATCGACCTCGGTCATCACGTATTGCTCTTTGATCTTTCGACTAAATCGAACTTGTGTACGGTTAGCGGCGTCGTCAGTCACAGGCGCATCGAGAATGAAGTGATATTTCGGATCAAGCTCAGCTTGATGCGGTATCAACTCATCCACGTAGGGAGCGCGTGTCTCACGATGTTTGGGGAATTGACTAGCGGCGAGGAACAAGCCTGCCGCACCATCTCGCAAAATGTAATGATCCTCCAACTTAGCGCACTGAAGCTCAGGCATCGGAACGGGATCCATTTTCGGTGGTGCCGCCTCACCGTTGCGCAGCAGTTTACGGGTATTCGAACAATCATCATTCGTACAGCCGAAATATTTGCCAAACCGCCCGGTCTTCAGCTGCATCTCCGCGGTACACTTATCGCACTCGAGTGTTGGGCCATCGTATCCCTTAATTTTGAATTGGCCCGCCTCGACCATGTACCCGTCGCAATCTGGGTTGTTACCGCAGACATGTAACTTTTGAGTCTCATCAATCAGATAGCTATCCATGGCAGCGTTGCACTTAGGGCAACGCTCTTTCGTTAAAAGCAGCCTCGACTCTGCTTCATCGTCTGCATCCGCAGATACGACTTCATCCCCGGGAATAAGGTTGACGGTGCTTTTACAACGTTCCTTAGGCGGCAAGTTGTAGCCAGAGCAGCCAAGAAATACCCCGGTGCTCGCTGTGCGAACCTGCATAGAGCGGCCGCAAGAGCCACAGGCAATGCCGGTCGGCGTCGGCTCATTCGCCTGCATACCGCTAGCACCTGGCTGCTCCGCGAGATCAAGTTTCGACCGAAAATCGTCATAAAACGCATCGAGAACGTCGCGCCAGTCCTTGCGACCCTCGGCCACGTCATCAAGATTCTCTTCCATGGATGCCGTAAACCCGTAATCGAGTAGATCCTGGAAACTCTCTTGGAGTCGTTGGGTCACGATATCGCCCATCTTCTCAGCGTAGAAGCGGCGATTTTCAAGTTTCACGTAACCCCTATCCTGAATCGTAGAAATGATCGCCGCGTACGTGGATGGGCGTCCAATACCTCGCTTCTCCAACTCTCGAACCAGGCTCGCCTCGCCATAGCGTGCAGGCGGCTTAGTGTAGTGCTGTGTTGGCAGAAGTTCATTTAGCGACAAGCGATCGTTCAACTGGTAGTCCGGTAGGATGGCATCATCGCCCTTCTTCGCCATCGGTATCTGCACTCGTGTGTAACCATCAAATTCAACCACACGGCCCCGTGCCGTCATGTCATACCCTGCGGCACTAACCGTCACGGTCGTGCTCAAGTATCGGGCTGGCGTCATCTGGCATGCCACAAACTGACGCCAAATAAGCTCGTAGAGCCTCTGAGCGTCTCTCTCAGCATCTTTCAGTGATTCTGAGCGGAGTTCAACGTTAGACGGACGAATCGCCTCGTGGGCTTCCTGAGCGCCGTCGCGAGCACCGTATCGAATTGGCGATTCTGGTAAGTAAGCTGTACTGAAGTTGTTCTCAATGAAGTCTCTACACGCGGCCAAGGACTCGCCACTGAGGTTCGTAGAGTCAGTCCTCATGTAGGTAATATGCCCCGCTTCATAGAGACGCTGCGCCAGCGTCATCGTCTTCTTAACGCTGAACCCAAGACGCGTACTCGCTGCCTGCTGCAGTGTTGACGTTATGAACGGAGCCGGTGGCTTAGAACTTGTCTTCCTCGCCTCGAGATTGGAAACCGAATATTCAGCACCAGAAAGCCGCTCAAACGCCTCTGCGGCCTGCTGCTCGGTCTTAGGATCGAACGCACTTCCTTCATATTTTGTGACTTCAAAACGAACAGGGTTCTGCCCATCTATCGATAGGTCAGCATGAAGGTCCCAGTACTCTTCGGGCACAAAGGCACGTATTTCTCGCTCACGCTCGACGATGAGACGCACAGCCACGGATTGAACCCGTCCTGCCGAGAGACCACGTGCAATCTTGGCCCACAGCAGCGGCGAGACCTCGAAGCCGACAACCCTATCTAGAAAACGACGCGCCTGTTGCGCTTGCACCCGATTGGTATCCAGCTGTGTTGGGGCGGCAAAAGACTCCTGAATCGCTCGTTTGGTAATCTCGTTGAAGACCACTCGCTGATAGCGAGATTCGTCACCGCCGATAATTTCTTTCAGGTGCCATGCGATGGCCTCGCCCTCACGATCCAGGTCCGTCGCCAGATAAATGGCATCGGCTGACTTCGCTAACTTCTTGAGCTCATCGACTACCTTTTCCTTACCTGGCAGCACCTCGTAACGGGCAGCCCAACCATTTTTCGGGTCAACGCCCATACGTCGCACGAGCTGCTCGCGCTTCTTTTTCGCTTGGTAACGGACTTTTTCGTCAGGCGCCATTTTGCGCGTAATAGCAGCTTGAGCGGCGCGCTCTTTGGGATCCGAGGCTGGCGCGCTACCCGCGGTCGGCAAGTCACGCACGTGCCCAACACTGGATTTCACAATGAAATCCGAGCCTAGGTATTTATTGATCGTCTTTGCCTTCGCAGGAGACTCGACAATGACTAGTGACTTACCCATGAACGCTACATCTACTCAATTTGTATCCGCGACGCGCCGTTCGCTTCAGCGCAGACGGCGGAGTGTACGGGACAGTGATGGGCCAAGGTCAAGCGATAAATGTGAACAGGTGCGAACGCAAGCTATTCAAAACCTCGGTAGTTGAGGAACGACCGCAATGCACTGCCCACACAATCAACCGCCTCGGTATCACCTTTTTCGTCCCAATATAACGTCACTGTAAATTCGGATAACTCGGCGATGTGAGCACCATCAGGTAAGGTCGGCATGAGATCGGTAAGATCTTTTTCGAGCGGCATCGATACCCATCTTGAATCACTTTTTACAGCCAGTACGCTCTCTGTAAATAAAGGCTCGGGGGTTGCGCGTCGTAATCGATACGCCACCAGATTACGGTCCCGGCGCACCCGAAAGCGCGCCGGTACATCCGGCGGAGTCTCCAGCTTCACCAGTAATCCAGACTGCATTGCGTGATCTCGGATCCTCGCCTCATATCGCTGTGCCTCGGTGGGAAGCGCTGCTACCAGCGGTGCTGCGGCCACAGCGATGATGACAAGAATCCAAATAATCGACACAGAGTCCACCACTAGTTCAACGGAAGCCGTAAAGGTATGCTGATCGCATGATAAGTCAACGTTGGAATTGATATGGCCTATAAACGCCTTCTTGTCGCAATCGACCTTGGCGCCGCATCAGACAAAATCGCTATAAAAGCGGCGACGATGGCCCGCAACCAACAAGCTGAAATTCACATTTTACATATCGTTGAACCACTTTCGCTGACGTACGGTGCCGACCTGCACCTCGATACGTCAGCACTGCAAGAAGACATCAACGAACAAGCCGAAGTTCACTTATCTGACCTTGCGGAAAACCTGAATATCCCAAAACAACACTGTCATCTTGCCAGTGGTCGACCAGAAAAGGAGATTCCAGACGTAGCAAGGGAGATAGGCGCCGACCTAATTGTATTAGGTAGTCATGGTCGATGGGGTTTGGAACTTTTATTGGGCACCACGACTGATGGTGTTGTGAGTTCTGCGGACTGCGACGTGCTAGCGGTTCGGGTCGATCGAGAGAAATAGCTGACTCATGCGGAAAAACGCTCCACATCCAGGGTGTCGAAGGGCCAGCCAAGCTCCGAACCATCACTACGCTTGAGTACGGGAATACGAACCCCATAAAGTCTCACCAGTTCCACATCTGACGAGATATCAACCACCTGAAAAGGAATACCCACGTAATCGACAATGTCCTCTGCCTGCTCACATAAATGGCATCCCGGACTACTGAACAGTGTTAGTGACATGGCTGGTGATCCTATAACCTAATGGGTTCTCGCCTTTCATAGCCAGCTGAATTTGACCACCGATGGATTTATCAAAAACACTCACAATTTATGGAAGGAAGCCTGTCTTGGAAGCCCTTCAGGACAATCGCTTCTCTCCCTCGCGTCTTCATCTCGCTGACAGCAATAAACCGGGCGGAATTGTAGGCCAGATTGAAGAGTTAGCAAAAACCCGGGCAGTCGACGTTCAGGTTCACGCCCGTCAGGCCCTATCGCGCATTTCTAAGAATGGAAAGCAGGATCAGGGCGTGGCGCTCGACCTTTTTTGCCCAGAATTCGACTCGTTCGACAATTTCATTGCCACAGAGATGAACTCGAGCAACAAGTTCAAGGCTGTTCTTCTAGACGGCATTACGAACCCGCAAAACGTGGGGATGATCATTCGATCTTGCTGTGCAGCGGGTATCAGCGCCATTTTTTATCCAAAACGCTCAGTCGCCGCCCTAGGACCGCTTGTCATCAAAGGTTCCGCAGGAACACTGTTCAATGCGCCTATCATCCAGTGCGATGATGCCCGTGAGACTGCTCAGTCACTGCAAGCGCGTGGGTTCGATATAGCTGCATTAGACAGTCACGCACAAACGTCCTTGTTTGACTTCACACCAACACAGCCCACTGTTTATGTTCTGGGGGGTGAAACGGCCGGAGTGGATAACGCAATAAAAAACGTAGCGAATGTTTCGCTGCGTATTCCTGTGACTAATAACGTTGAATCACTCAACGTTGCTGTCACTGCGGCACTAGTGGCGTTTTATGCCCACTAGCGCGAGGAGTGTCTACTGATCGCCTGCCGCCGCAAGCTCAGGTGCATCGGCCGTGCCGTTCTCAACAGCCAGCCACGCCTGTCGCAGTACGTACAGCCTGATCGCTTCAATCTCATCATCATCAATGATGTCAGAAAATCCTACCATCCCGTTCGCTGTTAGCGCGCCATCACGAACCACGGCCGCCCACGAGTCCTCGCTTGCTGAAATTGCCGACCATCTCAGATCGGGAATTACGCCGGAGCTGATGGCGTAGGCACCATGGCAAAATTGGCAGTTCTCGGCAAACCGCTGCATACCCACTTGCCAAGTTTCAGCGTCACCTGCAAGCGGCGCCTTCGGTGACTCTACGACTAAATAATCAATTGGAGACGGTAGCTCGGCATTACCGCCCAGCTTGAACGTCACAATACGACCTGGCTCCGGCGTCACCGGCTTCTCGAGTGCAGCGCCATAAATCATCATCGAAACATTTCCCCAGCCCGACAGTACCGATACGTATTGCTCGCCATCGAGTTCGTAGGTCATGGGCGCAGCCGCGGCATCGCCGACAAGGCGTTGAGCCCAAACTCGCTCACCCGTGACTGCGTCATAGGCTACGAACTCACCACGCTTATTACCCTGAAAAACGAGGCCACCATCGGTGCTGAGCGTTCCCCCATTAAACGCCTGTGGGAAAGGAACCATCCACGCAGGCTCTCCTGCAACCGGGTCCCATGCAACAAGGCTGCCGCCGTCGAGCGTCTGAGTATAGGCAATGGTGCCTTTAGGATACTCGTAGGCCCAAGCCGACGCCGCATCGTAGCCTGTATTCCAGATGCTCTTTGCACTCCGCGATGCCTCGTTATCGGCGTAAACATAGGGCAAAGGCAAATTGGTGGGGATGTAAACTAGACCCGTATCGGGGTTAAACGACATAGGGTGCCAGTTGTGAGCGCCTGTAGGTCCGGGAATTACCACCATGTTATCGAGAGCAATCGCCTCGTCTGTGATAATGGGTCGTCCATTCTCGTCGACTTCTCCAGTAGTCCAGTTCTGCTCGGAAAACGGGGTAGCGGACAACAACTCGCCGTCAGCCGCATCGAGCACATAGAAAAAGCCGTTTTTGGGCGCCTGCATTACAACGCGGCGCGCCTCGGCGTCAGGGCCCAAGGGCAAATCCGCCAGCAACATTTGCTGGGTCGCCGTGTAATCCCACTGATCACGAGGCGTTGTTTGATAGTGCCACCGGTACTCGCCTGTATCAGCGTCGAGCGCCAGAATTGAGGACAGGAATAAGTTGTCATAGGCGCCGCTGAAATCGCCCTCAGGATCACGAATTGAAGCATTCCAGGGCGAGCCATTACCAACTCCAACGAGCACTTGATCATTTACAGTGTCGTAAACGATGGAATCCCAGACAGTGCCACCGCCACCATCAGTGGTCCACGCACCAGTGTCACCCCAGCTGTCATTTGCCAGCTCGGCAAAGATGGCATCCGAAGCCGCTCCGTCAGGCTCCTTGTTGGGGTTCGGTACAGTGTAGAACCGCCATTCTTGCGCACCGGTATCAACGTTGTAGGCAGTCACATAGCCACGAACACCTAGTTCAGCCCCAGAATTCCCAATAATGACTTTGTTTTTAAACACGCGCGGCGCGCCCGTAATGGTGTAGGGCTTTGACTGATCAACGGTGACGTTGCTCCAAAGGACCTCGCCGCTAGATGCATCCAGTGCCTCCAAACGTCCGTCAAACACACCAACGAAGACCTTTCCGTTGTGCACCGCTACTCCCCGGTTCACAACGTCACAACATCCTTTAACGGCGTCTTCGCCCGATACCTTGGGATCATAAGTCCAGAGCTCTTCGCCTGTGCGCGCATCAACCGCATACACAACAGACCAGGATCCGGTCACGTACATGACGCCATCGACGACAATCGGTGTCGCCTCGGCACCGCGTGGCTTGTCCATGGTGTAAACCCAGTCCACACCTAGATTTTGAACGGTATCACCATTGATCGAAGCGAGTGACGAGTGTCGTGTCTCATCGTATGAGCCACCGTAGGTCAGCCACATCTCAGGCTCTTCCGCTGCGTTCATTATGCGCTTTGTATCCACTGCAGCCACAGAACTTGATGCTTCTACTTGCGTCTCCACAGGGGTATTAGAATCTCCGCAGGCCGTCACGAAGGCCGCCACTACCAGACTTGCCATAACTTTCTTGTAAGACATCTCAGATCCTCAGAGCTTTAATTGTTATGACTCTGATTCTAGCCAATGTCTGGCGTATGTGGAACCACTGTTATTTGGCGAGGAAACCCATCGCATCCTCTAAGCCGCCTAGGGTTAAGGGATACATTTTCTCTTCCATGAGCTGGTTGGTAATGGAGATGGACTGGGTATATTGCCACTCGTCCTCAGGTACGGGATTCAACCAGACGCACTTCTCATAGGTCGAGCGAAGACGCTCCAACCAAACAGCCCCTGGCTCTTCGTTCCAGTGCTCCACACTGCCGCCGGGCTGAACGATTTCATAAGGCGACATGGAGGCGTCTCCGACGATCACGACTTTGTAGTCGTGGCCGAATTTATGCATCACATCATGCAACGGTGTTCGCTGATTGTGACGCCGAATGTTGTTTTCCCAAACGTTGTCGTACAGAAAGTTATGGAAGTAGAAATGCTTGAGGTGCTTGAACTCGCTTCTGGCCGCAGAGAACAGCTCCTCGCATACCTTTACGTGGGGATCCATGGACCCACCTACGTCAAGAAACAGGAGGACCTTCACAGCATTGTGCCGCTCCGGGACCATCTTAATATCTAGAAGCCCAGCATTTTTCGCTGTGGAGCTGATCGTATCATCGAGGTCGAGCTCGTCTGCCGACCCGGTGCGAGCAAACTTTCGCAGTCGACGAAGCGCGACTTTAATGTTCCGAGTGCCAATTTCGACACTGTCATCGAGGTTTTTAAAGTCTCTGCGGTCCCATACCTTGACCGCTTTCTTGTTTTTACCCTGCCCGCCTACGCGAATACCCTCTGGATGAAAACCGTCATTGCCGAACGGTGATGTACCGCCCGTGCCAACCCACTTATTACCGCCTTCGTGACGCTTCTCCTGCTCCTTTAGACGTTTTTTGAACTCGTCGATCAGCTTCTCGAGTCCACCTAGCGACTCGATTTTCGCCTTGTCCTCTTCCGAGAGCTGTTTAACGAACTCGGAGCGTAACCAGTCGTCGGGGATCAGCGCCTCAATAACATCATCCACGCCTTCTAGATCACGAAAATGCAGGCCAAATGCCCGATCAAAACGATCGTAGTACTTCTCATCTTTCACCATCACCGCGCGTGAGAGGTTATAGAAGTCGTCAATACTGCCAAAGACGAGCTGTTTGTTCATCGCAGCGAGCAAATCCAAAAGCTCACGGGGCGTAACCGGCACGCCACCGTCTTTTAATCCCTGAAAAAAATTGACGAGCATCGTTAAGCTCCTTACTGGCTGCTTTCTCTACGATGCATGAAAGCGAGACGCTCAAGCAATTGAACATCTTGCTCGTTCTTGACCAACGCACCGTACAAAGGCGGGATTGCCTTGCTCTGATCGCGATTCTTCAATACTTCGTCTGGAATATCGTCTGCCATCAACAACTTCAGCCAATCAATCAGCTCAGACGTCGAGGGCTTTTTCTTCAAACCTGGAATCGCTCGAAGCTCGAAGAAAACTTCAAGCGCCTCTTGCACCAAGTCTTGCTTAATGGACGGATAGTGCACATCAATGATCTGGCGCATCGTGTCCCGATCGGGGAAGTTAATGAAGTGGAAAAAGCAACGGCGCAAGAAGGCGTCGGGAAGCTCTTTCTCATTGTTGGAGGTGATAATAATAACTGGCCGATGCTTGGCCTTAATGGTCTCGCCTGTCTCGTAGACGAAGAACTCCATTCTATCGAGCTCGACGAGTAGATCATTAGGGAATTCGATGTCCGCCTTGTCGACTTCGTCAATGAGCAATACCACCTGCTCATCGGCATCAAATGCTTCCCAGAGCTTTCCCCGCTTGATGTAGTTAGAAATGTCGTGAACACCTTCGTCACCCAGCTGCGAATCACGGAGCCGCGATACAGCATCATACTCATACAACCCCTGCTGGGCTTTCGTCGTTGACTTGATGTGCCACTGAATCAGCTTCATCCCCAAGCCTGATGCAACTTCTTCAGCCAGCATGGTCTTGCCAGTACCGGGCTCGCCCTTAATGAGCAAAGGACGCTGCAGCGCGACCGCCGCGTCTACGGCCATTCTGAGGTCGTCAGTCGCTACATAATTATCAGTGCCGGTGAATTTCATAAAACAGCTCCCTAAAATCGAGAAGTGAGACTAACGGACAATCCGCAGGTTTACGAGTCGTTTTACTGCTTCTGACGATTCGCAGATCTATTGCCGGCTCGGACGCGACGTGGACAGCCGTACGGTGATAATGCCCACAATGACTCCCCCCACCGCGCCTAGGGACAGCATCAAAAAAGCCCCCACCGCCGCTTCCATCCCACCTGCAAAAAGGAGATTAAAGACACCGGTGATCAGCGCGGGTGCGAGCGTATTATCGTGCGCGGCGGCATACGCGGGGACGAGCAGCAGACCAGCAACGAGACCCGTGGTCGCACCAGACCACATTGGCGACAAGTGACGAAAAACCATCACGTAGAGCAGTCGGCAACCCACGCCGGCGGCCAACCAATAAATGAAAAGGGCAAATAGGTAACTATTGGTCGTCATCATGACCCGTGCGCTCCCCTGGCGGCATTTGCAAATAATAACCCGCATTAGCGAGGCCCTCGAGTACTTCTGCGCCCGTGCACCTTGCCAGCTGCCTCCCCGGCGTGATGTCCAGCGTCATCACTTCTCGAAGCTCGCCCAATAATGAAAGCAGATCGGCTGGTAAATCCTCGGTTTCCGCATCTGCCGACATATAGAGATAGGTATCCGGCTTACGCTTTCCTGCCAGCACTCGGATACTGATTGCAGCGCTCATACAGTTACCTCGCCGTCTTGCGCAAAATGATTCCAGAATCTTGGTAAATAAACCCACAAACTGATGGCTCGGGCAATGACAAACACCACCATCGCCCACCACAAGCCCGCAAGCGTGTAGGTTTCCGTCAGCACCCAGACCGCCAACAAAAACACTAAGAGCGACACGAACGACGCGTTGCGCATCTCTTTTGTCCGTGACGTGCCAATGAATACGCCGTCCAACTGGAATGCTGGAAATGACGCAATCACATAAACAGCGCAAATGTGCAGCAACGCCAGTGAGGCCACAATGACTTCATCAAGATCAGTCAGTACGGCCACGAGCACCTCTCCGAAAAACATAATTGCCGCAGCAAGTATCACTGCAGCGACCGCTGCTAATACCGTTGTTCGGTGCAAGGCGAGCTTAAAAGCCTGGACATTTCTGGCGCCGTAACTGCGACCGACCTGAGATTCAGCGACATACGCGAATCCGTCGAGAAAGAAGGCGGTGAACGCCATGATCTGAAGCACGATGTGCGTGGCGGCAAGTGATACGACGCCGAATTTGGCAGCCTCATTGGTGAAATAGGAAAACGCGAAGACAAGCAGGAGCGTTCTGATCATGATGTCTCCATTGGCCGTCAACAAGCGCCACATCTGCGTCATTTCGCGCACGCGTTCCATCGGCCAGAACGCGTACCAAGCCACACCAACCTCGTGTTTCGCGGCGAGGAATCGTCGCAATCGGTAAAACCCGACCAGGCAGGTGATGATTTCGGAAAAAACGGTGCCAAGAGCAATGCCATAAGCGCCGAGCCCCAAAACCCCAGCGGCAATAATATCCAGCACCATATTCAAGCCATTGAGAAAAAGCTGAAGCTTGAGTAACTCTTTTGCCTCTCCAAGCCCTATCCAAACACCCATGATGACGAAGACAAGCAAAGTCGCGGGGGCACCCCAAATTCGGGTGTAAAAATACGTTTTTGCGACGCTCTCAACCGCTGCATCGCCCGACAGCAAGCTGAAACTAAGCGCTCCGATCGGCCATTGAGTGACCAGCAATATCACCCCAATAATCATCGCAATAATGCAAGATCGACCTAGAATGGCTCGGACCTCTGCATGATCAGACGACCCGTCAGCTTGCGTGATAAAGCCCGTTGTTCCCATTCTGAGAAAGCCGAAACTCCAATAAACAAAGGAAAAAATAAGGGATCCAAGCGCAATTGCCCCCAACTCAACGACGGAACCTGTATTACCTATGACCGCAGTATCAACAATGCCGAGTAGCGGCACCGACGCATTGGCCAAAATGAAAGGCCATGCCATTGCAGTTAACGATGCGTAACTCAAGCTGTCAGCGTGACTGCGCATTCATACCTTGGGGTCAGCAGATGGGTCCACCAGTGACGCCAATAGCGCTACCAGGTGCTGAGTGATGACCGCATCTCTCCAACCCATGAGATCTTCCGGAACTTTCTGAGACGCCAAGGTGGCGTGAATTAGGCGCTCAACGTCCTTACCCGCAAACAAAACCTCGGGCGCAACGCCAAGAGTCACCGCAGCGGCCGCGACAGCTTCGCCAAGCCTTGATGCCCATTCTTTTTGATCCGAACGCAGCGGTGCCTGCCAGACAGCGGGCAATTCGGACTGGTCATCGCTTGCATTGGCGATGACCTCCACAATGCGCTTACCCCTTTTTCTGATAATAGCGTCGTGAAGTCCATCGACGGTCGATAGCTGTGCCATATGCGATGGCTGACGCTTCGCAAGCGACACCATCACCTTGTCAGGTATCACCCAACTTCGTGGCCTATCCAGTCGTCTCGCCTCTTCATCCCGCCAGTCGATCAATCGATGAAGTATGACCTGCTCTCGAGGTTTCATTTTCCAAGCCGATTTAAATTTTGCCGCCGGCCCTCGGCCACCCAGGGTCAGACGCGCCGTATCGTCCAGAACCCAGGTTAGACGCTGACTCTCCTCGCACTCATCGTAGAGTTGCTCTCCGATCTTACGAAGATAGGTAACATCGAGCGCCGCGTAACTAAGCTGACCGTCAGTCAAGGGTCGTTTGAGCCAATCCGAGGTAGTTTCCTCTTTAGAGATAACGTCACCCGTATACATCTCCACCATTGCCCTATAGCCGAGTCCGAAGCCGCGTCCGAGTACAGCCAGCGCGCGCTGAGTATCGAACAAGGGGGTTGGCGTCATCTGAAGCCAACGATCAAACACTTCTAAATCTTCACCAGGGCTGTGGATCAGCTTGATCACTCGGGAGTCAGCAAGCAAAGCCTTAACCGAATCAAGGGTAGAAATCTTAGTAGGATCAATTAGATACGATTCTTTTTTCCAGCAAAGCTGTAGCATCGCAACTTGCGGATAAAAAGTGTCTCGACGTCGAAACTCGGTATCAACAGCAACAAATCGCTCGCCCGAGTGCTGCTCCAGCAGTGCTCCCAAGGCCTCGTCTGTTTCTATGAGCTGGTATGTCAAGCTTGCCCTACTTCTTTTCTACCGCCCAACGCGTGAGCCAACGTGGTTGGATCGATAAATTCCAGTTCACCGCCCAGTGGCACCCCATGAGCAATGCGAGTGACCTTGATGTTATGTCGCTGTGCGAGCTCCGCGATGTAATGACCTGTTGCTTCGCCCTCTACGGTCGGGTTGGTCGCCAGAATGACTTCTGCGATCGACTCTGAATCGAATAGACCGTTTAGGCTGTCTAAACCCAGCTGCTTTGGACCGATCCCATCCAAGGGTGACAAGTGCCCCATGAGCACAAAGTACAGTCCCCGATAACTTCCCGTCTGTTCTATCGCCATTACGTCAGCTGGGGTTTCCACCACACACAGTGCCGTATCATCACGCTTTGGATCACCGCAAATCTCACAAATAGTTAGTTCTGTAAAATTACGACAGCGTTGGCAGCGCTCAACCTTAGCCAGCGCATTTAAAAGCGCATCTCCCAATAATTGAGCTGCCTCGCGATCGCGCTCAAGCAAATGTAATGTCATTCGCTGAGCAGATTTGGGCCCCACGCCGGGCAAGTGTCGCAACGCCTCAATCAATTCTTGTATTGCCGGACTCAGTTTCAAGGGTCTACAGCTCCACTAGCGGGGGACGGACCGACTCTGGAAGAACAATCGCGTCAAAATCAGTCAACAACGCGTTGAGACAATCATCAGACTCGAGCGCTTGGCGCGCAGCTGAGAGCCGTTGCTGCTCCAACAATTCGCGTTGATACGCGGGCGTTTTATCCGAGGTTTCACCCAGAACAACCTGTACTGTCACCGGCTCTTCTAGCACGTGTTCGATCGCAGATGCCAGACCTCTCTGGTGCCGTTCGTTGAAGAGCGTGGCATTGGCGGGAGACAGCGTAAAACACAGAGTTCGGTCAAAGGCCACAGACAGCTCGAAGTGCGAGGCTACCGTATGTATAACGCCTTTGAGACCCAACCCTTCGAAAAAGTCAGGCCAAGATCCATGGGTTGGTAGATCCTCATCCGGTGGCTTGGCTCCTTGAGGGACCTCAATGACAGTCACGGGCGGAACCTGACTACCATTGGCGACACCGTTGTTTGACCCCAACGGAGCGACGCTTGTTGCAGCTCGAGTTGGCGCCTCGAGGGGTGCGTGTGAGGGTTTATCAGCAACTTCCACTGCGGGCGCGAGATTTTCTGCTGCAGAGACTTCTGACGCTGGCGCAGACACCCGTTTTGACACGAGACCTTCCTGCTCGGGAGCCATTTGATCCGTGCTTCTAGCATCGTTATTCCGTCGATCCGATGAAATGCTCGGTTGTTGCGTTGGCGTGGTTGCCGGCTCCACCGGCATCACCGGTGGCTCAGGCTTTTTTGCCGGGGGCACCCCTGATGCGTCTGTCAGCACAACGGCGGGTCTGAAGGCAATCATCCGGAGGACAGCCATATCCAGTCCAGCACGGGGATCAGACGCCAAATAAAGCTCACGTTTCGCGGCCACAGCCATCTGCCACCACAAATGAGCGTCATCAGCTGTCATGCTTTGAGCTAGGCTCGCCAGCCTCTCATGCTCGGGTAAGGTCGAATCCACTGAGCCTGGTACGGCCTGAGCCAAGCTTATTTGATGCAACACCGATGCTAGCACGTCTAATGTCCCGGCATAGTCAGGCGAATGTGACGCGATGTCCTCCACCACGCCCAGCGCAAGCTTGGGATCGTTCGCAACGATCGCATCCAGCAAATCAAATACCTTGGTTCTCGACACTGTACCGAGCATTTGCCGGACTTCATCAGCCGCCAACTTTCCCGATCCGTGCGCGATGGCCTGATCGGTCAGCGACAGTGCATCTCGCATTGACCCCTCGGCGCCACGAGCGAGCAATGCCAGCGACTCATCGTCGAAGCTTACCGACTCTTCTGCCAGCACATGACGAAGATGATCAATGATTTGCTGCGGCACCATGTTCTTCAGGTTGAACTGTAGGCACCGCGACAGCACGGTTGCGGGCAGTTTTTGCGGATCAGTGGTTGCCAGCAAAAACTTGACGTGTCCCGGCGGCTCTTCGAGTGTTTTCAACAGCGCATTGAAACTGTGATTTGAGAGCATATGAACTTCGTCGATCAGATAAATCTTGAAACGCGAGCGCGTTGGCGCGTACTGAACATTATCAAGCAGGTCTCGGGTATCTTCGACCTTGGTGCGGGAGGCAGCATCGACTTCAAGAACGTCCACGCTTCTGCCCTCGGCAATCTCGATGCAACTCGCACATTGCCCACAGGGCTCAGCGGTTACGCCAGTATCGCAGTTAAGGCTTTTTGCAATTAGCCGAGCGACCGTGGTTTTACCTACCCCGCGCGTACCCGTGAACAAGTAGGCGTGATGTAGTCTCTCGGACGCCAATGCGGTCGTCAGTGCCTTGACCACGTGCTCCTGTCCAACCATCTCGGAGAAGTTGGAAGGTCGCCATTTACGCGCAAGAACTTGATATGCCATTTTGGAGCCCGACCGTTATTGGAGGCGACTCGAACAGCCACACCTCGGCACCCGAGTCGATAACTACCGTTGCTCCCTTCCGGGCCTGGCGGGGTTCACTATCTATCGCTGCGAGGGGACCGTCCGAGTCACCAGTGACCTTGTCCGAGGACAAGGCTGTGAAGTGTCTCGGATTAGCGAATTTGACGCAAGTCGAAAGGTTGTCATTGTCAACCTAAACAGCGACAGGACATGCTGATTTTTCCATGTTAATCATGATAACATCAGAAGTTAATATCATTAACATGTGAGACAAGCGAAGCCATGACATCACGGATGCTCTTCACAACTCTCTTCAGTGCTGTCGGTGCGGCCGGCATCATTTGGTTCGGGTCTGATGTTATCGAGGCAAACGTTAAACCCACGATTTCGAAGGAAGCCCAGCCCCTACCCGTTGTCGTTGTGCCCTATCAGCTGGAGCGCGGTTACGCGACCACTACTCGCTTTTTGGGCGTTGTCGAGGCAAGCTCAGATAGCAATGTGGGTTTTGAAGTCGCGGGCGTCCTGGACGCTCTAACTGCTCGGGAGGGTGATTTCGTCACCACCGGACAGGTGCTAGGCAAACTTGATACGCGCCAGCAAGAGGCGGCGCTCTCGCTAGCGAACGCGCAATCGAAAGAAGTGGCAGCTCAGCTAGAGTTTGGACAACTCAACTTAGAACGCATTAACAGCCTACTGAGTCAGAATCTTGTTTCACGAAGAGAGGCCGACGATGCGCGTCTTACGGTTGAAGCTACCCGTGCTCGACTTGAAACCACGCAGGCAAGCGTCCGAAATGCAGAAATAGTCATCGAAAAGAGCCAGTTGACCGCGCCCTTCGATGCTATCGTGTCAAAGACACTGCGAGAACCAGGAAGCATCATTGGTCCTAATGTACCGGTCCTACGCCTCGTGTCTGTCGGTGAGCGAGAGGCTCACGTTGGCATATCACCAAAATTCGCTGACAGTGCTCGGATTGGTGAGCAGTACACCCTTTATCTCAATGGCACAGCTGTTTCGGCAACGCTACGAAGTATCGGCGCAGACGTGGATTCGCAAACGTTGACGGTACTCGCTGTTCTTACCCTACCTGAGGGTACGCCTGCTCGCGTTGGGCAAACCGTCGCACTCCAATTCGAAGAGGATGTCACGGAGGTGGGCGGATGGTTACCCCTCAGTGCCCTTCTTGAGGGTGACAAGGGACTATGGACTGTGCTCGTTACGCGGAAAAATTCGTCCGGTGAAACCATTACAGCCCGAGAGAGTGTGGAGGTTATCTACAGCGAGGGGGATCGGGTCTTCGTGCGAGGGACGATCACCGATGATGCAACCGTTGTCGCCTCGGGTATGCAGCGGCTGTCACCTGGATCTCCTGTCGAAATCGTACCCTCGATACGCGTAATCAATTGAGCACCCAGCTATGATTGCCACAAGCCTCTTTGAAAATGGGCGCTATCTCGCCCTAGTCGTAATTTCTATCGTTGTTGTGGGGGTCACTTCCTATAACAGCTTGGGTCGCCAGGAAGATCCGTCGATTACGCCGTTCGTCGCCTCGGTTCAAACCTTCTATCCCGGCGCCAGTCCCGCACGAGTGGAAAGCCTCGTGACGAAGCCGCTCGAGGACGCTTTACGTGAGCACCCCGATGTCCAGGAAATCAACTCCAATTCGATAAACGGTGTGTCGACAATCGTCATCGAGGCTGACTACTATCTGTCTCGACCCGATATCAAGCGGGTATGGTCCGAACTTCGGGGCAAGGTGAATCGAGTCGCTGCCGACCTTCCCCAAGGTACAACCCAACCGGTATTCGACGATGATCTTTTCACCACGTTTGTAAAGATCGTTGCCATCAGTGCGGACGAAGGTGTCGATATCTCGCCATCACTCCTGCGCCGCGAAGCGCTTCGCTTTGCCGATGCTGCGCGCAAAGTGCCTCAGACACGACGTGTGAAACCTTATGGTCTGCCGGACGAAGAGATCAATGTAGAGATAAATGGCGCAGCACTTAGCACCTTAGGACTCTCAGTCGACGATATTGCTCGGACGTTGGCTCTCTCTGACTCGAGGACTCCCGCAGGTAAACTCGCGTCGCCCACAACTGCACTCACTATCGACGTCGCCGGCGATTTTGGGGACGCTCAGGCCGTGCGCGATACATTTATCAAGGCTGATTTTGATAGCGTCTCGGGCATCCGGATTAGCGATGTCGCCACTGTGACTAAATCGGAGGCCGAGCCGCCGCTCCGTCTAGCGCTATCAAATGGTCGTCGATCCGTGTTCCTCGCTGTCGAAATGAAAGAAGGCTATCAAGTCGATAAGTACAGCAAGCAATTCGACGCGTTTCTTGAAGACTACCGCGCGAATACGGCCGACGGCCTGGCGATCGAAACAACCTATGACCAAAGTGGCTATACAGAGGCCCGCTTGGCGGGCGTTGCGAGAAATATCATCGCGGGTGTGTTGATTGTTGTTGCTGTGCTTTTCGTGACCTTGGGCTGGCGTGCAGCATTAATCGTGGCACTCAGCCTACCGCTGTGCACCCTATTATCGATGGTGGTACTTAATTATCGTGACGTACCTATACACCAACTGTCTATGACAGGCCTCGTAGTGGCTCTAGGATTGTTAGTGGATGGCTCCATCGTTGTAACCGATGAGATCCGCAAACATCTTCTCGACGGTGATGAAGCAATAGATGCGATGCAAAAAGCCGTTAAACGCATGACGGTACCCTTGGTTAGCGCCACCGCTACGACTGTCCTCGCATTTACGCCCATGGCTATTTTGCAGGGCCCCTCTGGTGATTTTCTGGGTAGTCTGGCCACCTGCGTCATCGTTATGCTCGTTATGAGCCTAGTCCTCGCACTGTCCGTGACAGCCGCGCTGGGGGGACGCCTCTTACCCGGAGCGATTACGGAGCGTCCCGCCTGGTGGCGATCTGGTATCGTCTTACCCAGAGCAAGAGAACGTTTCGCCGCCTCGATCGATTGGTCACTAAAATATCCCTTAGCCTCGGTGCTACTCGCGGCATCCATCCCCCTACTCGGATTTGCGAGCGTGTCGACGCTTACAGCACAGTTTTTCCCCGGTACTGACCGTGATCAAATGTACCTTCGGGTTGAAATGCCGAGGAGTGCCGGTATTGAAGCAACACTGGAGCTTGTCCGTCAGCTCGATGACGATCTTCGTGCAGAACCTCTCATCCGACGGGTTGATTGGTCCGTTGGCGAAAGTCCGCCCGCCTTTTACTACAACCTCCGCTCCAACAAGCGAAATGCACCCGGTTGGGCGGAAGGTATGGTGCTCACTCGAGACGAAAACCAGACCAACGCGCTAATACGCCGTCTACAGAAAAATTTTGATCGTAAATACCCTCAAGCACAGATCCTCGTTTTGGGTATTGATCAGGGTCCGCCCGTGGATGCGCCGCTAGAGGTCGTTCTCTACGGTGCCAATACACACACCTTGCGGGTATTGGGAGAACAATTTAGGCAACGCCTGCAAGAGCTACCAGACATAACCCACACGAAGCTATCCATTAGCCCAGCCGCCCCCAAAGTGGAGTTCCAACTCGATGAGGAGAAGTTACGCCGCCTGGGTCTCGAGCGAACGCAAGTGGCAGAGCTTATTGATGGTTATCTGCGAGGTCGATTTGGCGGTGCGGTCATTGAAGATACGGAGCAGTTACGTGTCAGAGCAAAGTTAGAGCGAGAGGCCTGGCAAGATAGCGATGAGCTTCTCAATTTGCAGATTCCCCTCCCCGGGCAACTCGGACAGCCCCGCTTTGTGCCTCTGTCCGCGGTGGGTGTACTGAACATTGTCCCCGATGACGCGCCCATCGGGCGCAGAGACGGTGAGCGGATTAATCAGGTTCAGGCGTTCTTGACCAGAGGCGTGCTCCCAGAAGAGGCATTGAAGCTCCTCAGGCAGTCCCTGGAAGAAAATCCAATCGCTTTGCCAGACGGCTACCGATACAGCTTCGGCGGTGACAGCGGTGAGCGTGAAGGCGTAGTTAACGATCTGATTGGGCCGGTCGGACTGGTCATGTCGCTGCTTCTCGCGACCATCATGCTCACGTTTAACTCGTGGCGCCTAACCCTACTCGCCTTCGGAGTCGTGATTTGTGCCTTCGGTCTCAGCTTCCTAGCACTCGCCCTCTTCCATTATCCACTAGGTATCATGGCGCTCGTGGGTGTCGTTGGCTCCATTGGTGTGGCCATTAACGCATGCATCATTATCTTGACGTCATTTCAACAGTCTCCCGCAGCTGCTAGCGGCAATCGAGACGCGATGCGTGATGAAGTACTCGACTCCAGTCGGCACATCATATCGACCACTTTGACTACGTTCGGTGGGTTCTTACCTCTCATTTTGGAAGGAAGTCAGTTTTGGCCGCCGTTTGCGATGGCCATTGCCGGTGGGGTGTTGCTATCCACCATCATTTCGTTCTATTTGGTGCCACCCGCCTACATACTTCTAGGCGCACCGCAGGATAATCGGATCGAGCGAGCTCAACTGAAGGCGGCTCGGGGAGCATTGGCATGAATCAATCGGTGACGCCCTACCATCATGGCGATTTACGCAACTGCGCCATCACCGCAGCTGCTGAACTCATCGAAACCATAGGCAGCTACGACATCACCATTGCACAGGTAGCAAAACGAGTGGGCGTAAGCTCGCCCGCCCTTTACCGTCATTTCAAAGACAAGGATGCTCTGCTCACAGCAGTAAGGGAGCTCGCCCATATTGGCATTATGGAATACACCACGAATGCGCAAGAATCTGTCGCACCCGGCACCCTCGCTCACATTGATGCACTCGGATCGGCTTATCTGCGGTTTGCCATGGATAAAAAAGCATTTTTTGGCCTGATGTGGGAAAACCATGGAGACGCTGATGAGCGAAGAGCTGAGGCGCGTGCGAAGCGAACTGGGTTTCAGGTGCTTCACGAAGCAATCGAGCTCTACTTGCGCGAGCAGCGTCCCGAGTCTGTAGAAAACTCGTTACAGACCGCAACGCTGTTGTGGTCTGCAGCGCACGGCATTGCAACGCTCCAACACAATCGCTTGTTAGACACCTTTGACCAAAATGCTAATGCCGAATTCATGCTGCGTACCGCCACCCGCGCAATATTAAAGGTCGATGTGTAAGTCGATGCACTGGACTCGACTCGGTGACCAAGGTTTTATAAATTGCTCCGGGTGATTAAGTTCGAATAAGTAATTGGACGGTTCAACAGATGGCTGATGTATCTATTCCACTGTGGCTCATAGCCTCATTCATAGCTCTTTGGTTAGGCTTTCGGCTCAGTCATTTAATGCATGAGGGCGCTGCTGATTCGCGTGCTCCCAATACGGCAAGGGCCTTGGTGACGGTCTACTGTCTGTCCGTCACAGCCATCCTCACTGAGGTGGGTTTAACCGACTCGTTACCACGAACCGTTCAACTAAGCTGCCTATTGATAGCTGCCGTCACGGCCCTCATGCAGTTACTGCAAATCTGGACTGAAAAACCGATACCCGGAAAGGACTGTCAAGGTCGCGATACCATGGAATAACGGCATTTGATTGTGCGATACTTGCGCGCCCCGCGCCCATAGCACAACTGGATAGTGCACGTGCCTTCTAAGCATGAGGTTCCAGGTTCGAGTCCTGGTGGGCGCGCCATCTTCCTGCCGCGATCTCAGGCTAAGTACTAAATTAGCAAATTTGATGCTCTAACCGCCGTTGGAGTGCCTGATATAAACCACGGTGACTACGATGCCGTATCGTCTGTAGCGCCTGGTAAGTAGTTCACCAAATCGAAGAAAGGCGTAACGCACTGGGTTACCAACCAACTCCAGCCGTAAATACTGAAAACAGTTCCGTAAGGAAATGGCTTTGATCGAACCCTTTATCATCTTGACGGCACTGCTGTGCGGCATGGCAAGCCGAGCGATCGGCTTCCCAGCACTGATTGGTTATCTAGCCGCGGGTTTTGCTCTGTATGAGTTCGATATAAGCAGTGGCCCTTTGTTAGAGGCACTGGCTGAACTAGGTATCACACTACTGTTATTCACGATTGGCCTTAAGTTGGAGCCGACCAAACTGCTCGAAACCAGGGTTTGGGGGACGACATTGATTCAAATGGCGGCAACACAGGCCGTTATGTTTTTGTTACTCATCATGCTGAGCGCTACCCTGCAGGAGCTAAACGTTGACTACGTAGGAGCAGGTATTATCGCCCTTGGTCTGACCTTCTCCAGCACCGTTTTTGTTATTCAGACCATGCAGGAGCGCGGCGAAGTTGACTCCAGCCACTCGGCACTAGCTATCGGCATATTGATTGTTCAGGACTTGGTCGCGGTTCTATTTCTTGCGGTCTCCGCGGGTAACATACCGACTATTTATGCCATCGGCATGCTGGCCATTATTCCATTACGGCCCCTGATTCTGCGTTTTCTGGCTGTTGCTGGCTACGGTGAGTTACTGACGCTACTGGGACTAGCACTGGCAATTGGTTCAGCACAAATTTCCGAGTTAGTTGGCATCAAAGGCGATCTGGGGGCTCTGTTTGTTGGCGCAGTACTGGCTGGTCATCACAAGTCAAAAGCGATGGCGAATAATCTGATGCAACTGAAAGATCTGTTCCTGGTCGGCTTCTTTTTGTCCATTGGTCTCGGTGGTTGGCCATCAACGACTTTGATTCTAGTATCGATCCTCATCGGTATGCTCGCCGGCCTAAAACCATTGCTGTACTTTCCGCTTATGACACGCTTTCACACCAGTCCGCGCACGGCCGTATTGGCCTCAGGTGTGTTAGCAAATCATAGTGAATTTGGGCTTATCGTAGTGTCTGTGGCGGCTGCGGCGAATTTGCTTGACCCAGAATGGAGCGCCGCCCTATCCATCGCCGTCGCTGTCAGTTTCGTAATCGCTGCGCCACTCTCATCAGCAACTCATGAGTTTTATCGCAAGCACCGAGATCGACTGCTCAGCTTTCAATCCCCAGAACTGGCCAGGAGTTTCGAGCGCACCGATGGCGCTCGTATTGTCATTCTCGGGATGGGTCGGGTCGGTACTGGCGCCTATGATTCCCTGGCACCCCAGTGGGGCCGGGAGGTTCTCGGTGTTGAGGAGTTGGAGCCTCGGGTAGCGCATCATATCTCTCAGCAGCGTCGAGTTGTAACCGCTGACGCTTCCGACCCGGATTTCTGGTTCCGGCTAAACCTCAATGAGCTGAAGCTGATTATGTTGGCACTGACCAACCATCGAGAAAACATGTTAGTCGCCGAGCTGTTGCGGAGTATGGGCTATCGTGGTGAGGTGGCGGCGGTGGTGCGGCACGAGGATCATGCAAGGGAAATGAGCGCGGCAGGCATTTCCGCGTTCAATTTATATGCCGAGGCCGGAAGTGGTTTTGCTGCACACGCTAGCGAATTACTTCCGGCAAACCGGGCTTAGTCGAACAAAACGCTCGGATTCACCATGGTTTTCATCTCAAGGACGTTACCGTTAGGGTCCGAAATGAAGAAAGTCTCTTGCTCAAATTCAGTCCCCTTAAATCTGCGGTATGGCTGGTCGAGATAGTCAAACTGGCTCGATTCAATTCGTTGCTTCAATGCCTGAAATTCGTCCTCCGGCATATGCGCGCCAAAGTGCGGCACGCTGACATTGCCCATGTCGACATCATGCCGAACACCCGGTAATTGCTCCTCACTCTGATGCAATGTGAGCTCGTTACCCCAGAAATTGATATCAATCCATTTCCCCTCTTCGCTGTTGCCAGTAGCACAGCCAAGAACCTCCGTGTAGAAAGGAATCGTCGACGCTAAATCGCCTGCAGGTACTGCTAAGTGGAACGTATTTGACACAACACACCTCGCTTATACTTTTTTACCACTTTCGTCTGATTTTAGGTTCTTACGCACTATCCGCCGAAACCGCGCAATATGGACTGAAGGGGCCCTATAGTAAGTCTCCACCCGCGGCCATGGCGGTTGTACCGTCTCGTTCATAGGCGCGCAGTACATTCTTCCCCACCTTCCAGCGGTGAACTTCGTCTGGCCCATCAACCAAACGCTGGCTTCGAATCGATGTGTACCAATCTGCCAGCGGTGTATCCCGTGAGTACCCTAGTGACCCATGCAGCTGGAGCGCCGTATCCACGACCTGATGGACCATATTAGCCAGAAATATTTTTGCAATCGAGTTTTCCTGCATCATATCGAGCCCATTCTCTGCCTTGTAGGCAATATGCATCAACATGAGACGCGCCTTGTAAATCTCGGCCGCACAATCCGCCAACATGAACTGCACACTTTGACGGTCAGAGAGCTTTTTCCCGAACGTCTCTCGCTCCAGTACATGTTTGGCCGCCATGTCGAGCGCTCGCTGTGCTTTAGCAACGTTATGCATGCCATGCCGTAAACGACCGTAGCCAAGGCGGTGTTGGCCCATGTTGAACCCTTGACCCCGTCCCCCCAGCAAGTTCGCCTTTGGAATAATCAGATTTTTGATCTCGATCTCGCAGTGGGCTGCCCCTAATCGCTCACCTAGCGGTGTGTGACGATGCATGGTGTCGATATTCCGGAGAATTTTGAAACGGGGATTAGGCAACTCTACGATAAAGGTCGAAAACTGCTGATGTCGTGGTGCGTCGGGGTCGGTCTTCGCCATAACCACGGCGATATCGGCAACGTTTGCCGACGAGATGTACCATTTGTCGCCGTTCAGCACGTAATTTTTCCCGTCTTCGACCGCCGTCGTTTTCATCCCCGTTGCATCTGCGCCGCCTCCTTTCTCGGTCATGGCGTAGCACACTCGTTTTTCACCAGCCACTAGAGGCTTGAGGAAGACTTCATGCTGGTACTCGGTGCCGTGGTGTAGCAACGTCATCATTGTCGCGTCATCAGGACCTTGGGTGTTCAGCGCGAGGGCTCCTACAATCGACTCACCGAGTTCCATCTGCACTAGTGCATTTGCTAACGGCTTGAGGCCCATGCCACCCCATTCGACTGGGAAAAAAGGACACCAAAGTCCTTTGGCTCGCGCTTTTTGACGCAACTCTGCGAGTATCTCGTCATAGGTATCGACTGTAAGTCCCTTTTCAGCGGGAATACAGACGTCATGCACAAACTCTCGCACAATGTTTCGGACTAACTTGGTTTCCTCGGGTATTTCAAAGTCGATCATGGGTAACCTCTTTTTATCGATACTAATTTTTATCGTTACTAACGTTAGTCTCTCTTCGTTTTTTTGTTCTGCGCCTCATGGGTAGTCGTTACAAGTTATAGCAGCACTTGTTGAGTAAACGGGATTTCGCCAATCCATTATGAGCGGGCTATCGCTCCGCAGTGCACCGCATGAGCAATTCGTCATGCGTGGCATAGCGCTGCAGTTTTGACAAAAACACAATGACGCATACTTAAGCTTCAAGACACTCTCAAGACAACAAAGCGGCATTGAGAGCCTTCAGAATGAATGTAGGGCTCGAGTCTTATTTGTTCGATTCGCGCGACGCCTGAGACGTGTAGTTCGGTCACCAAATCAATGAAGTTCGTCGACTGCCAGTAATCGTCTCTCACCGTGAACACCAATACGGCACCAGAGCGTGCAACCCGCGCAAGCTCTGTAACAGCCTCGGGTTTTACATGGGTCGACGTGAATGTACCGATGCAGGTCACCGCATCATAACTATCCGATGGCAACGTCAGAGGAAGATTCATATCCATCGTATGGAGCGCGTCATACACACTTTTCCTCTCCGCCTCAGCTAGCATCCCGGGTGAGTAGTCAATGCCCGTTAGAAATGATATCCCCGCTTCTTTTAGAAGGACACCCACCAACCCAGTACCGCAACCGGCATCCAGCACCGCTAGCTCAGGGGAGCCCATTGCCTCTAGGAGTAGCTGCACCGCTTTCTGAGGACTGGTATAGCCCCAGTCTTCCAATAGTTCACGGTCGTATCGATCAGCCCAACCGTCGTAAACCTCCATTAGCTCATTGGTAGACGCTGCAGTAAGAATTTTGACGTGTATGTCGGCTTGTTCACCCATTGTTGTAACCCGTGCTTCTTATTATTTCTTTTCTGATGTTGGCGCTACCCAACACCTCACCAGCTACTGGATCCGTCGTTAGCCCGTGAACGCGACGTCTTTCACTGTCATCCAAAGCAGCGCAAACCCGCACATCAGCATGACTAATACGAAAGCACGTTCTGTTTCATTTTTGAACATGAGTGCTCCGAGGGAGACCGTATTGGATACACAGTAACCGGCCCAGACACTATAGTCCAAACGATGCGCCCCATTAGGCAGCAGCCGCGTGCACAAGACTGATCAGTGACCCACTTTTAGACAGGTGGAGAAAAGCTGGACGGATCTAGTCCATGAGGTTCATTTTTGGTTAATCTACCCGCCACCTGCTTTATAACCCTGTCAAGGTCAGCTATGAATCAGCCTCAGAACTTCGACCATTACACATCGGTCAGCGATGATATTTTTGTCGATACCGGTGCTACAGATCCTGTTTACCCTGAGATTTATCAGCGGTTAAAAGGCTTCAACCTAGGATCAACCAACGCGTGGACCCGCGGGCAACCGTTCGACTATTATCGCCGAATGCGTGAAGAGTCTCCTGTGATGTGGACTGAAGGACGAAAGCCCACGTCCGGATTTTGGTCGGTCTCTCGCTATGATGACGTTAAGCACGTCGAGCTGAACCCACAGTTCTTCTCTTCCCAACGCGGCAGTATGCACATGGCTGTACTGCCTGCCAGCGGTAAAGCGGATCGGCTGATGTATGCCGCGCATAACTCGCTGATCAACCTCGATGCCGATGTGCATCGAGATCTCCGTTTGCAGCAGTCGGAATTCTTCTTTCCCAAATATGTTGAGACCCTCAAAGAACGTGTTGGTAAGAAAATTGATGACCTACTCGATAATATGGAGCGGCAAGGCCCCGAGGTCGACTTCGCCAAGATGTTTTCAACCGAACTGCCGATGTTCACCTTGTGTGAAATGCTGGGCGTCGATGAGAAAGATCGGCCCGATATCATCAAGTGGATGCACTACCTAGAGCTCGCTCCCCAGTTCCTGACCCACCCCTTCCGAATGTTTATGGCTGAGCCCATGTTCCTATTTAGGTTCAATCAGATGCTTGAGGATATGTTCAACTACGGCGAACGTGTCATGGCGGACAGAATCAAGAATCCGCGGCAAGATCTTCTGACAGTCATTGCAAACGCAACGCTTGATGGCAAACCTCTGTCGCAGAACTATCTGGACGGCTCCTGGCTACTTATCATTTTTGCGGGTAACGACACCACGCGTAATTCCCTTTCAGGCACCATCCGGCTAATGACCGAATTCCAGGAGCAGCGGCAAATGGTGATTGATGACCCGTCTTTGATAGATCGAATGTCACATGAGGCGCTGCGCATGACGTCACCCGTCATGCACATGCGCCGGACGGCGACCGAGGACACAGAAATCGCAGGGCAACGTATCGCAGAAAATGAAAAAGTCATCATGTGGTACGGCGCCGCTAATCGAGACCCCTCGGTCTTCCCAGACCCCAATGTCTTCGATCTAACACGCGATAATGTGGAGAAACACGTGGCGTTTGGTCACGGTGTACATCGTTGCTTGGGCAATCGTATCGCGCAAATGCAGCTAAAAATGGCCTACGAGCGCATTCTTGAACGTTTCCCAAATATCCATTGGACAGGAAAGCAGAAAATCGAGCCTATCATCCTGGTTCACGCCATCTCGAGCCTGAAGGTCAATCTGTATGGCAAAGGTGCCAAGCGTCCGACACAGGTAGCGGTATCAGGCTAAGATGATGCCAGCGCTACTAGAGCTGTGTTGCTATGGGTAGCTCGGTGGTGTTTTTGATTTCCGTGACAGCAATGTGAGAGTGCATCTCACGTACTAAGTCGCCGCTAAGCAACGTATTTCTGACGAAATCCTCGTAGTGCCGCACGTCTTTACAAATGATCTTTAGTACGTAGTCCCAGATCCCGGCCATTGTGTAGCACTCAATCACTTCGGGGTGTGTCTCCACTTCACGTTCGAAAGCAAGCAGGTTCTGCCTGCCCGTTTGAGTCAGGTTCACAGTCGCAAAAACAACGATCTCCATGCCCAGCGCATTTCTATCGAGTAGCGCTACCCGCCGCTGAACGACCCCCTTCTCCTCAAGGCGATTGATACGTCGCCATACGGGTGATTGAGAGCTATTCAAACGATCGGCTAACGCGGCCGTCGATACCGTCGAATCCTGCTGTAACGACGACATGATAGCGATGTCCTGCTTATTCCACTCTGACGACATATTTAGTCCTTTTAAGACTCAATATGGAAATTATAATTCCTTAATCTACGCTATGAGAGAAAAAAAGGGCAAGTATTTCACTTAAGAAGGCACACAATGGTCTGAGGCATAACAGAAAAATCAGCGTTCAAGCCAACCAAATAGCCTGCCGAGGGAATAAGCATGACGCATGCAACACCACACCTCCTACGGAATGTTCAGTTAGACGATAAGTTTGCTCCCGGTCCTATTCGGGTTTACTTAACGGGAATTGATGCATTGGTCCGGCTACCTTTGCTGCAACACGAGATTGATACCGCGGCAGGCTTGAAGACAGGAGGGTTTATATCGGGATACCGAGGAAGCCCATTGGGTGGTTTAGATCAATCGCTCTGGGCTGCAAAGAAGCACTTAGAAAGCCACCACATCACGTTTAATCCTGGCATTAACGAAGAACTGGCTGCCACGTCCGTGTGGGGTTCTCAACAGCTTGGCATTGTCTCAGAGTCCGACTACGACGGAGTCTTTGGGATGTGGTATGGCAAGGGGCCCGGTGTTGATCGCAGCATGGATGTGATCAAGCACGCGAATGCATTTGGCACATCGCCTCATGGTGGCGTACTCGCAGTGGCTGGTGATGATCATGCCTGCAAGTCATCGACCCTACCTCACCAATCAGAACACATGTTCATGGGCGCCTCGGTACCCGTACTTGCTCCCTCTAACGTTCAGGAGGTCCTTGATTTCGGGATCTATGGTTGGGCAATGTCGCGCTTTTCAGGTTGCTGGGTCGCACTGAAGGCGATCACCGACAATATGGATGCGGCGATGGGTGTTGAAATAGATCCCGGGCGCTACTCCATCGTCCTACCGCCCAAGGAAGCGATCTCACCTGACGGTATGCATGCGCGATGGCCCGATCCGCCTCTCGATCAAGAAAAGCGCCTGAATCTTTACAAAATTTACGCAGCGAGACTGTTTGCGAGCATAAACGGACTCAACCGCCTTGTGATGGACTCGGTAAGACCCACGCTTGGCATTATCACATCGGGTAAAGCCTACCTCGACGTCTTGGAGGCGTTAGGTTCCCTGGGGATCGATGACCAAACCGCGAACGATCTTGGGATTAGAGTGCTCAAAATCGGTATGCCCTGGCCGCTGGACCCGGAAATCATTCAGGTTTTTTCACGAGGCTTGACCGAAATCCTGGTGGTTGAAGAAAAACGATCGGTCATAGAAGACCAACTGACGTCGCAGCTTTACAACCTAGGCGGGGAGTCTAGACCGAAGATATACGGTGAGTTTGACCACAGAGGCGAATCTTTACTGCCTAACACAGGTGAACTCGAACCCGATCTTGTCGCTCGCGCGATTGTCAGTCGTCTCGAAAACTTAGGAATCACTCTGCGTGACGCAACTAGCTTTAAGGCAGCTAAGCAAGGTCTTTGCATCGATACGCCAACAAGAACACCGCATTTCTGTTCTGGCTGCCCCCACAACACGTCGACCAAGGTCCCCGAGGGCAGTGTCGCTATGGGGGGTATCGGTTGTCACTACATGGCGACCTGGATGCCTGATAGAGACACCCGAACGTTCTCCCAGATGGGAGGTGAAGGCGCGGCATGGATAGGACAAGCGGCGTTCAGTACAAGGAAACATGTCTTTCAAAACCTTGGTGATGGAACTTATTTCCACTCCGGCAGCCTGGCAATCCGCGCCGCGGTCGCGAGTAAGGTCAACATCACCTATAAAATTCTTTTCAACGAAGCAGTGGCAATGACAGGTGGGCAAGCCATCGATGGCAGTCTGTCTCTCGATGATTTACTTCATCAGATACGTACAGAAGGTGTAGAACACATCGCCGTCGTTTCCGAGGATGCGGCACCTCGTGATCTTCCTTCGTTCGTTGAGGTGCGGGAGCGAGCCGATTACGACGAGCTACAGCGGCGGTACGCCCAGATAGAGGGAACCTCGGTTATCGTCTATCAGCAGCTCTGCGCGACTGAAAAGCGACGTCGACAAAAGCGACAGTTGATGCCGCAGGCCAAAACCAAAGTCTTCATTCATCCTGAGCTCTGCGAAGGCTGCGGCGACTGCGGGAAGCAGTCGAACTGTCTCTCTATTCAACCATTGCAGACCGAATTAGGGACCAAACGTGTCATTGATCAGCACAGTTGCAATACCGATCTGAGCTGCGTGCAAGGCTTCTGCCCAAGCTTTATTACTCTGCCAACGACAGAGCTCGATGCCAGCGAGGAGTCATCTGAGATCCCTGTCCCCATTTTTGATCTCCTCCCCGATCCTTCGATTGTCGCACTCGATAAGCCCTGGTGTGGATTGGTAGCAGGCATTGGGGGAACCGGAGTCCTCACCGTCAACTCGCTCTTAGCCATGGCGGCACACATCGAGGGCAAGGGCTTTGCCACGATGAATCAAACTGGACTCGCTCAGAAATACGGATCGGTAGTAAGCCACATTAAGATCGCGCGAGATCAGAACGACATTCACGCCGTCAGAGTTAAGGACGCGCAGGCAAACCTGCTAATGGGTTGCGATGCCCTCGTAGCATCTAATCCCGACACACTGCGCAAGCTGGGCCCTGCGTGTCATGTGATAGTAAATACCCAGACCACGGAAACCCGAGACTTTCTCTACACCGCGGAGGCAACGACCTCTGGCGGAGAGGCTGAGCGAGTGATTCGCCAAATTGTCGGTGAACAGCGGCTGGATGTCTTAGATGCATCAGTGCTTGCCATCGCCCTCACGGGAGACGCCATTGCCGCCAATTTGTTCTTGGTGGGCCTAGCCAGCCAGAGAGGCTTATTACCTATCTCACCCAAGGCGATTGAGCGAGCAATAGAGGTCAACGGCGTCGCAGTTGAACTTAACCAGTCTGCATTCACTTGGGGTCGACGGTTCGTCGAGCAGCAAAAGAAGGTTTTGGCTCTACTACCAAAATCTACGTCAACTCAGCTGACGTCACTCGATGACATTGTTGCCGATCGAGAGGCACGGTTAGTTTCTTATCAATCGAAAGACTACGCGGCCTTGTATACGCGCCGAATCAGGACTGTGGAAAAACGTCTCAATCACTTACCCGATAACTCGGCACTTCTCTGCGATATCGCAAGACAGCTTTACCGCTTAATGGCGCTCAAAGATGAGTACGAAGTCGCTCGAATTCTGACCACTGATGATGAACCTGACGGCATACCGAAGCTGAATCGGGTGGGCGTTAATTTCTACTTCGCGCCACCGCTGTTGTCGCAATGGTGGTCAAGTCAAGGTCGACCGAAAAAAATTCGGATGGGGGCCTGGGCTAGATTTCCTTTGAAGGTGCTCGCCGGACTGAAGTTTGTCAGAGGCACAGCCATGGATGTGTTCGCTTATACCGATGAAAGACGAGCTGAACGGGCTGACCTTGCGGACTACCTTGCTGATATTGATCTGATCGGTGAAATGGCCATCATCGAATCGATGGACTCGGCACAACAACTCGCCAATGCCCCAGCAAAGCTTAAAGGTTATGGGCATGTAAGAACCCGCAGTCGCACAACATGGCTCGAGCAGCGAAATCGGTGCCGAGCTGAACTTCAATTAGTACAGCCATTAAACGTCACAGATGTAAATCACAGAGGTATCAATGAAGACTAGCTTTACCCACCCCGAATTTGCCGATCATGAACGAGTGGTCTTTGTTAATGACAAAGCGGCGGGACTACAGGCCATCATCGCCGTGCACAACACCCAACGAGGTCCCGCGATCGGGGGGTGTCGAATGTGGCCTTATGAAAGCGCAGATGAAGCACTTACTGATGTTCTGCGTTTGTCGCGGGGTATGACCTATAAAAATGCCCTCGCAGGCATCAATAGCGGGGGAGGCAAATCTGTCATTATCGGTGACCCCAAAACAGCTAAAACACCTGCACTTTTTAGGGCCATGGGCGCCGCCATCGAGTCGCTTGGCGGGCACTACATTGTTGCCGAGGACTCCGGCACCTCACCGACCGATATGGCGACTATGGCAGAGACAACAACCTATGTCGCGGGTCTTGAATCGCACTCTAGCAACGGTGACCCCTCGCCCAGTACGGCCCTTGGTGTGTTCTTGAGTATTCGGGAGGCAATTAGCTTCCGATTGGGGCGGTCGGACCTGCGTGGCGTCCGAGTTCATGTCCAAGGGTTGGGCAAAGTAGGTTTCGAACTCGCAAAATTACTCGTCAACAACGGAGCTGTCGTTAATGCCAGCGATATCAACGAAGATAATTGCCGTCGTGCCAGCGATGAGCTTTCCATTGGCATTGTGAGCAATGACGAGTTGCTTACTGGCCACTGCGACGTGTTTGCCCCATGTGCACTTGGCGGAGTGCTGAATGAGTGGTCTATTCCAACCCTTAATACTAATGTCATCGCAGGTGCAGCTAACAATCAACTGTTGACCCAAGAGGATGACAGGCGACTGGCCAATGCAGGGATTCTATATTGCCCTGATTACTTGGTTAATGCCGGTGGCGTCATCGACGTCTATTACCGAAGGCAGGGCAGCCTGCAAGAAAATATCGACGCTGGGATAGCAGCCATTGCTGATCGGCTCAAGTCGGTTCTGACGGAAGCACAGTCCCGGCGCCTCTCGCCAGAGCAGGTGGCTCAGGAACGTGCGGAAGACTTGATCGGGGTACGACAAAACGACCCTATTCCGACCGTGGCAGCCTGATCATTATCGACAAAAGGTGGGGTGGCTGATGGGTCTCGAACCCACTACCTCCGGAGCCACAATCCGGTGCTCTACCTGGTGAGCTACAGCCACCACTGACTGGGCGGTTACCCAAGGCCTTCGGCCGTGGCGATATGGCCGAAAAAGTGGTCGGGGAGGAGGGATTCGAACCCCCGACATCCTGCTCCCAAAGCAGGCGCGCTACCAGACTGCGCTACACCCCGAAAAAGGCGCGATGTTCAACATCTCGCGGGCGGCGAGTCTACAAGGTTTGCGGTCGCTGGGTCAATTGCAGAAATCGCCTTTCGCCGACATTTGAATTCTGAAACAATTGCGCCAAAAAATAGGGGGACTTTTTATGCCGGCCACGCTTCTGGATGGAAAACACGTAGCGCAACTGACCGAGGCTAATCTCGCGGAGCGTGTAGCATCGCTGAAAGCAAATACAGGCGATAGAATACCTGTACTCGCCACCATTTTGGTGGGCGATGATCCTGCTTCCGCTACGTACGTCAAAATGAAAGCAAATGCATGCAGACGCATCGGCATGGAGTCATTAGCCATCGAACTCCCCGCCTCTATCAAGACCAATCATTTGCTGCGGGAAATCGAGCAACTCAACGCGAATCCCGATGTTCATGGTATTTTGCTTCAGCATCCTGTCCCCGCTCACATCGATGAGCGAGCCGCCTTCGATATGATTGCGCTTGAGAAAGACGTCGACGGCGTGACCTGCTTGGGCTTCGGTCGGATGAGCATGGGGGAAGCAGCTTACGGGTGTGCAACGCCACAAGGCATCATGCGTCTTCTGGAACACTATGAGATTGAACTCTCAGGTAAGCACGCTGTTGTTGTTGGAAGAAGTCCCATTCTCGGCAAGCCTATGGCCATGATGATGCTCCAGGCGAACGCAACCGTGACCATCTGTCATTCCAGAACGCAAAACCTTGAATCGCACATTCGACAATCCGATGTGATCGTTGGCGCTGTCGGGCGACCCGAGTTTATTCGCGCCGACTGGATTAAAGACAGTGCAGTTGTCGTGGACGCGGGCTATCACCCGGGTGCGGTCGGTGACATTGAACTCCGGCCGTTAGTTGAGCGGGTGTCGGCTTACACGCCCGTTCCAGGTGGTGTTGGTCCGATGACGATCAATACCCTGATCATGCAAACGGTTGAATCCGGAGAAAAAGCACTTGGTTGAGCACAGGGTAACCAGAGGAGCTCAAATTGCTCTCAGACATTAAGTTTCAGACCGTCACCGCCAACGGCATTAATTTGCGACTTGCCATGCAAGGCAGTGGTCCGTTACTTGTTCTATGCCATGGCTGGCCCGAGAGCTGGTATAGCTGGCGTCATCAAATCCCGGCTCTCGCAAACGCCGGTTACACCGTAGTGGCTTACGATGTACGGGGCTACGGTGAATCAGATAAACCCCATGCGATAGAGGCCTACACCCTGAAAGAGCTGACTGCCGATGTCATCGGCATTAGCGACGCCTTGGGGTTTGATCGCTTCATCACGATTGGGCATGACTGGGGTGGGCCCATTGCATTGACAACAGCCCTACTCTATCCGGATCGTGTCTATGCTACGGGGTCGCTCTCTGTCCCCCATTTGACGCGACCACCGTTGCCTACACTCGATTTATGGCGCGAAGTTTACAAGGATCGCTTTTTCTACCAGCTGTACTTTCTTAACGAGGGGATTGCCGAGGCAGAGTTTGAAGCTGACCTAGCCGAATCTCTCTTCCTGGTGTACACCGCCATTGATGCTCGAGGCATGAATCATCAGCGTGAAAATGAGAAAGGCGGATTCACAGGTATAAAACCACCCAACGCCCAGTTACTAGAGGGCATGACACGCTTTGACAGCTTCCCAGATTGGTTCTCGCAAGACGATTTGAAATATCTCACATCGCAGTTTGAGCTGAGTGGGAAACGAGGCCCCTACAACCGCTATCGAGCGCAAAATTTAGATTGGCACGAACTTGCTCACTTAGACGGCGCCACAATCCAACAACCCGCATTTTTCATTACGGGTGAACTAGATCCCGTCAGTAGCTTCGTTCCGCTGAGCACCTCATTTATCGATCACGTGCGAAAGAACTATGACAATCTGCTGATGACTCAAGAACTACCGAATGTCGGTCACTGGACCGCTGAAGAGGCACCTGAAGCAGTGAATGAAGCCATATTGGCATTCCTTAAACAGGTGCATCACGCCTAGTTGAATCGAGCTTACCCACGCCGCCAGGTAGCACCTGACGCGCTATCCTCAATGATAATACCCGCCGTATTGAGTTCATCCCGAATGGCGTCGGCTCGCGAGAAGTCTCTATTGGCTTTTGCCTCGGCACGGTCGATGAGCATTTGATCGATGACCTCCGCAGTTAAACCATCGCCGTCGGCATTCGATTTTGACAACCATGCGACAGGATCCTCGGACAAAATTCCCAACACGGCGCCACCTGCCAGTAAAGCCGCCTTTGCCGGGCCTTTTTCACTCTCTGACGCCTTGTTAAGCGCTTTTGCCAGCTGGTGTAGCTCGGCAATCGCCGCGGGCGTATTCAAATCATCAAGAAGCGCACTGAAGACAGGCGAAAGACGTGCTTCTGAGGACTCTACTGGGGTGTCGCCCGCATTACGCAAGGCGAGGTAAAAACTGTCTAAGGTGGCTTGTGCGTTATCCAGAAGCTCCTTTGAAAAGTTGAGTGGCGAGCGATAGTGCGCCGACAGAAGCGCGAACCGAAGGGTTTCCCCCGAGTACTGATCGAGTAGTTCACGCACGGTTCTCACGTTGCCTAGCGACTTGGACATCTTTTCACCGTCCATATCGACGTAAGCATTGTGCATCCAGGTCCCGACAAAGCTCCCGTCGTAACCACAGCAACTCTGTGCTCGCTCGTTTTCGTGGTGCGGGAAGATTAGATCCCTGCCACCACCGTGTATATCAATGTTGTCGCCCAGATGTTGGTGGATCATGGCCGAGCACTCGAGATGCCATCCCGGCCGACCGCGACCATAGTCGCTGTCCCAGCCTGGATCAGCGTTAGTGGAGGGTTTCCAAAGTACAAAGTCACCAGGATGCCGCTTATAAGACGCCACCTCTACGCGAGCACCTGCCAGCATGTCTTCGAGGTTACGACCACTTAATGCGCCGTAGTCGTCCATCGATGTTACGTCAAAGAGTACGTGTCCCTCGGAGACGTAAGCGTGTCCGCGTTCGATCAGCCGAGCGGCAAGATCCAACATCGCCTCCACATGCGCTGTCGCCCGGGGCTCGATTGAGGGACCGAGGTTATTCAGGGCCGCCATGTCTTGGCGAAACTTGTCAGTGAATTCCTGAGTGAGCGTCATGATATCGGTGTCACACTCGCGCGCTGCAAAGATAATCTTGTCGTCTATGTCCGTGATGTTACGGGCGTAAGTTACCTTGGGATATAGCGCTTGCAGAACCCGAAATAAGGTATCGAAGACCACGACCGGCCGCGCGTTTCCAATGTGAACGAGGTTGTAAACGGTGGGGCCACAAACATACATCCGGATATGCTCAGGATCGATGGGCTTGAAGGCCGATTTACCTCCGCCTGCACTGTTAGTGAGAAGCAGTTCAGTCATTACCAGCCCATGTATCACGCAGCCCAATCACTCTATTGAACACCGGCTTGTCGCTCGTGTGGTCAAAACGATCGGCCACAAAGTAGCCCTCGCGTTCAAATTGGAATCGATCTTCAGGGTCCGCCGAGGCGAGTGATGCTTCGACAATCGCTTGGCCGGCAACAAGGGACGACGGATTGATTACATCATCCATGTTATCTGCTTTTGATGGGTCTTCCACAGTGAACAGACGATCGTAAGTTCTGATTTCTGCGGGAATACCCGTCGTAGCATCGACCCAATGGATGACGCCCTTGGCCTTCACACCGTCGTCCGGATCTTCACCCAAGGTTTGAGGCACTATCGATGCGTAAACCGCGGTTGCCTCGCCGTCAGCGTCGACGTCGCATCGCTGTGCTTCGATGACATAACCGCCCCGCAAACGGACACGCTTACCCAAAACCAGTCGCCTGAATTTCTTATTCGCCTCTTGCCGGAAGTCACCTTTGTCAATCCAGACCTCAGATCCGAACCAAACTTCGCGCTTACCCTGAGTGTCATCAGTTGGGTGGTTTGCCACCTTCAACACCTCAGGCGCTTCCAGGTTGGTGATCTGCAGTCTGAGTGGATTCAATACAGCCATGGCACGTGGCGCGGTCACATTGAGATCATTGCGGACAGCACTCTCGAGCATGGCAACGTCGACCACACCGTCAGAACGCGATGTGCCCACCTCCTCGCAAAAGTGCCGCAAAGCAGCGGGTGTATAGCCACGCCGACGCATCCCGGCAATGGTTGGCATACGTGGGTCATCCCAGCCGGTAACCACACCGGAATCGACAAGAAGCTTCAACTTGCGCTTACTGGTGACCGTGTAGTTGACGTTCAAACGGGCAAACTCATATTGTCGCGGTCTGGAAGGTACCGGCAGATTATCGATAAACCAGTCATACAGCGGTTTATGATCCTCAAACTCCAGGGTGCAAATCGAATGCGAAATGCCTTCAATCGCATCTTCCTGTCCATGCGCATAGTCATAGGTGGGGTAGATAACCCACTCATCACCCGTTTGGTGGTGTGCTACTCGGCGGATGCGGTAAAGCGTTGGGTCCCGCAAGTTGATATTTGGAGACGCCATATCAATCTTGGCGCGCAGCACCCGAGACCCATCCTCAAACTCCCCTGCTTTCATTGCAGCAAACAGGGCATGATTCTCGTCGATCGACCGATCCCTGTACGGGCTATTTTTGCCCGGTGAGGTCAATGTGCCTCGGTAGTCACGTGCCTCATCAGCGCTCAAGTCACAGACGTAAGCCTTGCCTTCATCGATTAGATGGAGTGCCCACTCATAAAACTGCTGGAAGTAACTTGACGCATAACGGACCTCACCATCCCACTCGTAGCCCAGCCATTTCACATCCGCCTGAATGGCATCGATGAACACCTGGCTCTCCTTTTCAGGGTTGGTGTCATCAAAGCGCAGGTTACAGACACCACCATATTGCTGGGCGAGTCCAAAGTTAACCGTTATCGACTTCGCGTGGCCGATATGTAAAAAACCATTCGGCTCGGGCGGAAACCGAGTGATTACTCGATCCACAACCCCAGCGTCAAGATCGCTCTGAATTTGAGTCCGTAGAAAGTTACTGCGAGGTTCTATGTCCATGCGACGCCCTTGATGTGTGGGCGCGAGTTTACCAAGCGAAACCGGCCACGTCAGTTTCCAACAACGGTGACAGGCTGGTAGTAATTTACTCGAATGCACATAGCTGACCTTGTATCATGCGCCCTTTCCCAAAAAAGGCAGTATCAACCATGGCCATGACTCGCGTATTAATTAAAACGCTTCTCGGAGATATGACGTTGGAGCTGGATGCCGATAAAGCGCCAGCAACCGTCGCAAATTTCGTCGAGTACGCTCAAAACGGGCACTACGACGGCACCATCTTCCATCGAGTGATCAACAACTTTATGGTGCAAGGCGGCGGTTTTGATACGGACATGCGCCAGAAAGGCACTAATACTCCCATTCAAAATGAAGCTAATAACGGCTTAAAGAACAATCGCGGTACCATCGCCATGGCGCGCACAATGGACCCACACTCTGCGACGGCGCAGTTTTTCATAAATGTTTCAGACAATGACTTCTTGAACTTCTCAGGTGAAAACATGCAGGGCTGGGGCTATGCCGTATTTGGTCGCGTGGTTGAGGGCGAAGACGTACTCGACAAGATCCGCGTTGTCCCTACAGGCAGTCAGGCCGGTCATCAAGACGTCCCTAACGACCCTATCGTCATCGAATCTGTTACGGTGCTTTCCGACTAGCCATGGCGCAATCCCTGTTCATCAGCGACCTCCATTTAAGCGAGGATACGCCGCATATCGAACAAGGGCTGACAACGTTCCTGAAGCAAGAAGGCGATATCGATCGCCTTTTTTTATTGGGTGACATCTTCGAAGCATGGATTGGGGATGATGATGACAGTCCGCTGGCGCAGCGCTTTGCGTCATCCATGAAACAGATTGCGGACAGTGGCACTCACATCTACTTTACTCGGGGTAACCGGGACTTCCTTGTAGGTCAGAACTATTTGGATCAATTCGGTGCAACGCTACTCGGTGACTCTGTATGTATGGAGGTTGCTGGTGAATCTACCCTACTCATGCACGGTGACCTACTCTGCTCCGATGACGTCGATTATCTGGCGTTCCGCGCCATCGTTCACAACCCGGAGTGGCAGGCGGAAATGTTAAGTAAGTCACTCGAAGAACGAAGAGCGCTAGCAACACAGCTCCGTACCATGAGTAAAGAGGCGGCGAGTAACAAGGCTGAAGACATCATGGATGTGAACGATGATACCGTTCTCTCCGTAATGGAGGAGCACGGAGTCACACGATTGATTCACGGTCATACTCACAGACCATGCCGACACCCACTGCAAAACGCCGAGCGAATCGTGTTGGGCGACTGGAATAAGACCGGCTGGTATTTACGAGAGCAAGGAACATCACTGGAGCTATGCGAGTTCTCGCTTTAACTCCCCAGTTTCAGATTATCGGCACGCCGCTGTGAAAGCGAATCTCGGTATCCTCACTCTCAATGAGCTCCTTCTCCAGCGAGCGGAATAAGGCGAGACGGTCCTCCACAACGCCTGCGTCCTCTAGGTTTTTCGCCAGGCTGATGTAGTCGGCGAAATGGCGCGACTCACTTTTCAGCAGCGATGTATATAAGTCTCGCAGCGTCTCATCCACATGTGGTGCTAATGCCGCAAAACGCTCACAGGAGCGGGCCTCGATAAGTGCCCCGACGATAAGCGTGTCCACTAATTTATGTGGGTCTTTTTTACGAACCTTTTCCCGGAGAGTTTGCGCATACCGAGAGGCTGTTACCGACTCGTAAGCAATACCTCGCTGTGTCATCAATTTCAGCACTTGCTCAAAATGTCGAAGCTCTTCCCGAGCCAGTCGCGACATTTTGTTTAGAAGCGGAGTGTTATCCGTATAACGATGCATAAGCGACAGTGCGGTTGCCGCGGCCTTCTTCTCGCAGTTCGCATGGTCAACCATCAATACGGGCAACGACGTTACCGCCGCTGTTAACCAGGCATCGGGCGTCCGGCATGGCAGAAAATCAAACACGGGCGTCAAATCTAAGGTGGACGGCATGACTTAGCGCTGTACTTCTTCGAAAAGATCGGGTGTGGCTAGATAACGATCGTAATGGGCTGTCGATAACACCCAAAAATCCTCATCGATCTTATCACGGAGCTCAATGAGACTGAGGTCTGCCCACGATGGATGAACTCGGAACCCGTATTTACTTGGATCACTTATCTGACTCGCACCCGCCTTAAGCAGCTGGAACAACCAACAGTACTCGTCATGCTCATCGTTATATCTCACGAGCTGCGTATCAAGCTGCCATTTCAGTAATCCACGATCGATGACCGTGCATTTGTGGGCGCAGGCCTGCGACAAAAATTTCGACAGTCGTTGATCAACGAATCGTTTCTCGTCCTGAGTGTAGCCGTTCCAGTGAATGACCTCGTGGCTAAACCGCTTGCAACCACGACACACGCTATCACCAATGCCTGTTGAGCAGACGCCAATACATGGCGTCTTGATTGGCTTTAGGTTCGTTTTTGGTGGGTTACCTGTCGACATGACGCGAGAGTCTAGGATAAACATCGCATGAATGCACAGAATTGATCGAATCGCTGTCGACAGACCTGGGCACAAGCTATAATTTGCGCGCCGAAGAGCAAGGCGCCCTTTAAAAGCGAGCGCCCTCACAAATTCTGGGGAAGAGGAAAGTTCAGTGCTTGAAGCTTATCGTGATCATGTAGCCGACCGTGCGGCTATGAACATCCCACCAAAACCATTATCACCGCAGCAGGTCGCAGACCTGGTGGAACTATTAAAAGCGCCACCCGCCAGTGAAGAGGACTACCTAGTCGATCTAATTTCCAACCGTGTTCCACCGGGTGTTGATGAAGCCGCTTACGTCAAAGCCGCCTTCTTGTCGGATGTTGCGCTCGGTAATGTTGTGTGTCACTTGATTGACAAAGTGACGGCGGTCGACCTATTGGGTGACATGCACGGCGGTTACAACATCGAGACTTTGGTGAAACTCCTAAGCGATAATGAGCTGGGCGAGCAAGCAGCGACGGAACTCAAGCACACATTGCTCATGTTCGATGCTTTTTATGACGTGGCGTCGCTGGCAAAGGACGGCAATGCCAACGCGCAGTCAGTCATGCAGTCTTGGGCTGACGCTGAGTGGTTTACTAAGCGGGATGAGTTACCTGAGTCACTCAAAATGGTTGTATTCAAAGTCACGGGCGAGACCAATACAGACGACTTGTCACCGGCGCCCGACGCCTGGTCACGACCCGATATCCCACTTCACGCACGTGCCATGTACAAGATGACACGCGACGGATTGGAGCCCGAGGACCACGGCAAAGTCGGTCCCATGGCCCAAATCGAAGCGGTGAAGGCGACTGGCTTACCGGTCGCGTTTGTAGGCGACGTCGTAGGCACAGGCTCGTCCAGAAAGTCAGCCGCTAACAGCGTCTTGTGGTATTTCGGCCAGCCTGTAACAGGTGTCCCTAATAAACAAATGGGTGGTGTGTGCATTGGCGGAAAAATTGCGCCGATTTTCTACAACACCATGGAAGACGCTGGCGCGCTCGTATTCGAAGCGCCCGTCGAAAAAATGGGCATGGGCGATATCATCGATATCCGTGTCTATGACGGCAAGGTACTTAACGCAGCTGGCGACGTTATCTCCGAGTTCGAGCTGCGCTCGGACGTATTGCTGGACGAGGTTCGTGCCGGTGGCAGAATCAATCTCATTATTGGCCGTGGCTTGACCGCCAAGGCTCGGGAAGCGCTGGGCTTGGGCGAAAGCACCCTCTTTAGAAAGCCCGATATTCCCGAGGAGACGAATACCGGCTTTACCCTTGCACAGAAAATGGTGGGGCGCGCCTGTGGAGTTGAAGGAATTCGACCCGGCACCTACTGCGAACCCAAAATGACGACTGTCGGTTCTCAGGACACCACGGGGCCTATGACACGGGACGAACTGCAGGATCTCGCATGTCTGGGTTTCTCCGCGGACCTCACCATGCAGTCTTTCTGTCACACAGCCGCCTACCCTAAGCCCGTTGACATCGAAACACAGCACTCATTGCCTGACTTCATCCGGAACCGAGGCGGCGTATCACTTCGTCCAGGCGACGGCATTATCCACAGCTGGTTGAACCGTATGCTGCTACCTGACACGGTTGGCACTGGCGGCGACTCGCATACACGATTCCCTTTGGGCATTTCCTTCCCTGCAGGATCGGGCCTTGTAGCCTTTGCCGCAGCAACTGGGGTTATGCCACTCGATATGCCAGAGTCTGTGCTTGTGCGCTTCAAGGGCCAGATGCAGCCAGGAATCACTTTGCGTGATCTGGTACATGCGATTCCCTACTACGCCATTCAAGAAGGCCTACTAACCGTAGAGAAAAAAGGTAAGAAGAACATCTTCTCGGGTCGTATTCTCGAAATTGAAGGCCTTGAAGAGCTGACCGTAGAGCAAGCCTTTGAACTCTCCGATGCGTCTGCTGAGCGCTCAGCAGCTGGTTGCACCATCAAGCTGTCCGAATCGACGATTGGAAGCTATCTAAAATCAAATATTGTCCTTCTGCGTTCAATGATCGCCGAGGGTTATGGCGATCCACGTACGTTGGAGCGGCGCGTTCGCAATATGGAGAAGTGGCTAGAGAAACCGGATTTACTCGAGGCCGATGCAGATGCCGAATACGCGGCCATCATCGAAATCGACCTCGCCGAGGTGACTGAGCCCGTCGTTTGTGCCCCCAATGACCCTGATGACGCACGCTTACTCAGACAGGTAGCGGGCGATCAGGTCGACGAGGTCTTTATCGGTAGCTGCATGACTAACATCGGTCATTTTAGAGCCACCGGGAAACTACTTGACCAACACACAGGCGGTGTCGCAGCACGCATGTGGATCTGTCCGCCTACCCGCATGGACGAGTATCAGCTCATGGAGGAAGGTTATTACGCCATTTTCGGACGCGCAGGTGCACGAACTGAAATGCCAGGATGTTCGTTGTGTATGGGTAACCAAGCACGCGTAGCGCCCAAATCGACCGTTTTATCAACCTCGACGAGAAACTTTCCTAACCGACTGGGTGAAGGCGCGAATGTCTACCTCACATCGGCGGAGCTAGCTGCTGTAGGAGCCATTCTTGGGCGCCTACCTACGCCCGAGGAGTACATGAGCTACGCGGATGAATTAGATTCTATGGCGGGTGAAATTTATCGATACATGAATTTCAACGAGATCCAGAGTTTCCAGGCCCTGGCCGATGACGGGAAAAAAATTGCGGCAATGCTTATTGAAGAAGTCGCTTGATCCCAAGCTCAGCAACAAAAAGCACCCTACTGGGTGCTTTTTTTAGACCTGACGAAAGTATGAAACACATCTCTTGCCCGCTATGCCGAAATGGCAGCAAAACCTCGCTCACAATCACGCTTGAGATCTTCGAGGTCCTCAAGTCCAACTGCAATCCGTATCAACCCCTCAGTAATATTACCTTGCTGCTTCTGCACATCAGTTAATCGCCCATGCGTTGTTGATGCGGGATGACACACCGTGGTTTTAACGTCGCCCAAATTCGCTGTTAGCGACATCAGTCGAACCGCGTTAATAAACGCCCACGCGGTGTCGCGCCCGCCATCAACCTCAAATGACAGGACACCGCTAAAGGCCGACTGCTGAGACGCCGCCAACGCGTGATCAGGGTGCGACGCTAGACCGCAATAATTGAGACTTTTTTCACGTCAGGATGTGTTTCTAACCACTCTGCTAGGGCCTGTGCGCGCTGACTGTGAACGTCCATGCGCAGTTGCAGTGTTTCGAGCCCTTTGCTGAATATCCACGCGTTAAACGGGCTCATCGATGGCCCACATACACGGACAAAGCCTCGGGCCTCAGCCATTAACTCCTCGGAGCCAACTAAAGCCCCTCCCAGCACCCTACCCTGACCATCGAGATATTTGGTTGCTGAGTGCATCACCACATCGGCCCCAAGGGAAAGTGGACGTTGCAACGCGGGTATACAAAAACAGTTATCAACGGCAAGTAGCGCGCCCAAGTCATGCGCAATATTCGCGATCTCTCGGATATTTCCAACCTCACATAGCGGGTTCGAGGGCGTCTCGCAAAAGAAAAGCTTGGTATTCGGAGTAACCGCTTGTCGCCAATCATCGAGCTCGCGCAGTGCCACAAACGTAACGGAAATATCAAGTTTGGTCAGTATGTTATTGAATAAACCTACAGTGCTTCCGAAGACGTTGCGTGAGCAGATTACATGATCACCCGCGCGCAGCAAGGTCAGACAGAGCGTCAGAATCGCGGCCATACCTGAGCTGGTAGCTACACCCTCTTGCCCCCCTTCTAGGGCGGCCAGTCGTTTCTCAAACACAAACACCGTGGGATTAGAAAACCGCGAGTAGGTATTACCGTCACGCTCACCCGAAAATGTTGCCGCGGCCTGCTCAGCCGATTCGAAAACAAAGCTCGACGTTGCGTAGATCGGATCAGAATGTTCTTGCTCGAAGCCCGGAGTTAATCCTTCTCGGATGGCCAGCGTTTCAAACCCAGCCTCTCTTAACCACTCGTTTGACACCCACTAACTCCGATTATGAAGGCCAACAAGGGCACCATCAGCACGATCAACCGAGTTATCGGAGCGAGCGTCACTCAGTCCTGTGAGATAGGCATCGTCAATGACGCCGGTTTGATATTGACCGTCGAACACCGACAGCTCAAAGCCATCCACCAGTGAGTTACCCTCACGGGAGCACTCAATGAGGTCATCTATCTCCTGATAAATCAGCCAGTCTGCCCCAATGTATTCAGAGATCTGTTCTATGCTTCTACCGTGAGCCACCAGCTCAGATGCGGTTGGCATATCGATGCCATAAACATTCGGATATCGAACAGGCGGCGCTGCCGAGGCAAAATAGACCCGCTTGGCGCCAGAATCGCGGGCCATCTGGATTATCTGCTGACAGGTTGTACCACGAACGATCGAGTCGTCGACTAGAAGTACTGTTTTGCCTTCGAACTCGAGTGGTACAGGATTCAACTTCTGCCGTACTGACTTCCGGCGTTGCGTCTGCCCCGGCATGATAAACGTACGACCAATGTAACGGTTTTTCATGAAGCCCTCGCGGAACTTCACACCCAATTCATGGGCCAGAGCCTGACCTGCAACTCTGCTGGTATCCGGAATGGGTATCACGACGTCAATATCATGATCAGGACGCTCACGCATGATCTTATGTGCTAGTCGCTCGCCTTGGCGCATACGTGTCTTGTAGACGGAAATACCATCCATCAATGAGTCAGGGCGCGCAAAATAAACGTGTTCGAAGATACAGGGCTTTAGCTTTGGCTCCGCCGCACACTGTCTTCTGAAAAGCTCCCCGCTGGCATCAATAAATAAGGCCTCCCCCGGGTCTACGTCACCTATAAGCCGGTAATCTAGTACGTCAAGAGCCACACTTTCAGAGGCCAACATATAACTTTTGTGATCACCTTGAGTCTTAACGCCCACCACCAGAGGTCTAATACCGTTGGGATCCCTAAACGCCACTAAACCCACGTTAGCGATCATTGCTACGGCCGCATAGCCGCCTTCACAACGTGTATGAAGCGTTGTTACGGCGTTAAACACGTCTTCTGCGGAGGGAACCAACTTGCCCTGGCGCTGTAACTCGTGCGCAAAGACGTTCAGTAATACTTCCGAGTCACTATCGGTATTCAGGTGACGCAAGTCAGTTTGATAGAGCTCCTCGGACAAGGCCGCTGAGTTAGTGAGGTTTCCGTTGTGTGCCAACGCAATTCCGTAAGGCGAGTTGACGTAAAACGGCTGAGCGAGCGCTGACCCTGAACTCCCCTGAGTTGGATAGCGCGTGTGACCCAAACCAAAGTTGCCGGCCAATTGCTGTATGTGATCGGCTTGGAAGACGTCTCGAACAAGCCCCTCTCCCTTGCGCTGAAGGAACTGACCCTTATGGCAAGTCATAATGCCCGCGGCATCTTGGCCTCGATGCTGGAGCATAGTCAGGGCGTCGTATATATCTGCAGCCACGCTTTCTTTCGATGAAATTCCAACTACGCCGCACACTACTTAGGTACCTTCTGCCATGTCACTCGCATCATCCACTGTCTGCTCAAATAAACTATTTGGATCATTGAAGAATTGCGACTCAAAGCCACTACTTAAAAACGATTCAGTGATTTCGAGGTATTCTGTATATACGCTTTCGCCAAACGTGTCTCTCTGCCACTGAGGCGCTGCCGTCCCCATCAAAAGACTTACCACTGACAATAAAACGACTCCGCGGCCCACACCAAAGGCTGCTCCCAACAGAGCATTACCGGTCTTTGTATGCCCATTTTTTAATCTCGCAGAGAGACCAGCACCTACAGTCGAAAAAAACACAACAACCGCTGCGAAGACCAAGCCATAGCTAAGCAGATAGAGCAACGAGTCTTGTGAAAGATCTATTCCCACAGCAAATATAATTGGCTCTGCAGAGACTGTTGCAATGAAGTGAGCAAGAATCCAACCGAAAAGTGAAATCGATTCTTTGATGAATCCGCCCTTAAGGCCCATAAGCCCCGAGATACTGCAGACAGCTATTATCGTCCAATCTATAAAAGATTCTGGACTAGCAAAAGAGACTATATCCAAACATCTACTCCCTTAGATTGGTGTAAATCTCACGATAAAGCTTTCAACAGAAAAATAGTCGTTAATGGCAGGCTGGATTTCAATAAGGCGCTGCTTTTGTAACTTTGGACCTATCATAACTCTAAATAAGCGCTGATCGTCCAATATTATCGGTGAAACATAGGCCTTGTGACCCTTGTCTCGCAGTAATTGCGATATTTCCTCAGCTCTTTCTGCATTGCTGAAAGTAGCAATCTGAAGCTCCCAGCTAACCGGCAGGCCTTGATCGTCAAACTCTGCTCTCTCCAATGCCGACGCCTGCTGCTCAGGTTCCTCATCAGCATCCACGAGAGCCACATCAGGCATTGGCGATGCGATATCAACAGGTTGAACGATTGGTGTCTGCCGCTCCGGCATCTCAGGCAAAATCGATTGATCTACTTTATCGAGTACCGGCTCGCGTCGCTCAGACACTGCGACGGCAGGTTTTGGCGGCATTTCGAAGACGGAGAGCTCAAAATCATCGGTATTCTCTGGCGTAACAAATACGATTGGCCAGAAGATGACAGCAATTGCAACAAGAACCACAAAGCCGACAAAACGCTGCTTGATCACGATTGACTATCCAGTGGTGACAGACGGAGGCTATCAAGCGCTTTCATACCTTCTCCCACGGTGAAAAACGAGCCAAATATAATGAGTCTGCCTCCATCCGCCAGACTTCCCATCGCGCCTTCAAAGGCCGCTTCGAACGTTGGTGTAACGTGTGCCGCTCCGGAAATAAGCCCTTCAACTACCTCCGGTGACTGCCCGCGCGCTCCGCCGATACCTGACGGTAGATACCATTCATCGATGACTGGCTCGACGGCCGCGATCATATCACGGCAGTCTTTATCGGACATGACAGCAAAAATGGCCGTCGTCGTTTGCGTAGCCATTTGGTGATCAAGGAATTTTCTGAGTTCCACCGCGGCATCAGGGTTGTGGGCAACGTCAAGAACAATGTCGATATTAGCGAGACGAAAAGACTCTCGTCGTCCCTTGAGCACAACACGCTTCATACCCGCGGCAACAAGCTCTTCAGTGATCTCACCACCAGCAGCCTCGAGCGCTCTTAGGCCCGCAGCGGCATTCAAAGGCAGAATGCCTGCTGGCAATGACCAGGCAATTGAGCCCGCCTTTAGACTGTCAAAATACGTGTCGCCGAAAACGTAATCGCGCAGCGCCCGTACTTCAAAAGCCCCGATTCTTTGTAATTCTGTCGAAACCGACACGGGCGCCGCCGAGTCAGCGACAATGCAGGTACGTCCGTCACGTGCGATACCACATTTTTCAATAGCAATGGTCTCGACATCCGAACCTAACCATTCTTGGTGGTCCAAACCAATGGCGGTGACAACTGCCACATCGGAATCCACGATATTGACCGCGTCTAATCTGCCCCCCAAACCCACCTCAAGAAGCTGGCAGGAAACATCTAGCTTTTTAAAAATCCACAATGCAGCAAGCGTATTGAATTCGAAATAGGTCAGCGAAATGTCCGATCGCGCCTTCTCGATGGCTTCAAAGGCCTCCACAATAAGCGCATCTGATACCTCTACGCCTTCTACACGAATGCGCTCGTTGTATCGGACTAGGTGTGGGGAGGTAAAGGCACCAACACGTTCACCTGTGGCGCATAAGATGGCTTCCATGACGGCAACGGTGCTGCCCTTACCATTGGTACCCGCTACTGTGATGCTAGTAACGGTTGTATCCAACAGCTCGAGACGCCGCGCAACCTCACCACAACGGGCAAGGCCTAGGTCAATCGCAGAGGGATGTAATTGCTCGAGGCGTTCAAGCCACGCGGCAAGATCCAAAACTACCCCCGGTTTAACTTATGAAGCGAGCTGTGCGTTGGTGAACTTCGCGAGAACCCGAGCTAGCGTGTCTCGCATCTCAGACCGCGCAATTATCATATCGATGGCACCATGCTCGAGAAGAAACTCACTTCGCTGGAAGCCACGAGGCAACTTCTGTCGAATCGTCTGCTCGATAATATTGGGGCCGGCAAACCCCGCACGAGCATCAGGCTCCGCAACATTAATATCGCCCAAGAGCGCTAGCGAGGCAGACACACCACCATAAATCGGGTCCGTCATGACCGACACGTAAGGAACGCCAGCGGCCTTCATTCGCTCAATCACAGCTGATGTTTTCGCCATTTGCATCAATGAAATCAGAGCTTCCTGCATCCGCGCGCCACCCGAGGCGGCAAAACAAATCAGTGGTACGCCACTTTCAAGAGCGACTCCAGCAGCACGGGTGAACTTCTCACCAACGGCGTAGCCCATGGACCCGCCATGAAAATTGAACTCAAACGCTATTGCGACAACGTCCATACCGTGGAGTGTCCCTCGGAATGCAATGATGGCGTCTTTCTCACCGGTACTTTTCTGCGCCGAACTCAAGCGGTCTCGATAGCGTTTTTTATCTTTGAATTTCAGGCGATCAACCGTTTCCAGATCTGCGAACAGCTCAGTGCGACCGACATCATCTAAAAAGAGGTCCAGCCGTCGCCGCGCGGTGATGCGCATGTGATGATCGCACTTGGGACAAACCTCAGCATTGCGCTCCAGATCGAGACGATAGAGCACGGCATCGCATTTAACGCACTTACGCCACAACCCCTCGGGAATATTAGCCTTTTTATCCCCGTCCGTTTTCCGCACACCCGCGGGAATGATTTTATCGATCCAGCTCATTTTGGCCCCCTGCACATCACGACACGCAGTATACGTCGTTGACGGTTTTAGTTGGAAGTTGCCAAATTTACGCCGTTTCGAATGCTTGAGATCAATGAATGTGCCCCAGAAATGGCACTAGTGTGAGACCCGCCACTCTTGAGGTCGTTCGCTACGAGATCAACGAGTGCACTACCGACCACAACCGCATCAGCGCACCCCGCGACTGTCGCTGCAGTGTCTGCATCTTTAATACCGAAACCAACGGCAACCGGCAGGCTCGTATGCTGCCGTATGGTGGCTAGATGCGCCTCAACTGCGTCCGTGTCCAGGTGTCCTGCACCTGTGACGCCCTTGAGTGCCACGTAGTAAATGAATCCACTGGCTTGGGCCGTAATTGTGGCGACTCGTTCATCACCCGTGGTCGGTGAAATAAGAAAAATATTATCGATGTTCTGACGCTGCAATTCGGCGTTCATCGCTGCGACTTCTTCTGGAGGGAGGTCTACCGTTATCAAGCCGTCGATACCTGCTTCAGCGCAGGCATCAGCCACAGCAGCATATCCTTTACGCTCGAGTGGATTCGCGTACCCCATCAACACCAAGGGGGTTTCCGTGTTTGTTTCACGAAACTGCTTCACCAGTGCAAGCGTTGAAAGAAGACTCGTGCCTCCCCCTAGCGCTCGCTCATGGCCCTTCTGAATTGTGGGCCCTTCAGACATCGGATCCGAAAATGGCACGCCGACTTCAATGATATCGGCACCTGCCTCAACCAGACTGTGCATCAATGGCACAGTCAACGCCTCATCGGGGTCACCCGCCACCAAGTAGGGAATCACTGCGCGACGATTTTCCGAGCGAAGCGTGCCGAAAAAAGGGCCAAGACGCGACATTAGCGAGTCCCCAGATCAATACCGTCGATTTCAGCGACAGTGAGGATGTCTTTGTCGCCGCGACCTGAAAGATTAACGATGATGTGTTGACACGGTATCATTTCAGCAGCGAGCTTCTCCGCATAGGCGAGCGCATGCGCGGTCTCGAGTGCAGGCATAATGCCCTCTACCCGAGTGACACGATGGAATGCAGCTAACGCTTCCGTATCGGTAGCATCAACATAATTGACACGACCGATATCCTTTAGCCATGAGTGCTCCGGTCCAACACCCGGGTAATCGAGGCCCGCTGATACCGAGTGGGTGTGCATGATTTGACCGTTCTCGTCTTGCATGAGGTAGGTACGATTACCGTGCAGAACCCCGGGAATTCCGGCGCTCAGTGGCGCCGCATGCTCACCAGTTTCCACCCCTTTGCCACCCGCTTCCACACCGTACATCGCAACCTCGTTATCACTGAGGAACGGGTGGAAAAGCCCAATGGCATTCGAGCCACCGCCAACGCATGCGACCAGTGCGTCAGGGAGCTTTCCGGTCATAGCAAGCGACTGTGCGCGAGCCTCTCGACCGATGACACTCTGGAAATCCCGCACGAGCATCGGATAAGGGTGGGGGCCGGCAACGGTTCCAATGATGTAGAAGGTGTTATCAACGTTAGTCACCCAGTCGCGTAATGCCTCGTTCATCGCATCTTTTAGGGTTTTAGAGCCCGAAGTTACGGGAATGACTTCAGCACCCAGCAGCTTCATGCGATAGACGTTCAACGCCTGCCGCCGTACATCCTCCTCGCCCATAAAGACATGACATTCCAAACCCAAACGAGCTGCAACGGTGGCACTTGCCACACCGTGCTGGCCTGCGCCGGTCTCGGCGATAACTCGCTTCTTTCCCATATATTTCGCGAGCAACGCCTGCCCAATGGTGTTATTCACCTTGTGGGCGCCCGTGTGATTCAGATCTTCACGCTTGAGGTAGATTCTTCCGCCACCAATCATGTCTGACCAGCGGGCTGCTTCATATAGTGGCGACGGTCTTCCCACATAATGCGCGAGATCGAGATCAAACTCGCGAAGAAACGCTGGATCGTCTTTTAGATCGTTGTAGAGGTTCTCTAGCTCGGCCAACGCAGACATGAGTGTCTCGGCAACAAACTTGCCACCGTAAATACCAAAGCGTCCGTGCTCATCTGGCACCTGTGCGTAAAGATCAGGGTTAATATCAATCGTCATAATGCAAGGTCCCTACCGGCCAGCTTCGCGGCGGCAATAAAACGTTCTAACGTCTCGTGATTTTTAATTCCGGGCTGCGATTCAACACCACCACTGACGTCCACCGCATCTGGACGCGCTATTCTAATCGCTTTTGCAACATTTTCCGTGTCTAAACCGCCCGCAAGAATGCGATGTCCAATATTTTTATCGGGCATTTTCGTCCAATCAAAGGTTTTACCCGTTCCACCGTGCTCTCCCGGCACATGGGTATCGAACAAGTAGGCTCTGGCATTCGTGTGATCAGCGATCAATGCCTTCATTCGCGCCGCATCGACCACCGGGATGCTTTTGATATAGGTGCGATCGAACTGTTCGCAAAAAGCCGATGACTCCTCACCATGGAACTGAAGTTGCGACACGGCAACTGTGGATAAGACCTTGCGAACTTCAGCCTCCGTCGGATTGACGAACAAGGCGTTGATCGATGTATACGGGGGCAGTTGTGCGACGATGTCGGCGGCGAGATGCTCATCAATGCAACGTTTACTACCCTGGTAAAAAATAAGCCCAATAGCATCGGCGCCCGCATCAACGGCAGCGCGCGCATCTTCACTGTTAGTAATGCCGCAAATCTTTACTTGCACGTCGATACCCCTGAGGAAAGGCGTCTATTGTATCAAACACTGTGGGACAGCAGCGTTGCTGCTTTCGGACCCGCGGGAACACCGAAGTCCTCAGGATAGCCCACTGAGACCAGGTAGAGACCCGCACTGCTCGCGGTGTCCCCAGATTTCGTTCGATCTTTGCCGATAAACACCTGTTCAAACCAAGTTTGCGTCTTAAGGCCCGCCCCAACCAACATCAGACTTCCCACAATGTTGCGCACCATGTGATGCAGAAAGGCATTGGCCTCGAGCTCAACAATGACAAAATCGTTTTGGCGAGTAACTGAAATTTCAGATAAGTGGCGCCACGGCGTATTGCTCTGACAGCTTGCCGCCCTGAATGCGCTGAAATCGTGCTCGCCCACGAGTAGTTGTGCACATTGATGCATCGCTTCTGCACTCAGTGGACGTCGATACCAAGTGACCAACCCCGAGAGTTGTGCCGATCGAGTCTGTGTATTGGCGATAATATATTGATAGCGCCGTGAAACAGCACTGAAACGCGCATGGAAATCGCTGGAGACAGATCCAGCCCAGTGAACTGAGACGGCGTCAGGTAGCTCACTGTTAACGCCCAATACCCAGGACTTCAAGCTACGCCCAACAGGGTCGTCGAAATGAACAATTTGACCGGATGCGTGAACAGCGGTGTCAGTGCGACCGGCACACCAGGTGCGGATTGACTGGTTACCAATGACACTCAAGGCTGCTTCCAACGTCTCCTGTACCGTGGGTACATCCAGCTTTGTCTGAGCCTGCCAGCCATTGAATGCCCTTCCATCGTACTCGACACGCAACGCGATTCGAGTGCCGGGCTCGAGCCTTTCATCCGAGAATTTCATTGAGCCTATTCGAGGCTGTCTAACAACGATTGAGCGTGCTCACGCTGCCCCTCGTCTCCCGAGGAAAGCACCGTTTGCAATAAATTAGCCGCGAAACGCAGCGAATTGAGAGAGTAATGCCGCTCCAGACCCAGTCTATCGAAATCACCGGGTGACGCGAGACTCGCGATTACCTCGGACTCCAAGAGTCCATCGGGTTGAAGCACAGTGATATTGGCCTGAAGTGGTTGATTGATGTACGACGTGACGGTCATATCACCAATACCAATGGCCATTGATGGTCCCGGTAGGACCCACCAAAGCAGAGCTATGAGTTTAACGCGTCTTGTGTTCATAATGACCGATCAAAACCCCCAACGCCCCTATACTAACGGCGATCTGGATGACTTGTCAGAGGTATTTTTCGATGAGAACTTCAGCAATCTGAATGGAGTTCAGCGCTGCACCTTTTCGAAGGTTATCAGAGACTACCCAGAGGTTGAGCCCGCGGTCATGACTGATATCAGAGCGGATCCGGCCGACGAATACGGGATCAGCACCAGCTCCCTCCGAGACCGGTGTTGGATAACCTCCATCCTGTCGCTCATCAATCACTTCAACGCCCGGCGCCGCCTCAAGAAGCGCTCTAGCCTGCTCCGCACTCAATGACTCGTGCATTTCGATGTGCACAGCCTCAGAGTGACCGTGGAAAACGGGAACGCGAACGCAAGTGGGATTCACCAAAATCGAGTCGTCCTCGAGAATTTTCTGGGTTTCCCAAACCATTTTCATTTCTTCACGGGTGTATCCATTGTCCTGAAACGTGTCGATGTGGGGCAGTGCGTTGAACGCTATACGCTTGGGGTACACCTTTGCCTCTGCCGGCTGACCGTTAAGAAGGCGTGCTGTCTGGCTTGCCAGCTCTTCAATTGCAGACTTTCCAGTACCACTAACCGCCTGATACGTCGCCACATTGATACGTGCTATGCCTACTGCGTCATGAATTGGCTTCAGCGCAACCAGCATCTGGATGGTCGAACAATTCGGATTCGCGATAATGTTAGTCTCAGTGTAGTTTGCTATGGCGTGAGGATTTACCTCGGGCGCCACCAGCGGGATGTTTTCATCACGCCTAAAATGCGAGGTGTTATCGATAACCACGCATCCAGCAGCCGCTGCCTTGGGCGCGAACTCTTCGCTGATTGAGCCACCGGCAGAGAACAGACCGATATCTGCCTGCGAGAAATCAAACTCAGCCAGATTTTGAACGGTGATGCGCTTACCTTTGAATGAAAGGCTAGTGCCAGCTGATCGTTCAGACGCAAGAAGATATAAATTTTCGACAGGAAAATTGCGCTCCTCTAATAGCTCCAGCAGGACCTCCCCAACGGCGCCAGTAGCGCCAACAATGGCTACATTGTAAGTCTTCACCACATTTCTCCAGACATTAAGACAGGCTTGTAATAGCGGCTACTACGGCATCGCCCACAGCTTCCGTGCTGGCGGCCTCAGAGGGGCTGCACGCTATATCTGGGGTACGTAAACCCGCGTTTAATACGTGCTCTACCGCCGCCTCAATAGCATCTGCGCCGGGACCCTCATCGAGCGAATAGCGCAGCAACATGGCAGCCGACAGTATGGTTGCCAGTGGGTTTGCCTTGCCAGCGCCCGCAATATCAGGTGCAGAGCCATGAACTGGTTCGTACAACCCTCGGGACTCTGCATTAAGAGAGGCCGATGGCAACATCCCGATTGAGCCAGTCAACATGGCAGCCGTATCGGACAAAATATCGCCGAATAGATTGCCGGTTAGCATTACGTCAAACTGCTTCGGCTCACGTACCAGTTGCATAGCAGCGTTATCCACATACATGTGGCTCAAGTCGATTTCGGGGAATTCTGCGGACACCTCAGTGACAACGTCGCGCCAAAGCATAGTCACTTCCAACACATTGGCCTTGTCTACCGAGCACAGTCGTCCGTTTCGTTTTTGAGCAAACTGGAACGCTAATCTAGCAATTCGACCAATCTCAGCCTCATCGTAGACATCCGTGTTAAATCCCCTTCTGACACCGTCTGCTGTGGTTTCCACGCCCCTCGGCTCACCGAAATAAATCCCTCCAGTGAGCTCTCTGACAATGAGCAGATTGAGGCCCGCGACAAGATCAGGCTTAAGGCTAGAGGCATCCGCAAGCTGCGGGTACAACAGGGCAGGACGCAGATTACAAAATAGGTCCAAATCGGAACGAATCGCCAACAAGCCCCGCTCAGGCCTTTGGGCCGCAGGCAGCGTATCCCATTTCGGGCCACCAACGGCGCCCAGGAGAATCGCATCGGCTTGTCTCGCAAGTAATCGAGTCGCCTCCGGATAAGGGTCTCCATGACGATCGATTGCTGCTCCACCGAGATCTGCCGAGTCGAATATTAGGCCCAAATCAAAGGCCCCGGCGGTTGCTACCAAGACACGCCTCGCCTGCTCAACCACCTCCGGGCCGATCCCATCTCCGGGTAGCAGCAAAATACGATGCGACATCAGAGTTTTACCTCGTTAAACAACCAGGGCTGGGTTCGTTGATGGTTTCGCTCAAAAGCGGTGATGGCATCTTCACGCTGTAGCGTAATACCAATATCGTCCAGCCCCTCCAGTAAACAGTGGCGCTTAAAAGGGTCGACTTCGAAGTCGACTAGAGCACCGTCTGGCAGTGTTACTTGCTGCGTGTCGAGATCGATCGTCAGATTAACCCCTTCGCCATCCCCACTTTGTTGAAACAGCCGATCAACGACACCTTCATCCAGCTCGACCGGGAGTAGGCCACTTTTGAACGCATTGTTCTTGAAGATATCCGCGAAACTCGGCGCGATAACACAGCGAATCCCGAACTGGACGAGCGCCCACACCGCATGCTCTCGGCTTGATCCGCAACCGAAATTCTCTCGACTTAGAAGGATGGATGCGCCCTCATACCTCGGCATGTTGAGCAAAAAATCTGGGTTTGGCTGGCGAGTTGCGCTTGGCGCAGCTTCGTCAAATGGATCTAAATACCGTAGCTCGTCAAACAGGTTGGGACCAAAACCCGTCCGCTTAATTGATTTGAGAAACTGCTTTGGGATGATCAGGTCAGTATCAACATTGGCACGATCCAATGGAACAACCAGCCCGCTGCGAACTCTGAATGCTTCCATTATAGGGCCTCCACGTGCGCCGGATGGGTGAAACGACCGGTAACAGCGGCCGCTGCTGCCATTGCTGGACTCACTAGATGAGTTCGACCACCAAACCCCTGTCGACCCTCAAAGTTTCGATTCGAAGTCGACGCACACCGCTTACCCGGCTCAACCTTGTCTGCATTCATCGCCAGACACATTGAGCATCCGGGCGCACGCCACTCCATGCCAGCCTCTGTGAATACCTTATCAAGCCCCTCGGCTTCGGCTTGCGCCTTCACTAGACCCGAGCCAGGGACGACGAGAACGCGCTCCACGTTGTCGGCTTTCTTGTGGCCGCGGACGACTGCTGCAGCTGCACGCATATCTTCGATGCGGGCATTAGTACATGAGCCGATGAAGACCATATCAACAGGAATATCACTAAGTTTCATTCCCTGCTGAAGGCCCATGTAGTCGAGTGCACGCTCGAGGGACTTCCTGCCCGCCTCATCGTGCATGTCGTCCAGGGTCGGAACCGTACCTCCGATTGATGTCACCATCTCAGGCGATGTACCCCAAGTGACCTGTGGCTCAATGGCCGATGCATCGATAACGAGCTCACGATCGAAGACGGCATCAGCATCGCTATGCAGGGTCCGCCAGTATGTTTTTGCCATCTCCCACTGCTCACCGGTTGGAGCCATTGGTCGGCTCTTCACGTAGTCAAGGGTAACTTGGTCAACGGCCACCATGCCCGCGCGCGCGCCGGCTTCAATCGCCATATTACAGAGCGTCATTCGCCCCTCCATCGTGAGGGACCTCACCGCCGAACCGGCGAACTCCAGAGCGCAACCTGTCGCTCCCGCCGTACCAATCTGGCCTATCACCGCAAGAGCGAGGTCCTTTGCAGTGACGCCCGGCTGGGCTTCTCTGTCGAGAACCACGCGAAAATTATCCATCTTCTTAGTCAGTAAGCACTGTGTCGCTAGCACGTGCTCAACCTCCGACGTGCCAATACCATGAGCGAGTGCACCAAATGCACCATGGGTTGAGGTGTGCGAATCACCACAAACGATAGTCATGCCAGGCAGCGTTGCCCCTTGCTCAGGACCCATGATATGGACGATGCCTTGGCGCTGATCCGCCAAATCGATCAGAGGGATATTGAAGTCATTGCAGTTGTCATTGAGGGTCTCAAGCTGGACTCTGCTGGTTGCGTCAGCCACTCCAGAGTAGCCCTCTAATGCGCGTTCGCTGGGATCGGTTGATACATTATGATCAGGCACGGCAACGTTGGCGTTTAAGCGACGCGGTGAACGACCGGCAAGGCGCAAGCCCTCGAAAGCCTGCGGAGATGTTACTTCATGGATCAAATGCCTATCGATGTAAATCAGTGCTGACCCGTCGTCTTGCTGATCCACAAGGTGTGCATCCCACAGCTTGTCGTAAAGCGTGCGTCCCATATCGGATTCCCTACTGAGGCCGACAACGACGAAGGACGCTGCGGCTGACGTTGTTGAACTGCCTGCGATCACTAGTCACGCGGCACGCGAGTCTAACATAGATGCCGTCTATTGGGTCCATTCCACAGGCTGTGGATAACTTTGGGGATCAATTTGTGCGATCGGGGGTCAATGTCCAAAAGGCTTTACTCGAAAAAAGAATCCTGCTTTTGCAGCTAGAATTTTAACGAATAACATCAGTTGGTTATAGCCGCCCTAGCGATTTGGCTGTCAAGATAGGTTTACAGGTAATAACCGATATCCCTAGAGTTTATATGGGGACAATTTTTGATTCGCTTGGGAAATACTGCTCTTATGCGTAAAACGCCAACACTGATGTATGTTCGGCGCCCGCTCAAAATCTGGACCCAACGACTGCCGAGTGATGTCCTCAACGCAGTAACGCTCCGTCAATGCCATTGATAGTTCAAACCGACGGTTATTATTAGAAAAGTAGAGTACACCGTTATCGGATAACCGATTCATGGTTAGTGATAGAAGGACCTCGTGATCACGTTGTACGTCAAAGTCCGCGCTAGTCGATTTCGAATTAGAGAAGGTCGGTGGATCCAATAAGATCAGGTCATAAATGCCCTCTTCCTCTTTTAGCCATGCGAGAACGTCACCCTTTACTGCGCGATGTTGTTGATCCGATAAGCCATTAATCGCAAGGTTTTCGCGATACCAATCAAGGTAGGTATTGCTGAGGTCGACACTCGTAGAATATCGAGCGCCGCCCAAGCCGGCATGAACACTAGCTACGCCCGTGTAACAAAAAAGATTGAGGAATCGCTTGCCCGCAGCTTCTTCCCGAATACGCGCGCGAATCGGCCGGTGGTCTAGAAAGAGCCCAGTATCGAGGTAATCAAAGAGATTGACCCACAACTTCGCCCCAAGCTCGTTTACCAAGCGTCGTTCGTTACGAGTAGAGACACGCTCATATTGTTGACGCCCTCGCTGCCTTGAACGACGTTTAACGGCTATCTGTGAGCGCTCTTCAATATTAAAGATCACCTGAACCGCATCCAAGACTTCATCAAAGCGTCGATTGGCATCAGCTTCCTTAACCGACTTGGGAGGCGCATATTCGGCCATATGAATATCGGCACCATAAACGTCGATAGCGACGGCGTATTCAGGCATATCTGCGTCATAAACACGGTAGCACTCTACCTCATCTGCCTGTCGCCACTTAGCGAGCTTTTTCAGATTCTTGTATAGCCGGTTTGCGACCATTTGCCCTCCTGCCGATAGTACAGGCAGCGAGGACTCCTGCGCCGTAGTCGCTGGCAGCGCCTCTGCGACGCGCAGTTTGTTGTCGTCGCCCAACGAGAGTAAAAATAGCGTAATGTCCAAAGGGCCACTTTTCATCTTGTAATTCTTGTGGCTTCGCAGACCTGTGGCACGCGCGTGTGCAGCGTCAGCGGCAATCACTGACGCATCCCATCCACCAAATTCCGAGTGCATCACCTGACCCAGCGCCGCATACAAGTTTGCCGCTGCAGACGGTGTGCTTATTCGTTCACCCCATGGCGGATTAACGACCAATAACCCGCTGTCCATCTTCTGGTGCGTGGGCTTGGCAATATCTGACAGCTGCCTGACGCGGACTCGAACAACGGAACCCAGTTGCATGCGTCGGGCATTTTCCTCGGCTCGGCGGATAGCGCCCAAATCTCCGTCGTAACCTCTTATTTCAACTCCGTCTGGCAGCGAGGAACGCACCTTGGCTTTTGCTTCGCCCAGGATAGCTTGCCACTGATCGAGCCGGTGACCGAGCCAACCCATAAAACCAAACCGCTCCCTATGAAGCCCCGGGGCAATATTTAAAGCAATCATTGCCGCCTCAATCAGAAGCGTGCCCGATCCACACATCGGATCAATCAAACTTTCACCGCGGGCCGCTCGCTCAGCCCACCCTGAACGTACCAGTATCCCCGCGGCGAGATTTTCCTTTAACGGTGCTTTGCCACCATCAAGCCTGTAGCCCCGCCTGTGTAGGCTATCGCCGGACAAATCAACGCTGAGTGCAAGCTTTCCTTTATTGAGCTGTGCAATAACTCGCAGATCAGGGCGCTTTGCATCAACTGAGGGACGTTGACCCGAGTGCTCTCTGAAAAAATCGACGATCCCATCTTTTATTTTCAACGCACCAAAATGGGTGTTTTTGATGTAATTCGTCTGCCCTCGAAACTCAACAGCAAAGCGGGTTCGTGGTGTCATATGGTCAGACCACCGGAACCCCCGAGCCGTCGCATACACATCGTCCGTACTCGCAACGGCCGTCTCTGAAAGCTTGAGAAGAATTCGGTTGGCCAGCCGACTCCACAGACAAGCGCGGTAGGCGACCGCTAGCGGCCCACTAAAAAACACACCTGCTGGTGTCTCTCGCACCTCGGTAGCGCCCAGCTCTGCCAGCTCGTCTACTAGCAATGTTCCCAACCCCACGGGACAGGTAGCAAGGAAAGATAATGGGTTGGTCATAAAGTCGACTCTAGATCGCTAATTCGACGCAGGGTGGCACGCCACTCTTGATACTGCTGTTCCAGCGTTCCCGCGAGTTTAAACACTTGCTCGTTGGCATACACCGCGGTGGCACGCGTTTCATTTTCTAACTCCAGCACCAATTCAAATAGTTCCTGCTCGTGGATCTTAAGTGATCGATGCGCTGCATACACGGCTTGCAGTCGCGTAAATGTTGATTCATTTCGCAACGTCTCAGCACTGACACCCCGCTCGCGCCGCAGATCCAACCAATCCAACTGCTCCTTACTAGATTTCATCCAGAGGTAGTAAGCATCGCTGACCTCCCGTGAAACATTGGCTAACTGCTCATCGATCGTATCCAGAAAGAGGAGTTCATAGTCTTGTAACCGATGCAGTCGAATGAGCATGGGATCTTCACGACTCGGCTCTCGTCGAACGCTATAAAGACCCGCCTCTTGACCCAAATAATCAGGAAACGCCGCGGGAACCAACTCGCTGGCATAGCGTAATGATGACACCGTACGTAAATACGTCTCCTGATTGGGTGCTGATGACACCGAATGCACGATGTCATTGACCATCGTGACGTAAAGATCCGCGAATGGGTCAGCCTTATCGTTGGTGTAATCCTCATCGACCGAGATATCGCGATATGCGGAAGACAAGATTGTCTCACCCGTAACAGCGCGCACAATGGCCTCAACAACAAGTTCACGTCCATTAGACGCCAATATGGACAACTGTACGGTTAGCTGCGGTATCACCGAAGGCTCCGGGAATAGTCGAATGACCCCCCAATCATCGTTCTGTTCAAGTTCGTCCCTTAGACGTTGCCCGATCAACAGGGCCTCGGTCTCCCTGAAGGCAGCTTCCATATCGGTACCACTTTTATTACGAACCTTGGTATTGACGGAGATACCCACATCCAGCCGTACCGGGGTATTACCAATCGAAGGGACAGATTGTCCTACATCCCTTATATCGCCATCAGAAGTGGGCACGGCCAATGTCATGTGTGACAGCAAGAGAGTGAGAGCCAACACCAAAAAATGAGGTCTGCTAACAGGCCATTTGTTTCCCAGTATCGCCATCATTGCTGCGTCGAGCACACCTTTCCCCGTGTCAATGTCCGCTCACATCGGTATCCCAAAGCATCCGGATCGTAAGGCGTGAAGTACTGACTGACAACGAGAGGAAATCGCGTCGAGGCGGTCTCTACTGAGGTGACCAACAGAAGCGTGTCTGTCTTATCAGATCGAGACAGACGGTGTGTCACGTCCAACCCTTCTTCCAGTTCTAACACGAAGAATAATTGATCCCCATCCCAGCCACAGCGTTGTATGCCAAGCGTATCCACAGTGATGCTCAGTCCTGATCCGTCGTACTCACATACCAACGCGAAGCTTTTATCTCGTTTGACCCTGATACGAGCGTCGTTTTGGATGACCTCTAACAGGACCGGCTCGGTAATGATTTCCGCCAATCGAGCTAACGTGACTAAATCGTTTTGATCGGGTAACGGGCTTCCCGCATAACCCCGCCCCTCCTCAGCAAGTCTGGCACGACGGACGGCTTCCCTTTGCACTCGGCGCGCAATCGAGTTTAATTGATCTTGCAAATTGTCGCTGCGGGCAAAGTCGATTTCCCAATGACCTGTCATATCGACAGGCGTCGCAACACGAGTAACTGCCTCAGTGTGCCGCTCCTGAGCACACCCCAGTAACAGAGACAGCCAGCAGATGCCGAGAAGGCACCAGAGCTTATAGGGAGAGCTTGTCACGCACGCACACTCTTTAGGCCAGTGATTCTCTCAACTGGAACTTCAACACCTTACCGGCCGGATTTCGGGGAAGCGCGTCAACTACGTGCAAACGCAATGGGAGCTTGTAACGCGCTAGCTTGGTTTCGGCGAAGCTCCGCAATTCTTCGAGCGAGAGATCCGCGTCCGGGACCAATGCTGCCACCGCTGTCACAGCCTCACCCCATTTATCATCAGGCAAGCCAATAACGGCCACTTCGGCGATGGCTGAATGTTCAAATAGAACACTTTCTACCTCAGCCGGATAGACATTTTCTCCACCCGAAATCACCATATCTTTGAGTCGATCACAGATGTAGAGATATCCCTCCTCATCCAGATAGCCGACATCACCAGAGTGGAACCATCCAAGCCCATCAATGGCATTGGCCGTCGCATCAGGTCGATTCCAGTAACCTTTCATGATGTTTGGGCCCTTGATACAGATTTCACCTCGCTCGAGCGCCGCGACGGGCGAGTTAGAGCCATCCACGATACGAATATCCGTGTGCACCGGTGGCAGACCTGCTGAACCCAGCTTTTCCAAACATCGCTGCGGCCCGAGGAAGGATGCAAACGGACTGGTCTCGGTAAGGCCGTAACCCTGGCAGAAACTGATACCGCGCTCCCCATACAGTGAAATCAAAGACTCGGGACACGGTGCCGCGCCCACAATCAAGATGTCGATAGACGAGAGATCTGTGTTTGAGAATGCAGGGTGCTGTGACATGAAGAGGAACATGGCCGGCGCGCCGAACATGTGAGACACCTTATAACGCTCAATCGCTTGGAGAACCGCCTCAGGTTCAAAGTGTCGGAGTAACACCAGTGGACTGCCCATTTGAAAGGCCGAAATCGTCATGACGTTCAAACCGCCGATGTGGAATAACGGCGCGGCGGTGAGTAAGACGTCGGTGTTTTTTGCACCGAAGGCCAAGTTTGCATTGACGTTATTCCAGACAATATTGCCGTGAGTCAACATCGCGCCTTTTGGCAGCCCGGTTGTGCCGGAGGTATACATAATCAGCAACGTATCGTGCGCGCTAGAGCTCGCGATTTCTGGCGCAGCGTCGGTTTCCTGCATCGCTTGCTCAAGGCAGTCATAGCCAGGGCGCGTTCTCTCCACCGCAAAATAGTGATGACAAGGCAATCGATCGCGGACACTGTCGATCACGTCAGTCAGTTCGGGATCTACCACCAAAGAGTGCACACCGGCATCGCCAATAATGAAGGCAAGTTCTTCACCGGTTAGCCGGAAGTTCAGCGGAACAAAGACCGCCCCCAAACTAATGGTGGCAAACATTGTCTCAATGAAGCCCGGTTGATTAAAACCAAGAAAACCAACCCGATCGCCGACGCAAACGCCCCTGCTACGCAATAATCCCGCCTGTTTTCGGACACGCGTCGCGAATTCCCCGTAGGTCGTTGTCTTACCCTCGAAAATAATGGCCGTGTTACCGGGGTTTTGCTCTGCCTGCTTTATGACCTGTGCAGCAACGTTAAAGTTGGGTTCGGGGCGATGCATGTGGGTCTACCTCTTATTCACAATGTTGCCTGTTAATGATTTTTCTTTTCATTGGCTTGAATGGGTGGGTTGTCGCTTGGGACTCGCGGGGGAATCGATACGACCCGGAGAGGTCAAAGAACTCTCGCTTCACCCCAGGTATTGAATCCTGCAATAGCCGGAGTTCCTGGCAAGTACATCTGCTCAATGGTATCAATCCCGAACCCTGCAGCTTGCAATAGCTGTCTGGTATCTCGCGTGATGTGGCAGCCACCGAAGAGTCGTTTCCAAACTGGATTGACTCGACGTTGCCATTTTGCGACTGACTCGTCAGGCGCAATGCCATGCTCACAGAAAAAGAGCGTGCCATCGGGTTTTAGCATACGGCGCGCCTCAGCCAGCGCTAAATCGGGGTTGGGAACCGTGCACAACGTAAAGGTAATCAGCACTGAGTCAAACGAGCCGCTCTCGAGCGGTATGTCCTCAGCAGAACCCTGAATAAATTCGACATTAACGTTCGCTTGATCAGCCCTTTCGGCGGCCAAATCCCAAGATTTACTGCAGGGATCAATGCCCACAACTTTATCAACGCGATCAGCCTGATAGTGAGGTAGATTGTGTCCCGCACCAATGCCGAATTCGAGGACCCGGCCGTGGGCGCGGGGAACCACCTTTTGTC
>CACCPA010000010.1 GCA_902547755.1 Halieaceae bacterium | reverse complement strand
GCTTCTGACCCATTGGACTTTGGTGGGGCGGAAACCAGCATCAAGCGTGATATGTCGCTGTATCAACTCAAGACTGCCTTCGAGTTGAATGAGCAATTGAGCTTCAATTACAACGGGTACAAGAACGAGGGTGATCTATACGAGTACTACGAAGTCGACGGTGGCCCACTACGAATTGATGAGCGTGACTACGGCTACGAGTCAGAATTCACGGGCCACGAGATTTTCGCAAATTTCAGCAATGATCTGCTCACTGTGCGCCTCGGTTACAACGATTTAACGGTGGAAAACGAGTACACTTTCTTCAAGGTCTACGGTGATCTGCAACACCGTCTCGCCTATGAGTTTGCACAAGGCACCGTCATTCCTCCCACAGGATTTCAAAGTTTCAGCGACGATACGGTGTTCCCAGACGCCCTCGGTATTCAAAGCCTACGACAAGCCGTTGCCGACACCACGTACGCTTTAAACCCTGTAACCGTGAATCCATTTACCGGTGAGGCCGTGCCGGCTGGTGTTGGACTACTCGCTGACTACACCGCATTTCTTCAGCCAACCAAAACTGAGACTTCAGGCTTGTTTGCTAACGTCGACGTTAGCGTGACGGATCAGCTGACTCTGACACTGGGCGTTAGAGACGAGGAGACTGAGGTTAATGGCGAGGCTGATGAAGCTTCTGAGGTTCTTTGGAAGCTCGGCGCGAACTACGCGGTTAGTGACTTTTTGAGCGTTTATTACAACTTCGCCCAAGGCCAAACACCTTCAGGCCAAACTGTCTTGGTTGGCACATCGCTTGAACGTGAGTCGGTCGATTCTCACGATATTGGCGTATATTACGTTGCTGCGAATTTGAGTCTGGGTGCGGCCTATTTCACGTACGATTACAAGAACCTTGTTGTCGGTATCGACGACCCTGTCACAGGCCTTCCCAAGCAAGTTAATTACGACGAAGCCTCAATCTCGGGCTTCGAATTCCAAGGCGAATACACGTTTAATGACGCATTCTCAGCATACCTAACCTATGGCTTTAATGATGCTGAGTACGGCAAGAACGACGACGTTGATGGCATCATCAATTACGAAGGCAATCAGTATCGATTCTCTCCTGAGTTTTCCTACGCTGTGGGTGTGAGATTCAATACCGACAAGCTGCGTTCTACTCTCAGCTGGAACTACATTGACGACGTCTTCTTCGAAGCCTCTAACGATCCAGACACCCTGCAGGAGGGCTACGGTTTACTCAACGCAAGTGTTGAGTATCAGGTCACTGATGCGCTGACACTTGGCTTATATGGCAAGAACATTCTCGACAAGGAGTACCTGATTGACGCAGGCAATACGGCAGGCTCGCTCGGTTATCCAACTCTGATCGAAGGTACTCCCGCTAACTGGCTACTAACCGCACGTTACACCTTCTAAACGCCAATTCAGGGATCGATAAAAAGGGGGCGATGAGCCCTCTTTTTTATCTTTTTTCATTTTATACTTTTGGTTCGTTCACCCTCTAATGTATCTATCCAGAAACAACAGCAATCACGGCCCTGTTTATACAGACCTACTTTTTTCAAATTAGCTTCTGATGTATCTGGCTGGGAGCTACTGCTATCGGATAAACGCGGTAGCTTCGAAATTAGTCACTCTTGAACTACTCGGCTTCAACAATTGACGAGATAAAAACATTGCTGTAGCGCTACAAGGTTGAGCACCGATGCTCAATGGTGTCTCTTCATTTTATGGTTCATTGCGAGTCGTGCATATTGCGTCTACGAGATTAGGTAAAAGTCCATGATTAACTTTTTGTTAAAAAAGACTAGGAGTAAAAAATGAAAATCACTGCAGTTACAACATGGGAGGGCACTCCAAAGGCAATCGAGCTTTTGATTGAGGGCTCGCGGGTCTCAGCCGAGATTCATAAAGAGCTGGGTGCTAAAAACCCTCGTTTGCTACGTGCCACCACTGGCGATGATATGCAAACTGCGCATTACCATCTGGATTTTGACTCACATGCGGAGTACGGATCGTTTACGGATGCAATGATCTCGTCGGATTGGTGGAAACAGCAGATTATTGAAGCGGTTGGAGAAGCATATCCGGATCTTCAATACATCAATACGGTGCTTTATCACGATTGTTTGTCGCTTTGAGGGTAAGCCAACTCTTCATCGTATTTTGAAGGCAGCTACTGCTATCGGATAAATACGATAGCGCCCACCCGTGCGTTGAAACTCCCAGAAAAGCGTTACTGCAAGGGAATTCGGATATTTAATTCTGGCGAAGAAGTAGGCTTAAAGACCTACAGCAGGAGGCAAGAAGCTAAGACGGGGCGACTCGTCTTTTTTTAAAAGCCTGCTCAAAAGGGTTTTATCCAAGGTTTTCGACATTTTAGCTTACCGATTTTTAGGACGCTGATTGTGGCTGGCTGCCTGCGATCGTCAACCTATGTAGTACTCTTCGATGACCGTCGTATCCACCGCTAGCATTGTGCAGTACCGTCCTATTATCCCAGAATAACAGCATGTTGGGTTTCCAGCGGTGGCGGTAAATGAGATCCTCATCGATCATATGATTGAACAAATTATTTAGGAGCCTCTGACTATCCGCCTCGTTGTAACCCTCGATGCCAATGGTGTAAAGCGGATTTACCCATAAGCTATGACGCCCGGTCTCTGGATGACTGCGAACAATAGGATGCGCTTGTATGTCCCACGCTTTGTCGCTTGGCAGCAAGGTCATTGTCCTGTCACTCCCACCACCCGCCTCTACGCCTTCTCTGCTGTAGGGTTTTCGCGCACTATGGATCGCTGACAGTCCTCGTATTTCTCGCTTCATGTCAGTGGGTAGCGACTCGTAAGCTCGAATTCCATCACAAAAATTAGTTTCACCGCCTTGGGGTGGAATAATCTTTGAATGTAGCACCGTAGCGTCTGGAGGCTCAGCTTGAAAAGACCAATCGGAGTGCCACGTTCCACCAAAAAGTTTCACGCGCTCATTAGGCTCTCTCCTTACTTCCACAATGTTCGGGTAGTCATCTAATGACTTTACGTAGGGGTCATCGCCAAAAGCACCGATAGTTGACGAAAATCTGATTAATTCGTCATGAGACAAAAACTGGTCGGCAAAGTACACTACCTGATGCGCCAGCCAAATCTCTCTAATATCTTTTATTACCTTTTTGGAGAGATTTTCTGAGGTATCAACGCCATCTATACGCGCGCCAAAGTTGTTAGGGTGGGGTATTACGCTTAACTTCGCCATTAGTCTCTTGCCACGATCAATCAATACCGAGCTGCGGACTAAGTGTCGTGTGTAACCTCTGAATCTTCAAGATCAACTGAATGACAATATCGATGTGAAAACTAACAGCAGTCAGACAACAGCAATCATGGCCCTGTTTCTAAAGACCTATTTTTTAAAAATTAGCTTCCGATGTGTCTGGCGGGGAACTGCTGCCATCGGACAAAGTAAGAAAGCTTATTCACTATCTTGTCGGCAAGTGAAAGGTCGTCTCGATGAATCAGTTCCTCACCGTCAACGACTGACGCCTTTACACTGAGTGAGCCTGAGAAAAACACCTTCACATTTCCTGAGACCAATAACGGCTTTTTCGGTGAGTGTGTCATAGCGCGGGAGCAATCTACCTCCACACCATCAATAAACAGATGAGCCGCACCAACCAGCGGGCGCAATGAGTACCAATTTATGACTCTAATCGTTCTTCCATGGTGCTGTACTGACCACTCTTTAAAGTTGGGTCTCTGTTCAACAGGAACTTTTGCAAAAAGCTTTTCTTTTTCGCTATTTCCGTCTCCGCCTGTTTCAGCTTCTCGAGGTTTCTGCTTCCAAAGGAACTTCAAACCCAAGTCAGCGGCGAGAAGTACAGGTATTAGGATAAAAAGAACCTCGCCGATAATGTCATTTTTAAGGGTGAACGAGTTTGTAAGCGAGACGGCTACGCTAAGCCAAAATAAGTACGTGATTGATTTTCTGAGCATCGCCGATTCCTGTTAGAAAAGCCAAAGTTGAGAGTAGACCAATGTCGTAGACATTACTCCTTTTTTATCAAGCTACGCTGACTGGGCTTACTAGTGTTTTCACATCACCCTCTAACGTCTCTACCCAGAACCAACAGCAGATCAACAACAGCAACACGACCCTGTCGCTAAAGACCTACTTTTTCAAATTGGCTTCTGATGTGTTTGGTATGAAATGATGGGTAACGCACTTAACCAACTCCCACTCAAACACTTATTCTTCTCCCTCAGAAAACTGCCTCATGATTTTTATAAGAGCTAAGGAACTTAGAGTTAAGGCGATACCAGAAGCAATGTTAAACAGTACATGGGACCTGCGGCGGTAGACGAAAATGATTGGGGTCAAGATTCTGTGTTTTCTAAGTTTGACATCATCGTGGAGCCACAAGATCAGGCTGCTTACGCCGCTGCCTACGGAAAGATGATGAGGGAGGCGGCCAAGGACATAGATTTGCGTTCGTATGGGCTAGGCGCTGTTTACTTTGGGCCAGACAAGTTCACACATTGGGTTTGGACAGGTGGTAGATCCATTCCCGAGGTAAATGCCATAAGCGAGCAACCAATAGCGCATCCTGCCTTCGCAGAGTTCAACGAAGCCGTTGGTGACATGAGAACGGTCGTGAACACATCACAAATTCAAATCCCGAAGGGTTACGCAAGACAGTAACTTACTTAATTACGCTGCTGCTCAGGCGTCTTTATAACGTCTTAGTGGCCGTGTTTTTTGACCAACAAATCGTGACTACCGCTCCTGAACGCAACGCGCTCGTCCCTAGGCCCTTTGGCAGGGTCACGACAACGAGTCCAAAGATATAGGGTCACAATCCAGCGAAGACGGGTCGCTACTAAGCAGAGGCAAATCCACTGATCATCGAGCTTTTTTTCACTTGCCTCAAAAGCTAAGATCTAGGTATGCGCGCTTCTAGTGTCAAATACGATGAGCCCCAAAAGACGCCAGATGATTATCTGCTGTTTAATTTCGTCTATTGCAGCCAGATGCGCCCCGGACTCGGCATCACCGATGTAAACGCCATTGTCGCTGCGTCACACAGGCGTAATCCAATACTAGGAATCACGGGTCTTCTCACCTTCGGCAGTGAGATATTTTTTCAATGGATTGAAGGTCCAAAGCTTGAGGTTTTAGGTCTTATAAAACTCATAGAGACTGATAATCGGCATGAAAATATGGTGACACTAAGTTCTGACGAGGAAGTCCGTGAACGGATTTTCCCTAACTGGGATATGGAGCTTGTGTCTGCAGATGACATTAAAGAGGTGTTGAACGACGCGCTGCGCACGGCACGAGAGAGGAGTAGCATCGACGCACTTAAGCTGCTACTCGCCAAGGTAGAGCGGCACTAGACGACGCAACTCATCAGTGGCTTACCCTAATTCAGCGACAAATCTCCTAATGGCGGTCGAGGACGGTCGCGAGAATCCACAAATTCGCACTAGGACTTAGCCGAAAGTACTTTTCAACCCCACACCGGTTGCCGTTTTTCAAGAAATGCCGTAATTCCCTCTTTTGCATCGTCACTCTGCAGGCAGGCGTCCAGTTGTTCGCGTAGGTAGGGGAGGGCCTCGTCGAATTCCATCGCGTCCTGCGCCACATAGGCGGCCAGCCCCAAGCTCATGGTACTGGGTGCCATACTGGTGAGCTCTTTTGCCAGCAATGCCACATGCTCGTTTAAGGCTTCCGCAGGAACTGCCTCGTTGATCAAACCCCATTTCTCAGCCTGGACCGTATTGATGGTGTTACCTCGCATCACGAAATCTAGGGCAGCGCGTTTGGGCATGATGCGGAACAAGCCGCCCATTACCATGAAGGGCCAGATGCCGCGTTTGATCTCGGGGGCCGAAAACTTCACGCCCTCTGCGGCTATTGCATGTGTCATATTACAGAGGAACAACAGTGCACCGGCGAACAGGTTGCCTTGGACACAGGCGATCGAGGGTTTATTGAGATGGCGAAAGCGCAGAGCGATGTCATCATTGCCACCTCTAACTGGGACCGTTGATTTATCCTCATTGCCTTGGCCGCTCATCTGCGCGAGATCGCCACCAGCACAGAATACGTCTCCCTTGGCCTTGAGCACCACGACACGCACATTGCGCTCTTGCTTGGCGTAATCTAGGGCGTAAATGATCTCAGCGCCCATGGTCGCGTTGATAGCATTCTTGCGATCCGGGCGGTTGAGACAGATGATCATAATATGATCTTTAATCTCAAGTTCGATGGCCTCGAAGACTAAGCCTTCCAGGGATAAAATTTCGTCTGACATGTTTTTCTCGCTCATTTAACTTGTGCCGCGAGAATCGCTGGCACATCTATGGTTTTGGCTCGAAGGTATTCGCCCAAGGTTTTTGCCTGCGGGTCGGTGCGAACGGAAGAGGCCACACCCTCACCAAGGATGCCCTTGATAAAGAAATTCAGCGAACGGACATTGGCCAGCTCGTAGCGATCTATTTCAAATTTGGCAGTATCCGTTAGGAGAGCTTGGAGTCGTTCAATGGTCAGAAAGGTGTGCAGAAAGCCGTAGGCCTCATCGTTTTTTGCCCAAACTCCGAGGTTGGCGCACCCGCCTTTATCGCCAGATCGGGTGCCGAACAGCCGGCCAAAAGGAATGCTGACCATGTCACCCGTTGGGGCTGCCGATACCCTGGCAGGCTCAAAGTCGGCGACGACGGCAGGTAGGTCCTGCTGACTGGTAGGCGAAATTTCTATTATCTTCTCGTCCACGTGCACGTATTCAGTGATGTGAGAACTATCTATAAGAGCCGGCCAGTAAGCGAGAAAGCTCGTTCCGTCGCCAATAGGATTACTTGGGCCAAAACCTGGGATGTTGGCCAAAGCAATCTCTATCATTTTGGCATTAAATAGGCGACCCACTAGGTCCTTGTTGCGTGACTTCACAACCACTCTCAGACGGGCGAAAGCTTCCTCATTACGTTGCGGGTCGTCTTTATCAGAGCGAACTAGTTCGATGCTAACATCGTCGAATTGCTCTTTTCCGCCGACGCTGCTGAAAAAGGTTTCGGTGACAATTTTCGCCTTCTCTTTAATATCTAGACCAGTTATCAACATCTCAAAGCCGTTTCGGTATCCGCCCACGGTATTGATACACACTTTGTGTGTAGAAGTTGGGGAAGAGCCCTTGACCCCGGCGACATAAACGCGGTTCTCCCCTACCTGGTCGATAGTAAGGCTATCGAAGTGACCGATAACGTCTGGGTTCTTGTAAGCCGGGTCCCCGATCTCATAGAGCAGTTGTGCGGTTACTGTGCCCACCGACACCAGTCCGCCAGTCCCGGGATGTTTACTTACAGTGAAGTTCCCATTCGCTTCGATTTCCGCAATGGGATAACCAGGATTTTGGAAACTTGGTACTTCCTCGAAGAAGGCATAGTTGCCGCCCGTGGCCTGTTGGCCGCACTCGATGACATGACCGGCGGCGAGCGCGCCTGCCAGTGAGTCGTAATCATCTCGCTCCCAGTTGAATTTCCACGCAGCCGGGCCGATTACCAACGCAGCGTCAGTGACCCGCGGGCAAATCACCACATCGGCACCTCGATCCAGGGCTTCTTTGATACCCCAGGCACCAAAATAAACATTCGAGGTCAGCAGGGTGTTTTTGGTGTCAGCAAGATTGACACCCGTATCCATATTTTTAAAGGCTTCCCCGCCCGCCATCAGCTCTTCCATACGGGGCAGCAAGTCGTCACCGTCGACATAGGCGACCTTAACATTCAGTCCCTGTTCCTCGGCGATCCCCCTGACGGCATCGGCCATCGCAGATGGATTTAGACCGCCTGCATTGCTCACGATCTTGATATTTTTTTCTACACAGGATGCCAGCACTTCCTTAACCTGCTTCAGAAAGGTGCCTACGTAGCCGCCGGTGTCGCGTGTCATCTTTTGGCTGTACAGAATCGCCATGGTCAGCTCTGCCAAGTAGTCGCCTGTCAGTACCTCAATGGGACCGCCCTCGACCATCTCTCGAGCAGCGGAAAGTTTGTCCCCATAAAAGCCGCTGCAGTTCGCGATTTTAATTACTTCAGTCATCGCCCTACCCTGCCTCGACCGTTGCTAGTAATTGCCTCGATTTGACTTGCTGCCCCACCTCGCAGCTCACAGCCGTCACAGTGCCACTAAACCCGGCTTTAAGCGCGTGTTCCATCTTCATGGCTTCCAGTACAACCAGCGTCTGATCCGCCTCGACGGTGTCACCCTCTCGAACCAGTACATCCACGATAGCACCATCCATAGCAGCTTTGACCTGACCGTTGCCTGCGCCACCCGCCGTCTTAGCAGGTTGGTACGTGACATCCTCGAGAATGAAATGACCTGTGCCGTCATCGAGGTAAAGGATATTACCTGCGATGGCGAAGCGCATCGTTTCACGCACCCGATTCTCGACGTAAACGCACTCGCTCTCATCGATACTGACAAGGTTAAGGATGAACCTTTCCGCACCCGTAACGATTTCAAAGTGGCCATCACCGTCAGTAATTGACACGGTTTGGATGTCGCCGTCGAATGCTAGCCTATAGCTTGTAGCTGCAGCCGCTGGGTTATGCCAGTCGGCCGTTCGATCGCGCTTGATGTCGACACCGTGGTGGTGGAGGAGCAGGGCTGCGTGCGCGAGCGTCGCGCTGGAGGGCGCCTTCTGATCCATACTCACATCAGAAATTAAAAACTGTTCGATGAACGCCGTGGTAGCATCGCCTCGCTCGAACACCTCGTTTCGCAACACGTTCTGTAAAAACAGCTTGTTGTTGTTAATGCCAAGAAGCTGGGTGTCCTGTACGGCAGAAGCTAGGCGGCGGATTGCTTTAGGACGGCTCTCACCGAAAGCAATGATCTTGGCGAGCATAGGATCATAAAAGGGGCTAACTTCCTGACCCGGATGTATACCATGATCCACACGCAGACCAGCGCGCGTCGGGTAATGCCATAGACGCACCGTACCGGTCTGCGGCATAAAATTATTGCGAGGATCTTCTGCATACAGGCGAACTTCTACGGCGTGGCCGGTGAGAGTCACCTCTTCCTGAGTGAGGGGTAACTCCTCACCAGATGCAATTCTCAGCTGCCACTCCACAAGGTCCAGACCTGTGATCAGTTCGGTGACTGGGTGCTCTACTTGAAGGCGCGTGTTCATTTCCAGGAAGTAGAAGTTTTTATCTTTGTCGACAAGAAATTCAACCGTGCCGGCGCCACGGTAGTTGCAGGCCTTGGCTGCGTTTACGGCAGCCTCACCCATGCGCTGTCGCAGCTCGGGATCAACAAAGGGTGAAGGCGCTTCTTCAACCACTTTTTGGTGACGGCGCTGAATCGAGCAATCGCGCTCACCAAGGAATACCGCATTGCCAAATTCGTCGGCAAATACCTGAATCTCGATGTGGCGTGGCTCCAAAATGGCGCGCTCCAGAATCAGCTCGCCACTACCGAAGGCGTTCTCTGCCTCTGAACGCGCGATCCGAATATTTTCAGCCAGCTCGCTCTTTTCAAATACCAGACGCATACCGCGACCACCGCCACCGGCGGACGCTTTTACCATCAGCGGGAAGCCGATCTCGGCGGCCCTCGCTATCAGGGTATCCTCAGACTGTTCTGCCTCCTGATAGCCAGGAATACAGCGCACGCCAGCCTCGATCATGGCGATCTTTGACAGGCGCTTACTACCCATTAGCTCGATCGCGTCGGCGGGGGGACCGATAAATGCAATACCCATCGCTTCACACGCCTTAGAGAACTCGGCATTTTCCGAAAGGAATCCGTAGCCTGGATGGATCGCATCTGCGCTCGTCAATTTGGCAGCGTCGAGGATTTTCTCACCGACCAGGTAGGATTCGCCGATGGCGGCAGGGCCAATGCAAACAGCCTGGTCTGCTTCACTCACATGAAAAGCGCCTGCGTCTGCAGCACTGTAAACGGCAACCGTACGGTAACCAAGGCTTCGGGCAGTTCGAATAACGCGAGCCGCTATCTCGCCACGATTTGCGATGAGTATTTTTGTAATTTTGCTCATGGGTCTATGTCCTACAGACGACCGATACCAAAGGTATTGGTGTTTACAGTGCGCTCGTCGCCCTCGCGACAGACGCCCAGTACGAAGGCAATAATAGCGCGGGTATCGGCAGGGTCGATTAGGCCATCGTCCCAAACCCTAGCAGTGTTTGCCAGTGCATTGGAGCGCGCCTCCATGTCAGAAATAGTTTCCTGCTCCATGGCATGTATTGCCTTAGTGGTTTCTTCATTCAACTCACCGCCAGAGCGAAGGACCTTCGCCTCGGCTACTTGGCGGAGCACGCTGCCCGCCTGGGCGGGGCCCATTACAGAAACCACGCTGCGCGGCCAGGCAAAGAGGAAGCGCGGGGCCATGCCCCGGCCGGCCATCGCGTAGTTACCCGCGCCATAGGAGCCACCGACAATGATGGTGATTTTGGGTACCTTGCAGTTGGTTACCGCTTGAATGAACTTTGCACCGTGCTTGATGATGCCAGCTTGCTCGGGCTCCGTTCCTACGAGGAAACCGGTGGTATTGGTAAGGAATAGCAGTGGCGTACCAGATTGCTCGCACAGCTGGATAAACTGAGCGCCTTTCGCAGCGCCTCTAGCTGTAATAGGGCTGTTATTACCGATCACACCGCAGGCCTGGCCTTCGATGTCGATATGACCGCAGAGAGTGCCATTGTCAAATTCGGTCTTGAACTCTAGGAAGTCGGATCCGTCGGCGATGCGGGCGATGACTTCACGCATGTCGAAGGGAGTTTTGGGATCCGCCGGTACAACGCCTCGCAATTCGGCCGTTGGATAGAGGGGAGCTTCGTAGTTCAATACAGGACGAACCGGCAGATTTTTGTTCCAACCCAGTTTTTTCATCACGTCGCGCGCGATGCGAATGCCGTCCGCATCATTTTCCGCGAGATAGTCGTTGGTGCCGGCGATTTCACTGTGCATCTCTGCGCCACCGAGCTCCTCGTCAGAGGCAATTTCCCCGGTGGCAGCTTTTAGCAGAGGGGGGCCCGCCAGATACATGGTAGATTGCTTCCGCACCAGGATCAGGTAGTCAGAGAGAGTGGGCTGGTAGGCACCGCCCGCGGTAGCGCTGCCATGCACCACAGTAATCTGGGGGATGCCTGCTGCTGACAGGCGACACTGCATGGCGAACATTTGGCCGGATTCGCCAAAAGTGTCACCGGCAAGCTTAAGGTTGCCGCCACCGCTCTGGGACAGATTTACCATGGGTAACTTGTTTTCTAGGGCAATGGTGAGCATGCGCCCGCGCTTCTTGCCACCCATGGGGCCGATGCTACCGCCCTTTGTGAGGTAATCGTCCACCGCAGCAACGCATCGCACACCACCGATGTACCCAATACCGGCGATGTAGCTACCGCCAGCGCCAGAGCCATCAGTATCCTCGTCCTGTAAATAGCCGGCCAGAGACGAAAGTTCAAGGAAGGGGGCTCCAGCATCGAGCAATAAGCTTAGGCGCTCGCGGGGCGGGATAAAGCCCCTCTCGATGTAGCGTGGCGCTTTAGATTGCGCTGTTTCAATAACCCGGCGCTCAATACTGCGGATCTTATCGACCGCCGCGGTCATTTCTCTCAGGTTGCTCTGGTAGCTTTCGGACTGGGTGTCCAGCTGGGTTTCGATAACAGCCATTTATTCGTCGTCTCCTTTACAGGCAGATTTATGCGCCAAGCACAACAACCCTCTGAAAAGCCGGGCGCTCACGCATTCGGTTGAGGTAGTCGCGTACCTGAGGCTTATAGCGTTTGTCGATTCCCAGTGTCTCACCCAGGTGAAGGGCGTAGCTGATGTCGATATCAGCGATAGTGAAGCGGTTGTCCACAAGGTACTCTCGGCCATCTGCTAGGAAGCGATTCAGACGTCTCAGACGCGAGTGATACCACTTCGCATAGTCGGTTGCCGCATCACCGAGACCGCGCTCGGGCGGTTCCTGCATGGTGTAGCGAATATAGACCGTCTGTGGGAATGTAAGGGTGGCATCGCTGTGGAACAGCCAGTTGATGTAGTCACCATACTCCGGGTGGTCCGAGCGCAGACCAAACTCGTGCTTACCGTATTTCTCCAAAAGGTAAAGGGGAATACCTGAGGATTCAGTCATGTGCACATCGCCATCGATCATGTATGGGATTGTGCCGAGCTCATTGGTATTGAGGAAGTCGGGTGTGGTGAAGCGAGGCGGGAAGGCCATAACTTCAACTTCATAGTCGAGACCCATTACTTCCAAGGCCCAAAGCGCCCTTAGCGAACGAGCATTGTGGCAATGCCAGACCTTTATTGGCATATTGTTATACTCCTTGCTGGCGACGGGCCAAGTCGCGCATTATTTCTTCAAAGCCATCGCCACTGGAAGTTGGGCTTGCAATGCGGGTATCCAGCACTGTCGGCTAAGTTTTTATGACATTACCACGTTGTTCATACCTCTGTTTTATACTAAGGCCCAGTGTTTCTCTTTGCTGTCTTACAAATTCTCGAGGTATCTGAGAGGCTAGCTGGGTAAGCGATCTATGTCAGTGCTAAATTAAAAGAGAAAGTAGATACTTCGCCTTGGTAAGTTACTTATACCGTTGCCGCGCGATTCCTTTTGATAGAGCTGGTGTCGTATTTCTGAAGGCAATATTTTTCACATCATCATTAAAAGGCAAAAAAACCCAAAGCTATAACGGTTTAAACCACGCTGCCTTCACCAAATAATAATCCAGCGCCTTTCAGCTGTATCCTATTGGCCCCGTATTTACCGGACTTTTTCGTACTTTATATTTTGGGCTCACCTGATATTCTAGGTTATTTAATAACCTGTAAGCTCCAAATAACCCACGCCCTCGTGGCTCCCCTCCACCGCAACAGGTCCCTCCCAGTAAGGAAACGCCGTGGCAAGCCAGCTCTCAGGACGATTCGCAGTGGCTGAGATATCAATGTTCAGTTTAGGCACTCGAATACGCCACTCGAGTGGTATCACTTTACTGCTAAGCCCTAGCCTATTGCCCCCTACACTCGGTATCGCTAGACGAGTGTCGCTCAGTGGAATCATTGTCACATCGCCCGCTTCTAACACGGTGACGGCCCCACACTCACTGACCCAGCTTCCGCTAATGTAATGATCACCTGAATCATGGCGGAGCTGATAAACCATCAGTGCACTGCCGTCACTTAAGTGCAGCGACACCCAATCCCAACCGTCCTGGTTGTCCGCTAGGGGCTGCGAGCTCCATTCGCGGTCTAACCAGCCCTGTCCCGTTACCTCAATCGATTCACCTCCCAACCAAATCGTCCCTGCAATATCGATAAAAGGCTGACTGTAGTAATAGCTCGCTTGGCCGAGATCACTCTTCCTACTGAATCCGTTCTTGCCCTGCAACACCCAGTTATCAGACGCATTTAACCTAAGTTTAAAGCGTTGATTTTCGGTGCCGGCAGTTAGCTCAGCGGGGAAAGGCGCCGACGAATCCGACTGCCAGAGCCAGTCATCCATCCGAGCCTCGAAGGTGTTTCGTTCATTGGTCACGACGCCTGCTTGTCCGATACCACCACGAGCAAATCGTTGCGAAAATTCAAAGCCTGACGGTGTGGAGATCGCTGTATGCGCCATCCAGGTCTGGTTCGACTGCCAGCCACCCGGATTCGGGGCAGCACTCATCGCCTGCCTAAACAGCGTCCAATGAACACCGTAGTCCTGCCCATCACTACCTGTCAGATTAGCGGTGAGATACCACCACTCAATCTTGAAACGCTCATGCGGATAATGGTCCTCTGGAAAAACAAACGCACGGCCGGGCTCCACCTGAGCAAACCCGTCTCCCGATTGGCGCAACAGCTGATACGGATCCTGTGCGCGCACTCGCTCGCTAGCGGCGCCGCTCATGATGAGGAGTGAAACAAAAAAACACTGCTGGAATAAAACCTTGGTCATCATCATTCCCCTGCGAGGCTTTTCAGCGCCGCATTGACCGCGGTTCGCTGTCTGATTGAGGCTAATACAAAAGCGGCTAATACCACGGCGGCAACGACAAAAAACAAGAAGATAATGGGCTCTCTTGCGATAATGACGGGCATCGTCCATCCAAACGAGATCACATTGATCTTGTGGATCAAGAGCCACGAGAGCGCAACACCCAATGGTAATGCCAGCGCCATTACCACCACCGTCATCAAAACAATCGGAAACGCTGAGACCGTAAAAAAGGCAAACCAACTCATGCCCAACGACCGCCACAAGGCATACTCCGAGCGTCTAAATTGATAAACCGCAAGCAATGACGCGAAAATAGCAATGGCGGCCACCAGTAATGTCAGCGTGTTCAAAGCGCGAGTAATCGCAAATGTGCGATCAAAAATCGCCAACGATAACGCGAGCACATCCCGCTGTGAAACCCATTGGGTTGGCTCAAGCCCGAGTTGTGACAACCTCAACTCTGCACGCTCTTCTGCATCATCTGTTATCCACAGACCCCATCCTTGAGGCTTTGCACTTGAATAGAGTTGATTAAAACGATCACTGGGCAAATGGACCGAGAAGTTGACGTTCCCGTAATCGTGGAAAAAGCCAAGCACCTCGAAGGATCGCACACCGAGCTCGGTCTCCAAGGCAATGGTATCGCCCACCTCGATGTCAGCGAGATACCTTAACTGCTCATTGGCAAACACCCGCTCGATCTCATTGCCACCTGCGAACCAATCGGCGTATGAATCGGGCCCACCATCGATCACATTGTCGGGCCCGAAGTCGGGCGCATCAACATCCACACCGACAACCGCCATAGTTCGACCCGCGAACGATGTCTCCGCAACCACGCGTCGGTGAGCCGTACGCACCCATGGTTCGCCTGCTAAAGAGTCAGCATCCATAACCCCGGCGGTCACATAAAAATCAGCCGACAAACGGGTCTCAAGCCAGTCGGTAAGCGCCAGCCGGAAGCTGCCCACCAATGACGTGACACCGATATTCGCGATCAGGGTCAATAGCAAGGCCATCATTGCCAACCGCAAATGCGGGAACTGTAGGCTCACGTCAGCAAAGGCCCAGCGCGCGAGCCAATGATGCTGTAGGCCTGCTCTGCCCAGCGCCGCCACCAATATCACGGCAACAGGCAACAATGCGATGCCAGCAAACAAGACCAATGCCAGAAGTGCAAATCCTTCGACTACCGACGACGCCATTGGATAGCCGAGATAGGCGACGAGAAGAAGCAACATGCCGACACCAGCCGAGGCCATATCGCGCTGAGTTAGCAGGGCCTCCGCCTCTGAACTCGAATCATCGGAACGAATGACAGTTGCCCGCAATAGCGGTAAGACCAGCGCAAGCGTCACTCCCGCAAGCGCGAGCAGTAGGGCTTCCCAGAATAATCCAGCGTTGAACACAGGAAGACTAGACACCGACGCCCCATAAATATTTTGCATGGTCGCCGCTACAGCGGGCATTAGTGCCGCACTCAAGGGTTGTGCGAAAAGCGTCCCGAGTAGCGCGCCAGTCACCCCCCAAATAAACGATTCAATTGCAATCGCCGCAATGATCGATCGTCTTACGGCACCCAGATCTAGTAAAACGCGCAAGGTTTGTTGTCTCGCGTGCAACGAAAAATTCACTGCGTTGAAGACGATAAATGTACCTACTACAAACGATAAAAGTCCCAAGGCAGTGAGATTAGTATGCAAGCTTTGGGTCAACTGAGTGAGGTCCAGCGCCTCGGATTGATTAGACAGCACCAGCCGATCGCCAAATTGATCAGCAAACCGCGCCTGCTCTTTCGGCGTTAACGGGGGCGCCGCAAGATACGACACCCTGTCAGTCTCAAATATGGAGAGCGCGGCCCCCAAGTCGACAAATATTTGATCGCGCTGCTGCGGCTGGGACCTTATGACGGCAGGCGGCAACACCGTGCCTTCTCGCAGCTGGATTTGTTGACCCTCCGTCACCCCAAGGCGCTCGGCCGTCTGAGCTGGGACCCATGCTTGATAAGGGAATTGGGTTAAGCGACTCCAGCCACTGCTGTCAAAAGGACTCTCTTCAAAGTCACTGCCATCGGTGCTGTAACCGCCCGTCCCGGTTGACGGCAATACCAACAAGTCGGTCGCGATGATCGAAATGAGCGCTCCGTCACGGCTGGCGAGTCGCTTTTCTATCACTGGATAAACGCTGGTAAAGCCTGTACGCCGGAGTTGTATGTAATCATCAACGGCTACATCAGTACTGACTCGATCGGTAATCCGCCACTGGGCCGATGCCCCCAAAATCTCGTCGGCTTGCGAGTAACTCGCTTTCGCGCTCGCATTAATCTGAGCAACAGCTGTGTATAGCCCGCACCCCAGTACCAGCCCGGTCAACACAAAGAGCGCTTGCAGCGGATTTTGACGATAAAAGGCGAGCGTCGTCGCCAGTGTTACCAACGTAGCGCGAGTCATGAAACAGGTGTCAAAGCGCCGGAACCTAAGCGCACAATATGGCCCAAGTGACTTGCAATCGCTGAACTGTGCGTTACTACCACAAGCGTTGCGCCCGCGTCTGATGCCGCACTGACCAACAGTTCAATGACTGCGCTACTGGTGGCTTCATCCAGATTGCCCGTGGGCTCATCTGCCAGGACCAATCTGGGTCGGTGCATCAACGCCCGTGCTATCGCAACCCGCTGTTGCTGTCCGCCCGATAGTTGGCTAGGTCGCCGATGTGCGAGATGGTCGATGCCCAACCTATCGAACAGACTTCTGGCAAATTGCTTATCGAAGACACCCGCGAGCCGGGCCTGCAGCGCCGCGTTATCCCAAGCGGATAGCGAGGGAACCAGGTGAAACTTCTGGAAAATCAGGCCTATATAAGTTCGGCGAAAAGCGGTGAGCTCTGACTGACTGAGCTCTGTGATTTGCACCCCGTCGACCCATACTTCGCCCGCATCTAGCGTATCGAGGCCTGCAATAATATTCATCAAGGTAGTTTTTCCGGCGCCGCTTTCACCCATCAGCGCGACACCTTCACCAGAGCCTAAACACCACGACAAATCTCGCGCGATGTGAATGATGTTTTCGCGGTCACGAAATGATTTATCGATATGTTTGAGCTCGAACATGGCTACCCAGAAGATCTCTGCAAACAACGGTTTGCTCGCCGCGGATCCACCTCAGACTGATGCACTAAATACGCAGGTACTGCCAAGAAGAGTGCTATTCGACGTGATATTGCATCGACATAAGTCGGGCGCTGACTTAGTAGGCTAATAAAATCCGCTGGCGGGCTTGGCAATCATTAACCACGTTACCATGACCAAAGGCACCGAACTGATCAGCCCCCACATGAGCCAGTGGCGGGAGAGCTGTCTATACTTATCGCCAACACCCAAGTCCGAAAATGCCTTCGCCAATCTGGCTTGCTTGATCTGGATCGGCACCAGAATAAAAAGCCAAATTAGACCCGCGACGACAAATAGAATCTGACTCCAAAGCAGCCACCACTGAGTAAGTGGCCAGTTAACAAGAAAGACCATGGCATAACCACCGCCCATCAGCAGCAGTACACCCCATACCGTCATCGACCAGTCTGTATAGGTGACAAGTTTTTGAGCGAAACTCAGAATCTCTGGGCTGTGTGTGCGGTCTGCAAAATATTTCCAAATGGCGGTGACCGTGATGTTACCCATCAGCATTACAACACCTGTTATGTGGACAAATTTGGCGATTTCGTATGTCAATCTTACCAGCCTCTTGAAATCCAGTGGTGAACCACAAACTGCTATCCGTAGCGACTACCCGCCTTCACTACGCAACTTAACAGATAAAAAAAAGCACCCCTGGTAGAGGTGCTTTTATGAAACGCAGCACTTCGATCTGATCGCTCTGTTTTCCGCGCATCCGTCAACTCAGCAAGATAGTAGCGATCATCGCAGCATTAAAAGTCGCTAAGACCTCTCAATTACTCGGAGGGAATAAGGACGCTGTCAATCACGTGCACCACGCCGTTTGAAGCCGCGATGTCAGTCATAATCACGTTCGCTGCGTCTACCTTCACGCCCGCATCGTTCGCACTGATTGAAACGCTGCTGCCTTCAACTGTTTTTGCGCTATCAAGCTTGACCACGTCGGCCGCCTTTACCTTGCCCGACACAACATGGTACGTGAGAATTGCTGTTAGCTGGTCCTTGTTTTCAGGTTTGAGCAGAGACGCAACTGTGCCCTCGGGCAGCTTTGCAAAGGCTGCATTTGTAGGTGCAAAGACAGTAAAGGGTCCGTCACCTGATAATACGTCGACAAGACCAGCAGCCTGTACTGCCGCGACAAGTGTTGATAAATCGTCGTTGCCGGCAGCGAGTTCAACGATAGAGGGGCTCATATTATCGTGGCCAGCCTCGTGGTGCCCTGCTTGGGCAACGTTGAGCATCGACAGTGCGAGTGTAGCGTACATCATTACTAAAGTTTTCTTGATCATAGTCATGGAAGACTCCAAAAGTGATAGAGAAGATGTGCTGTTACGTGTTGCAAACGGTATACGAGATTCGCTGCTTACGGGACCTTGGCTGTTTACATTTTGTCTGAGCTGACGGCGGGGAATTAAGACCTCTGTGATGTATTTGGTGTTTCATTTAGATCGAGGCTGTTAGGAACTTTAGTTTTTGAACAACTGGCTTTATGAGCGGCCTGTAAGTCGCTTTATCTCAGCAAACGAGAGCGGTAGGCGTTGCGCCTACTGCTTCGGAGCCATGCCAGATTTACATAGCGCGGCCCATCCTAACCACACGATCGCGAGCATACTGAGAAAAACCAAACCGAGTTCTCGCTGCTCAGGCATGTATGCGCCAAATCCCGTCAGTATCAGCAAGTACCAGCCACACTGGCGACTCCACTGCTTAAACCCTTCAGCAAAGTTGCCGTTCGACATGAGTTCCCTGGGGGTGGGCGCGTCTTCCGGGTCGGGAAAAAGCCAATCCGGTGCAACGGCGGCAAGCCACATGGCCAACATAACCCATATTATTTCCATGCTAACAATATCCCTATCAAACCTTTTTAGGGGCAGTCTGTTGCTGGAGCTTTAGATACCGACTGCTGTATCAGGCGTTTTACGATCTTCACCCATGTAACGTTATATATCTCAAGCTTCCGCACCTTTGTGCGCGACCATACATTTGGCATTTGTGCATAGGAGACTAACTGCTGAGTTATGCCGTTTCGGTCTATCACCAACCGAGCACGACTAGGCCCTAACCGCGATTGGTACGCCTGCATTTTCTGTTCCGATGACCTTGATACTGAACTGCCTTCCCGTTGTGGATTCCGAATCACATGACAACCCTCTCACGAATTTCCCTCTTGAACTTTTGCTAAATGTAAATGTAAATGATTGTTATTAAACATTTTTTTATATCAATGATGCTAGACAATATGTGTTCAGTCTTGCTTTGAGCCGTCATAACTCACTAAGGTCGTCTCTCACTCATTTCCATGACTTCAAAGGATAGAGAAAATGACACAGATCACTCGAAGAACGTTCGTTGGCGTATCTGCCGCCACGATTGGAACGGCTCTTATTGCGCGGGTCATTCACGCACAGGAGATTGTTTCCAATGACAACGCGACAGCCGTTGCAATGGGATACGTGGCGGATCACACGACAGTCGACACGGCAAAGTGGACCAAGAAGGCGGCACCCGGTGGCGAAAACCAAAAATGCACCAGCTGCTCGATCTATCAGCGCCTTGATGATGACTATGGACTCTGTCCGATCTTCGTTGGTAAGCGTGTACACGCCAATGGTTGGTGTAATGGCTGGGTCGCGTAATCAGGAGTAATACCGTATGGATTTATTTCTCTTTGGCTCAACAGGCACAGTAGTAGAAATGGGCCGACTAGAGCGACTCGCTTTCAACGCAGCTTTCAATGAACTTGACTTGAATCTTTATTGGAATGTAGCGACTTATTGCAAGCTCACTGAGCTCTCCAGCAGTCCCGAGTCGTTGATGGCGTTGGTTGGTGACGAGTGGGCTACGGGACTTGCCGAGGAAGTGCTTGAATGCAAGCAAGAGCATTTAGCGGCTTATCTGCAAGGCGGCATCGTGCCTCGAGACGGGGTGCTCGATACCATCAGTTTCTGCAAACAGGAGGGTGTAAGGTTGGGGTGGGCGACAGACAGCCCAGCTGAGCATGTCCATATGATTCTTGAAGCTACGATCGGTCTCAGTGACAACACGTTCGACAAGGTGTTCACGCTAGAGGATTTGCCCGCTCGACAGCCCGACACTGGCGTGTACCCTTTTGTGATAGACCAGTTCGATTGTTCGGCAGGTAGTGTAGTGGCCGTCGAAGACACTACCTTAAATCAATCGTCTGCATTGATGGCGGGTATTCAGTGCTATCTGTATCCAGGAGAGTACTCGTCAGTAGATCGGGACATCCTTCTTACACGTGACCTGAGGGGAACAGTTGAGATCGCACATCGGTCGTGGGCTTACAACGCGAAACAATCCCAACATACGTCTCGTGAGTCGATAGCTGCTTAAACCTATGAATCGCGAAACAAGCAATCACAGTGGCTCTAAAGACAAACGGCTCGACGCCAATGAAGCCGAGGTCGCCCGTTATAATGCACTAGCGGAGCTTTGGTGGAATGAGGACGGCCCCATGTGGCCGCTACACAAGCTAAATAACCTCAGAGTGCCTTTTGTACAATCTGCAATCCGTAACACGTTTGGTTTTGGTCAACATCCAGATGAAGGCCTCGCAGGTCTCACGGTGTTGGACATTGGTTGTGGCGCGGGCCTTTTATCAGAAGCGATGGCTAAAAAAGGCGCACAGGTGACGGGTGTTGACGCCGCTGAAAAAAATATCAACATCGCTACAGAGCATGCAAATGCGGGTAGTCTCGATATCGAATATCACCATGGTACGGTGGATAAAGTACGCGGTCGGCGTTTCGATGTGGTGCTGAACATGGAAGTAGTGGAACATGTTGTCGACGTTGCGGCATTTTTATCCTCATGTTGCGACTGCGTTAAACCTGGTGGCATTCACATTGTCGCCACACTCAATCGAAATCCGAAATCGTGGTTGTTTGCCATCGTGGGTGCTGAGTATGTTCTTCGCTGGCTGCCCCGCGGCACTCATAATTGGCAGCAATTTGTGAAACCAAACGAACTTGAGGCTCTTCTAGAGGGCGAAAATATGGAGATAGCGCAATCTGCCGGGGTTACGGTTAATCCGCTGACAAGGCGCTACTCACTGACTTCGGACCTAAGTGTTAACTATATGCTGGTAGCAAAAAAAGGAGATGTCAGTTGATAACAGTCGCAGCCCTCCTGCTAACAGCATTCTTATTCGGTGGTATGCTACTCTATTCGTTTGGTTTCGCCGCGTTCGTTTTCACGACGCTAACGGCTGAGCAGGCGGGTCAATTACTGCGACAGGCCTTCCCACACTTTTATGCTTGGTGTGCAATAACCAGTGTGGCGGCTGCCTTACCCTTTTATACTGTCGACCCATTGAGTTCAGGGCTTCTCCTGGCGGTTGCGGTAACAACTATCCCCGCACGACAAGTATTGATGCCCGCCATAAACAGCGCGACGGACTCTGGAAATAGGTCTCGATTTAACGTGTTACATAGCGCCTCAGTCATACTGACGTTATTACAGATCGGTGCTGTCGGCCTTTGCCTGACGAGGTTGATATAAAAGACCGTTATCTAGGGTATGGGGCTTCATGATCTTGCGTCACCCGTGCCAATCCTATGAAAACCGCAGCGGTTCACTGGGACTTTGGAAGCAGTTATTTGTTTGGGGTTTATCGACAGAGTAAGGGGGCGCTCTAATGCGTTTCGCTGTAATTCCACTGATCATCAGCGCCGCACTACACATTGTTGGTTTTATTCTCGTGAACTTTGCGTGGGAAAGTTTATTTCTCATTTTCCCAGCAATCCTCTACTCCGTTCTTTCCGTCTTCCTCTTCAAGGGTAAAAAGTGGGCCGCATGGTTAACACTTTTGTGCATGGTTGGAGGTATAGCCGGTACGTGTATCGAATTCATGGGACCGCTCATCGCTCCAATGCCAGTGTTAGCTGGGATTATTGCCTCGGATGCCGCGGTGGCCGGACTATTGGTCCGAGCACTGTGGCGAGACCGCAAGACCCGCGACTCAAAGTAAACCGCAACGAAGAAAAACCCAGCGTCAATAGGCCTTTTTAAGTAGTCGCGGTCGTCCAGTGCTAAGCAGCCATATTTGCTTCTCAAGCGCAGAAACATTCGCATCGACAGTGCGAGTGCAGCGCACATCATTACTAAAGTTTTTTTGATAATAGTCATGGAAGACTCCAAAAGTGATAGAGAAGATGTCCGGTGCAGTGTTACATCAGGGAAAAAAGATCCGCTGCGCAAGGAACCTTGGCTCTTTACATTTTGTCTGAGCTTACTGGCGTAACGACAGGGGGCATATTTGGGGGCATTTTAAAATTCAGAAGATTTTTTATTTAATTAAGTCAACATTTTAAGTCTACTTATAGGCTCCCGCTGCCTCCACCAAAACAGAAAAGGGTCGCCGTTAGGTGCACCTTTTTTATTTTTAGCGGCTGTGACAGCTGAACCCGCGCCCGAAGGGAAGAGTGGCCGGAGCTAATCGGAGGTCTGTCGAGCGATAGCGAAGACTCAAAATCCCGCCATCTCGATCAGAACCGAACCTGAAATTAACTGATGACATGCCTCGTTTCTTTGGTAAGGTTTGGAGCAGATAAATCCAATAACAAGCACCACCAATACTGGGAATCTCGCACATGACAGAGGCCACAGCGCCCGATAACGACGCGCAAACTGAGAACACAGGGTACGGCAGTAAGTCCTATCGAACCTACGTTCTCTCCGCCCTGACCCTCATTTACATTTTGAACTTTGTCGACCGCGGACTCCTCGCGGTAGTGGGGCCTGACCTAGTGCCTGAACTGGGAATCTCGGACACCCAGTTCGGCTTGCTTACTGGCTTTGGCTTTGCTCTGCTTTACACCATCGTCGGTATACCCTTGGCTCGACTCGCCGACACAGGACACCGTGTGTGGATCATGACCATCTGTATCGCCCTCTGGTCTCTAATGACGGCGCTGTGCGGCCTCTCAACGGAAGTCACCATTGGCTCAATCACCGTCGGGGCGTTCTGGGTCTTGCTCATGTGCCGAGTCGGGGTTGGGGTCGGCGAGGCCGGGTGTACGCCCCCCGCCAACTCGCTTATTGCCGACTACTTCACACCGCGTGAGCGCTCCCAGGCACTCGGTGTTTACGCCATGGGCGTCACACTGGGTGGCATGTTTGCCAACTTGATTGGCGGTTGGGTCACCGATGCCTTCGATTGGCGGACGGCATTTTTTGTCGTTGGCTTACCCGGTCTGCTCATCGCCGCTATCTTCAAAATGACCGTCAAGGAACCACCTCGAGGGTATACCGACCCCTCGAGTACGCAACCTGAAGAGCGTGTTGAACTGCGTGAGGCCATTCGGGAGTTAACGACAAAACCTGCCTTCTGGTTGATGACAGCAGGCGCCACCATTGCCGCTTTTTGTGGCTACGGTATCTCGTCTTTCCAGTCGATCTTCCTCGTGCGTGCTCACGGCATTACCACCGGTGAAGCCGCCATATGGATTAACACGCCAGTCGCGCTCGTCGCTGCCAGCGGCACATTCGCTACCGGCTGGATGGCAACCCGGCTCTACAAGAAATACCCGGGCGCCATCGCCTGGGTACCTGCCATTGGTTTAGCGCTGTCGGTTCCCTTCTATCTCTTTGCCTTTACTACCGAGAACCTTTTCTATGCAGGCATATGTTTGGGCATTGGTGGCTTTGTGAAGTATGGCTACCTGGCGGCCCAGTACACGATTGGCCAGGGTGTCGTCACAATGCGCGTACGTGCAACAGCGACCGCTGTACTGCTCTTTGTCGTTAACCTCATTGGTTATGGTTTCGGTCCGCTCTTCATTGGCGCCGTCTCCGACATCTTCTTCGTCAACGGGATTGTCGAGTTGGGTGTTGCCACCGACGAACTAGCGAGGAATCAGTGCCATCCGCGGGTGATTGCCGAACTCAGCGAGCCGCTGCAGAACGTCTGCGGTGCGGTTTATGCCGACAGCCTGAGATCCGCCATGCTGATTACCGCGAGTCTCTATGCGGCGTGTGCCTTCTTCTTCCTCTTAACGTGGCGGCGTCTCGAAAAGGACATGGTCGATCGCAATCCCGCGCAGGCAGCCTGACAGTCGTAACTGTTTAGCGGTCGAGTGAGTTCAGTAAGCTCTCAATGCCAGCTAATCCCAGTCGCTCGAGCGTCTGAATATTGCGCTCAGGGATCCGCTCCGGGTTCGGGTAGGCGTCCAGCGCGTTCGTCACCAAAGTCTCGCGGAGCAAATGAATAAGTGGGTATGGCGCACGGTTAGTAAAGTGACTAACCGCATCTACTGGCTCTCCTTCAAAGCGATAGTCAGGATGAAAACTGGCGATCTGAATTTCGCCGCCCAACCCCAATTCCTCGAGCAACGTCTGCGCGTCATCGAGAAACCCTAGATAATCATCAAAATCCTCTAAACCCTTGGGAAATACGAGTACTGAGGTGGCGATATCCGACTCTGATGACTGGCTGAGCAAATCAAACTCGGTGATGAGCAGTGTGGCAATAGCCTCGGGTGATGCCGATTCGCATGCAACAATGCGCAGTGCATCTGTTGAGACCACAGGGCGTGCAAAGGGGCATAAGTTGAGATCGACCACAAAGCGCTCGATCCAAGCGCGCACGCGCGCGATCGCCCGTTCATTGGTGATTTCCGACACCGCACTCACCAAAGTAGCAATATCAACTGAACTGCCCAGAGAAAGCACCCAGGACCAAGAGCACTTCGATATCAATCAAATTGCCTAACACCATATACCGCCCCGCGAATCAGCAAGACTGCGCTTTGCAGATAACAAACTAGTACAACTAGATAACGCCCATTAAAGTCACTGCGGCGAGCATATCGATGTTTACTGAAAATTTCCTTTCTGTACGTAACCCTTCTAAAACTAAATCTACCACTCTCGTCATATAGAGCGCCCAAGAGAGCATTATCTTTACATACAAAAGACGCGGGTCGAGATAGGCGCTCAAAGAAATCAATTGTGCCTACACTCCGTCACCATAGGCAAAAAATCTCCTCTTGCATGCCGCCATTGGTGTAGGCAACCTATTAAAACAACGATTGATAAACGCCAGTAACCGCTTGTCTATTTCAATGAGATAAAGAATGCAGAAATCTTCCGATCTCAAACCTGAGTTGATAGAGGCGCTTCTCGAGAGCTTGGCGAGTTGGGATCCACGTGCCTCAGTCCCATTAACACTGACATTCATGGAGCATGCAGACCCCGCTGCACTTGACGGATTTTCTCGTCTAATGGCATCTAGTCCCGGCGCTGAGTCCATGCTTTCCGATCGATTTTTGAGCGAGTCACCCGATATTGACATGTTAAAACGATGTCCAAGCGGAAGTCTGGGACGGGCGTATTGGCACTATTTAGAGGACAACGAATTAGATGCGAATTTACTCCGCGAGTCCGACTTCATACCCGCTCACAAGTCGCGTGGCACGGACGAGGGACATCTGGCCGAACGCGGTTTTCAACTTCATGACTTATTTCATGTCTTGACCGGTTACGATACGACGCCGCTGGGCGAAGTGAAGGTCGTCAGCTTTACAGTTGCTCAAGCGCCGGCGCCCTATCCGGCCATGATTATTGCGAGCCGCCCACTGCAAATGGTTCTTTATCAGCCTGAACTGCTTCCTTTCGTAATGGATGCTATTACTGAAGGGTGGATGAGAGGTCGTACGGCTAAGCCATTACTACCTGTTCACTGGGAAAACCATTGGGATGAGTCACTGGACGAGCTCCGAGCGCGGTATAACTTAATCTGATGCGTGGCATGCGTTCAAACTTCCGCAACTTTTTTTGAAAATCGGTAATTTCTCAACAATACTGCGAACGTAGAGGTAAGCTGTTCCGGGTCCGGGACAATAACCTTTATTCTTGAGAGAGGTAGTGGTGAGCCGTATATTTTTTGACTACGCAACGCGCGATATTGAAATACGCTCGGCTATGGCCGAATGCTTCAATGTTTATTGGCGCCAACTATCAGCTGCTGGAACCTGGTTTACGGCGAGCGAACGAATCGCGATAGCAGCAGAATCAAGAGCCGCTTTTGATTGCGCTCTTTGTCTACGGCGCAAAAATGCGCTTTCTCCAAGCTCTATCACGGGATCGCATACGGCGGTGACGGATCTACCGCCCGTTATGGTCGAGGCAATTCATAAAGTCATTACCGATCAGGCGCGGATCACGGAGTCCTACGTCACCGAACTTCGGGAGAACGGTTTATCTGAGGCAGCCTATGTAGAACTCGTTGGCATCACAGTGACGGTCTTCAGTATCGATGAGTTTCATCGGGCAATAGGATTGCCCTTGGAAGCCCTCCCCGAACCATCTGACACGCTGTCACCGAGTAGGTATTCACCACCGCAAGCCACGCATGGAACAGGCTTCGTCGCCATGCTTCCGTCCGACGGCGCGGTTGGACACGAAGAAGACCTTTGGATTAACAGAACAGCCAACGTACACAGAGCTCTTAGTCTCGTGCCAAACGCCGTCCGCGAGTGGGTAGCTGTCATGAAAGCCCAATATATGTCGATGACTGACATCGCTACCATGCAGCAAGAGTTTGATCGCTCACTCAGCAGGGCGCAGATGGAAATTGTCGCAGCAAGAGTGTCTTCATATAACGACTGCTTTTACTGAACGGTCTCACACGCCATGATGCTCAGGTTGAGTGTCAATCACGACGAAACGTCATCCGATATGGACCTTATTACTGGGGAGTCTCGCGATGCGCTGAAAGACGTTCCTTTGTCAGCGGAGCTGGCTGCCTTTGCTGAGTCAATCGCTAAACGAGACGAGGAAGATGCGCTCAGTATCTTTAGAGAATCTCTCGCCGCCGCTTCCAGCCAGGAAGTGGTAGTCGACGCCGCTGCGGTGGCTGCAAACTTTCAAAGGATGGTAAGAATCGCCGACAGTACAGGCATTCCCCTAGACAGTCCCCAACGAACATTTAGTGAGACAGTCTGGAATGAACTGAAGCTCGATAGGATGCCGCGAGCCCACAATTAGCAGCATCGTCGCTCTATTAGTAAATACCGCATCGTCTACCTAAATTTTTTGCCTAATCACTGCGCTTGGGTGATTAAACTGCGCGGCTCCCAACCTAACCCTATAGTTGCTCCAAAATGCCCGCCATCGATGGTTTGTTATTGACAATCTCATCATAACTCAAGCCCTGCAGCTCATAGGGCAGTACCAGCCACTCATCGACCTCGTGAACATAGAAGTCAGGAGACCGGCCAGTTTTGTTTTTCGAGGGCTTAAAATACGGGGTTGCGACTTTGACCTCAGACGGCATATTCAATCGTAGCTTTTGCTGAAGCTCAGTAATGACGGCCTCGATGCTATATCCCGAATTAAAGACATCATCAACCAACAATAAGCGATCATCTGCATTCAGGTTCTCGAGTAAATACTGCAGTCCGTGCACACGAATACTCGATGGGTCATCCACCGACTTTTGGTACTCGGGCAACCCCGCATAGGACGTGCGAATGGAGATGTGGTCGCTTTCGACACCCAGGAACTGCAGGCATTCCTGCACGTATATGCCTACGGAGGAGCCACCGCGCCAAATGCCCACAATAAACGTGGGTGCAAATCCGCTTTCATGGACGGATACGGCCATGCGGAAGGCATCATTGAGTAAGGTCTCTTCCTCAACAAAGGTTTTTTTGATCATTTGATCCAAGGGCTGATTTCCTAAAGGTTGCTGGCTGATATCATAGGGTTTTAGCGGTTACCAAGATCACATTCATGAGCGCCACGAAAACATACCTGTCCGCTAATCAATTATTGAACGATTCGTTTCAATTGGGTACCCAAATCATAAACAGCGGCTTCAAACCCACCTTCATTGTGGGTATTTGGCGTGGCGGCGCACCGGTGGGGATCACGGTACAGGAAATCCTTGCCTACGCGGGCATTCAAACTGACAACATCGCCATCCGAACCTCGTCCTACAAACAGGGTATCGATCAAGAGAAAGGTCATGTTGAAGTCTACGGCTTAAGCTATCTGGTGAAACGCCTCACGCACGAAGACAAACTCTTGATTGTCGATGACGTCTTCGACACCGGCCGCACGATTGACGCAGTCATTGATCGGTTACACAAACTATTACGCCAGAACATCCCCCGGGACATTCGCGTTGCTACCCCCTACTACAAGCCCAGTCGGCGCAAGGTAGACCTAACACCCGATTACTACCTGTATGAGAATGAGGACTGGCTCGTGTACCCCTACGAGATACAGGGATTGACCGCCGACGAGCTTAGAGAAAACAAGCCTGCGCTCTTTGAGATCCTCAAGGACCACATCAAAACGTAGTGTTGTGGTCCGGCTGTAAGTCGCTTTAGAGCAGCGCAAATTTGACGACGAATAATCCTGCTATCACAAGCGCCCCCCAACTCACTTTACGCTCCTCGGACGCGAGCAAGCTGAGTGCGACATAGCTGATGAACCCAATGCCGATGCCATCTGCAATCGAGAACGTCAGAGGGATCATGATCATAATGAGCAAAGCAGGGATCAGGACGACTGGGCTGTCCCAGCTTAAGCGTCCGAGCCCTGAGCACATGAGCAGCGCCACATAAATGAGTGCACCCGAGACTGCAAAGCTAGGAATCATCATTGCCAGTGGCGCAAAGAAGATGGCCAACAGGAAGAAAGCGCCGACCGCACAAGCGGTCAGGCCTGTTCGACCACCCGCGGCAACACCCGCCGCGCTCTCCACGTATGAAGTCACCGGCGAGTTGCCGAGCAAAGCACCGAGCACACTCGACGTACTGTCCGCTTTTAAGGCTTTGCTGAAGTTCTTGTAATTACCGTCTTCGTCGACAAGGCCCGCATTTGAAGCGACACCCACCAAAGTGCCGGTCGTGTCGAATAAGTTCACGATGAGGATCGAAAAGATGACGCTAACCAGGGAGACGTTAAGCGCCGCCATCATGTCGATTTGACCGACCAAAGGTGCGATCGAAGGGGGTGCTGAGACAATGCCCTGATAGGTCACCTCGCCCAGTAAAATTCCCAAAACAGTTACGGCAAAAATACCCAGAATCAGACCGCCCGCCGCCAATCGTGCCGACAAAATAGCCACGAGCAAGAAGCTAAGAGCGGCAAGCGATGTGGGTATTTGACTGAAGTCACCCATGGTGAGGAGCGTGGCCGGATGGTCGGCGATGATTCCCCCGTTCTGAAGACCAATGATGCCAATGAACAATCCAACACCCGCGGTCATGCCGATCTTCAAATCGTCCGGAATACTCATGATGATCCACGCGCGGATTCGTGTGGTGCTGATGATCACAAAGAGCACACCTGCAATGAATACGGCGCCCAGTGCGGTTTGCCATGGGTAGCCCATGTCACCAACGATGGTATAGGCGAAAAGCGCATTCAGGCCCATGCCAGGTGCTAAGCCCACTGGCCAATTGGCGTAGAGACCCATCAGAAGGCAACTCACCGCTGCGGCCAGACAGGTTGCAACAAAGCTCGCGCCCTGATCGATCCCCGCGATGGCCATGATCTGCGGATTGACGACGAGGATATAAGCCATGGCCGCGAACGTGGTCGCACCAGCCATGATCTCGCGTCCAACCGATGTACCGTGCTCCTGCAGTTTAAAGAAGTCGCGCATGCGCCCTACCCCAGTTAATTATTGTCGCGCCTCAGTCTGCCGATGAGCGCGATCGATTGCCACCCATCGGCGGCTCTTCCCATATCGAAAACGAAAAATGGCAGCCCAAGGCTGCCATTTTCAATCAACTCAGCAACATCTCAGAGCCACGTTCGACAGCAACCGTAAGACGCGTCCTAGATAGCTACTTAGAAATCGATACCGGCACGGACCATGATCTGGCGTGGCTGGATGAACTGATCACCCGTGGCGCCCACACCGAACACGTCAGTAAATCGTGCGTTGATGCCTGCATCATCAGTAATGTTCTTACCGATCAGCTCAACCCGCCATGACGCATTATCAGGTGAGAGTTTCACCATGACATCGAGGGTCTGGTAAGACGCAACGTTGTCCGTTGTTGGGTTGTTAAACACACGGTGCTTGAAATCACCTCGGTAGGTGTAGCTCAAGCTCGATCTAACATCACCCCAACCGTCAATGGACGCGGTATGTGTCAGAGCGATATTCGCTGTCACTTTAGGTGTCTTGGGCAGAACATTGCCACGAACATCAGCAATCTGCGCTGCACGAGCCACTTCAACCTCTGGACTGAACAAGTTGACGCCCTGAGCAAGCAGCGCATTCGTTGCCGCTTCAGAGGCTACGTTATCCAGCGCAAGGTGACTCTGGGTGATTTCAGTGTTCAACCACGCCAGACGTGCATCGAACAGTAGTGACTCGCTCAAAAACGCGCCCAGCTCCAGCTCAGCACCAAAAATCTGAGACTCTGGAATATTTCCCACACCGCCCTGGAATACTTCGGGGTCGGTTGCTTGATACTGCAGATTCTCGTAGTTGTAGAGGAACGCCGCTGCGTTCACTCGCACTCGTCCTTCGTCGAGATCTGTCTTCAGACCCACCTCATACGCATCGATGGTCTCCTGCTCGAAGGTAGGAAGCACAACGATGGGTGATACGACGCTCTCGCGACCGTAAGTCAGGTTGGAACCACCTGGCTTAAAACCACGGGTGTATGAAACGTAGCCCAAGGTCACCTCGTCAAAGTCTTTCTCATAGGCGATACGGCCCGTGACTTCGTTACTATCGATTTCTAGGATATCAGTACCACCGCGACCGTAGAAGTTGGTGACTTCGCTATAAACTTCGTCTCGCGTATAACGCAATCCACCAATGAGGCGTGTTGTGTCGGTGAGCGCGAGGGTGCCCTGACCGTATACCGACATCGATTCACGCTCTGGCTTCGAGTTTGAAATGAAGCCCGCATCGGCAGGACCGAAGGTTACAATGTCTTCCACCGTGAAGGGATCAAATGTGCCATCAAAGCCGAAATCTAGACGCTCGGTAATCGCTATATCCACCTCAGTATCGAGATAGAAAACACCGGCCACCCAATCTAAGGTGCCAAACGCGGGTTCCGAAGAGATCAGGTTGAACTCTTGTGTGGTTGTGGTCTGGTCATTCGTTTCAGGGTCAAAGTAACTCTGTAGTAGGAAGAACGGTGGCAACGTAGTTGAGTCGTGCCGGTCGTTATCACGCAGCACTCTGATGTCGTCGCTCTGGTAGCTGGTGATCGACTTGAATGTGAAGGCAGGAAGATCCCACTCAACCGTCGCGCTATACATCTCCGAAGTCAGCTCATAGGCCGATCGAGAATCTTGTGCCAAGCGGCGCGCGCCCGGTGTTGGATCATAAATGCCCTTCTGAGCTTGTCCGTTAACGCTCTCATCAAACAGCTGCGCACCTAGCTTCACTGTTACGTCGTCGCTGGCTTGCCACAGCAGCTTAACGCGAGCAGAGAGGCTGTCTGCGTCGTCAAGATCCTGGCCGTTGGATACGTTTTCAGTAAATCCCTCGCGGTTGTTACGAAGCAGCGAAACACGTGCCACTAGAGTGTCAGACAGTGGAATGTTCATGCTTGCGCGAGCACGAACGCCCTTATACTGACCGAGGCTGAGATCGGCCGTACCACTGAACTCTTCAAAGTTAGGATCCATGGTGATGACGTTGATTGCACCGCCGGTTGAGTTCTGTCCGAACAACGTACCCTGGGGTCCACGCAGTACTTCGATTTGTTCGAGATCAAGAAAATCTGTCTGTAAGGCGAAGGGTGATGCGATGTATACACCGTCAAGGTGATACGAGACCGACGGATTGGCAATCGCATTCTGGTTCGCCTCATTACCGATACCACGAATGGTAATCACTGTCTTAAAGCCTTCGTTCTTCGCAACGTTCACACCAGGAGCGATAGCGCTTAGATCAACGAAGGAAGTCAGCTGGCGGTCTTCTACGTCAGCAGCCGTTAATGCCGTAACGGCCTGTGACAGATCCTGCAGACTCTCTGACCGTTTTTCGGCGGTCACGATGACTTCTTCAAAGACGGGGCCCGACTGCGCGAGAGCACTCGAGGCAAATAGGGTGTATGCAATGGATGCACTTAACAAAGCTTTAGGAAAATGAGGCTTCACCGGAGTAGGTCCTTTTCTGATAAAAAAATGAGTCCGAGCAGAAATCGGATAGACGTTATTAGGTATTTACGGACACTAAGCACATTAGATGCCAAATACACAAAATTGATGACTCACAAATAGCTAGCCTGTTTGTAAAGAAAACGTCTCACAAAAGCAGCTGTATTTGACTCGAAAACCGCACCAAATGAGAGCAACGCTATTGGTCATGGCACTCAATTTGTGCAATTCAGTCGGTAGTATACGGCCAGCCACGTGCAGTGCTACAGCGGTTTCACTTGTGATTGCCGGAAAGCCACGACTTCTGACGCTTACACCGTTATCAGTCCAAGGAAGTTTTAAGACGAGTTATGATCAAGGGCTATGATGAGCGGTTAAACAGCAAGTGAAAAGCAAGTCCTGTAAGTTATCGTTACACCGGTCTTAATCTCTCGCGCTGGGCGTCGCGTCGAGCGCCAGGGACATTATCTCGCCACATTTTTGGTTGGGATTCGGAATACCCTAGTTGCAACACGTCCAAGGTTAATCAACGAGTCACTTGCATCGATGTATCCCGGTATGCCGCGTTGTCCCGCGACTGCTGGTCGACGACACCCGCACAAGCCAAGACGCCCGTTGAGTACGACCAATCCAACGTCACCAAAAAGTCCCTCCTGCGGCTTTTGGCCGTGCGCCAACTATTACTCACCCGCTGCTTTTTTGACTGCCAGTAAGTCCTCGTATTCAGGCTTTTCGCCTTTAGCCTGCGCCACAAAGGTATTGCGAATAGCCTCACCGTCAAGCATGGACGCGTTCCACGTCGCAATGTAGTCAAGACCGTCAGCTGTGCTGTGATCGCGCGCGTAATTCACCATGCGCTTAGCGCCAGAAACGGCGAGTGGTGCATGTGCCGCAATTTGACGCGCGATGTTCATGACCGCCTCTAACATTTCTTCAGCCGAGTCATACACTTCGTTGACCAGTCCAATGTCTCGCGCTTTCTCGGCACTCACCCGCTCTGCGGTATAGGACATTTGCCTTGCCCAACCCTCGGGAATGAGCTTAACCAGTCGTGGGTAAGTGCCCACATCGGCTGTCATGCCAATTGCGGTCTCATGTACTGAGAAAAACGCATCACGGGTCGCGTACCGACAGTCGCAAGCGGTGATGAGGTCCATTGCCCCACCAACAGCCGCGCCCTGTATTGCCACTAGAGCAGGCATGCGGGCTTCTTCTAGGCAGGTGAACGCATCTTGTAACGCCATGCAGTGATGGCGGAATGCCTCAGCGCGAACAAAGCGACTGCCACTGGCAGGTCCATCGAGACCGCCCTCGGTGAAGACCGATACATCCATACCCGAGGAGAAGTGACGCCCTTCAGCCGACAGGACAATGACGCGCGCTGATGCATCACGCGATAACTCGTTAACAACAGTTGGTAACTCTGTCCAGAACGATGGAACCATCGAGTTGGCTTTTTCAGGGCGATTAAAGCGGATGTGGGCAATGCCCTCTGACAGCGTTAACTCGAAACACTCGTAGCTCATAACACGTCTCCTTGTTGTCCTTCCTATTTGTTTTTTTGATAATGGAACAGCGTCATTCTGTCATATGGTGTAAGCGTAGTCGCTTTTCAAAGAGAAAAAAGCCGGCCGTAGGCGGCCTATATTTCCATCACTCTCTCTTTAGGCGCCCGGTCGACCAAGTACCTGCTCAGTCATCAGGGCTTCACCCGTGCAATCGGCCATCTGGTAGTAATCCATGCGACCACGCCATCCGTCCTTGGCGAACCACTCCTGATGCTCCATGAGACCTTCCATATTGGGGTAAACAACGATATGCGCGAACTCACCCGCAGTATCGGCTCCGCCAATATTCGGGTAAAGCGTGAACCAACCGATGTTGCCTAAGCCCTCGGGATTCTCCTCTACAAAGGCAGTGTGTGCCGCGTTTAAATCATCATGAGACACGCCCTCTCTGCGAGTGCACCAGTTCCATGTTACAACTCTGGCATCGTCACTATTGATGGCATCTACATCCGCCCATTGCGTGAACATAGCGGCAAATTTCACGCTACACGACGCCATCTCTTGCCACTCGGCATTAAGTTTTTGGCCAGACTTACCAGACATCCACTTATCCCAAGAGGTTCCAGCATTCTCGAAGTCGGTTATCAGAAATTCTACAAAATCTGCCTGATACGGGTTGTTCGCATTGTTGTGAGTCGCAAACGGAAACTGCCGTACCGAGGCCACCTCAGCATCATTTTTTGATGCCCATTTCTGATACCTTTTGAAAAAAGCCGCATAGTCATCAAGTGATACGCCATCATTTAGAGTGCAAATATTTGCCTGAATCGACATGGGCTCTGCTGGGTCCATATCGCCCGCAAACACTTCGTGATCGTCGGCTACAACACCCGCACTGCCAAAGGTAAGGATTGAACCGAGTACTGCCTGACTTATTCTTCTCATTGTGTTGCTCCCGTCTTATTGATTTTTACCCTCTACACCTCCGCAAGCTGGAAACGCGAACGTGGCTTCCAACCTACAAACTAGTAGCTAATGAGAAATTCACTCAATTTTTTTGCTAATGAAGCGCCTGCCTCCCCACATTTGACCTATCCGAAGAAAAGAGCGAGCACTGAATTCAATAAGTGTTAAAGCCCCCGCATATCCTCCGCATTAACCGATAGCTTATACTGAGGCACCGGGGATCCAGAGCCCGTTTTCTCGAACGCGAGCCCCACTGATAGCAACAACGCATCTGCGCCGCGACCACTCATAAAGGAGACGCCAACCGGCACCCCGGCAATGGTGCCCATGGGAACCGTCAGGTTGGGATAGCCGCTAATAGCGGCCATGGAGCCTGCGCCGGCCCAAGCCGGCCAAACATCACCATTGACGACGTCGGCTCGGGGCGACACCGGACCACTAGGTCCCATTAGGACCTGTACATCATGGTCGCGAAGTAGCGCGTCAATGCCGTCGTCCCGAGTCGTCTTGCGGATCAGCGCCAATGCATCCTGATAGGTATCGCTATCCATCGCAGGCGATTCGAGCGATGACTCGAGAATATCCTGCCCAAAGATGGCCTGCTCAACCTCGGCATTCTCCTTATTGAAGGCAACTAGATCAGCCAGACTTCGAATGGGAATATCCGCGGGCGAGCCGCTCAGGTAGGCATCGAGGAATACTTTGAATTCTGAACCCAACACCAGCCGCGAAGCCCTCCCGAACTCAGGAGGCGTATCGTTGCTTTCAATGCGCACAATTGTTGCTCCCGATGCCTCCATTCGGGCTATCGCTGCGTCGAACTGTGCGTTTAGGCGAGGACTGTCATTACGGGCAAAATCGAGCACACCCACCCGCATTCCCTTCACGACGCTGGCATCCAACGACCCAGCGTAATTGTTCTGCCAGCCAGTCATCCCGTCGAGCATAAGTGCCGCGCCTGCGACCGATTTTGTAATGGGCCCCGCCGTGTCCTGCGTCGCAGCAATGGGTACGATATGGTCAATCGGCAAAAGCCCGTGTGTGGGCTTCAGACCCACCACACCATTCACCTGCGAGGGACAGATGATCGAGCCATTGGTCTCTGTCCCTACCGTACCGGCCGCCAGACTTGCTGCCGTCGCGGCGGCAGAGCCGGAACTTGAACCGCAGGCTTGCCGATCGAGTACATGCGGGTTTTTTACAAGACCACCCACAGCTGACCAGCCCGATACCGAGTGCGATGAACGAAAGTTTGCCCACTGACTGAGATTAGCCTTGCCCAAAATAATGGCACCAGAATCACGAAGCCCGGCCACCAGTGGGCTATCACGACCTGTTACGTTGTCGATAAGAGCCGTTGATCCTGCCGTTGTTGCCATAAGATCTTTCGACTCAATGTTATCTTTGAGTAAGAAAGGCACACCATCGAGTGGACTTTTTTCTTTGCCTTGTGCGCGTCGCATGTCGCTTTTCTTTGCTAGCTTCATTGCGCTAGAGTTCAGCGAAATAATGGCGTGTAGGGTGGGTCCAGAGCGGTCAACGGTCTCTATGCGTTGAAGATAGGCGCGGGTCAGATCCTGCGAACTGAACTGACCGGTCTTCAACCCGCTGACAATCTCCGGAAGGGTCATTGCCACGACATTGACCGGGTCCTTCGTGGGCTTCTCACCTGCATGATTGTGGGCTGAGACCTGAAGACTCATGACGGCAGATAATACGATGGCTGCCAGGGAATATTTTCTGCTGGGACTCATGTGTGGGGCTCCTTTCTCAACTTTTACTTAGCTCAACTCTGACTTAACTGGCTTCACTGGAAACAGTCACCCTAGAGAGGCTGGCGACTCGCTAATATCTCCAAAATACGTTTTCTAACACCGGCGACGGTGGCGGGCTCCGCGTTAATGACACGGGTACTCAGGCGCTCGCGATCAAACGGTGTCCATGCATCCTCGCCGGATGGGTTTGGATTTCCTGTTTTAGCAAAGTTTGTCCAATACGTAACCATCTGCTCAGAGACAAACTTGTCCTCATCAGTCCAGTCATACCCCACTTTGTCTAACGATCCAAACACCAAGGCCAGATCACCGGAATGGTAGGCGCCACCACTTCGCGAACCCCCATCCAGCGCCAGATAGGACTGCTCAGGCATGTAGAGATGAAACGCAGGTGGCACGTGGTCCATGAAGTAGAGGTATGTGGGTTTACCGGTAAGCGCGTGGTACTCAGCCCATCGCTGCATGCCAAAAGCCATGAAGATATCGGTCGATACCGCGTGCTGAAGCTGACCTAGCGTGAGGTTCCCGGCGTCGTACTCGCCCTTAAGCTCCTCGGCCAGATTGCCTGCCACGTAGTTTAAAAACCCGTCGAGTCCCGCTTGCGTCACCGACTGATCAACAGGAAACAGCTGTTCACCTTCGTTGTCCAGAAATCCGAGCATTAATGGAATTTTGGCCTGACGACCTTCAGCATAGGTTTGGCTCGGCCACTCCACTAAGACATTGCCATCTATCACTATGCGACTACCGGCCTCCCAGCCTGACTCAACCATGGCGGACAGCAAGGCGTCAGGGTTAGCCGCCTGCAATGCCTCAAGGGAATTTGCACCCAGCGATTCAACCAGTGCCGAACCGCGTAAATGGCCGTTGGCATCGTCGACCGAGAGCGGATTGACGCAGGCTGCGGATTGACCAATAGCCTTATGAAAAAGACCTTGGGCCGAGGGAGACACCATTAGCGAGCATACGCTTTGCGAACCGGCAGACTGACCAAAAATAGTGACGTTACTAGGATCACCACCCATGGCGAGCACGTTATCTCTGACCCATCTCAACGCAGCGATCTTATCCATCAGCCCGTAGTTTCCGGAGACGCCCGATTCGGACGCCTCGACCAGCCACGGGTGCGCGAGAAAACCAAAGGGGCCCAGTCGATAATTCACCGTTACGACGACAACTCCCTGCTGAGCCAAAGACGTACCGTCAAAAATGAGTGAATGCCCCTGCCCGCTGGTGTGCGCACCACCGTGAAACCACACCATGACCGGCAGGTCTTCTGCATTGTCCGGGGCCCATACGTTGAGATAAAGGCAGTCCTCGGAAACAGGAAAGCCCTCCCGTCGCCAGACAAAATTTGAGGTGTGGCGCAGCTGAAAGCAGCTGTCTGCAAAGGTGTCCGCAACGCGAACGCCGTCCCAGCCCACGGCGGCCTGTGGTGGTCGCCACCGCAAATCACCGATCGGGGCTGTGGCGTAAGGTAGGCCTCGGTAGACCGTAATCGCGTCATCATACGGTGAGGGAATACCTATCACCTCTCCCTGTGCAAGAGAGAGGGATGCGCCGGCTTTCATGTCATGATCAGGCGTCTCGGTACTGCAAGCAGCCAGTGCCCAAATGAAGACAGCTAAGACAACACGTTTGATACTCATAAAACGTCCGTTTTTTATTATTCAGTTTCAACCACTACCTATGGCTTCTAACACAGTCCCTCTAGCTCAGCGGCCTCGTGCCTGACGGCTTCAGGCGAACCCAGTAGCTGCCGGTTAAAGCCTATCCGCTTGAACCAATAGTGCAGGCCAACCAGGTCAGTAAAGCCCATGCCGCCATGCACCTCGGTGCTGGTCTTAGCAATAAACTGCCCTACTTCGGCCATATGCGCCTTCGCGTGACAGGCGGTAAGTGCCGCCTCGTCTGTCGACTCATCAAACGCATGCCCCGCATACCATGCGAAGGCGCGGCAAGGCTCAAGTTGCGATGCCATCTCAGCGCACATGTGTTTCACCGCTTGGAACGACCCAATCACCCGATTGAACTGCTTACGATCAAGTGAATAAGCAACAGCCTGATCCAACATGTATTGTGCGGCACCCAAAGTATCGGCTGCTTGGATAGCGCGCCCTCGGTGGATCGTTTGCCACACAAGCTCTGAGCTACTCGATACATGGCAGGCCGGCGACTGATCAAAGGACAGCTCACAAACACTTTGCGTGACGTCAATGGTCGACAACGAAGACCTCGTTAGTTCAGAGGCCTCGATCATAAAGACCCGGCCATCAGATAAACCAATTAGATAGGCATCAGCAGTGGCGTCGAGCGCGAATAGTGACTGCCCTGTCAGCTTGGAATCAGCCTCGGTAACTTGCCCTTTTCGCGAGCCAATTACATCGCTGAACGCGATACCCACCCGATATTCACCTGAGGCCATGCGAGTCAGGGGGTCAGTGGCTCCAGCCGCGTTCAGCAAATAAGCCGACATGATCGCCGTGCTTAAAAACGGGCCCGGGCAAGCGGCGTAGCCTAAAGCCTCGGCGATTGCTACAGCGTCCAGCATACCCAGCTCGGCACCACCGTGGGCCTCGGGGATAATCAGCCCCGCAAGCCCCATGTCGGCCAGCCCTTGCCAAACTGACGAATCATCAGACTCACCTGCGGCGAGCTGTCGTACTGTGTCTAGAGGCACTTCTGAGGCCAGAAACTTGCGGACACTGTCGCCGAGCATTAATTGGTCCTGTGATAGTCCAAACTCCATCTCAGGCCTCCTTAGCTGATTTTTCAGCTGATTTTTCTGACGGGATCTTGGGTTCTTTTGGCATGCCCAAGCCGCGTTCACTGATGATGTTTTTCTGAATTTGCGACGTTCCGCCGCCGATAATCAGGCCAAGGTAGAACATGTACTGATACTGCCAGCTTCCGTGGCCACGCAGGTGAGGGTTGTCACCGTAACTCAGACCAATTTCACCCATGACATCGATGCCCAAGCATTCGATTTCATGGCGAAGCTCTGTGCCTGTGAGTTTCACAATCATGCCGGCGAGGCGGACGTCCTGATTCTTATTAATCTTGGCAGACAGCAAGCGCATATCGTTGTATTGCATCGCGAGTACGCGGCCCTCGAGCTTCATAAGGCGATCGCGAAATACCGGATTGGACATAATGGGCTCGCCATTGATGCTTTCCTCACGCATCAGTCGCTTTACACCATGCAGTCGATTCATCGCCGCATCGGGTGTAGCCAGTGAGCCACGCTCGTGTCCTAGAATGGCATTCGCCACCTGCCATCCCTGGCCGCGCTGACCGACGATCTGGTGCTTCGGCACCCGCACATCGGTGAAGAAAACCTCATTAAAGTTAGCGTCTCCCGTCATATCCACCAGCGGTCTAATTTCAATCCCGGGGGTGTCCATGCGGAAGAGTAGAAATGAAATGCCCAAGTGCTTCGGTGCATCAGGTTCGGTTCGAACAAGACAGAAAATCCAGTCTGCGTGATGAGCGGTGCTGGTCCAAATCTTCTGGCCGTTAATCACCCACTCGTCACCATCGAGCTCCGCCTTCGTCGTCAGACTTGCCAAGTCACTGCCAGCACCCGGTTCCGAGTAGCCCTGACACCAAATCATCTCTGCTTTGATGGTCGGTTCGACAAAGGCTCTCTTCTGCTCCTCCGTACCCATCTCTAGCAGAACTGGGGTAAGCATGGTGACTCCCTGACCATCAAAGCCGCGATGCACCCGCTCAGCGCCAAATTCCTCTGCAATAATGCGCGACTTGATAATGTCGGGCTCCGCGCCATAACCACCGTATTCGCTGGCGATCGTTCGGCTGTGGTAGCCGTGCTCGATGAGCAGGCTTTGCCAATCACGCATGGCTTGACTCTTAATGCCATCACCCGGTTTTGGCTGCTTGTGCTTATGGGAACGAATGAACGACTTCACTTCCTCGCGGAACGCGTCGTACTCACTACCGTATGACAGATCCATTGCCGTACCTCTCTTGTTTTTCTTCGACAGTAGCACATCATCGAGTAAGCGGGAGTGCCCCGTTTACTAACGCGAATGAGGGATCTGTCGTATCCTGCGCCCCTTTAGCCAACGAGTCATTCATCGCCGTGGACCTGATCGATCAATACCTGCCGCTGTGGATGTTTATCATCCTGATGGTCTCAACACCGGGGCCTGCCAATATGCTGCTGATGACGGCCGGTGCACAGCAGGGTTTGACTCGCACTTTGCCGTTTATTGCGGGGCTGACGGCAGGAAAACTGGCTCTGAATGTGGCGTTGGGACTGGGTCTCATGGGTTTGCTTCAGGCCAATCCCACCATCGCCACGCTATTTGTCTATTGCTCCGCAGCCTACATGGCCTATTTAGCTCTGTGCAATTGGACGCCGCCCGAGCCCGGGAGTGCCAACTCAAGCTTCACGTTTCTCTCGGGTAGCATAGTCCACCCGCTCAGTCCGAAGACTTGGATGATGGCCACACTGGCCATCACACAATTCGCTGATAGCTTTGAGTCAGCCGCGGAACGCCTATTCGTCGTTCCTCTCAGCTTTCTGGTCGCGCAGGTACTCTTCGCCGTTGTCTGGTGTGGTCTTGGTGTCATGATGAGTCGCGCCTTTGAGCAAAGCATTGTCATGCACCGAGCATTGATTTTATTGACGTTGGGCGTCATCGTTTGGGCTCTGTTGCAGTAACGTATCATCACACGGCGCTTAGCCCTTCGCGTACTGACTTATAAAAACAGGCTTATAAATACAAAAGGCTGCGAGTAGATACGATGTCTTCGACTTGGAAAATACCGTCACGGCGACGACTCCTCAAGATACTGGCAGCGACCGCTGTTCTGCTGCCACAGGTGTCGCTATCTGCAGCGAAGCGGCTGCTACCCGCCAACAAAGCACCAAGTGACTTCATCGAACACAACAACCTACCGCTGGCGCTAGAGACGCTTCGCAGCGCTTACGGACAGGGACCCATCACCGCTATTTCGCAGTTTTTTGTGCGCAATAATCTGCCGATGCCAGAATCGCAGATTATCGCTGACCGAGACCTCTGGACAGTCGCCATCGAAGGGGCTGCACTGACAGCTGACCTTACAACCACCCTGAGCCTTGCTGAGCTCAAGGCCTTGCCGACTTCCACCATTGCTGGCGTGCTCCAGTGCTCGGGAAACGGACGCGCCTTTTTTGACCACTCACCCTCAGGCTCACCCTGGGGTGTTGGCGCCGCGGGGTGTGCGCTGTGGACCGGTGTCAAACTCTCTACCGTTTTTGAATATCTGGGTGGCGCGCGCACTGAGACGCGCTTCATTACGGCTACCGGCGGCGAGCTGTTACCTGATGGAATCGAGCCGAGCTCAGTAGCTGTAGAACGGTCCGTTCCCATCGATAAAGGTCTCGACGACTGTTTACTGGTATGGGAAATGAATGGCGAGCCCTTGCCCCTGGTGCATGGCGGCCCCGTCCGACTACTTGTCCCAGGCTATTTCGGCGTGAACAACGTCAAGTGGGTGAAGCGACTCGCTGCCTCAGTCAACGAATCAGGTAATAAGATCCAACAGTCTGGATACCGAATGCGCGCTATCGGCGAGAGCGGAAACGCGAGCCATCCATCGATGTACCGAATGCCTGTGAAATCTTGGCTCAACGGACCAGGTGCGGATTTGAAGACTCTGCCTCCGGGCAGACATCAGCTCTTTGGTGTGGCGTTCTCTGGCGAACGCGGAATCGACCACGTTGAGATCTCGCTGGACGGTGGCGCAAGATGGCAGCGCGCCAACCTATACGGTCCTGACCTCGGGCCCAATGCCTGGCGGACATTTTCACTCGAGGCCAATCTTGCAGAAGGTAACCATTTGCTCGTTAGCAAGGCCACCGATACGGCAGGTGAGAGCCAACCCGAGCACTTCCCCGCCAATCACCGCGGCTATGGCCATAACGGCTGGCGTGATCATGGACTAGCCATCGAAGTCAGCACCCAAGTGATGGCCGAGCAACGTACTGTCATTTCTAACACGGACACTAGCATCGCAGCGGCTGCCGGTGTTTCTAGCATGGAAATCGATAGAAGTGACCAGGAAGGCGGTTTGGGAAAGCGCTTGTTTGTAGAGACTGCCAGTCCGCCTTGCGGCGTCTGTCACAGCCTCGAAGCCGCCGGCGCCAAACGTCTTATTGGACCTGATCTCGATACCCTCAAGCCCGACGCCCGTCGAATTCGAACGGCTATCGCTCAAGGGGTTGGGGCAATGCCTGCCTATGCAGAGCAACTGACCGACCAAGAGGTCACGGCACTGGTGGAGTTCATTACCTCGAGTCAGTGACGCGCACTCGCAACTTGGGCCGCATTGAGAAACTCACAGAGCGCCGCATCAGGGTGGGTCTGAGTCGAATTCTCATCTGCGATGACAAGCGCCTGTTGCTGTTGACCCCAAGCAGACCACATCACCCGACCATTTTCTGCACTATTAATTTCCAGGTCATGGGCTCCTGAACTATTTGTTTCTGGATTACCCGTTTCTAAACCACCCGTCTCTGAACCATCAGACTGGGATTCATTGGGAGAGCCATTCGTTAAAAACGCCACCCAATAATCGACCAACGCATTGGTCACATGTTGATCAACCGCGTTGGTAGGCATCCAAGGGTCGTGGGTGTCAAAGACATAGGGCAACTCCGCACCGTGGTAGGCACCGATGGCATCAAAGCCCTCACGCACCCGATCAAACCGATAGACGTAGGCAGCACCTCCTGCCTCCTTAACTGCTTGGGCAAGCATAAGACTCGGACAGGTGTATTGAACGGCCGATCGCAATCGATCCATTTGCGCCAGCTCTGGCAGGTCAGCACCGAGAATGGACTTAATGTCGTCCCACGTTTCAGGCGGGAAATAGCCCTCAAGATAATCCGTCAACACCGCTCCCTCGGGGATATACATCAACGACTCATTTCGATTGGAACCAATAACGAGATTCATCTCTGGAAATAAATCATCCGCCACAGTTTCTTCAAGTGACACAGGCAAGGTCTCGGGGTCTGGGATAGGACTAAAATAATGTCCACTGAACACATCAAGCTGCGAGTCGAGTAGCTCAGCCGCCGGTATCCCTTTCAAGTCAGCAAAAGTCCCTTCCGCGCCCAGATGATGCGCGACCAAGGCTTCACCCAAAGCAAACCCATCCTCGGGTTTTAGGGTACGCGTCACCGACCAGCCTGCGCTCTGATGTATTACCCCAGCAAGCTTGCCAGCCATGGCCGGTGCGAGCGCAAGATGAAGCGCATTGTCCGCACCGGCGGATTCACCTGAAACGACGACACGATTGGGGTCACCGCCAAAAGCGCCAATGTTCACATTAACCCAGTCAAGCGCAACGATCAGGTCATGCAAACCCGGATTGCGTATGGTCATATCCGCATGACTTAACCAGCCAAAGATACCCAGTCGATAGGCTACTGTGACCACCACCACCCCTCTCTCGGCGACCGCATGTCCGTGGTAGTTGGGCTCGTAGCTCCAACCTCCGGTATTCGAGCCGCCGTGAATAAAGACGAGTACAGGCTTTGGCTCGGAATGATCACCGGTAGTCCACACATTCAAATAAAGGCAGTCCTCAGAGTACTCCGGTCCCTCCATGAGACTGGGATCAACGCCAACACGCGACATCATGCCGTGATACCAGGCGAGCCCACTGCCGGTTTGCATACACGCAGGCATGAACTGAGTTGCATTGACGTAACCAAGAGAGCCCTCGATCGGAACCGGCCGCTCCCAGCGCAGCTCATTCACCGGTGGCTCGGCAAATGGAATCCCCAAAAATGCCTGCACGCCCGAGTCCTGCTCAATGCCGAGGTAACGGGTCCCCGATGCCTCAACCAAGGGCTGTTCCGTTGCAGAGTCACAACTAATAAGAAGGGCAACCCATAGGATGATTAACGGTCGAAGCAGGCGTCTACAGATTGAAGAGAGACCCCGCTGAGGAAGCAGTGCATGGGGAAAATTATGGTTCACCAAGGGAGTTACCTAAGGTTTCAGTATGACCGTCGAGCCCAATGGCCTGACCGGAGATTCTCACACCCGCATCACTCGCGAGGTAACAGACCATTGAGGCGATATCCTCGACGCGGGTAAAGCTCTGAAGCGAGCTTTGACGCTCGTAACTCTGACGAATCTCACCGACGGAAACACCACGCTCCTCTGCATCGCGTGCCATGACCGCCTCAATGCGTTCGCCATCAACACTGGCGGGGCAGAGCGCATTCACACGCACCTTGTAAGGCCCCAATTCCATCGCCCAGGTTTTCGTAAGACCAACCAAGCCCCACTTAACCGCCACGTAGGGCGATCGATTAGGGCAACCCATGAGACCTGCATTTGAGGCAATATTGATAATGACACCGGATGACTGCGCCTTCATGAATGGCGCGACTGACCTTGTCACATTAAAGGCGCCAGTCAGGCTAACGTCTAAGGTCCTCTGCCACTCCGATGGATCGACCACCTCGACGGGCGCCGTTGGGCCGGAGATTCCGGCGTTGTTTACCAGCAGATCAATCCTGCCCGCCACATGAAGTACGCCATCGATCTCGGTGGCGACTGCCGAGGCATCAGATACATCACAGACTCGAGCGCGCGATAGCGGATGGCTGGCGTTGTAGTCATCGACGTGGAGCAAATCATTATCGAGCACAAAGACGTCATAACCGTCAGTGATCAACATCGTAGCAATGCCAAGCCCAATGCCAGATGCGCCACCGGTAACGATTGCAACTGGCTGATGACTCATGGCCTCACCTGCGCCACAGCGTACCCTGCGACGAGTGCCGAGCCCACACCCCTAGGTGGCGGAAGGGTCCCGAACTGCATCGTGATCCTCCTTGAGTGATTTGAATAACGAGATGCCCGACAACCAGAAGGTCAATACCAGAGGTAGTGACACCACCAGAACCACCGTCTGCGCGGTTTTAAGGCCGCCCGCGTACATGAGACCTATCGGCAAGATCGCTATGGCACAGGCCCAGAACACACGATGCCATCGAGCCGGATCTTCCGAAGGCTTGAGCGACTTCGTCGCACTCGCTGACAACACGTAAGACGCGCTGTCATAGGTCGTTGCTGTGAAAATACTGATCAGGAAAATGAAGGCAATAATGAACAACGTTGCGCCCGGCAGGACGTCCAGTCCAGCGATAATAGCCTGACTACCATCGGACTCGGCCATGACGCCAAGCACATCGAGCTCGCCACTCAATTGAAGTCCTAGGCTGTGGTTACCAATGATCAGATAGAACAACCAAACGCCCATCGAGCCCATGCCCAACATACCTAGCACCACCTCGCGTAAAGAACGGCCCTTGGAGATGCGCGTCACAAAAATACCAATAAAGGGGCCATAGGCCAGCCACCAGGCCCAGTAGAAAATGGTCCAGTCTTCGATGAATCCTGTGTCGTTGATGGGATCGGTCCAGAACATCATGGCTACGGTGTTTTGCAATGTATGGCCAATCGTGTTGATAGCCATTTTCAGCAGGAAGACCGTATCGCTGGCGAGAAGAACGCAAACCAAAATCAAAAATGCCAGTACCATGTTGAAGTCGCTGAGCCGTTTAATGCCACGCTTCAGGCCCAGCCACACGCTGGTGCCAAACATCGCAACACAGGCAGCCACAACAAAAAGCTCCATCTCAAAGCTTACCGGTATCCCCGTTAATCTCGAGATGAGCGCAGCAATCATGGGCGTGGAGAACCCTAATGAGCTACCAATGCCACCCACCAAGGCAATCATGAAAAAACTATCCATGAGGCGTGCGCCCATGGACGATTCACCACCCTTGATGAAGTGTGGGGCCGAGATACTGTACTTGAGCTTGGACACCCCACGCACATAGTAGGGATAGGCAATGGCGAGCGTCGGCAGGCAGTAAAACGACCAAGCAACCAGCCCCCAGTGGTGCAGACCAAAGGAAGACGCCCATAAATAAGCTTCGGGCGATCGCGGTTCAGCGCCAAACGGCGGCGCATCGACATAAAACGCCCACTCGATAGACGCCCAGTACATCATGCCGGCACCAATGCCGGCAGCGAACAGCATAGCAATCCAGCTAGCAGTGCTGAACTCGGGTGTATTGTCACCGAGTCTCACTCGACCGTAGGGACCAAAGGCGATGAAAAGGACAGCACCAAACGCGGATATCGCTGTCAGTATGTATAGCCAGCCAAGCTCAGTGGCGAGAAAGTTGTAGGCTGTTTGCAGTGCCAGAGCACTGGCCTCGGGGAAGAGCAGGAGCGGTACGGCCATGGCTAGCATGACAGAAAGAGTCAAAATGAAGTTAACGCGATCTACAGCCTGCGTCATAAAGCATCCCAGAGTTATTGTTTTGGTGTTACCACAGGGTAGCCTACTTTGAACGCTGTTTTCACGCCTGATTTCTTACAACCGTTGTAGAGTGGTTTTTTAGAGCGACTGTAGGACCTTCGCTCTATTAGGTGCCCCCTCTAATAGACGATCCCTCGCTCATCAAGCACTGCTTTCAATGGGTTAAGGTGCGCCTCATATCGCTGCCACACCGACAAGGCATCGCGGTAAATGGGCTGTCGAACCTGCTCTGAACTGGCCGTGCGCACCGCCCGGTCCTTTTCGTAATAGCGCAGACACTGCTCCTCGAAGGGGAGATGACAGTGTTCCAACAGGGCCCTTACCTGTGTTTCGAGATCCTCCACCACGGTTTCGTATTGCACTGTCATCAACCCTTGAGGGAGCACGGAGTGCCAGTGGTCCATCAGATGCAGATAGTCTGCGTAGTAGTGTCCAATCTCCTCGAGTCCGTAGGTAAATTCCTGCCCCCGTGCAAACAGCTGTTTGAAGTTCGCAAAGCAGGCCGCCATGGGGTGCCGCCGCGCATCAATGATGGTCGCGTTCGGGAGGATGGTCTTGATGAGGCCAATGTGGACCCAATTGTTCGGCATCTTGTCGATAAAGAAAGGCTTGTCCGTTCGATAGGTACTCGCGCCATCTAGATACCGTTGACCTAGCGCCTCGCGCTGATCTTGGCTCATCGACTCTAAGCACTGTGGGTAGAGATTTTGCTCGGATCGTCGACGCCCACCACCCAATTCGCCCGCAATCTGACTGATCAGCGGAAGCTCAGCGGTGGCCTCAACCGCCGAGTGACTTGCCAATACCTGCTCAAGGAGCGTTGACCCTGCTCGCGGCAAACCCAAAATGAAAATCGGTTCATTCGAGCTATGTCCCCCGGGCTCCAAAAACCCCTCTGGGCAATGCTCGATCATGCTGGCTACCTCACCTGAGGTACGCTCGGTGGTGTAGGAGCTAAAGGTGCTTTTGATGCTGTTGCCATCCGCATACGCGGCGAATGAATTGGCGTAGTCCCCCCTATCTTCCAGGGCCTTACCCAATGCGAAGGCAACGTGATAGCGATCGGCGCTCAACTCTTGCATGGACGCATAGCGCTCGCGCATACCGTCGAGTTGTACATCGTCAAACTTAAAGGTTTTGAGATTCGCGAGACTCCAATACGCCTCACCTGCATCAGGTTCTGCGGCAATGGCTCTCTGATAGGCGGCCGCAGCGTCCTCTCCGCGTCCACCGTAACGCAGAGAGTGGCCATAACTGGTCAAAATGCGTGCGTTATCCGGTATATATGTCAGCACCTCTTCGAATTTTTCGTGCGCCTGCTCGAAGCGGCCTGCCATCGCGAGGATTGATGCGTGCTGTACCTTATGGGAGAGGTTGTCCGGTTGCTCGTGTTGAAGCTGCCCCGTCCTATCCAGCGCTTCATCAAATCGCTGTCGACGTGCCAGCGCGGTCGCATAGTTCGCCTGAGCGATGGTGAAGTTTGGCGCGAGCTCCAAACAGCGTTCGAGCAATACGATGGCCTCATCCAACATTCCTAGGGTAATGCCGATTTCAGCCAATAGGCGAATAGCGTCAACGTCGTGAGGTCGGCGTTTCAGATACTCGCGGCAAATCCCTTCAGCAACCCCCAAACGACCCGCTTGCATCAAGTCAAGCACCTGAGTCAGGAGTGGATCGAGGCCCTGCTGGCTGCCTAAGGATCGGCGATAGGCATCGGCAGCAGCGATGTCGTTACCCTCTGAGGCGCGTAGCTCATAAAGGTCTCGCCACGCTGTCCTCAAATTTGGCTGCAAACGGACAGCGGTCTCCAGGGAGATAATGGCCTCTGACAACCTACCCTGTCCTTTCAGCGCAAGGCCAAGCTCGTGGTGGGCGAGCACCAGATTTTCAGCCTCTGTAAGGATTTGTCTCAGTAAAGGCTCCGCCGCGTTATTCTGACCGTTTCGTCGAAGCGCAACACCGTGCATCAAGACAAACCGTGAATCATCGCGAGCGAGCTCTCTCGCTTCTGCCGCCAACTGACACGCGGTTTCCGAGTCGCCATTTTGCAAGGCAGCTTTTATTTTTTCATACAAGTCTTCGGCCGATCGCATAGTCTTCTGCTTTTACATCACAAGATTCATTCATCGAGAGGTGACGATGCCTCTCATAAACCCCTCATAAAGGCCCGCATAAAAAAGGGGCACACTGGGTGCCCCTTTCTACTACTTCAAACAAGCTTAGAACGATCGCGTGAACGATACACCCAAGCTTCGTGGCTGGTTGATGGTGACTCGCTGATCCCAAGTCACAGCATTGATCCAAACAGAGCCACGCTCGTCGGTCAGGTTGTTAACATAGACCTGAGCTGACCAGTTTTCACGCTCCATACCAACTGCGGTGTTCACCACAGTGTAAGCTTTCTGCGTGCGTCGCTGCGTAGAGATCGTTCCGCCGTCAAACAGTGTGTTGTACGAATCGCCTGTGTACATGTACGCGGCTTGGAGGAAGAAATCATCACCGAACCCGTAGCGAGTCGATAAGTTCCACTTCGTTTCAGGTACGCGCGGTAACGCTGTACCTGATGCGGCATCTACATCTACACCATTTCGAGCATAGTCAGACGTCAAGTTCGAATCGACAAAGCTCGCCGCACCGCTCAACGTCCAGTTGGCCGCCAGCATGGCAGTGAAATCAAACTCGAAACCATTGCTCTCGGCGTTACCCACGTTGTACGTTAACGTAATGGGCGAGATCGAGGTATCCAGTCTTGAGAACTGGAAATCATCCCACTTCTGCCAGAACGCCGCGCCATTCAGACGCAACGTGCCATCCATGAGAGAGGCTTTGAAACCAATCTCCTGTGCTGTCAGGAAGTCCGGCAAGAACTCACAACCAATGTTAGATGCACCCTGGTTGCCAAGACCATCTTGTAGGCGTGTTGCACAGAAACGGTTCAAACCGCCAGGTCTGTAACCCTCACCCCATGTGGCGTACGCCATCACGTCATCGTTGACCTGCCATTCGGCCGTTAAGCGATACACAGAGTCTTTAGCTTCGGTGATACGCGGCACAGGTGCACAGTCTTCACCATAGTTACTGGCGGGACGATCGCCCTGAGGACCCCAACCACCACAGGGCCAGAATACGGTGCCAGAGAAGCCATTGAGACCACCCTCGTAGTCAAACTCTCGAGCACTCGCTGCAACCGTCAGGGCTTCGGTTACATCAAACGACACCTCACCGAAATAAGCGGTTTCCTCATAGGAACGCACAAAGTCAGTGGTCCAATAGATATCAGGCGCGTCTACCGCCGTTGGCTGGCCATTTAGACCCATCACATGCCAGTCACTGTCTGATGCCGTGTCGACCTCGACCCCGTAGTAGCCAACCATGTAACGCAACCGCGCCTCTTGGTCAGACACATATCGAATCTCGTAGGTGCTTCGATCGATCTCCGTTGTATTGGTGTACTGCTCTCTGGGGTCGCCACAGAAGCCTGTGTAGGACACATAGCAGTTGTAATAAGGCTCAACGTAACCGTATGACACGTAGTAATCGCTGTAGAGCGAGTAATCGGCATAGGTTTCAGTGTCACGCTCAAGATCTCCATAAGTCGCGGTCAAAGTACCGCCAAATACTTCACCCTCGAGCTTCAACGAGGTTTGTGTCCACTCGTCGTCGTTCCAGTCGGGCATAAGGCGCATGACCTTAAGGTCACCCACCGAGGGGTCGTGATCCCATACCCCATTGGCTTCAACGTCTTGCATCATCATTGCGGCTGTCATGGTCCAGCTGTCGTTGAGGTCGACAGCCAGTGCTGCTCGCGCACCACGCGTTGTCGCATCGTTGAAGTTCTTTTCAGCTACTTCGCTGTTATCGACAGTGATATCAGCCGCAACATCATTCAACGGGCTAGCTGGATCCAATCCTGCACGGATGTAGCCACGGCTGAAGGTATGCGTGCCGGGAACGTTATCAATAAAGCCGCCTTGGACCTTGTTATAACCAACGAGACGCAGCGCCATGCTGTCGCTCAGTGGGATGTTCACAAAACCTTCAGTGAGGTGACTAATATCACCGCTCCTGGGCTGCTCCATGCCGAAGCTAATGCCACCCTCAAACCCTTCCGTACTCGGCTGGTTTGTGATGATCCGGATTGCGCCTGACTGAGCATTCGCACCGTAGGTTGTACCCTGAGGACCTGCGAGGACCTCGATCCGAGCCACATCGTAGACGTGCGGGTTCAGATACTGACCCACAGCCGTAACAGGTTGCTCATCAAGGTATACCGCTACCGATGGGTTAGCGCCTAGGCTGCTTTCACCACCGCTCGAGATACCTCGAATATAGATATCACCACTACTGGGGCCCAACGTCACGAAGCTGACGTTCGGCAGCATCATGATGTAATCCTCCATATCGGTGATATTGAGGTCCTCCAGTTGTGTTTCACCCAACACGCTAACGCTCATTGGAATGTCTTGAACACTCTCAGAACGTCGAGTCGCGGTGACCAAAACCTCTTCAATTTCAACCTGCGCCTGTGTTGGCATGGCAATCGTTGTTGCGCCAACCAACCCGCAAGCAGTCGAGACCGCCAGCGCTAAAGGCCGTCTGAAAAATGAGGTCTTTTGGGATGAGTTAAGACTTTTCATAGTTTACTCCCTCAATGACTTCGCATCGTTTTCGTTGTTGTACTGCTTTTTTCCCGGGGGGTAGTGCACCTAAACCGACTTCCTATCTAACCCCCCGCCGAAGTTAAACGGCTTTTTGTTACAGAACATCGACAGCATTACTTAAGGTGCTGATCGTGGTATACCTACAAAATTAAAGAACATCAAACAAAAACCGCTTAAAAATAAGAAGCTCGCGATAAGAGTGCTCGGAGTCAAAATGAAAGTAATCGAACCTGCCAGAGAGCTGGATGTCATTCACTCCACCGATGTCCTGGTTATTGGCAGCGGTCCGGCGGGGCTGGCCGCTGCCATTGCGGCCGCTAGAGCAGGTGTCAGCGTCACCTTGCTCGAGCGTTTTGGCTGTTTCGGCGGCAACATCACCGCGGTGGGTGTCGAGGGTTTCGCATGGTATCGACACGAGCAGACTGTCGATAGTGAGGGGATTGGTATTGAGTTTGAAGAGCGTGCAAAGGCCGCGGGTGCGTCAGTCGCTGAACCGCAATCCCAGAGCCATGCCATCGATGGTGAGGCCTTCAAAGCGGTGGCGGATGACCTGGTCCTCGAAGCGGGAATCACGCCCATGCTTCACCGCTTATTTGTCGCTCCCATCATGGACGGCAGTCGAATAACAGGCGCCATTGTCGAGAGTAAGGCTGGGCGAGAAGCTATTCTCGCGGAGCGTGTCATTGACGCGACGGGCGATGCGGATGTTGCGTACAGGGCCGGTGCGCCAACCAGTAAGCAAGCCAAGGAGGAGATGATTGGTGCCTCGGTGATGTTCTCGCTCACGGGTGTCGACAAGACAAAGTTCATCGAGCACGTCAAAGCAGCGCCTCACACCTACGCGGACTGGGCCTACGGACAATGGACAATCGAAACGACTGGGAAGGAAGATGAGATGTTCTCGCCCTTCCTGCGCAAGCCATTTGAGCGTGCGCGGGCCGAGGGGCTGATCCCACCCAACCTCGATACAATTTCAGGCACCTGGGGCGCGCTTTACGATACGGGCGACCTCACCTACATGAACCTTGTCCACCTCCTCGGCTATGACGGCACCGATCCCACCGATCTCACTCGCGGCGAGATGGAAGGTCGCAAGCAGGCGATGATGGCCGTCAAAGCACTCCAAGCATTCCAGCCTGGCTGCGAGAATGCCAAGCTACGAAACTTCGGAATGACACTGGGCATTCGCGACACCCGGAAGATTAATTCTGCCTACAACATGACCGAACACGACGTTCGTGAGCAGGGACGATTTGATGACTCAGTAGGTATCTTCCCCGAGTTCATCGATGGCTACGGCATCCTTGTACTGCCGACCACCGGTCGGTACTTCCACCTGCCCTACCGGACCCTGATTCCGAAAAGTGTCGAAAACCTCATTTGCGCTGGTCGCATTACCGGTGGTGATCGCGTCAGCCATGCCGCCACCCGCAATATGATGTGTTGCGCAGTGACGGGTCAGGCGGCGGGCACGGCTGCCGCCTTATCGGTCAAACGAGATGAAGCCTTTGAGGATCTATCTGTATCAGCGCTGCAGGGCGAACTTAAACGTCAGGGCGCACGCATACACTAAGCGGTCTAGACGCCAGGTGGAGTGGCCGCTTACGACGCTCCGTCAGTTAGCTCACCACGTCTGACAAAAACAAGGGCATAAATCGCGACGTACAGGCCAATCACGATCATCCCGATCCATTCGATTTTGAGCGGCGTGAACTGATACAACACAACCAGACCCGCGAGCAAGCACGCGTGCGTCAGCACGTAGCAATACCGACCCAGCGCCTCCACCGTAAGACCCAGGTTTTGTGAATAGAGCCGTGTTAGCGAGTCCAAGCTGTTAATGACGAACAGGATGCCAACGACAATCATTAGCAGCGTGATTGAGTCGCTGACGGGCGTCCCAGCTGCAAAGTAGCCAAAGAGCACCGAGAACCAGAGTGCGATGGGGATGGATGGCACAATCAATGTCGCAATCAACAGCTTCCATGCGGCCATACCGTTAACAAACCGAGCGACAAATTGACCGATCATGATCGACCAGGCAAACCACCAACTCAGGTAAAAACCGTGATATTCGTTGATCGGCAGAATGAAGCGATCGAGGTTTGCCAGGTAACTATTAAGACCAGTCATCGTCCGAAGAAGACCGCTAATACCTACACCCGACGCTAGCCACGCAGCCGCAATCAGAACGAAAAACAAGCCCGTGGAACTCAAGCTGAGTACCCGTAACACGGTGAGTCGCGTACTCGACACCACCGCAAGAACAATCACCGTACCCACCAGCAGGTAGGTTGCCACAGGACTGATGCCCTCGATGTAACTGGGTAGGTAAGCAAGGAAGAGATACGCCGTGAAGGCGCAGGTCGCTATGACCATCAGATTATGAATCCAGCGTATGGGCGCAAGCTCAAACAGTTTTAGTCGGGGCTCGATAGCACAGAAATAGAGCGTTGTAAGAAAGTAAAACCCCCAAACCAGGCCTCCCCAAAAACCAAACTCAATCACCAGAGGGCTTGCGAAATAGTAATCGGTCTCAGTGGCATAGGTCTGAAAATCGATGAGCGGGAACATGATAAGCCCCACGTCCAGGCCCGAGGTAAACAGTATGGCCAAAAAGGACAAGGTGGGTAAGGGTGTGTCCCCAATGCATCGGTAGGTAGGCCACCGGAACACCACAAAGGCTGCAGACAGTAAGGCAACAACCATGGCAATCGACAGGAGCGTCATCATGGCGCGGACCTTAACAGGTCATCATCCATTGCCCTGACCGGCCTTCCAACGCGCTGAGTGGTCTCCCAGTCCTCGGCAATCCAAGTTGCCGCATCAGATGTCTCCAGGGCCTCACCTCGGATCAGTGCAGCAGCACGCTCGGCCAGCATGATGGTAGGGGCGTTGAGATTACCGTTGGGGATACTTGGGAATATGGAGGAATCTACAACACGGAGACCCGACACCCCGCGGACCCGACATTCGGGATTAACCACCGCCATGGCATCGTCCTCCGCACCCATCCGGCAACTACAGGAGGGATGATAAGCAGTCTCCACATTGGCTCTGACCCAGGCATCCACGGCACTGTCATCAGATAGGTCAATCGCAGGCTGGATTTCATCGCCTCTGAAATTATCAAGCGCCGGCTGACAGAGAATTTCGCGCGTCAGGCGAAGACAGATGCGCCAATCCTCACGATCTTTTTCGGTGGCGAGGTAATTGAAAACGATCCGCGGTGCGTCTGCAGGGTCTGCGTTTCGTATACGTACGTGACCGCGACTTTCGGGTTTGTTGGGCCCCACATGCACCTGAAAGCCATGGCCACTGAATGCCGCGTTGCCGTCGTAGCGAATTGCGCCGGGTAGAAAGTGGTACTGAATATCGGGCCACTCGACACCCGCTCTCGTACGGATGAAGCCGCAAGACTCGAAATGATTACTCGCACCTAAGCCCGTTTTGGTAAGCACCCATTGCAGCCCAATCTTGAACTTGCCCCACGGGGTCAAATGTCCGTTGATAGTAATGGGTTGGGTGCACCGGTATTGAAAGTAGACCTCCAAGTGATCGGTTAGATTTTCACCGACACCCGGCAGCTCATGAACCATCACAACACCAGCGTCTGAGAGCACCTTAGCAGGCCCAATGCCTGAACGTTGAAGAATACTCGGTGAGCCAATGCTACCGGCGCTCAACACCACTTCACGTCGGGTCGATACGACTTTCACGGCACCGTCTTTTTTAAAGACGACGCGCTTAGCAACGCCCTCTTCCAGTTCAATTCGGTCAACTTCGGCACCGGTCATCACCGTTAGGTTCGATCGACCTCGAGCGGGCTCGAGATAGGATCTGCGGGTCGAGGAGCGAACACCACCCTTCACGGTCATATGCATCGGACCGAAGCCCTCCTGCCTGCAACCGTTGTAGTCGTCAGTTAGACCATAGCCGGCTTCTTCACCCGCATCGATAAAGGCCTGATACAGGGGGTTTTTCCGATTGTTGCCGTTTGAGGTGCCCACAGGGCCATCTCCACCACGATAATCATCACCACCGTGCATCCAGGATTCGGCGCGCTGAAAGTAAGGTAGGCAGCTCCGATAGTTCCAGCCGATGGCACCCAGCGATTCCCACTCATCAAAATCACGCGCATGACCTCTGACGTAGACCATGCCGTTAATCGCTGAAGATCCGCCCAACCCACGACCGCGCGCCGCATCCATCGGTCGCCCGTCCAGTGCCGACTCGGGTTCGCTGAAATATCCCCAGTTGAAGACTTTAGACGCCATGGGTATGGCAAATGCCGTTGGCATATCGACAAAGAGGCTACGGCCGTTGCCGCCAGCCTCTAACAATAGGACGGATATTGAAGAATCCTGTGACAGTCGATTGGCCAACACACAGCCGGCGGATCCGCCGCCTACAATGATGTAATCAAACTCCTCAGCCACCGTCAGCTCCTTACTGCGATAATAGCGATTGCCCTTCGAGTTGCGCGGCAATCTGATCGGGCAGTTCAAAGCGCATGTGCTCAACAATCGTCGGATAGATATCTACGATGGCCGCGCTGCGCTCGGCCGGGGAAACCATACGCGGACTATTACTTGCAATCCAGATTGTGCGCTCCCGGTCTGATTGCCCACCATGCCCCTTCCCGGTCGATGAGCTTCTGCCATGATCGGTGGTGACGATGACTAGCCAGTCCTCGTTTGCGAAGTGCTGGCCTCTTGCCTGAACCGCCGACCAGAGCTCGGACACACGCGCATCAATCCAACGTACGGCAAGATCCATTGAGGGGCCGTCCCCATCGCGATGACCAATATCGTCTGTGTGCTGCAAGTAGACCCAAGAGAGATCCGGGGCAGACTCAAGAAGTGTCTTGGCTGCCAAGGTCGTTACCTGTAGATCGACAGCCTGAATTCGCTCGACATCCTCAACCCCAGGCGCGAACGCAGGATCCTTCTCATACCCGTCAGCTACGAAGTCAAACTTGTAGCCTCCCGCCGCTTCCAAGCCATCACCCATCAAGATGGTTCTATTGTCCGTCCATGTCGAGAAAAGACCAGTCGACACTACTTTGGCTTGGTGCTTGGCGACTCGAAAAATATCCCAGAACGCGTAGTTCGGCTCGATACCATAGTTAGCGCGAACATTGTGCTTGTTAGACCAGGTCCCGGTTAACAAGCTCATGTAGCCTACCGCGGATACGGTTGGGCTCTCAGTCGGCATACCGAGTTCGCCTCCAACGTAGGCTCGCTGATACGAACCCTTCGAGGCGATAGCATCGATGCCTGGCGTGTTTACACGCTCAATGACGTCGGCGGGAATACCATCAACGATGACAAACAGGGTTTTTGGCGTTTTATTCACCTCAACCCCATCATCTGAAGTCCCGGGATCTGCAACGGTCACCTGAGCCATGAGCACCCCCATGCTAAGCAGCACTGGCACCGGCAGTCTGGCATACGCCCGGAATCGATGTAAGCCTGCCAGTACTTGCAGCTGCAGGGAGACAAAGAAGACCCAGGGACGCATCAACGTCTTTATCATAAAGTCAGTCCACGCTCGTTGGCTGGCGCAAGAGACTGGAGCATTGCGCCGTTCAATAGGTTTTTTCGACCTTACCCATGTTGGCATAAATCGTTTTTGTTTGAGTGAAGTGCTCGATCGTTTGTAGCCCATTTTCCCGACCAATCCCCGACTCTTTGTAGCCACCGAACGGAATTTCGGCAGGGGTAATATTGTATTCGTTGATCCAGACAATACCGGCTTGCAAGGCATTGGCTACTCGATGAGCCAAGGAAAAATTTTGACTAAAGACAGCAGCAGCAAGTCCGAGACGCGTGGCATTGGCGCGATTGACCACGTCCGCTTCAACAGAGAATTTCAACACCGTCATTACCGGGCCAAACACTTCGTCGGTAACCACTGAATGATCTTCATTGTCGGTCACCACCACAGCCGGTGAAACGTAATAGCCATCCGAGAACGCGTCATCAAAATCAGTGTCACCACCACACAAGAGACTTACGTCATCCGCGCTTCGAACCTCAGACAGGTAACCCACGACCTTGTCCAGTTGCTGCTGTGACACGAGTGGGCCCATCTGGGTTTCGGGATCAAACGGGTCACCCACAACAATCGCGTTGGAACGCGCTACCACCTCATCAACAAAGGCATCGTAGATCGCTTCATGAACGAACACGCGGGTGCCATTTGAGCAAACCTGTCCTGTTGAGTAGAAGTTTCCCGCCAATGCGGCGTTGACGGCGCTATCGAAGTCGCAATCATCAAAGATCACAATGGGCGATTTACCGCCCAACTCGAGGGTCACCTTTTTCAGTGTCTCTGCTGCCATGGTAGCGACACGTTTCCCGGTGGCGACCGAGCCTGTCAGCGACACCTTCGCGACATCCGGATGCTGTACCAGCGCGCTACCTGTCTCACCAGCGCCCAGCACAACATTGAACACGCCCCCGGGCAGACCGGCCTCACGGTATATTTCCGCCAGCTTCAAGGCCGTGAGAGGTGTCACCTCAGAGGGCTTGAACACCATTGTGTTACCACAGGCCAGTGCCGGTGCAGACTTCCACAAGGCAATCTGGATGGGGTAGTTCCATGCCCCAATCGCCGCGCACACTCCAAGGGGTTCACGTCGCATGATCGCGAAGGCCTCAGGCGGAAGATCGATATGCGACCCTTGAAGGCTCTGCGCAACGCTCGCGTAGTACTCGAGCACCTCGACGCCACTGATGACGTCAATCAGGCTTGTTTCCTGAATGGCTTTACCCGTGTCAAGTGTCTCCAGTTCCGCAAGCTCATGATTTCTCTCTCTCAGAATCGCCGCCGCTCGTCGCAGAATAGCGCCACGCTCAGCAGCGGGTGTTTCTGACCAGGCTACAAACGCCGCATGGGCTGACGCCACGGCTGAGTCGACAAGACGATGGTCAGCAACCTCGACATCGCAGATCACGTGCCCTGTGCCCGGGTGTCGCGTTTGAAATGTCTCCCCCGATGAGGATGAAACAAAATCTCCATTGATGAAGCTGCGCTGCTGCTCCAAGGTACTGGTTTTGTCATAAAACGGTGCGTTGGTCGTTGCGTCCATAGTGTGGCCATCACTTATTCTTCGAGTCTCGTGGCGCAATGATTGCACAGATCAACAGCAGCAGCCGAGCAGGCCTGGGCTTTTTATCGACCTTTGATGGGCCCGTAACCTACCCCGAGCACAGCGGTTAAAACCCCTCGCCCATTGACCCGCGCGCCATCTCGCTATTAGATGAATGTCGACATGCGGGGCAGCATATTAACGATTCCGCTAATTCATCGATCGCCGATGAGTGAACTAACAATAAAAGCCAAGACTGAGAGATCGAACAATGAGTGACACAACTGGGCAGGACCAGCAGCAGAACATGCGTCGGGTCGCGATGACCTCGCTCGCGGGAACCAGTATCGAATGGTATGACTTCTTCCTTTACGGCACGGCCGCTGCGGTGATTTTCCCGAAAGCGTTTTTCCCGCAGGAGCTGCCGACCATGGTCCTTCTGATCATAAGTTTCAGTACGCTTGCGGTCGGATTCTTGGCTCGTCCTCTGGGCGGAATTATCTTTGGTCACTTCGGTGATCGCATCGGTCGTAAACGCACCTTGGTGGTCGCATTAATGATGATGGGCGTTGCTACAACACTCATCGGCTTCCTTCCGACCTACGCTTCCATCGGCATCGCAGCACCCCTCTTGCTGGTAGCTCTGCGCTTCGTTCAGGGACTGGCCATTGGCGGTCAGTGGGGTGGCGCCATGTTGCTTGTGACAGAGAGTGCGCCATCTGATCAGCGCGGCTGGTATGGGGCCTATGCGCAGGCTGGTGCCCCTATGGGCGTCATTCTCGCGAACCTGGCTTTCATTGGTGTCAGTAGCTCAATGAGCGACGAGGCATTTATGGATTGGGGCTGGCGACTACCGTTCATTGCAAGCATCGTGCTGATCGGTATTTCTATGTACATTCAGCTCAAAATTGAAGACACGGAAGCCTTTCGATCACTCAGCGATGCACAATCGGCTGACGACAAACCAGCAGCTGCGGTCGAGCGCTCACCGGTGGTTGAAGCGATTCGTAAGTACCCCAAGCGCATTATGTTGGCAGCCGGCGCCTTCCTGTCGGTTCAGGTGACGTTCTACATCTTGATAGCCTTCGTGATCGCCTATGGCATGAACTCGCCCTCGGTTGAACTATCACGCGACACGATGCTGACAGCCGTTCTGGTCGCCGCCGCCATCATGGTGCCAACGCAATTCTATTTCTCGGGATTATCAGATCGTATTGGGCGCAAGAATGTCTATCGCTGGGGCGCCATCCTCACTGGTATCTGGGGCTTCATCTTATTCCCACTCATCGACACCGGTGACCCCGTTATGATTGGCTTCGCTATCACCATGGGGCTTCTGTTCCTCGGTATGCAATACGGACCTCAAGCAGCCTACTTCACCGAGCTATTCAGTACCGAAGTGCGCTATTCAGGCGCTTCTCTCGGCTATCAGATCGGCGCCATTCTTGGCGGCGCGCTCGCACCCACAATTGCTGTCTTGTTATGGAATGAATTCGGCATCTTCTACGTGTCCGTCTACATTGCTATTGCCGCACTATTGACCCTCTGGTCGCTATCACAGCTCGAGGAAACGAAGGGTAATAGCCTCTAAGCCCGAGTATTCTCGGTACGCAGGTTGTTGCTGGCAACAACCTGCGACTTTGGGAGTCTTTAGAGCAGGCCGCAGGCTTCGAGCCGCGGCCACTCTTTAGCAGGGCATTTGTCGATAACGACAGTTAGCCCTTGATCCAGGGCCTTTTGTTCAGCCTCAGGGTGTCGCACGTCAAGCTGCGTCCACAGAGATGGGGCTCCGATAGCAATCGCTTCGTCGACCAGACCCGGTAAAACGCTGCCATCCCTAAAGATATCAACCAAGTCAACGGGAGTATCGATATCACTCAAAGAACCGACCACGGTCTGACCCTGAAGGGTTTGACCTGCAAGGCCAGGATTCACGGGCGTCACCCGATAACCTTTCTTTAGAAGAAACTCCAATACCTGATAGCTTGGCCGCTGAGGCTTATGGCTCGCACCCACCAGCGCAATATGGCGCACGGTTTTGAGTAAATTCGCGAGACCCTCGTCGGTCTCGATCAACACAAGATCACCCCCAATTCGGAGTGCGCTTCTCGAAAAACGCCTTAACGCCTTGGCGAGATTCGTCAGAAGTCATCGCCTCTACCATGACCTGGTTAGCATGTTCGAACGCGTCGTTGAGCGGCATTTCAATCTGTGTGTAAAAAGCCGTTTTACCGTCTCGTATGCTCTGTGGCGAGCGCGAGGCAATCCGCTCGGCAAGTCGTTTAGTCTCTTCTAGCACCTGCTCCGCCGGCACGTGCCGGTTGATTAGACCAAAACGCTCTGCATCCGCCGCGTCGAAAAATTCGCCCGTAAGCGCCATTTCAAGTGCGTGCTTTCGTGAGAGATTTCGGCCAATGCCAACCATGGGTGTCGTGCAAAAAGCACCGAGGTTCACGCCCGGGGTGCAGAAACGAGCATCACTGGAAGCGATGGCCATATCGCAGGCCGATACGAGCTGACAGCCCGCTGCTGTTGCCGTGCCCTGTACGCAGGCAATAACTGCTTTGGGACCATGGACGATGCGCTGCATCATCGCGGCACAAGCTTCAAGGACATCCATGACGCGACGCTTCCAGGCCTCACTAGTCTCCTCTGGCCGCCGAGCCATCTCGGTCAGGTCATGTCCTGCGGAAAATACCGGACCGTGAGCCGCTATGACAATGCAGCGTATCTCATCGTCGTCATACGCGATCTCCAGTGAGGAAGTGATCTCAGCCAGCATGGTGCTGGATAACGGATTGCGCTGATCAGCATTGTTTAGCGTCAGCCAGAGCACACCTCGCTCCTGCGTTTTTTCGATTAATGCATCGGTCATATTGCTCACTCCGAGCGGTGCTAATGCCCTTGATTTAACCGAATAATGAGGCAGGAGGCAAAGTTTGGTGGTGCAGAGTAAGATTTAGCGTACCGCTCGCCATCGCGCAGCACCTGCTCTGTCGCCACCCATGGTCAAGAGCTGTGCCATTCGCTGGTTCAGGCGCGGGTAGGACTCACTCGCCCCCGACACGACCAGTGTATTGGCGTAATTCTCGAGCGACGTCAGGTATTGCTCTGTCGCCTGGGCATCACCGCTATCTGAACTGTGCTTAATAAGATTGCCGTAAGCCCGAAGACTCATGCCGACTTGGTCGGGGTAATCTCCCGGGATAGAGAGCAAAAGTTCAGTGGCCTTAGCGGTGTTATTGGTTTTCAAATGCGCCGTACCTAGCCAACCAACGACCTCAACGACCAGCTCATCACGGCCTCGTGTGTAGCTCAATGATCGCTCCAGCAAAGGAATCACCTCGGCCCAGCGCCCATCCTGACTCAGCAGGGTGGCGAGATTGATGTAGCTCTCGCGGTTATGGGGATAAAGCTTGAACAGTTGATCGAGGTGATAATATTGCGCCTGCTTGTTCTTGAGGTGTCTTGCCAAGGCCGTCATTTCAAAATGGAGCTTCCAGTCGCCCTCGCCATCTACGAGCACCTGCTGCCGTCGTCGTACCACATCTTTAGGCTCTCCCACCTCAGCCGTTACAGAAGAGAGCTCAGTCGCTAGGAACGCCAAGTAGTCCTGATAGTTACTCTGCCCAGGAAACGGTGGCTGCTTTGCCATGCCCTGCAGGTTCTTCAGATTTTCAATGGTCTCGTGGTTTGGAAACCCGATGCGAGCAGCCACTTTCTCGGGTTTTAAGAGCTTTGGTGGGGTTGTCGGTGAGAGGTGTCGCGCAATCGCGCGCGCAAAAATGCGCGCTAGGACTGCGTTACCCGAAAAGTCATAGTGAACGTGCTCAACCAACAAGTCCCAGCCCGGTGCGTAGGGTGCGCTCGCGCGGTCGAAGCCCTTTGAGCTATGCACGAAACTCACGTTACTTGAGTCGTACTCACGCGCCACTCGCTCGATAATCGCATTGATGCGCGTATCCGCTCTGAAACGAAGCCCATCGAGATCCAAGGCTCGCTCATAGTGCGAGCGTGCCAACGCTAACTCACCTAGGTTCTCAAGGCTGGTGGCCAACTGAAAGTGCGAGTCGGCATAACCAGCATCCAGGGCGATTGCCTGTTGCCACAGATCTTGGGCCTCCCGCCAGCGACCGTTCAGCGCCTGTGCTTCGGCGCGCTCTCGGAGTGCAGTTAGTTTCGCCTCATCGCTCGCAGAGCTGTCATCCCGACTGATAGACAGAAAGGGGGCTGATTGGCGCAGGTTAACCGGCACCGTGGAGAGCACAACGTGCATACCCTTGGCATTCAGGGTGTCTACAATATCCCGCAGGTTGCCCTCGAAATGCTTATAGACTGCTGACATGCGGGGGTCATCCTCCGCTACGCCATTGTCCACAAACATTTGCATGCCCTGCCACTCAAGGTCCGCCTTGGCATCGCTGCTTTGCACTTCAGCTAATGAGCTATCGACGAGTTGCCAGAGACGAGTGCGCTTGAGCGCCTGCAGCGCTCGGATGGCCGATAAGCTCGAGAGAAAATTCTGATTAAAGGTTCCCGGTCCATAGGGACCCACCACCTCATTATTTCCCATGAGGATTACCGCAACGTCTGCGGATTCGGAGGGCAAGGTCTGCGCGACCTGGTAAACCACATGTGAATTGACCGAGGTCATTGCGGTATTCACCACCTCGACATCCCGTTTTGGGAACAGCGCCCTCAACTGGGTAGCCAATAGACGGTCGACGCCATGGTTTTTGTGCGGAAAGCCCATGGCAGCAGAACCACCCAACACAAACACTCTCAGGCGACCGTCTGAGCGCTCAGCAGCAAAGGTATTCTGCAACGGCCCTACGTTTAGCGATCGCGGATAAAACTGATCGGCGAAGTCCGGGTTTTCCTGATAGAACGCCTCACCGTCGATGTCGATTTGATTGAAATACTGGTAGTGGGTGCCAACGCCCACCAAGCGCAAGGCAAATTCAACCAGGACAAAAAATAGCAGTGGGATAACGACAACCGTTATGATCGTAAAAAGTATGTTTCGCGTGTTCGACACTTAAAGCTATCCTTCGTTTGTGCGCTATACACTAGTCAACGCACCTATTTTTCCCAAGAGCGGCGGTAGTTAACCTGCAATGACCAAATCAATCAACGTGCTTGGCCTCTCTGCCTACTACCACGACAGCGCGGCCACCTTATTGGTGGACGGGTGTATTGTGGCAGCGGCTCAGGAGGAGCGGTTTACCCGAAAAAAGCACGACGCTGCGTTTCCTGCAAATGCCATTGCCTATTGCCTCGATGAGGCGGGACTCAGTCTCGATGATATTGACTACGTCACCTTCTACGACAAGCCGCTGGTCAAATTCGAGCGATTGCTCGAAACCTATCTCGCGTTCGCTCCGAAGGGCTTCCGATCGTTTGTCATGGCCATACCCATCTGGCTTAAGGAAAAGCTATTCTTAAAAGTGACCTTAAAACGCGAGCTCGCTGCCTTATCAGGGCTAGAACAAACAGACTTACCACCTCTCTTGTTTCACGAACACCACGGTTCGCATGCGGCATCCGCATTTTATGCGAGCCCGTTTAAGAAGGCAGCGGTGCTCTGTCTGGACGGGGTTGGAGAATGGGCGACTAGTTCGGTATGGCTGGGCGACGGATCGACCCTGACGCCGCAATGGGAAATCCAATTCCCTCATTCTTTAGGTCTCCTCTACTCAGCATTTACCTATTACACGGGCTTCAAGGTCAATTCAGGTGAATACAAACTCATGGGGCTGGCGCCCTATGGGGAACCCCGTTACGTAGACCTCATCAAAGCACATCTTATTGATATCAAGCCCGATGGCACCTTCAGACTCGACATGCGCTACTTCAATTACGCGACGGGTCTGACGATGACCAATCGACGATTCGATCGGCTATTTGGCGGTCCTCCAAGACAGCCGGAGGCGGAGCTCACTCAGCGCGAGATGGACATCGCTGCATCGATACAAGTCGTCACTGAAGAGATTGTCTTGAAGCTGGCGAATACGATCCTCTCAGAACTGGGTACGGAGCACCTGTGCCTCGCCGGTGGCGTCGCACTCAACTGCGTGGCTAATGGTCGCCTCGATCGCGAGGGCCCCTTTCGCAGTGTCTGGATACAACCTGCCGCTGGCGATGCGGGAGGTGCACTCGGTGCCGCGCTTGCAACCTGGCATCAGTATCTAGATCAACCCCGTGTCGCCGATGATCAAACTGACTCCATGCGCGGAGCCTATCTCGGTAAAGCATACGATCGGGCCGCCGTTGAATCCTGTCTTGAAGCCATGAGCGCACCGTATCGGTGGGTTAGCGATGATCAGCTGATGCCCGAGGTGGCATCGGCTTTAGCCAACGGTGCGGTGGTTGGGTGGCTCAATGGGCGCATGGAATTTGGTCCACGGGCGCTTGGCGCTCGGTCCATTCTCGGTGATGCGCGATCACCCAAGATGCAGTCGGTCATGAATTTAAAGATCAAGAACCGTGAGAGCTTCCGGCCCTTCGCGCCAGCGATTGCGGCCGACGCCGTCACCCATTGGTTCAACACCGACTACGACAGCCCTTACATGCTCAAAGTCGCAACCGTCAAAGAGCAGCACCGTATTGCCATGTCCGACGAGGAGAAGGCTTTGTTCGGTATCGAGAAGCTCAATGTGGCCAGATCAACCGTACCCGCCATTACACACGTCGATTACTCGGCGCGGTTGCAGACTGTGCACTCCGATACCAATCCGCGTCTCCATACCTTGATAAAAGCATTCGAGGGACTGACTGACTGCCCAATACTCATTAATACCTCGTTCAACGTCAGAGGCGAGCCTATCGTGTGTTCACCTGAGGATGCCTATCGCTGCTTTATGCGAACGGAAATGGATGTCCTCGTGTTAGAAAACGCCCTACTGCTAAAAAGCGAGCAACCTCATTTGGAAGACGACGGATCATGGAAAGAAGAGTTCCAGCTGGACTAATGGTTAACGAATGACTAGAGAATCGAACACAACTATGAGTGGTCCGGAACTCCGTCAGTTTGGCCTCCTATTTGGTGCCATCCTAGTATTACTCTTTGGTCTGCTGCTGCCCTTCCTTATCGGCTACAGCTTTCCTCTGTGGCCTTGGGTGGTGGCGCTGTTATTCACTGTATTGGCGCTGCTTGCTCCTACCGCACTAACACCGTTTTATCGCGGGTGGATGCGCTTTGGTCTAATTGCTGCCTTCATCAATACGCGCATCATCATGTTCGTGCTTTACTACGCGCTGTTTGTGCCCACGGGGCTTGTCATGAAGCTATTCGGTCGCGATGCATTGGCCCGCACCACTGGTGGGAAGACCACTGACAGCTATCGCGTTTCAAGTGCCGTTCGGCCCAACGATCACTTCGAGAGGCCTTACTGATGCTCGATCTCTTAAAAGACCTGTGGGGCTTCATGCGTGAGCGCAAGAAGCTTTGGATGGCACCCATCATCGGCATCATGCTGTTGCTCGGCATTCTTGTGGTCATGACGCAAGGCTCGGCATTGGCTCCGTTCATCTACACGTTGTTCTAACGACTACCACAGCCCATGATCAGAGATGCTCTACCCGGCGACTGGCCAGCCATATGGCCTATTTTTGAGGAAATCGTTCGCGCCGGTGACAACTATGCCTACCCTGCAGACACGAATAAGCCCACGGCCGAAGCCCTGTGGATGAGCAAGCCTGACCGCACCTTTGTGTTTGAACACGAGGGCAAGATCCTTGGCACCTATTACCTCAAAACCAACCAGGGCGGACCGGGCAAGCATGTCTGTAACTGCGGCTATATGGTGTCATCGGATGCCCGCGGCGTGGGAATCGCGCGACAAATGTGCGAGCACTCGCAAGTCATAGCAGTTGCAATGGGTTTCAACGCAATGCAATTCAACTTCGTCGCCTCCAGTAATGACGTCGCCGTCGCACTCTGGAAAAAACTGGGCTTCGATGTTGTCGGCACCTTGCCGCGCACCTTTAACCATCCGACACTGGGACTGGTCGATGCCTTTGTGATGTACAAATGGCTAACTAACTAGAATGCCAACAGTGGCCCTGAAACGGAGAACACAGTGATGAACGATCCCTATCTTTTTTCAGTGACCAATCACGTCGCAACCTTCAGTGTGAACGATGCGCCCTTCAATCTCATGCCCGTGAGTTACATCGATCGTCTGGAAGAGCAGCTGCCCGAGGTGCTCGCTGACGACACAATTCGTGCCATTGTCTTCACGGCTGAGGGCCTTGCAAACTTCTCCGCTGGCATGAATCTCAGGCAAATCCCCGAGGGCATCAAACGCGCGGGCAGCCCGAAAGCGTTTTTCGCCCAACGCCATCGTGTTCTGGACATGATCGAAAACGGTGGGACACCCGCGATCGCCACCTTTTTCGGCTACTGCCTAGGTGCTGGACTGGAGTTACCTCTGGCCTGCCATTTTCGTATCGCAGCGAGCGAAGGCGCAAAAATTGGCCTGCCCGAGATGGATTTAGGCAGTGTTCCCGCCTGGGGCGGATCAGCACGCCTTCCCCGTGTCGTAGGTCGGCCGCATGCACTCGATATGATTTTGCGAGCCCGTAAAATTGATGGAAACGAAGCATTGCGGATGGGTCTCGTGACGGAGGTCGTTCCACTTGAGCAGTTAAAAGCGCGGGCACAGGCACTCGGTGAAGAGCTGGCTGCGCAACCTCGCCTAGCGGTGAAAGCGGTGCTAGACACCATCGTGGGGTTTGAAACCAAAACCCTCGATGAATCCATCGAAGACGAAAAACGGGCCGTCGCTGCCACTCTTGGGACGCCTGATTCGCGGGAGGGGATGGCCGCCTTCCTCGAGAAACGAAAACCCGTATTTAATCAGTCTTAGTCAGAGAGATTACCGTAACTAGTCTTATGACCGACGACCAAACTGATACATCACTATTGAGCCGCCGACGTTTGCTCCGCGCCATGGGCGTATCAACAGCGGGCGTCGCTGCCGCGGGCGCAATTGCCGCAAGCCGTGAGAAAATCGTCGACGCGAGTGACACCGCAAAAGAAGAGCTGGCTGAACTCAAAAAGCAGTTTGATGCGCTCGATAAGCGCTCGAAACTCATTCTTCGGCTTATTTTGGTACTGAGTGGTCTGGATCTATTTTTAGCAATCTAACGCTTCGTAGTATTGTCAATTTCCGGTAGACCTGAGACCGATATTGCCCCCTCAATTAGCGTCTTAGCGTCATCAACTAACGAATTAGACCTTATTTCACGCCAAGTACTTCGCATGGAACCTTAAGTGTTCCTCGATGAAAGACGCGATAAAGAAATAACTATGGTCGTAGTCCATGTGTTCTCGATAGGTCAGAGGGAACCCTGCTTCCTCACAGGCAGCCAGTAAAAGCTGTGGGCGCAATTGCTCTTCCAGAAACGGATCGGCTGCCCCTTGATCCACCAGGAGTGGAATCTGTGCCGCGCCTCCCCGAATCAATTCGCAGCTGTCGTATTGCTTCCACAATGTTTCGTCAGCACCCAAATAGGCCGAAAACGCTTTTTTGCCCCAAGGACAACTGGTTGGTGCGCAAATCGGGCAGAAGGCACTCGCAGATTGATACTTACCAGGGTATTTGAGCGCCAAGCTTATCGCCCCGTGGCCACCCATCGAATGACCGCAGATACTCAGCCTATCAAGATCAAGTCCCTCGATGCCGGCAAGCAAGGTTGGTAGCTCGTCCACCACAAATGTTTCCATTTGGTAGTGCCTAGACCAAGGCTCCTGCGTGGCATTCAGGTAGAAACCGGCACCCAGACCCAGGTCATAGGCTCTGTCAGGATCATCAGCTACACCCTCGCCTCTTGGGCTGGTATCTGGGAATATCAATGCAATTCCCAGCTCACTGGCAATGCGCTGAGCACCTGCTTTGGTAACGGCGTTTTCATCCGTGCAGGTCAATCCGGAGAGGTAAATGACGACAGGCACAGGATTCGCCACAGCAAAATCAGGAAGAAACACCGAAAATACCGTTTCGCCTGATAGAGCACTGGAGCTCGCTTGATAGCGACGCTGGTCACCGGCGAAGCAACGAACAGACGACAGAAGCGCGAGCCCCATTAAAAGGTCACCACTGACCGAATACTCTTGCCCTCGTGCATCAAGTCAAATGCATCGTTAATCTGATTGAGCGGCATGGTATGGGTAATCATCTCGTCGATATTAATTTTGCCTTCCATGTACCAATCCACGATCTTGGGGACATCCGTTCTTCCGCGGGCGCCACCAAAGGCTGAGCCCCGCCAAGATCGGCCAGTCACCAGCTGGAATGGACGCGTCGCAATTTCTTGTCCCGCGCCTGCAACACCAATAATGCAGCTTTGCCCCCAGCCCTTGTGGCAACACTCGAGCGCCTGACGCATCACATTGACGTTACCGATACACTCGAAGCTGTAATCAACACCGCCACCTGTCAGTTGAATCAGGTGATCAACGACATTTTCGACCTCACTCGGATTTACGAAATCAGTCATACCGAACTGGCGGGCCAAATCCGCCTTTGCTGGGTTTAAATCGACGCCGATAACTCGCTTTGCACCAACCATGTGGGCACCCTGAATAACATTCAGCCCAATTCCGCCCAGACCAAAGACGGCAACGGTTGACCCAGCTTCGACTTTCATTGTGAAAGCCACAGCGCCTATACCCGTTGTAACACCACATCCGATGTAGCAAATCTTGTCAAAAGGCGCGTCCTCACGCACTTTCGCGACTGCAATTTCAGGCAATACTGTGAAGTTGGAGAATGTCGAGCAGCCCATGTAATGGAGAATCGGCTCGCCATCTAGGGTGAAGCGACTGGAGTGGTCAGGCATCAAGCCCTGTCCCTGAGTCTCTCTGATGGCTTGGCACAAATTGGTCTTGGGATGAAGACAGAAATTGCACTCACGGCACTCGGGTGTGTATAGAGGAATTACGTGGTCGCCAGGCTTCACCGACGTCACGCCTTCACCTACTTCAACAACAACGCCTGCACCTTCATGCCCTAATATCGCTGGGAAGGCACCCTCTGGGTCGTCGCCGGACAAGGTAAATGCATCTGTATGGCAGACACCCGTGGCTTTAATTTCGACCATCACCTCGCCAGCACGCGGTCCTTGAACATCTACCTCCGCAATCTCCAGCGGGGCTCCAGCTTTAAACGCAATTGCAGATCTGCTTTTCATTGACTATCCCACCTTGCTTTTATCGTTTTTATTGAACCGTTAGCGACTTAGACTGATCTGTTGACCAACAGACGCAATACACGCCAGTCTAGTTATTAACCCGGATCGCCGCACTAATCATTTTAAGGGGCAGTCTCGTCGACTTTCACTAAGCCAAAGGGGTAAATCTCTGTTAACAGAGGTGGCACCTGTAATTAGATACCCTCGGGGATCTTCTTGTGAGACTCAAACCAAGGCAAAGCCACAATCTCTGAATCAACTAGGGTGCCGCGGATATCGAGCTGAACTTTTGTGCCTGGCTCAGACAACTCGGT
>CACCPA010000009.1 GCA_902547755.1 Halieaceae bacterium | reverse complement strand
GAGTCGGATACTTCGAGAGAGCAGCACCCCATCGATGTTGCTTTAATGCGGTTACCCGAGAGTCAGAGAAGCGCCTTGGAACTGACTTACTATCAAAACCTATCGAACCGAGAAGTGGCGGAGATCATTAATTCATCGGTCCGTGCCGTGGAGTCCCTATTGGTGCGGGCGCGCGGTAACTTGAAAAAACAGCTGGAGACGCAGCAATGAACCCAGACGAAAAATGCCAGAAGCGTGAAATAGACGTCATAGCTACCTACGGAGCTGAGCAGAGCGCATGGCCCGAAGCAGAACGGGGCGCAACGCTCGATGCTTTGCAATCGAATGATCAGGTGCGGCAAATCCTCAGTGAGGAGGCGTCGTTAGATAGTCTTCTTCAGCAATCCGCTCGGGTGGCGACACTAGACGCTACCCAAGTTGCGCAACAGATTGCCCGTCGCTTACCGCAGCAGCTGACGCTGTCCCAGCGACTAAGTAGAGGCCTCGAAGTTGTGGCAGAGTCATTGTCGTCAGATGTCTGGAAGCCGGCACTCGCCGCAAGTCTTACTTTGAGTGCGGGTATCGCTGTCGGGTCGACAACGTATGAGCCTGTGGAGGACTGGTCACAGGCAGAGCAATACAGCTTCACGATTGTGGGCGAGGAGTATTCAGATGAGTCATAGAGCATTGATTGGCTTGGTCGTCGTGTCGATTGCCCTGAATTTGCTGTTAGCAGGTTTGATTAGTGGCCATATGCTTCGCGAAGGTAGGCATAGTCCTCCACCGTTGGCCTGGGCGTTTAAAGAGGTGCCCAAGGGCGTTCGAGAAAAAGCGAGACCGATTTTGCGAGAGCACTCACGCGAGGTAATAGCGGCTCGCCGAGACGTTCGTCAGTCGGAGCGCGCCTTGCGTAAGTTACTTCAGTCCGAAAACTTGACTCGTGAAGAGCTAGCGGTTGGCCTCGCTGACATGCGGCGATCTACAGCGGATTATCACGAGCTCATTCACGAGGTGGGCATTGACGTGCTCTTGTCGCTTGATGCCAAGCAGCGAATGCAAGCGGCGCCTTATCTCTTCAAGCAGCCCGGCCGGCAGCGCAGCGCGAGGCAGGGTGGGCAAGACGGGGGAGGCATGAGTCCGCATAGGCCAGAGCCGGAAGAGAAGTAGATAAAAAGAGAACCAGATAACAGTAGCCGTGAGATACATGCACTAAGACGCAGCCGCTATGCCTAGTGGGTGTTGGGTTCTCACTTAAACTCACTCTTGCTAAAAATTTATGGCTGATTACGCGGGCTCATTCCTCTACCATAGCAACGCCCGAGGGATAGGCGCGCTCATGGACTCATTACTTGAATTATTGTCACCACTGCAGCTCATTGCTGTGGCTGGTACCGCGTTGGCCGCAGCGCTGTTGAGGGCCTTCACGGGTTTTGGATTCGCCATGATTGCGGTTCCCGTTTTTTCACTCCTGCTCTTGCCGAATGAGGCCGTCGTGTTGGCCGCAACCTTAACCATCGCCGTCAGCTCCACGAGCTACAAAGAGTGGTGGGGCAAGTTCCCTATCGATCAGTTCACGCCCATGATCTTGGGGTCGCTGGCTGGCACGGCCGTTGGTGTTTACCTTTTGAGCGGCATGTCCCGATCCGAGTTTCAGCTGTGGATTGGCCTGTCCGTCACTGTTGCCACACTGGCGACCGCGCTGGTAAGGCCATCTAGCAAAGTGACGGTGCCCAAGTGCGTGACGGCTGGAACAGGTATCGCCTCGGGACTCATGAACGGTGCCTTTGCGATTCCCGGACCACCCGTCGTGGTGTACGCCATGGCTGTCATCGCAGACCCGGGCGCTGCACGCGCATTTCTGATGGCGTTCTTCTTCGCGTCGAACGTTCTTGCCGTGGTCATGTTCACAGTTGCGGACATGGTAACGGCAACGCCCTTACTGCTCCTAATGCTCGCTTTTCCAATGAGCTTTATAGGAGATCAGTTGGGACATCGGGCATTCCACCGATTTGGGGGTAATGCATACCGTCCTGTCGCGCTTGTCGTGGCGCTGGCGTTGGGTGGTTGGAATACTTATGCGGGATTGCAGTAGCGCTACTGCTTAACGTTTTCTCGAACAATCCGCGCTTTATCGCGCTGCCAGTCGCGCTGTTTTTCCGTGTCACGCTTGTCGTGTTGCTTCTTACCTTGAGCAATCGCAACTTTTGCTTTCACCAGATGACCCTTCCAGTAGAGCGCGGTGCAGACGCAGGTCTGACCTTTCTGTGTCAGTGCTTGGTTGATTTTGGCGAGCTCTTTTTTGTGTAAGAGAAGCTTTCGCGATCGCGTTTTCTCCACAACATAGTGCGTGGATACCGTGTCGAGCGGTGAGATTTGAGATCCGAGGAGGAAGGCTTCGCCTTTTGTCATCACCACAAAGGATTCAGTGAGCTGAACACGGCCAGCGCGCAGCGCTTTCACTTCCCAGCCCATCAGTGACACTCCAGCTTCGAATGTATCAAGCAGGTGATATTCGAACCGTGCACGCTTGTTTTGCGCTATGGTGTTGTCCGATGGTTTTTTCTTTTTGCCTTTACCCATCGCCGCATTATACGCATCGGGTTTATCAGTGTCTGATGTTTTAGTGGCAAGAGTTATCAGTGGAAGACAGTCGTGGACAGTAACGTTCAACAACCCTGGCGAGGACGGACTTCGCTTATCTTTGCTCTGCTCGCGGTATCGTTAGGGCTTGGTAATGTGTTGCGTCTGCCCTATGTAATCGGCGAGCAGGGTGGTGGCGCGTTTTTGCTGGTCTATGTCACTGTCCTAGCCCTCGTTGTGGGGCCTGTTCTTATTGCTGAGCTGACCATGGGTAGCATCGGTCGAAGTTCGCCCATGGGCTCGATTCAGTGGGTTGCATCGCTTGCAGGTCGCGATACGCGCTGGCGCTGGATTGGTGCACTGCAGGCAGTCTTGGCCTTCATGATTGCGACGTTGATGTTGGTACCACTGGTACTGGGTGCGGAGGCCAGCCTCTATCTTTACAACGGTGACTGGGACTCTGCGAGCGCGAGCGAGATCATTAACACGCTCTCAGCGATTGAGAATGCCGATCACCTGCGGGTACTGGGTGTGTTGATCGCGCTTGTTATCGTGGCTGCGTTACCGGGACCACAGGTAGTTCTTTTGCTCGCGGGCTGGATTCTCATGCCACTCATTCTGCTAATGACCTACTCGGCATTGGGTTATGCCTTTGAGGTCGGGGATATCTCAGCGGCGAACGAATGGATCTTTAAGTATCGACCCGAACAGCTGACCCAGTCAGGAGCGGTGACAGCGGCATTAGCTGCCTTGTCGAGTCTGGGTGTCGGCGTAGGTGTGGGTTTAGTTTTCGGAAGTCGATCGCCAGCAGGGTTGCCTTTGGTTCGCTCCGTCATCGCCGTCGGCATTTTGGATACGGCGGCCATGCTGTTGCTGGCCATTATCGTTGTTGCAGTCACTGCCGCCGTGGATGTCGAAATGACTCAAGGATTGGCGCTTCTGGTGGTTTCTATTCCCTATGCCTTCGCGAATCTACCCACAGGGGAGCTCTTTGGGCTATTGGTCATGATGTCCATCAAGTTGGCGAGCCTTGCTGCCTTGATAGCCCTGATCGAGCCCATGGTGTCGATTTTGCGGCGAGAAATGGATGTGCCCAGGCCTATTGCCATGGCTGTCGTTGCCTTTGCGCTGTGGTTATCCGCTTCATTTGCTCTCGCAAACCCCGTCGCGCGCCTCACTATCGATTCCTGGTTGGTGCCGGTCATGGTACCCATGGTGCTGGGCTTGACCGCGGTATTTACCGCCTGGCGGGTGCCGAGGCCTATTCTCCGTGGCGAGAAGTACCGCGAGCGTTTTACCGTATTTTACCTTTGGTTCATCATTACACGTTGGGTAACACCCGTACTGTGTTTTGCGCTGAGCATTTTCGCGATCATGCGGGTTGCACTGTAACTCAGCCCAGTTTTAAGAGAGCTAAGAGTTAAGGTTATGTGCAGGCGAAGGACCCTCTAACGAGACGTTTTAACGGCATAGAAAGAGACATCGTGGCAACCACCATTCAAAAAACGGCATTACTTATGCATTCAGCACAGACCATGTTTGACCTGGTCGCTGATATTGCGCGGTATCCCGAGTTTCTGCCGGGCTGCAGCGGCGCCGAAATTCTTGAGACCACCGACGCGGGCGTAGTGGCTCGGCTCGATTTAGCGAAGGCGGGGGTCAAGCAGTCCTTTGTAACGCGTAATACCAATGCGTGGCCCGCCTCGATTCGTCTCGAGCTTGAAGACGGGCCCTTTGATTCACTGGGCGGTGAGTGGCGCTTTGAAGCGCTGAGTGAAGACGCCTGCCGTGTATCACTCTACCTAACGTTCCAATTGCGCTCGGGTCTGCTTAAGATGGCGGCGAGTCGGCTTTTTGAAAGTGTGGCAAATGATATGGTTGATGCGATGGTAAAACGTGCCAATCAACTGAGTCAGCAGTAACGAAGGTACGGCTCTCTGCAACCGGTGAAGGTCTAATAGTAGTTTATGTCCGAGATGATTAACGTCGAAGTGGCCTACGCGTTGCCCGACAAGCAGCGCATCGAAAAGCTATATGTCGCTGCGGGGACGACTGCTCTGGAGGCGGTTGAGCAGGCCAATATGGGACGCTTCTTTGACGACTTGCCGGATCTATCGACGGCGAAGTTGGGTGTGTTCGGTAAAGTGGTGCCAGCCATTCACGAGCTTTCAGAGGGTGAAAGAGTAGAAGTTTACAGAGAGCTTTTGGTCGATCCAAAAGCGGTTAGGCGAGCCAGAGCGGAAAAGGCGAAAGCCGAGCGGGCTTAACCGTCGGTCTCGGGAGCCTCCCTTTAAGAACCTTCTGTCTCTGCCTTTTTTTCTGGCCAGTTTTCGCTGACAAGATCGCCTTCGACATCAACCAGTATGTCACCCTCGAAAACCACGGTGAGCTGGGAGCGAGATAGATTTTCGTTGCCGAGGCGGACCACATACACGTAATCCCAACGAGCGGCGTTAAACGTATCTTCAATGATGGGTGTGCCCAACACAAAACGAACCTGGCGTCGCGTCATCTGCGGCGTGAGTTGGTCGACCATCTCTTGGTTCACAATGTTGCCCTGTTCAACGTTAATTTGGTAAACGCCGGGGAAGCCAATACCGCTGCACGCACCAAGTGTGGCGAGCGGCAGTAAAAGAGACAAACTGAGTGTTAGACGCGAACGAGATTGCAAGGCAGACTTTCCTGTTGGGTGACCGGCTGGCATCATACCCTCATTCACCGTCTTCGAGGAAATACTGTGACGAATCAAAATGTCGATTTGAAGCGAGCGGGCTTAAAAGTGACTCTTCCCCGTCTCAATATTTTGTCGATCCTGAGTGAGTCGGCCGATGAAGGCGCGCATTTGAGTGCTGAGGATGTTTACCAGCGTCTCCGTGATGCCGGTGATGATGTGGGTTTGGCCACCGTATACCGTGTTTTAACGCAGTTTGAGACGGCAGGCTTGGTCGAGCGACATAACTTCGAATCTGGGCACTCGGTTTTTGAACTTGCGACCGATGATCACCACGATCACATGGTAGACGTGGACAATAATGAGATCATTGAGTTCGTTGACGAGGAGATTGAGGCGAGACAACATGCCATCGCTGCCGAGCAGGGCTACGAAATTATAGATCACTCATTGGTGTTGTACGTTCGCAAAAAGCGATAGACCGTTTTTAAGTCGCAGCGAGTAACTCGCGCGCGTTCTCTCTGGTTGCATCGGTCACCACGGCGCCGCCTAGCATGCGGCTGAGTTCTTCAACACGTTCTTCATCAGATAGGTACTGCAGGCTGGTCGTAACAACGTGATCACCTGTTTTGCTGACCTGGATGTGTTGATGACCTTTCGCTGCGACCTGCGGCAGGTGGGTGACGCACAAGACTTGCACATTGTCCGCCAGTGTTCTTAGTAACCTGCCAACGACGTCAGCAACGGCTCCACCAACACCCACATCGACCTCGTCAAAAATCATGGTAGGCGCTGTTGCCTTGTCAGCTACCGCTACTTGCAAGGCGAGGGAGATGCGAGACAGCTCGCCGCCTGAGGCAACTTTGTTAAGAGGACCTGGCTGGCTACCAGGATTGGTTGCGATCCAGATTTCTATTTCCTCTAAACCACGCGGGTCGAGCTTTTCAGCATCAATGTCGATGAAGCCAATGTCGACCTCACAGCGCTCCATGGCAAGCTGTGCCAGCAACTCCATGGCTCGCTCTGCCAATCGGCGGGCACCCTGTTTACGCAGATCAGTGAGTGCGTTGGCGCGCTCTTTCCAGCGCGTGTGGCGCGTCTCAATCTCTGTCTCGAGCTCATCGAGCCGCTGACTACCGTGCTCAAGATTTTCGAGCTCCGTGCTCAGGGTCTCAAGGTGTCCCGCAAGCTCCTCGGGTCGAATACGGTGCTTTCTAGCCAAGCTGTAGGCAGTATCGAGTCGGCTCTCTACTTCGCCTAGACGCTGCGGGTCGAGCTCAACTCCATCAAGAAAGCGTCGTAATTCGGATGCCGCCTCGTCCAGTTGAATCTGCGATGACGAGACAAGCTCGTGGCTTTCATCGATCTTACTGCCCAGTCGATCATCGCTAAGTTGCGAGACAGAGGATCGCAACTGATCGCTCAGGCTCGCACACTGCTCGGCAATCGCATGCACCGTCTCCATGATCCACGTCGCGTTGCTCAGAACTTTTTGGTCGGACTCAAGTGACTCAAGCTCGGTGTCGCCAAAACTCAGTGCGGCTAATTCATCGATCTGGTAATTGAGCAGATCCCTGCGCTCGGCGATTTCATTGCTAGAAGAACGCAAGGTCTCCAACTCGAGCTTCAATGCGCGAACGCTCGCTGCCTCCTCTGCAATTGCTGAGGCGTCCTCGCTTGTTCCAGAAAATGCATCGAGTAACTCGCGTTGCACGGAGCGGCGGAGAAGGGACTGGTGTGCGTGCTGACTGTGCAAGTCAACCAAGAGCTCGCCCAGTTCTTTGCACTGAGCGAGCGTTGCCGGACTGCCGTTGATGAAGGCTCTGGATCGACCGTCTGAGGTGACTGTGCGGCGGATCAAACACTCGTGGCCCTCGAGTAGGGCTGCTCGATCAAGCCAAGCCTGCGCCTCTGGGAGATGCTCTACCGAAAAGAGGGCTGAAATTTCGGCACGGTCAGCACCGGCTCTCACAGCTTTTGCATCAGCTCGGTCGCCGATACACAAACCGAGCGCATCGAGCATGATCGACTTACCCGCTCCGGTCTCGCCGGTAACGCAGCTCATTCCAGCATGGAGCTCGATATCGAGGCGCTGAACAATGGCGTAATCGCGGATGGAGAGGTCCGTAAGCATGATGACCGTTTCTTGTTAGGCGACCGTGTCTTGTTAATAGCTCCGTTATAGCTCAGGTGTCTTCGATTCGGAACACCAGTTGTTGATAAACCACTCATCATTTTCGCGCTTTGCGGTCCGACAGGTCTGTGCTACAACTCAACTCCTAGGAGATCAACATGTCATCGGACGGTCTTTCACCACGCGCAGCCTCTTTGTTGCGAACCCTGGTGGATATGCACATACGCGAAGGTCAGCCCGTGGGCTCCAAAGCATTGCACGGGGAGAGCGGCATGTCAGTGAGTCCCGCGACGATTCGTAACGTCATGTCGGACCTTGAAGACCGTGGGTTTTTGTCTTCGCCTCACACTTCTGCCGGTCGGGTGCCTACATCCCAGGGCTATCGCTTGTTTGTCGACAGCTTGTTGCAGACCAGTCCCATTGATGAAGCCGCGATTCAGGCCCTGAAACACGAATTGAACCCGAGCCGACCTTCGTCAGATCTCATTGCATCGGCGTCACATTTGCTGACACAGGTCACGGCACAGGCGGGCATTGTTACCGTCCCTCGTCCAACTGCTGTGCAGCTACGGCAAATTGAGTTCCTACCCCTCTCCGATTCGAGGGTCCTTGTCATCTTGGTGGTCAATGAGCGCGAAGTGCAGAACCGCGTTATTGAGCTATCGCACCCACTGACCGAGGCTCAGCTGAAGTCAGCAGCGGATTTCATCAATCAACGGTACGCCGGTAATGATTTGGCTCAGGTGAAGGAATTACTGGTGACCGAAATGGCCGAGTCGAGAGCGCGCATTGACGCGCAGATGGAAGCTGCACTGCAGGTTGCCAAAGAAGCGATGGACGTGCAGGACTCGCAGGAGAAGTACGTTGTTGCGGGTGAGAGCCGGCTGATTCGGCAGGCGAGTGCCAATGACATGGACAAACTTCGGGAGTTGTTCGATGCCTTCGAGCGCAAGCGTGACCTCTTGGAACTTCTTGATCGATGTTCTCTTGCTGATGGGGTCCAAATCTTTATCGGTGAAGAGGCCGGTTATGAGGTGCTGGGTGACTACAGTGTCATTACTGCGCCCTATGCTCAGGGTACACAGCCAGTTGGTGTCCTCGGTGTCATTGGGCCTACGCGCATGGCCTACGAACGGGTGATTCCCCTCGTTGACATCACAGCACGACTCCTCACAGCGGCCTTATCCCGCTAATACGACCAGAAAAAACGTAAATATCCCCAAAAGTTCAGGGTTATTGCCTTGAAAATCTAAATCGACTCCCCATCTCCCCCGTATTGGAAAAATTACGGTGCGGGAGATAACGCATGTCGAGTGAAAATAACGACATTCCAGAAAACGAAGTAGAAGCCCAGGTCGCACAGGAAGGCAATGGTGCTGAAATGGAATCTGTCGATGTTGAGACCGATGAGCTTTCAGAGGTGGAAGCACTTCAAGAAGAGGTTGCGATGGCCAAAGATGCCGCGCTGCGTGCTCAGGCCGATGCGATTAACGCGCAGCGCCGGGCAGAGCTTGACGTCGAAAAAGCGCGAAAGTTCGCTCTCGAGCGATTTGCAAATGACTTGTTGCCCGTCGTTGATAATCTCGAGCGCGCTCTAGAGGCGTCTGCCGGATCGGATGCTGAGGGTGTCGCTGCAGTCGTCGAAGGTGTTGAGTTAACGCTCAAGAGCTTGGTCGATGTGCTGGCGAAAAATGGCATTACACCGGTTGATCCCCATGGTGAGCCCTTTGACCCGCAGGTTGCGCAGGCGATGAGCATGATCGAGAACCCCGATGTTGAGCCGAACACTGTGATTGCCGTGATGCAGAAGGGTTACTTGCTAAAAGACCGGTTGCTGCGCCCCGCAATGGTGATGGTGTCCAAAGCTGCATCGTAAATAAAGACAGAACTTTTTTTAGGGCGCTTGAAATTTAATGAGAGCGACCCATCTACAAAGACAAGATTAGGTGCTGGGATCACCTGGCCGTAGGAGAGAAAGACATGGGAAAGATTATTGGTATTGACCTCGGAACGACGAACAGCTGTGTGTCGGTCCTTGAGGGCGGCAAGCCTCGCGTCATCGAGAACGCTGAGGGCGGTCGCACAACGCCTTCCATCGTGGCTTACGCAGATGACAACGAGGTATTGGTTGGTCAATCTGCAAAGCGTCAGGCCGTCACTAACCCAACAAACACCGTGTTTGCGGTCAAGCGTTTGATCGGCCGAAGATTTGAAGACGACGTTGTTCAGAAAGACATCAAGATGGTGCCTTACAAGATCGTCAAGGCCGACAACGGCGACGCATGGGTTGAGGCAAAAGGCGAGTCAATGGCCCCGCCCCAGGTTTCGGCTGAAGTGCTTCGTAAGATGAAGAAGACAGCCGAAGAGTACCTCGGCGAGTCGGTTACGGAAGCGGTTATCACCGTACCTGCCTACTTCAATGACTCTCAGCGTCAGGCAACCAAAGACGCCGGCCGCATTGCAGGCCTTGAGGTAAAGCGAATCATCAACGAGCCAACTGCGGCTGCACTGGCCTACGGTATGGACAAAGCGCAAGGTGATCGCACCGTTGCGGTTTATGACCTGGGTGGCGGTACGTTTGATATTTCGGTTATTGAAATTGCAGAAGTTGATGGCGAGCACCAGTTCGAAGTACTTGCTACCAACGGCGATACCTTCCTCGGTGGAGAAGACTTCGACCTGCGGTTGATCGAGTTCCTCGCTGATGAGTTCAAAAATGAAAACGGCATCGATCTGCACAACGATCCACTGGCGCTGCAGCGTCTGAAGGAAGCAGCAGAAAAGGCCAAGATCGAGTTGTCCAGCTCGCAGCAGACAGAAGTGAACTTGCCTTACATCACTGCTGATGCCACAGGCCCCAAGCACTTGGTGGTCAAGCTCACGCGTGCAAAGCTCGAGTCGTTGGTACAAGAGTTGGTGACTCGCTCGCTTGAGCCTGTGAAGGTTGCGCTAAAGGACTCCGGTCTTTCGGCTAGTGAGATTGACGACGTTATTTTGGTCGGTGGTCAGACGCGTATGCCAATGGTTCAGCAAACCGTTGCTGACTTCTTTGGCAAAGAGCCACGTAAGGACGTTAACCCTGACGAGGCGGTCGCCATGGGTGCGTCGATCCAGGGCGCGGTACTGGCCGGTGACGTCAAGGACGTTCTCCTGCTCGACGTAACGCCTCTGACACTGGGTATCGAGACTATGGGTGGTGTTGCGACGCCACTGATTGAGAAGAATACGACTATTCCCACTAAGAAGTCGCAGGTGTTCTCAACGGCGGAAGACAACCAAACAGCGGTAACGATTCACGTCGTTCAGGGTGAGCGTAAGCAGGCAGCGTCGAATAAGTCGCTCGGTCGGTTTGATTTGGCTGACATTCCGCCTGCACCACGCGGTATGCCACAAATTGAGGTGACATTTGACCTCGACGCGAACGGTATCCTGAACGTTTCGGCGAAAGACAAAGCCACCGGCAAAGAGCAGTCGATTCGAATCACTGCATCGGGTGGTCTGTCTGAGAACGATATTCAGCAGATGGTTGCGGACGCCGAAGCGAATGCTGAGGCGGACAAGAAGTTCGAGGAGGTAGTGACTGCGCGTAACACAGCGGATGGCATGATCAATGCCGCCAAGAAGACGCTTGAAGAAGCGGGTGAGCACGCGACGGATGACGAGCGTTCAGCTATTGAAGCTGCCATTACGGCAGCGGAAGAAGCCGTTAAGACCGACGACAAGGATGCAATCGAGGCGGCAACTACTGCCTTAACTGAGGCAACCAGTGGTGTTGCTCAGAAGATGTATGCCGCACAAGCAGAAGCGGGTGAGGCGGGTGCTGAGCAGGCTCCGGAGGAAGACGCAGTCGATGGCGACGTCGTCGATGCTGAATTTGAAGAGGTTCGTGAAGACGACAAGCGTTGATCAGGGCGGTTTGAACCGCGCAGGTTTGTGACACTTTAAACGCTCTACGGATTCCGGCTGAGGTTGGAATCCGTTTTTTTTTAAATAGGCTGCCCGGGTATCGGTAGCAGGGAGCATTATGTCAAAGCGTGATTATTATGAAGTGCTGGGTGTTGAGAAATCAGCATCGGCACAGGACATTAAAAAGGCCTATCGGCGCATTGCAATGAAGTATCACCCGGACCGTAATCCGGATGACGCCAATGCTAATGAGAAATTTAAAGAGGCCTCCGAGGCCTATGAAATTCTCAGCGACGGTGAGAAGCGCCAGGCCTACGATCAGTACGGTCATGCGGGCGTTGATCCTCAAATGGGTGCTGGTGGCTTCCAGGGTGGCAGCTTCAGCGATATTTTCGGTGATGTTTTTGGCGATATTTTCGGTGGCGGCGGTGGTCGACGTCAGGGGCCTCAGCGAGGCTCTGATTTGCGTTACACCCTCGAGGTAACGCTTGAGGATGCAGTTCGCGGTAAAACCGCTGAAATTAAGGTGCCTTCGCTTCAACACTGCGATACCTGTGACGGTAGTGGCGCGAAACCCGGCACCAGCCCAACCACCTGTAGCAGCTGTGGTGGCAGTGGCCAGGTTCGCATGCAACAGGGCTTCTTCCAGGTTCAACAGACCTGCCCAACATGTCGTGGCCGCGGTCAGAGCATTGATAACCCTTGCGGCAGCTGCCGTGGTCAGGGACTGGTCGAGAAAACGAAGACTCTGTCGGTCAAAGTTCCTCCGGGTGTTGATACGGGAGACCGCATACGGCTCAGTGGTGAGGGTGAGGCAGGTCCGTCGGGTGGTCCCAACGGTGATTTATACGTTCAAATTTCGGTTAAACAGCACCCGCTGTTTGAGCGCGATGGCCGAAACCTCTACTGCGAGTTCCCTATCAGTTTTGCTGACGCCGCTTTGGGTGGCGAGCACGAGATACCAACGCTTGATGGTCGGGTAAAGTTGCGTATCCCTGCCGAAACCCAGACCGGTAAATTGTTTAGATTGCGCGGCAAAGGTGTCCAGCCTGTCCGTGGCGGCCCGGTAGGCGACTTGCTATGTCGCGCGGTGGTCGAGACACCTGTTAACCTTAATGGCGAGCAAAAGGAGCTTCTGGAGAAGTTCCGCACTAGCTTGGGTGAGGGCGGCGATCAGTCGCCACGCCAGTCGAGTTGGTTTGACGGCGTAAAGAACTTTTTCGAAGGACTTAATTAATGGCGCTACGTGTGGCTGTGACGGGAGCGAGTGGCCGCATGGGTCAGGCTGTCGCGCGAGCCGTCTCTGCCGAGCCGGAGACCGAATTGGCCAGTCTCGTTGCGCGTCCTGGTAGTCGGCTCGTTGGGTCGAGCGCTGCGTCAATTGTTGGCGACGAAGGCTGCGCAATAACCGTATCGGACGTTTTAGACCTCGAGGCGGTTGATGTGGTCATCGATTTCACGTTGCCGGAGTCCTCATTGGTCAACGCACATGCCTGTGCTGAGGCAGGCGTACCCATTGTCATTGGTACGACAGGTTTCTCTGAGACAGAGCAGGCCGGTTTGGATTCGATATTGGCTTCGGTTGCTCGCTGTCAGGCGGCCAATTTCAGTACCGGCGTGAATTTAGCGTATCGACTTCTCTCGCTTGCGGCTCAGGTGATGGGCGCAGACTCAGATATAGAGATTCACGAGGCGCACCATAAACACAAAATTGACGCGCCGTCGGGAACGGCACTAGAGATGGGTCAGGCTGTGGCTAGCGCTATGGGACAGTCGCTGTCAGATGTTGCCCAAAACGACCGATCTAACGAGCGCGAGGCAAGGGCGCCCGGCTCAATCGGTTTCTCAGTGACGCGAGCAGGCGAGATTGTTGGCGAACACACGGTGCTGTTCGCCGCAGACGGTGAGCGACTGGAAATTACCCACAAGGCCGGCAGTCGCGATGCGTTCGCAAACGGTGCGGTGCGGGCGGCGAAATTCATTGCCAATAAAGCCGCCGGGGCTTACACCATGTCCGACGTCCTAGGACTGTCATAACTGAGGGTGATATGAACGTAGTCGACATTGATCAGAACAATGCGCAGCAATATCTGATTGACGAATCCTTCAATCGCCCCGTGGTGGTCGATTTTTGGGCTGACTGGTGCGCGCCATGTAAGCAATTGATGCCCCTCTTGGAAAAACTCGCCGATGAATACGCGGGTGCGTTTCTTCTGGCCAAAATTAATGCCGATGAGCAGCAGGGCATCTCTCAGCAGCTTGGAGTCAGAAGCTTACCGACTGTGATGGTGTTCAAGGACGGACAACCTGTCGATGGGTTTGCCGGTGCTCAGCCCGAGACTGCAGTTCACGAGATGCTTCAGAAGCACTTGCCATCGCCGTGGGATGCGAAAATCGCCGAGGCCACGGGGCTTTTGGATCAGGGTGATACCTCAGGTGCACTCGCATTACTGCGAGCGGCTTGGGAAGAGTCAGACAAGTTGTTGGATATCACCTTGGCCTATGCCGGTGCCCTGGTTGATGCGAATCGGCTGGATGAGGCTGAACAAGTGCTCAACGAGGTTCGTTTGATGGATCGGGATGCATTGCATGAGCAACTGATGGCTCAGATTGAGCTCAAACGAGAGGCCGGGAAGTCGCCCGAGATAGAAGCGCTTGAGTCGGATCTCGCGAGCGATGAGAGTAATCATTCGGTGCGGGTAAAGCTTGCTGTGCAGCTTACAACCGGGGCTCATTATCGCGATGCCCTCGAGCACCTATTGGTCGTCCTACGTGCCGATCGCGATTGGAATAATGGCGACGCCAAGCGGTTATATCTCGATACAATTGCCTCAATTGGCAAAGGAGATCCCCTTGCCGCTGAGTATCAGCGCAAACTCTTTTCTATACTGTACTGAGGGGTGGATAATTCGTGCTGGAGCAGGCACTTTTTATTTGCAAAAAATTACCAAAACGCTAACATCCTCCTCGTTAAAAAAACCTACTCAAGGTTCAAATTCGTCGGCATACCTCGACGAGAACACTCACGGGAGCACAGATAATGGATATTGCACTATCAGCTGAAGACCTCGCGTTCCGCGATGAAGTCCGCAACTTCCTCGATACTGAATTTGACGCCGAAATGCAGGCGCACCTCAAAAGCCGCGGTTCTAAGGGCATGGTAGAGTGGCAGCAGAAGCTCTATGCCAAGGGTTGGGTAGCACCCAACTGGCCGGTAGAGCATGGTGGCACGGGTTGGACTGCGACACAAAAATACATTTGGGAGTCTGAGCGATCGCTTCGTGGGATTCCCGACGTCGTCCCCTTTGGTCTTGTGATGGTGGCCAACGTCATCATGGCGTTTGGTACTGACGAGCAGAAAGAATATTTCCTCCCCCGCATTCTTAAGAGCGAAGACTGGTGGTGCCAGGGTTACTCAGAGCCCGGCTCAGGTTCTGACCTCGCAAGTCTGAAGACAAAGGCGGAGCGCGACGGTGATGACTACATCATTAACGGCGCGAAGATCTGGACTACGTATGCGCAGCATGCGGATTGGATTTTCTGCCTTGTCAGAACTGACAACAGCGGCAAGAAGCAGGAAGGTATCACCTTCATCCTCGTCGACATGAAGTCGGAAGGTATCAAGGTCAACCCGATCATCGGTATTGATAACGAGCACAACCTCAACGAGGTTGAGTTCAACAGCGTTCGCGTTCCTGCGAAGAACGTTGTCGGTGAAGTTGGTAAAGGTTGGACGGTAGCGAAAGCACTCTTGGCGCACGAGCGAACCGGTATCGCAGGTGTTGCTGACATCAAGCGCAACATGCGTCTCCTCAAAGAGGCAGCCGCCAGCGAGGTGAATGGTGGCCAGCGATTGATGGATGATCCCGGTTTCCAGCAGCGTATGGCAGATATCGAGGTAGAGCTCATGGCGCTCGAGTTCACTGAACTCCGCACGCTTGCGGCCATGGCTGCGGGTGGTTTCCCCGGACCCGAGTCTTCCCTTCTGAAGATCAAAGGCACTGAGCTTCAGCAGGCGACGCAGGAGCTTCGTATGGAGATTGCCGCTTATTACCAGGGCGTATTGCCGACCGATATGGATCCGGAAGTGCTGGGTCACGAATTTGGTTCAGAGGCCCGTCGTGCGTTCATGTACGGCCGAGCAGCAACAATCTATGGTGGTTCTAACGAGGTTCAGAAGAACATCATTTCCAAGTACGTACTTGGTCTCGAGTAAGGACGCATTTCCCGAAGGAGTAATGACAGAATGAACTTCGATTACACAGAAGAACAGCAAATGGTTCGCGATTCGATCGCGAGATTCGTACAGGATGATTACGACTGGGATACGCGTCGCGCTATCGTCGACAGTGATGAAGGCATGAGCCGTCAAAACTGGCAGACATTTGCCGAACTCGGTTGGCTCTCGATCCCGTTTTCCGAGGCAGATGGCGGTTTTGGCGGCAGCATCGTCGATATGTCGGTCGTCATGGAAGAAATGGGCAAAGGCCTTGTGGTCGAGCCTTTCTTCCCCACCGTCGTCTTGTTTGGTGGTGTGGTTGCGCGGGCAGGTGATGAAGCGCAGCGTGCCGAGATTTTAGAGAGCGTCATTGGTGGCGAAACCCTGGGTGCGTTTGCCTATGTTGAGCGCCAGAGTCGCTTTGCGATCAACGATTGCAAAATGACAGCCACTGCGAACGGTGACGGATATACCCTCAACGGTGAAAAGGTCGTTGTCTTTAACGGCGAGAACGCCGACAAGCTAGCGGTCCTCGCGCGCACGTCCGGTGGTCAATTTGATGAGGACGGTTTGTCATTGTTCCTCGTGGATGCCAACGCTGAAGGCGTATCGAAGGTCTGCTACCCCATGATGGATGCGCAGCGTGTTGCGAATATCACGTTTGATAATGTTCAGCTCGGTGCCGGCGCTCTGCTCGGTCCTGAAGGTGGTGCACTCCCTGTGGTGAATGACGTAGTCAGCGAAGCACTCATTGCGCTCGCCTCCGAAGCCGTCGGCATTATGGGTACGCTCAATGCCAAGACACTCGAGTACACCAAAACGCGTGAGCAGTTTGGCGTTGCTATTGGTTCGTTCCAGGCGCTGCAACACCGCATGGTTGACACCATGATGGCCTACGAGCAGGCAAAGTCGCTTCTTTTCAAAGCCTTGTGCGAATACAAAATCGACCGTGCGTCAGCGGAAGCCACTATTCACGCCCTTAAAGTGCTGATCGATCGCAACGGTAAGTTGATCTACGGTGAAGCGATTCAAATGCACGGTGGCATGGGTATTACCGATGAGCTCGATATTGGTCATTACGCGAAGCGTCTAATGATGATCAATGCGACACTGGGTGACGGGACCTTCCACCGCAGCAAGTTCATCGAAAGCACCTACGCGGCGGCTTAAGTATGAAGATCGCTGGCAAAGTCTGTGTCGTAACGGGTGGAGCCAGCGGTATTGGCAAAGCACTCGCCACGCGCTTTATCGCTGAGGGCGCAAAGGCTGTTGTTATCGGTGATCTCAACGCCGATACGGTCTCTGCTGTAGGCGCTGAAATCGGCGCTCAAGCTCATGCGCTTGATGTAAGAGACGAGAGTGCAATTGCGGCGCTCGTTGCATCGGTAGAGGCTGAGCACGGTCAGATAGACCTCTTTTGCTCCAATGCCGGCATCATTGGCGTCGATGGAGAGCCCTGGTGGGCCACAGGTGCGGATAATGCACTTTGGCAGCGCATGTGGGAAATTCACCTGATGTCCCACGTGTACGCTGCACGGGCGTGCCTGCCCGCCATGATTGCTAGAGGTGAGGGCTACTTTCTCAATACGGCATCAGCCGCGGGATTGCTCGCACAGATCGGCTCGGCTCCCTACTCGGTAACCAAACATGCGGCGGTATCGTTTGCCGAGAGCTTGGCGATCACCCATGGGGATGATGGCATTAAGGTCAGTTGCCTCTGCCCGCAAGCAGTCGATACGGCAATGACGGCCGGTACCGATGGTGGTGGTGTCGCTGGTGTCGATGGTATGTTGTCTGCTGAGGCGGTTGCTGAGGCAGTGATACAAGGACTGGACGCCGAGTCTTTCCTGATATTGCCGCACCCGGAGGTAGAGGAGTATCGCCAGAATAAAGCGCGTAGTTATGAGCGCTGGTTGGGCGGTATGCGTAAGTTGAGACGTCTGTTCACGGATCCCGCCGGCCAGTAGACTCTCCGCCATGGACAAACAGTCCCGGCTAGCCCGCACCATCCTGAATGGCTTTACCGCCTATTTTGCTGAGTTTGAGAACATCACGCTCTCGGCTCGCACGCGTTTTGAGAATGCTGAATGGCGTGCGACGCAAGAGGCGTCGATGCGTCGCATCGATATCTACAAGCTTCAGGTGCTCGAGACGATCGATGTCGTTGATTACATTGCTCAGGACCGACTTCACGACCTCGATTTCTGGGCTGAGACCCGGGATCTCTATGCTGAACTCGTTCGAGGGATGACGAACTTTGAGATTGCGGAGACATTCTACAACAGCATTTTCAACGCCGTATTCGAGCATCGCTGGATTCGAGACGACTACGCGTTCGTCTTTTCGCCGCAAGGTGATATGCCACCTGTGGATGTGCGTCGCGTACTGAACCAGTACCGCACCAAGGGTGATTTCAAGGCCACTGTCGCCAATTTGCTATTCGACTACGGCATGTCGTTGCCTTACGAAGATTATGATCGAGAGGTCGCGCGTGTCACCGAGGTCATGACCGCCGCTGTTGAAGATGCCGGCTACGATCATCGCGCTGACCTAGAATTGCATGCCTTGGAACACCACTTTTTCCGTAACAAGGCTGCTTACATTGTGGGTCGTATCTCGGGCAAGGGTCTCCAGATTCCGTTCGTCTTACCCATGCTACACACGGAGGATCAAGAGCGCCCCAGTGTTTACCTTGATGCCTGTTTGCTGGGTTCCGACATCATCTCGAAGCTCTTCTCGTTCACCCGAACCTACTTCATGGTCGATGCCTCGATCCCGTCGCAACACGTCCTATTTCTGCAGCAGCTCATGCCCCGCAAGGCGGTTTCAGAGATTTACAGCTGTATTGGTCACCACCGGCATGGCAAAACCTACTATTTTCGAACGGCATCACGTCATATGCGCTCAACCGAGGACGCGTTCATACCGGCTCCCGGAATTAAAGGGATGGTCATGGCGGTATTTACGCTGCCGTCCTATGAATATGTTTTTAAAATCATCAAGGACCGGTTTACACCGCCCAAGGAAGTGACGCATCAAGAGGTGCGCGATAAATACCAGTTGGTAAAGCGTTGGGACAGGGCTGGGCGCATGGCTGACACGCAGGAGTTCGCCAATCTGGTATTTGAGGCCTCGCGCTTCTCGGACGAACTCATGGAAGAGCTGGAAGCGACCTGTTCCTCGCAGCTCGAGATCAAGGGACGTGCACTCATCATCAAGCATTGCTATGTCGAACGGCGGATGCAGCCACTGAACCTGTATCTGAAAGACGCCTCTGACGAGGAGGTGGATGCAGTGATGCTCGATTATGGCAATGCCATTAAAGAACTGGCGGCGGCAAACATCTTCCCCGGTGACATGTTGCTGAAAAACTTTGGTGTAACGCGTCATGGGCGCGTGGTTTTTTACGACTACGACGAAATTCAGCCGTTGACGGACATTAACTTTAGAAAGATACCCCCGCCTCGGGATGAGTTTGAAGAAATGTCAGGTCAGCCCTGGTATTCGGTTGGGCCAAACGACGTGTTTCCTGAAGAATTCCGGTTGTTCTTTTCAGGGAACGCGCGTGCACGCAAGGCGTTCGATCAGTTACACAGTGATCTATACGAGGCGAGCTTTTGGACCAATCTTCAAGACAAACTTAGGGATGGTTTCGTGGAGGACTTTTTCCCGTACTCTGGCAAATTGCGGTTTCAGCGCTAGGCGAGTGTTTTATGGCTAATCTTTTAATTATTCGGCATGGTCAGGCGTCATTTGGCGCTGATAACTACGATCAGCTATCGCCGTTGGGTCAGCGGCAGGCCGATCTCACTGGTGAATTTCTACGTCAAATGAGTACTCGCTTCAGCGCGGCCTATAGCGGCGACCTTTCGCGGCAGCACGAGACAGGACAGCGGGTGCTGGATCAGTTGGAGGATGCGCCGGATCTGGTGATCGACCCTCGATTTAACGAGGTCCAGACCGACGAGCAAATTGACGTCATGATGCCGGTTTTGATTGAGCGGGCCCCGCGCTTCGCTGACCTCGTTGCCGCAATGGATACCGATACAAAGTCTTTTCAAAAGATTATCGAGACGGTCTTCAACTATTGGGTAAGCCCCGAGTGCGACATCCGTGGCATTCAGAGTTGGGCGGATTACAGTGGCGGCGTGGTCAGTGCCTTTGAAGGCGCCATGGCATCTGCACAGTCAGGTACCGATACGGCCATCTTTACCTCGGGTGGAACCATCGCCACGATAGTGGGGCACGTGCTTAAACTGACGTCTGACCGTGTGTATGAGTTTTACGAGCCGGTATTTAACTGCTCCATTACTCGCATTATCTTCAATTCAAGAAAGTGCTCCTTATCGACGTTTAACGACGTGGGGCATTTGCATCTTATGAGCACTCAGTTAGAGGAGCGATTGGTGACCTACCGATGACAAAGATCTGGATTGTGAGGCACGGAGAAGCGGCTGCTAGCTGGGAAAAGGACCCGGACCCCGGCTTGTCTGTGCTCGGTCAGTCTCAGGCCGAGGAGACTGCAAAGGCGTTGATGGACATAGTGCCCCGGGATGCGCAGTTAGTTTCGAGCCCGCTGCGGCGCGCGCAGGAGACGGCAGCTGCGTTTGCGAGCAAGCGTGGTGATGATGTTCGAGTCGACCCAAGATTCTCTGAAGTGCGCTCGCCTGTTCCATTGAGCGGCCGCAAAGCTTGGTTGCAGGAGTTTATGCGTCAGGACTGGTCCGAGCAGTCGGACGATCTGTGGGAGTGGCGCAGAGACATTTTGTCGGGATTGAAAGAAGTTACCGGACCCACGGTCGTGTTTTGCCACTTTCTGGTCATCAACGCGGTAATCGCGGAGATTGAAAATAAACCAGAGGTGCTCCAGGTTTATCCCGCCAATGCCTCATTTCACGAGCTCAAGTTGGAAGGTGGGGAGCTTTCGCTGGTTCAGCTAGGTCAGCAAATGAAAACCCGCATTAACTAGCGGTTTCTAAGCCCTGAGTTATTTGCGGTCCCTCCGAATTCTCATCAAGCCTTCTTGTGCGGTTGATGCGATGAGCTTTCCGTCGCGACTCCAGAGCGAGCCTCGGTTGTAACCACGGGCGCCGCCAGACCAGGGGCTGTAGGTATCGTAAAGAATCCAGTCGCTCATATCGGGCACCTCATGGAACCAGATCGCATGATCGAGACTGGCGCCAATAAACACCTTTTCGGGCTGCTCGTAGGGGAAGGCCGAGAACGCGGTGCTGTAGAGCGAGAAATCGGAAATCATCGCCAGCGCTGCTTGTTGTTTGCGGACACAGCCATCAAACGGCCCGATGACTTTAAACCATGACTGCGCTTCGGGTTCTTGTGCTTCGGGTAGACGCTCGGTGATACGCTCGCGAGTGACCCCGAATAGGTCGAGCATATTGCGAGGAATGTTGTTGTCCCGCTGCGCGTTCAGAGCTGCCGCTTCTTCGGGTGAAATAACCTCAGGCATGCTCAGCGAATGAGACATACCTTCCTCTTCCACGTGGTAGCTAATCGAAGTGTTAAAAATTGCCTCGCCCTTCTGTCGGGCAACGACTCGGCGCGTACAGAAAGAACGGCCATTTCGGATAGGGTCTACCTCGAGCTCAATAGGTAGATCCGCATTGCCTGCCCGTAGAAAGTAGCAGTGCATTGAATGTGCGGTGAGGTGATCCTCAACCGTTTCGTAGGCTGCGAGTAGGCATTGAGCAACCACCTGGCCACCGAATAGCCGAAACTGAGGTCGTAAGCTGTCGCCAATGAACCAAAAATCGCCCACGCGCTTTGGGGTGATAATGTCTAACACCTCTGGGAAGGTGTGCCTGATAATTTCTTTAGAACCCATGGTTACCTCTGTGCTTTATCTCGGCTTCAAGCCCAAGAAAAAGACATCAAAAAAATCGTGCGCGGCGCTCGTTAGGTCGTCGAGTCGTCGCCATTGGTCTATACCCACTGCTGCATTGATTGCACTGACCATGAGATGTCGCGTCACTAGGACACTCTGATTCTCGATGGACCCCTCAGAAATGCCCTCAGCGATCATTTCACCCAACTTCACGTGGATTTCTTCGGTTCGGTGCAGGACTGCCCGACGGAGGTCGGGAGGTAGTGCGGTGATCGTATTGTAACGGATAAGCGGACCGCGATCTGAATTCTGCAGTTCGAAGATCTCGGTACAAACAGTCCCTAATTTGTCGATAGGGGACAGTTCGGTCTGCTCGACTTGCGAGGTGATTCGCTCGAATTGATCCAACGTGAATTCATAGCATTGTGATAGCAGTGCCTCTTTATTCGCAAAGTGGTAGTAAAAGGCGCCTTTTGAAACGTCTAGCGACTCAGCGATGTCGTCGAGTGACGTGCCGCTAAACCCTTTACGATTGAAGTGCTGTGTTCCAGCTCGCAGGAATGCCTCCTGCTTAATTCTGTTCTGAGCTTCACGATTGAAGCCCTGGCTCGGCTGGACGTTCGCCGAGTTATGGCTGTTTTTCCATTCAAACGAGCCGCGCCTCGGAACCAAGCCGTCAGTAAAGAGCTGGCGAATCTTTGAGGCCGCTTCTTTTGACTCGGTCGCCGGCATTTCATAAAGCCAATAAAACGACCAGTCCAAAGCTGAGAGCAGTGCCCTTGCAGTACACGTCGTATGACATTCTCTAATAACGCCTTCGGCAATCCCGTCGCGGAGATAACCACGAAAGCGCTTGAACATTCGCAAGTATTCTTGCTCTAGGAGCGCCCGGTTCTCCGTAGGGAGCACGGCAAGCTCGAGGGGTGCCGCATAGTAATCACCTCGGTCAGCCAGAGAGTCCAAACTGATTTCAATGTGTCGTTCCATGGCTCGTAAGACGCGCTCCAGCGAGTCATCCGTTTCGGCTTCTACCTCATCGAGCGACTGATGGAGTCGGGCAAGCGCGCTTTGATAGCACTGGAAAATAAGGTCTTCTTTGGTTCTGACGTAGTAGTAGAGGCTGGTTTTCGTCAGTCCCAGTTTGTTGGCCACATCTGCGAGCGTTGTCGAGCGTGCGCCTTTGGTATTAAAAAGTTTTGAAGCGCGCGACAAAATAGCGGCTCGTTTCGCTTGGTGCTGCGCACCGCGACTGAAGGGTGACCCCGCTTTGGAGTTCCTACTTGAAGATGTCTGTTCTGAGCGCGCCATGTGTTCCAACTGAACCGTGGATTGGACCGAGAGATTCTCGTCGTTCGAAGATTTGAACTTTAAGTATTTTTTTTGAACCTGTCCATGGATGGTGCGAAAAGAGACGTGCAACAATAGCGCGGAAGCTGTGGAGGTTGAGAATGACAGACGCAATTAGATTTGAAATGAAAGGTGATGTTGCCGAGCTTTGCTTGTGTGCACCGGAGCGACGCAATGCGATTGGCTCGCAGGAAATCAGTCTCGTGAAGTCTGCGATCGACAGCATTCCTGACACCTGCCGGCTGTTCGTCATCCGATCCGAGGGACCTGTTTTCTGTGCGGGTGCCAACCTCAAGGAAATCACTGATGGCACGATGGACGGAGATGATTTTCAGTCCATGACAAATGCCATAGCCTCGCTTGCGATGCCAAGTCTCGCGATTGTCGAGGGAGACGTCTTCGGTGGTGGCGCTGAACTCCTTTTTAGCTGCGACTTTCGTCTCGGTGTGACGGGTAAGCACCTAAAAATCCCGGCTGCCGCTGTTGGTCTTTGTTACCCCGTGGAAGGCATCCAGCGCATGACGCAACGACTCGGTAGCACATTGGTGCGCAAACTGCTGCTCACAACAGATTTGGTGAGTTTTGAGAAGCTGGCCCAGCACAATGCATTCGATTGGTTAGTACCTTCAAATGAGGTCAACGCAGAATCGGAAACCCTCATCGCGCGACTTGTTGGTTTGGCACCACTTTCTATGACTGCAATGCTCGCCATCATCAAGTCAGTAGAGGAGGATCGCTTCGACCGCGCTGCTGCCCAAGTGCTTGCAGACGCATGCAGTCAATCGGAAGATCTTTCTGAGGGGTTGCTCGCCATGCGAGAAAAACGAGCGCCCGTATTTAAGCGCCGCTAGATAGTTCTGATCGAATGCGCGCATAGCTCGCTAGCAGTTGCCGCAAGCTGTCGCGAACGGGGCTCTCCAACCCATTCATTTCTTCATTGGTCAGCGCTTTTTGATTGTCTCTGGCCGCGGCTTCGATCGCTGCGAGTCGTTCACCCAATACCTGGGCACCAATATTCATCGCAGACGACTTTAACGCGTGCGCAACCCGCCGCGTGTCCCCCGCATTTTGCTCTCGGGTCGCCATCTCAAGCTCATTGATAAACCCAGGTACTTGTTGCTCGAATAGACTGACGACCTGATCGACGAGATCCATTCCGGACTCGGCGTTAATGCGTGCGATAGCGATTAAGGTGTCGTCGTTGATGAGCGCTCGATCGTCGCTTTCTTGTGCTTTCGACGGCATCATCACGCGCTCTTAGGCGCCGACAGGTTTCGATGCCGCTAATCCCCGGCATATCGACATCCATAAAGAAAAAGTCAGGGGCGTTGTTGGCGACGAGCTCTAGTGCCTCGTAGCCATCTTTAGCCTCGAGAATGCGCATGCCTTCCGATTCCAGGCATTTCCGAATCAGCAGGCGTTGCATGCTGTCGTCATCGCAGACCAATATTAATGAGCTGTCATCTGGAATTACCGCCAAACGTTTTTACCCCTTCTACTACCCCCGCAGAATATGACGCCTTCGTTATTTTTTGAGGTTTGGCTTTTGCAGTTTGGCAAACCTTGAACTTCAAGCTGTCAGATTTCATATATGAAGGTAAACTGCCGTCTGTTTATTGGGAAGGCTTTTTTGCGTGTCGATCGCTGAACAAAAACTGCGGGAAATTCGAGAACAGGTGCAGTCTCACCTCGCCAGCGTGCCAAAGCGGCATGACGCTGGGCGCACGGCTGAGCTGGAGGGCCGTATTCGCGCGCAGCTTGAAGCTCATAATGCGGTGATTGTGGCGCATTATTACACTGCGCCCGAAATTCAGGCGCTAGCAGAAGCGACCGGTGGGTGCGTATCAGACTCGTTGGAGATGGCGCGCTTCGGACGAGACCACCCGGCAGATTCGCTTATTGTCGCTGGCGTTCGATTCATGGGCGAGACCGCGAAGATCCTGACGCCTAACAAGCGCGTTTTGATGCCCACGCTCGAGGCCACCTGTTCGTTGGATGAGGGTTGCCCTATCGACGAGTTCTCAGCATTTTGCGACGCGCATCCCGATCGTGATGTTGTGGTCTATGCCAACACCTCGGCTGCGGTGAAGGCGCGGGCGGACTGGGTGGTGACATCGAGCATTGCACTTGACGTGGCAGAACATCTTGCAGAAAACGACAAAAAAGTACTGTGGGCGCCTGATCGGCATCTTGGTAATTATGTGCGCCGCGAGAGCGGCGCGGACATTCTGGTTTGGGATGGCGCCTGTATTGTCCACGAAGAGTTCAAAGCAAAGGGCATACTGGACTTAAAGCAAGTGCACCCAGAGGCGGCGGTTCTCGCACACCCTGAGTCTCCTGCCTCAGTACTCGAGATCGCAGATCATATTGGCTCGACGACACAGATCATTAAGGCGGCCATGGAGCTTCCTAATGAGAAATTTATCGTCGCGACAGACCAGGGTATCTTCTACAAGCTTCAGAAAGCTGCGCCCAACAAAACTTTCCTCATTGCACCTACGGCTGGCGAAGGTGCGACCTGCCGCAGCTGTGCTAATTGTCCCTGGATGGCGATGAATGAACTCGAGCTTTTGGCAGAGGTGCTGGAGCGCCCGCAGGGCAGAGAAATTTTTGTCGACCCTGATTTGGCTGAACGCGCTATGCGTCCGCTTAATCGTATGCTGTCTTTCGCCCAGTCGCTGAATACCGGGGTGGTGGGGCGCGCTTAAGAGTTCTCTAACTCGTCCCTAATATCCATCACGTCACGCAATCGCTCGTTGATGGTCGCCGACTGCGTAAAGTTATTGTTAACCAACTTGAGTGCATAGTTCAGCTGGTTCTGGGCCGAGTCCAGTGCACCAACCAAAATGAAGTACTCAGCGCGAGACTGGTGCAGGCCAATGATGTCGCCTGCCAGCCCCTGAACTTCTGCTAAGCGATACCAAACGCCGGGATCGTCAGGCGTCTTCTTGCTTTGATTTTTTAATAGCTGAGCCGCGACATGGGGAAGTCCCGCCTGCCAAAGGGCATCAGCGTAGGCGATAGTGAGCGGGTGGTTTCCCGGAGACAGACTCAGTCTGTTCTTAAGGCGTGTAATCGCTCGTTCGTGCTGGCCCATCGCAGTATCAATTTCGCTACTCGCAATGACGAAGGCGAGGTTGTCAGGGTCGGGACGCATCGCTTTTTCTAGTGCTTGTCTCGCCTTAACGGGTTGTCCCGCCTCGATGTGGGCTAATGCAAGGCCATACCAGCCGGCCGCTGCCTCGGTACCACCTTTTTCGGTTTGGTCGCGAAACAGATTTACGGCATCGACCGGACTCTGAGCTAGCTGATGGCGAACACGTGCTTGCATCAGCTCAAAATCGAAACTCTTGGGCCTAATCACACGGCGTTCTGATCGCGCACGGTTACGCATATCAGCGACCCGCTTTTCAGAGAGTGGATGCGTGCGCAAAAACTCGGGCAGTCGGTTTGTGCTGTAAAGCCGATGTGCCGCCAGCATTCGTTCGTGCATATCGGCAGCGGCGTGCGGATCTCGACCTGATGCGACTAGCGTTTTTAGACCTACGCGATCTGCTTCAGATTCATTGGCTCGGCTATAGCGAAGGCGTGAGTCTTGAGCCGCGGCCTGGGTTGCTGTCATTGCCGCGAGTCCTGCATCGCTTCCGGCTGTTGCCGCCAATGCAATGCCGGCCATCAGACCCGCGATAGTGAGTTTACTCTGGTTGACCGCTTGTTCCCGCTGACGCGAAAAATGTCGCTGACTTAAGTGAGCAATTTCATGTGTTAGGACGGCGGCCAGCTCATCCTCAGAGTGTGCGTGGTGAATGAGTCCATTGTGGACCCCGATGATACCTCCGGGCACCGCGAAGGCATTGATTGTCGGATTATCGACGACGACCAACTGTAGTTGTCGGTCTCGTACTTCGCTGTGAAGCACAAGCTCGAAGATCAAGTTCTCTATGTAGTCTGCTAACAGCGGATCATCGAGCACTGGCGCCTGAGCTCTAAAAACCTTCAGCCAGAGACTGCCGAGGCGGCGCTCATACTGCTCTGAATAGAGGCTTGTGCTCGAGGCCCCTAAATTCGGAATCTTTAGATCGTCGGTGTCCGCCCATGCGCGCGTGACGCTGACCATAATCAATGCCGTCACAAAGGCGGCGGCAAGTGATTGGGCAAGTGACTGAGAGGATCGATCAGGCATGACGAGACTTTAACTGACTTTCTTCCGATACGCGTGTTTCAGTGTGACAAAAGTAGGGAACCTTGGTTCCCTATGCAGGTATAATCATCGGGGGGCAATAAAGGTTCACGAGATGGCAATTGCAAATAGGGTCGACGCGCGCGGTAAACGATGCCCGATGCCGGTGCTCATGGCTAAGCGGGCCATCGCCGCATGTAATCCTGGTGACGCCATTGAGATCTTGGTCACAGACCCAAGCGCCCCTAAAGATTTTGAAACCTTTGCGCGTCTTGAGGGTCACAGTGTGAGTTGGGAAGCGCAGAACGAGATAACGGCAATCAAGCTCACGCTAAACGCAGTTAAATGAGCTTCGGATACGGATGCGGATACGGATACGTAGTGGGTTGCTAGCGGGGGTAAACGCAGATGATCGACACATTGAAAAAATGGTACCAACGCCACCTCGGTGGCGAAGAGTCGGTCATCCTCGTGACTCTGCTCATCGGAAGCGTTGTGTTGCTGGGCGTCATGGGTGACGTACTCACCCCGGTATTCATAGCCTTAATTCTCGCGTACCTCATGCAAGGCGTTGCTGATCAATTAGAGAAATGGGGGGTGAGAAAGGGTCTTGCGCTTGCGGGCTCGTCACTTGCCTTTGTCGGTGTCTTTCTGGGCTTTATGTTGGGCATTGCACCGTTGGTCTGGCGTCAGCTTGAGGGCCTTATTCGTGAAGCTCCAGCGATGATGGGGGCGGTGCAGCAGCAAGTAGAGGAGCTCATTGCAAAGTATCCAATAGTGATTGAGCAAGCGCCGATTACCGAGATGCTGTCTTCCATGCAGGGGCAAGCGGCATCGCTGGGTCAAGCGATTGTAGGCTTTGGCCTCTCCTCTATTCCCGGCGTACTCACCTTCGCCATTTATATGGTCCTGATTCCGCTCATGGTGTTTTTCTTCTTGAAAGACCGCGACGAGCTTATCGCATGGGTGCTCAGCTTTTTGCCAAAGGAGCGTCCTGCGCTTGACCAGATTGGTCGCGACATGAATCGGCAGATCGCGAACTACGTGCGTGGCAAGGGTATTGAAATCATTATCATTGGCGGAGCGAGCTATATCGCTTTTATCAGTTTTGGTTTGAATTACACGGCGCTACTCGCGCTGCTCGTTGGATTGAGTGTGATTGTCCCGTACATCGGTGCATTTCTCGTCACTATCCCGGTGGTTTTGGTGGCGTTTTTTCAGTTCGGGTTGAGCGGTGACTTCTACTGGATTGTGGCGCTCTACTTTTTTATTCAGGTGCTCGATGGAAACGTGCTTGTACCGCTGCTCTTCTCAGAGGCAGTGAACTTGCATCCTGTGGCGATCATTATCGCCGTGTTGATATTTGGCGGCTTGTGGGGTGTGTGGGGTGTCTTTTTTGCCATCCCGTTGGCCACGCTCTTGAATGTGTTGCTGGTCTCTTGGCCGCGGACCGAATTTTAGCGCACAACTGCGCGTAAAGGAGTAACTATGCAAATCTGGCGAATCGCTCGCTTCACATTGGTAGTAGCACTGGCATCGTTCGTGGTGGCCTGCGTAGAGGATGCCGCGGAGCCGACGGCGCCGGTGGTTGTGAATAAGAGCCCAAATGACGAGCGTGAGTACGCTGCGGTAACGCTGGATAATGGCCTCCAAGTCCTGATGGTCTCCGATGCGACTACCGAGAAATCAGCTGCTGCCCTCAGTGTGGGCGTCGGCGCGTTTTCGGATCCTGTGGACTTTCAGGGTATGGCTCATTACCTAGAGCACATGCTGTTTATGGGCTCGGAATCATTCCCGGAGCCTGACGGCTATATGAATTTTGCGGCAGAAAATGGCGGGAATTCTAATGCCTACACCTCGAGCGAAATCACCAATTACATGATCACTATCGAGAATGCGGCATTCCCTGAAGCGCTGCACCGGCTCTCAGAGTTCTTTTCTGCGCCGATACTCGACCCGGGCTACATTCAGAAAGAGAAGAATGCCGTCAACGCCGAGTGGTCTATGCGCAGAGAGTCAGAGGGACGGTCGATTTACCGCCTGCAGCGTGCGCTGCTGGGTGAGCATCCCGCCAACCGCTTTACCATCGGTAATCTCGATACTCTGGCAGACAAAGACACCCGCGAACTACATCCAGCCACCATTGAGTTCTTCGAGCAGTACTACTCGGCGAATTTGATGGCGCTGGTGTTGATTAGTCCCTTGCCTGTCGCAGAAATGGAAAGTTTGGCACAGCAGCACTTCTCTCTCATTCCGAACAAAGAGGTCGATGAGCCTGTGGTCACCACCGAGGTTAACTTCGAAGAGGTGGCAGGTAAGTTGATTCGCTTCAAGCCGCAGCGTGACCTGCGTGAAATGCGATTGAGCTACATCATTGATAACAACGCGGCTGACTGGCGAAGTAAGCCGGGTGATTACCTGGGTTATGTCATCGGCTCTGAAATGCCGGGGACACCTGCCGACAAACTGAAGTCACTGGGACTCATCAGTGAATTGATGACCTCGAGTTACGAGTCGCTCTACGGCAACTACGGAACCTTCGAAATCAGTGTTCAGCTAACTCCTCAGGGCATGAAGCGTCGTGAGGAAATCTTTGATGTACTCTCTGGCTATATTGAACTGCTTCGTCGAGAGGGTGTCGATGATCGCTATGCCGAGGAGTACCGCCAGTCTCTGAGCAATCGGTTTACCTTCCTCGAGAAGATTGACGACTTCTCTTACGCCGCTAGTCTGGCGGCCGCCATGCAGGACTATCCGATTGAGCACGTTATCGATGCACCGTATCGCTTTGATGGGTTCAATCAGGAAGCTGTCGATTCGCTGTTGGCCCAGTTGGTACCCGAGCGACTCAACGTTTGGTACATCTCGCAAGAAGAAGAAACCAATAGCGAGCTCGAGTTCTATGTCGGACCGCACGCCATCGAAGATCTCGAAGCCAGAGATATCGAGGCGGCGCTTGCCCTCGTCAACAGTCTCGGATTGGCACAGCCCAGTCAAAATGGCCTGCTCCCTAAGGCTTTCGATCTCAAAGAGACGCCGGCTGACGTTACCTCGGTTGCTGTCGCGGATAACGTAACGTTCTGGTTAAAGGGTAGCGAGAACTTCGATGGTTTGCCGAAAGGCTTCACGCGGCTCCAGTTGAGTACCGACAAAGCGCTGAATAGCGTTGAGAACTTCGTGTACCTGTCGCTATGGGAGTCGCTCTACGACTTGAAGCAGACGCGGTTGTCAACGGAAGCATCTATAGCCGGTATGAGCCTGTCGATGAGTGCGTCCAATGGTATATCACTCACAATGTCAGGCTTCACTGATAAGCAGCCCGAGCTATTAGCGCGCGCGCTGGGGGGCTTACGAGTGAACCCCAGTGAGCTTGAGTTTGGCCAGGCGGTAGAGCGCTATTTGCGCCGCATTGAGAACTCAAAACGCGCCTTCCCTTACACGCGATTCACGCCTCTGCTAGGAATGTTGACGCGTGAGGGTCGATATACAGATGCGTCGCTCGCATTGGCTGCATCGAAGGCAAATCTGGAGGAATTCACTCAGTTCGTAGACGCAGTACTCACAACGAGTCACCTCCGGGCATTCTTTTTTGGCAACTATGACGAAGCTGATGTGCGCGCCGCATATGCTCAGCTGGAGGACTATGTCACTCCGAGCCGCTCTGCGGGCTACGCACGTGCTGGCATCTACAACCCAGAGCCCGGTGCAACGCTGATGCTCAATAGAGAGGTCCCCGTAGAAGATCTGGGCATGCTTTACGGCTTCGCTGCACCTGAGGCATCGATAAAAAACCAAGCGCTAGCTCGAATTGTTGCGCGCCACCTGCGCGTGCGGGCCTTCGAAACCCTGAGAACAGAAGAGCAACTTGGGTATGCGGCAGGTGGCGGATCACTCGATCTCTATCAGCACCCTATGGTGATTCTCTACATACAGACGCCAGTTAAGGGCCCGCAGGATATGCTTGACCGCTTTAACGCCTACACGCGGGAGTACCGGGAGGAGTTGGCGGCACTTACAGAGGAGTCCTTTGCGAAGTTTAAAGCTGGCGTATTAACAGCTTTGACTGAACCTCCTAAGAATCTATCGGCAGAGGCGGGGCCGTTTGCCTCGGATTGGTCCATAGAAAATTATGACTTCGACACGCGTGACAAACTCATTGAGGCGGTGGAGTCTGCGACATTAGCTGACGTAAAGGCGTTTTACGATGCAACTGTCTTTAGTGAAGCGCGATCGCGAATCGTCATTCAGCTTAAAGGTCAGCGTTACGCAGATCAGGCGTTTGGTTCCTTGGATGGCGGTGTTGTCATCGAGGACGTTGATCAATTCCATAAAGAGATGCCAAAGCAGTCGTTTTAAGTGTAAGGCGCTTACACCACCTGTAAATATTTCTACATAGTTCCTTTATAGAACTTTGTAGAAATTCGCACCGTATTTCCATACTCTTAGATACAGAATAACGTATTTAATAGTTCTAATTTAGAACTCATTGAGGTTTGGTGTGAATACAAACTTAGATCCAGTCGAGGCAAAAGAGTGGTTAGACTCGTTTGATGCAGTTACTCGCTTTAACGGCAGCAACGCCTCTAGCGAGCTGATCCAGCGATTAACCGATCACGCTCGAGAGCAGGGTGTGAAGCTGCCGGCCGCCATCACGACACCGTTTAAAAACACCATTAACCCGGAAGATGAACGCGTCATGCCCGGCGACTTGTTTATGGAGCGACGAATCCGATCGCTTATTCGTTGGAACGCGATGGCTATGGTGATGCGTGCTAATGACAACGAAGATGGTTTGGGCGGTCATATCTCCAGCTTCAGTTCGAGCGCGACTCTGTATGACGTGGGAATGAACTATTTCTTCCGCGGCACAGGAAACGGACATCCGGGTGATCTTGTGTTTTATCAAGGTCACAGTGCACCGGGTATGTACGCGCGCTCCTATTTGGAAGGCGTTTTTGACGAGAGCCAACTCGAAAACTTTCGACGTGAGGTTTCGGGTAAAGGCCTATCGTCCTATCCCCACCCATGGTTGATGCCGAACTACTGGCAGTTCCCAACAGTTTCGATGGGGCTGGGTCCTTTGCAGGCCATCTACCAAGCACACGTTATGAAGTATCAACAGAAACGTGGCCTGGTGGACCATCGGGATAGAAAGGTCTGGTGTTTTCTTGGTGACGGCGAATGCGATGAGCCCGAGTCCTTAGGAGCGATTGGCCTGGCTGGGCGCGAGGGCTTGGGTAATCTTCACTTTGTCGTTAACTGTAACTTGCAACGATTGGATGGGCCGGTTCGCGGCAACAGTAAAATTATTCAGGAGCTCGAGGGTGTTTTCCGCGGTGCTGGCTGGAATGTGATTAAAGTGGTTTGGGGACGACGCTGGGATCCGTTATTGGAGCGCGATAAGTCGGGCCTTCTACTCAAGCGGATGGATGAAGTCTGCGATGGTGAGTTGCAAAACTGTAAATTTAACGGCGGTGCGTATACCCGGGAGCACTTCTTCGGGAAGTACCCTGAAACCCTCGATTTAGTAAAAGACCTCTCGGATGACGACATCATGTATCTCAACCGAGGGGGGCATGACCCTTACAAGGTATATGCGGCCTACGCAGCTGCCTGTGAAGAGACAGAGCGGCCGACTGCAATACTCGCCATGACGGTAAAAGGCTACGGTACCAGTGAGGCAGGTGAGGCGAGTAATGAAACACACTCGCTCAAGAAGCTCGACCTGAAGAGCTTGAAAGCCTTCAGGGATCGCTTTGGCGTGCCCATCAGCGATCAAGATTTGAAGGACGCGCCGTTCTATCGTCCACCCGAAGACAGCCCTGAAATGCGTTACCTCAAGGAGCGTCGAGCGGAGCTGGGAGGTAGCATCCCTGCGCGTCGTGCGACGTCTTACAGCTTGCCAGCACCGGCGCAGTCCGCGTACGCGAGCCAGCTTAAGGGCAGCGGTAAGCGCGAAATTTCAACGACGATGGCCTTCGTCCGCGTGCTGTCCTCGCTAGTGAAGGACAAGCAGATCGGCGAGCGTATTGTACCCATTATCCCGGACGAGGCCCGTACCTTTGGTATGGAAGGAATGTTCCGTCAGTTAGGTATTTACTCCTCAGTAGGTCAGCAATACACCCCGCACGATGCGGGGCAAATCCTCTACTACAAGGAGGAAGAGACCGGTCAGATTCTCGAGGAAGGGATTAACGAGGCGGGCGCCATGTCAGCCTGGCTTGCTGCTGCGACATCGTACTCGGTATCAGATTACCCGATGGTACCGTTCTACATCTTCTACTCCATGTTCGGATTCCAGCGAATTCATGATTTGGCGTGGGCAGCAGGCGACAGTCAGGCGCGAGGCTTCCTTATTGGCGCCACGGCGGGTCGTACGACCCTGAATGGCGAGGGTTTGCAGCATCAGGATGGTCACAGTCACCTCATGGCAACCACTATTCCTAATTGCATTTCTTATGACCCGACTTACAGCTATGAGCTCGCGACCATCATCAGCTCTGGCATGAAGCGGATGTTTGAAGACGGTGACAACGTTTTCTATTACATCACGACCATGAACGAAAACTATGTGCATCCCGACATGCCTGAGGGTGTGGAAGAGGGCATTGTGCGAGGCCTCTATCCGCTCAAGAACTCCGCGAAGAAAGGAAACAAGCGCGTTCAATTGATGAGTGCGGGGACGATCATGCGAGAGGTCGAAGCTGCCGCTGTCATTCTGGAAAAGGATTATGGTGTCGCCGCGGATATTTGGAGCATGACAAGCGTCAATGAGTTAGCGAGGGATGGCCATAAAGTGTTGCGTCGCAACATGATGAACCCTGCGGAAGAGCCTGAAGTGCCTTACGTCACACAATGTCTCGCGCCGACCGATGGTCCCATCATCGCTGCGACTGATTACATCAGAGCGCATACCAACCAGATTAGAGAGTTTATGCCGCGCAGCTTTACGGTCCTCGGCACTGATGGTTTCGGACGGAGTGATACGCGCGCGCAGCTGCGGGAGTTCTTCGAGGTTGATCGTCGCTACGTTGTCTTGGCAGCAATGACCGCCTTGGCGGATGAAGGTGTGGTGTCACGAGCAGATGTTGCCAAAGTCATAGCTGATTTGGGCATCGATCCTGCAAAGCCAGACCCCACAACGGTCTAAGGGAGGTGCTACAGATGACACATCAAACGATGGTAGTTCCTGATATTGGTGGCGCCGAAGGTGCCGAGGTGGTCGAGCTTCTGGTGGCAGTGGGTGATGTTATCGAGCTCGAGCAAAGCTTGATTGTTCTCGAATCGGATAAGGCCTCCATGGAAATCCCGGCATCGCATGCCGGCGTTGTCGTCGAGCTTAAGATGGCGGTCGGTGAACAGCTATCTGAAGGCGATGCAATTCTCATACTGGATACGTCAGCAGCTGATAGTGATGGCGCCGAGGCGAGCCATCAGGAAGCTTCAAGCACTGATCAGAGCATTGTATCGACCGATGCCGACCTCGCTAGTGCGCAGCGGGTGGATGAGGTCAGCGAGGGGGTTGCAGCTTCAGCTGACCCTGAAGCGAGTGCAGGCCAAGCTGTTTCGGAGCAAATTGTCGAAGTGCCCGATATTGGCACGGATGGTGATGTTGAGGTCGTCGAGCTCTGTGTCAACGTTGGCGATACGATCGACGAGGGCGACTCGGTTGTCGTGCTCGAGTCCGACAAAGCCTCAATGGAGGTTCCTTCTCCCGCGTCAGGAGAGGTCCTGGAGCTCTTAATCGCTGAAGGAGCCTCGGTCACCCAAGGCGCAGCGCTCATAAAGCTGAGCGTTATAGGTCGTTCATTATCTGCTACGGCAGCCGAACCCGCTACTGCGACAGCCGTTGATTCCGCCGACACGGACGTGAAGGCATCCCCATCAGTGGCCGCAGCTAATCCTGCTCCCCGGGTTAGCGCGCCTGAGGTCTTCGCGCAGCCATCCTTGTCGGCCTCCGATGACGGGTCAGATTTATACGTTGGACCTGCCGTACGGAAGCTGGCACGTGAGTTTGGTGTCGACCTGAAAGCTGTAAAAGGGTCGGGTCCCAAGGGACGCATCGTTAAAGAGGATTTACAGGCCTACGTATCGCAACGTCTGGCTGATCCTGGGACCCGCGCCGTTTCGGTGGGCAGCGGTATACCGGAAGTGGCTGAGATTGATTTCTCGAAGTTTGGTCCGGTTCGTCATGAAGAGAGATCACGCATCGATAAAGTCACCGCGACCAATATGTCGAAGTCGTGGCTCAACGTGCCACACGTCACGCAGTTTGATGACGCGGACATCACGGATCTAGAGGCCTTCCGTAGTTCGCTTAAAGCGGAGGCTGAGCAACGAGGCAGCAAATTATCGCCCGTACCTTTCATCATTAAAGCGGTTGCAATTGCGCTTAATGCGAACCCTAAGTTAAAGAGTTCGCTGGCAGAGCAGGGCGATATGCTTGTCTACAAGGATTACTGCCACATTGGTATGGCTGTCGATACACCCAACGGTTTGGTGGTACCGGTTATCCGTGATGCGGACAAGAAGTCCATTTGGGCATTGAGGAATGAAATTTGCGAGCTTGCCGCGAAAGCGAAGGACAAGAAGCTCAAGCCGGACGAAATGCAAGGCGCGGTCTTTACCGTTAGTAGCTTAGGGAACATTGGGGGGCGTGGATTTACGCCGATCGTAAACACCCCAGAAGTGGGCATTTTGGGTGTCAGCAAGACCTCCACCCAGCCCGTGTGGGACGGCTCCGCATTCCAGCCTCGCACCATGCTTCCAGTCTCGCTGTCCTACGATCACCGTGTTGTTAACGGTGGTGATGCAGGCCGGTTTCTGACCTATCTCGTAGCACTACTGAGTGACATCAGGCAGCTTGCGATGAACTAAGCCGCGACTGAGTTCGCGGCGTCAGCCGGTGTTGCGCATTCCCGCTGCGACACCGGCAATCGATACCATCAGTGCGCGCTGTACTGATGCATCTTCGCTTTCACGAATACGACGCAGCAATTCAATCTGCACCAGGTTCAAAGGAGCGGTATAAACATTTCTCAAGCCAATTGATTCCAAGCCCCAGGGGTCACTCGCCATCAGTGTGTCGACATCCAGAATACGCTGTACGGAGCTGATGTCGTTTGCCAGTTGTTTGCGTAGGTCGCTGCCCAGCCCTCTTAATTTGGTGTCAACCAGTGTCTCGTCATAAAGCACATTGATCATGCTGTTCGACTTGGCGTAGACCATGTCTAGCATCGATAGTCGGGATGCAAAGAAGGGCCACTCATCGCGCATTTCGTTGAGCATTGGCATGTGCCCGGATGTTGCTGCCTTGTCCAGTGCAGAGCCGGCCCCAAGCCAAGCGGGTAGCACCAGGCGATTTTGTGACCAGGCGAAAATCCAGGGAATCGCGCGGAGTGTCTCGATGCCACCTCCAGTTCGGCGTCTTGCAGGCCTTGAGCCGAGTGGGAGGCTTGCAAGCTCAGGCTCCGGGGTTGCCTGGCGGAAGTACTCAACGAAATGCGGATTCCCTCGAACCCAGCTTCGATAATCAGTGCAGGCATTGTCAGCAAGCTCATTCATGAGCTCGCGCCATGCTTGCTTGGGAACGGGTGGTGGCGTGAGGTTACCCCGCAGAATCGCGCTGGTGTACTGCCCAAGGGTATTAACCGCTAGCGGCCTGAGCCCGAGCTTCACCCTGATCATTTCACCTTGCTCGGTCACTCTCAGCCCTTGTTCCAACGAGCCAGGTGGCTGAGACAGAAGTGCTTGATGGGCCGGCGCACCGCCGCGTCCGATCGTCCCGCCGCGACCATGGAACAACTGTAGCTTCACCCCATGAGAGTGGCAGACGTCTAGCAACGCTTCTTGCGCTCGATATTGCGCCCAGCCTGCTGACAGCATGCCGGCGTCTTTTGCACTGTCGGAGTAGCCAATCATGACAACCATGGCGTTGTTGGCTCGCGCTTTAAACGCCTCGTTGCTCAGTAACGCATCGATCGTCGCGGGCGCGCCGTCAAGGTCATCTAGGGTTTCAAACAGGGGAGAAACCGGTAGGTCTAGTGGCCCACCTGTCGCTTTCAATAGAAGTTGAACAGCTAGCACATCAGACGGTTGAGACGCCATGGAAATGACGTAGGAGCCCAGCGCCTCTCGTGGCGCATTGGCAATGACTCGGAAGGTATCTATGACCTCTTGGCAAGGTTCTGATGCCTCGAACTGGATTGGCAACAGGGGGCGTGGATTGGCGATTTCGGCTTCAAGAAAAGCCTGCTTTTCTAGTTCGGACCATGTCTGATAATCACCCAGCCCCAATGCTTCCGTAATTTCACCGATCACATCGCTGTGACGAGTACTTTCCTGACGAATATCGAGCGTTACCAGGTGAGAGCCGAAGGTCTCCAAGCGTCGCAGCAAATCGAGGAGTTTTCCGTCAGCGATTGCATCGAGACCCATCGCTAATAGCGATTGGCGGCAGAGCTCCAGGCTGTCAGTAATGGTGTTGGTTGATAAGTACGCGGGTGGGTTCAGAGAGCCGTCTTGAATATAGGCTCCCAAGCCGTCCCGCTGCTTGCGAACTGCGTCTCGCACAGGTCTCAAAATAGCGCGATAGGGCTCTCTCGCGCCGTGTGTCATCTCACAGAGCGCGTCAGTTGCCTTAGTAACCGACAGTTCCTCATAAATTTCTTCGAGGTTTCGCAGAATAAGATCGGCCGCCTGCCAGCGACTGATAATCATGGCACGGAATGTGACTTTAGCCGTGACGTTGGGGTTTCCGTCTCGATCACCGCCAATCCAGCTCGAGAGTCGTACGACCGGTTTAGAGCGCGGTGGGATATCCAGATCAAATTTATCGGCAATAGCGTCCAAGTCGCGCATGAACTCGGGCACCGCATCCCAGAGCGAGTTTTCGATGACCGCAAAACTCCAGCGCGCCTCGTCGATGGGTGTCGGTCGCTGCTCGAGAAACTCCTCCGTGTGCCAGATCTGTGCGATCAAGTCGGCTAGGCGTCGTTGCACCGTGGCTTCGTCAGCCTGACCTGAGTCGAGCCACGTCAGACAATCATGAATCTCTCCATGTTTGTGAATGAGCGTTCGCCGAGTAATCTCAGTCGGGTGCGCCGTGAGCACGAGATCCATGTGTAAGTTAGCTATGGCGCTGGCCAACTCAGCCTTGCTTGCTGTCGCGCGGAGCTCGTTAATGGCGCCTACAATACGGTCGTATGCACCGAAGCGACTACTCACTGACTTAGTGGTCGTGAAGTGTTGATCCGCGATATTTGCAAGGTTCAGAAACTGCGCAAAACCGCGTGAGATGAGCAAGAGTTGCTCAGCATCCAGTCGTTTGAGCTGGTCAAAGAGCGCAGCGGTTTGCTCCGCCTCGGTGGCGAGTTTTGACGCTTGGCGGATGGATTCAATGCTTTGAAAAAGATCCTCCCCAACCGTTGTTCGAATAATTTCGCCTAGGGTGTCTCCCAGTAAGCGTACATTTTGTCGAAGGGGTGATGTGTCCAGTACATGGTCATATGTCATCAGTTAGCTCGTTTGGAATCTAGTGTCTTTAAGGCTGTCTTTGATTCGAGCGAGGTGAGGAGTGAAACCTTCTCCTCGGCGTAAGGTTACACCGGCGGCAAGGACATCAAGAGTGACCAGCTGCACCAGCCGAGACGTCATGGGCAAATATTGCTCAGTGTCTTCTTCTATTTTTACATTGATGCAGCAATGGCTTTGATCCGCGAGAGGTGAACCTTCCGCGGTCAGAGACACAATGGTGGCCTCTGTTTGGCGAGCGATCTCAGCCGCTTCTACCAATACTTTTGTTCTCCCGGTGTGGGAGATAAAAAAGAATAGATCGCCCACTCCGGCAGATGCGGCAAGCATTCGCTGCATCAGCGGATCTTCGTGGGTAAATACCGGAACGTTGAAACGGAAAAACTTGTGTTCAGCATCGCGCGCGACAGCGGCTGAGGTGCCCAGTCCGAAAAAATACACCCGCCGCGCTTGTGCTATCTGGTCAACAGCCCGGGCGATGGCTTTCAACGGCAGTTCTTCTTTCGCCGTCATTAGTGCATTGATCGCGTTATCGAAGAGCTTGGTTGGGAACGTGTTGATGTCGTCAGAGAACTCAACTGCCCGACTAACGTAGCGCACGCCGGAGGCCAAGGATGTCGCTAGCTGTAGTTTGAAGTCTGGGAAACCCGTGGCGCCAAAGCGCTTACAAAAACGATTCACGCTGGGTTCGCTCACGCCTGCCGCGGCTGCGAGAGACGCAATGCTGGAACGCGTGGCTTCTTCCGGTGCGTTCAAAATGGCTTGTGCCACCTTCGCTTCGGACTTATTGAGCTCGTTCAGCTGTCGCTGAATAACGGCCAGCAGATTGGGTTCGGACGTCATCACGCATTCCGCGTTTGGTAAGAATATTACGAATGATGCCTCAGTTTTTGGGCGGAGGCACCGTAATTCTGAATTTTTCGGTAATATCTGTAATAAAACTAAAAAAGTTAGCGTTTTCAGGAGAATTAAGTTATATTTTTGTAAATTTACTACATAATGAGCACATCAAAGGGGGGACGTTATGATTAACGTAGCTATCAACGGATTTGGTCGAATCGGTAGAAATATCCTTCGCGCGCTGTATGAGCGCCCCGATGTCGCTTCACGGCTTCGTGTTGTTGCCATTAACGACCTGGGAACTCCCGAAATTAACGCACACCTTCTTCAATTCGATACGACGCATGGTCGCTTGGGTGCCACCGTTGCGGTCGAAGATGGCGCACTCAACATTAACGGTGATCGCATAGCGGTGTTTGCTGAGCGTAATCCAGAGGACCTGCCTTGGGGTGATCTCAAAATTGACGTGGTGTTTGAGTGCACCGGCATCTTCACGTCGCGAGACAAGGCATCGGCTCACTTGCGCGCTGGTGCTCGCAAAGTACTGATTTCGGCGCCTTCAGGCGACGCTGATGCGACCGTGGTTTACGGTGTGAATCAGGATGTGCTTACCGATGATGCGGTCATCGTCTCAAACGCGTCATGCACGACTAATTGCCTCGCGCCCATCGTTGCGCCGCTCCAAAAGACCGTGGGCGTAGAGAACGGCTTGATGACCACGGTGCACGCTTACACGAACGATCAGAATTTGAGTGACGTTTACCACTCGGACCTTTATAGAGCGCGATCGGCTACACACAGCATGATCCCCACAAAGACAGGGGCAGCTGCAGCCATTGGCCTTGTTCTCCCTGAATTGAAAGGTCGGTTGGATGGGCTAGCCGTGCGCGTACCTACGATCAATGTTTCGCTCGTTGATTTGACCTTCACAGCGTCTCGCGACACAACGGTTGAGGAAATTAACGACATTCTGGGAGCAGCGGCGAAAGCAGACCCTTACGGTGTGCTGGCCTGCAATACACAGCCTTTAGTGTCTGCCGATTTCAATCACAACGCATATTCGAGCAACTTCGACGTAAATCACACGCGTGTAAGCGGACGTTTGGTTAAGGTGCTTTCGTGGTACGACAACGAGTGGGGTTTCGCTAATCGTATGTTGGATACCGGTTGTTTGATGGCCGCTGCATCGGTGGACGTTAGCAACGCCGCGTAACAGTTTTTGAGTGTGAGTGTTTGGGGGCCTTTGAGCCCCTTTTTTTTTGCGCTTTCGCTCATGCGAGATTCGGTCGGAGTTGCGCGTCGAATTCTAGAGACGAGCTACAGCGATCAGCTGCGGATAGCTACAAATTATCAGCGATATAACAGTTAAAACAGCCGGAGGAGATCCGGCATCTGATCAACCGTAGCGCTAGGGCGCAAACCAGAGCGAGAACTGGTCGTGATGCGCGAAGTGACTGATGGGGTGTATGTCATCGTCGGCATGTGCCGTTGCCTTTTCATAGACTTCGAGCTTGCTCTCGCCCACCAAGTGGATGATGCCTAGCTCCGTCTTAAGTAAGCGGTCCTTCGAGAGACTGATACGTCTGTGAGGCGCAGTCGTCGGCTGGGTCATGAGGACTGGCGCTCTCGTGCTCAAGCCCTCAGGCAATTCGACAGAGCAGGGAAACAGGGATGCTGTGTGGGAATCCCCGCCCATACCAAGGATGACTACATCGAATGAATCCATCGCAGACAGGATCTCAGCGACACGCGCTACTTCTTCATCCGCATCTTCCTGCCCGGCACCAAAATCGATCCAGTTTGCCGCCACTGCCTTGCCTTGAAGCAGAAGCGACTTGACCATCGCTGAGTTACTGTCCGCATGAGTTTCGGGCACCCACCGCTCATCGGCTAACAAGACAGTCACTTTTTCCCAATCGAGCTCAGTTGATGACAGTGTTTTAAAAAGGCCCTTGGGCGTGCTGCCACCTGAGACAACGAGGCTAGCGGATCCGCGAGACGAAATGCCCTGCGTGAGCTGAGTTGTAATCGTCTCAGTCAGGGCAGCATCGAGCTCATCGCGACTGCCATAGCGATGTTGCTCAGACATGCCAGCTCCTGAAATCCTTCTCGATCAGTACCTCTGCTTTGGCAGGGCCCCACGAGCCTGCCTGGTAAGGAAGGGCAGGTACGTTTTGGCTTTCACAGGCGTCAATCAACTCATCGCACCAGCGCCAGCTTTCCTCAATTTCTTCTCTGCCGACAAAGAGGGACTGATCGCCTTGGATGGCGTCAAGGAAGAGTCGCTCGTACGCATCCGGGATGCGGTCCAAGTCGCTGCCTTCCCTGAAGTCCAGATCGAGTAGATGCGATTGCAACGACATACGTTCTTTGAGGCTTTGTTTCTTCGAGACCATGCTAAGCTCGATGCCCTCATTGGGCTGCAAGCGAATAACCAGCTTGTTGGGGATGTTGGCGCCCTCGCCGAAAATATTGTGTGGCAAATTCTTGTACTGAATAACAATTTCAGTGACTTTCTCGGGCAGACGCTTTCCGGTCCTTAGGTAGAACGGAACACCCGACCAGCGCCAGTTATCAATATGAGCCTTGATGGCGATGTAGGTCTCCGTATTACTGGCGTCCATTTCGCAGCCGTCCTCGTCGAGGTAGCCAGGCACCGCTGTGCCGCGAATCCAACCGTTGATGTACTGACCGCGAACCACTTTTTCGTTAACCGACTGCGAGTCGATTCTTCGCAGCGCTCGAACGATTTTCACTTTTTCTTCTCGAATGCTCTCGGCTTTTAATGAGTTAGGTGGCTCCATGGCGACCAAGCACATGAGCTGCATCAAATGGTTCTGTAACATGTCGCGCAACTGACCGACCTTGTCATAATAGGTCCAGCGACCTTCGATACCCACCACTTCACCGACCGTAATTTGCACGTGATCAATGCAGGTGTTGTCCCACTGACTGTTGATAAAGCTATTGGCAAATCGAAGTACCAGCAGGTTCTGTACGGTTTCCTTTCCCAGGTAGTGATCGATTCGATAAATCGACTTTTCATCGAAATACTTGGCGAGTGTCTCGTTGACCTTGACTGATGACTCGAGGTTTTCGCCAATGGGCTTCTCAACGACAATGCGGCAGTCGCCTGCGAGGCAATTAGTGTTGCTCAGTTGCTCGCAGATCGGTGCGAACAAGGAAGGCGGCGTCGCAAAGTAGAATAGGCTAGTGCGGTCATCGTCTAGCCATTCGCGCAGTTCACCGTATTGGTCGGGCTCAGAAAAATTGACCATTACGTAGCTGAACCGAGACGTGAAGCTTTCCCACTCTTTATCAGAGGGCGCATCGCTGCCCATGTAAGACGACATCTTCTGCTTCAGTAGCGGCAGGAATTCGTCAAGAGACTGCTCTCTACGTGCAACTGCTGCGATTCGCAGATCCGATTCCAAAAGGTTGAGTCGCTCTAACTGGAGCAGAGCAGGAAACAGTTTTCGCGCCGACAGATCGCCCGACGCCCCAAAAATAATTAAATCAACCGCTGCCATGTGGTGGCTCCCCCAGCTATGCGCCTAACTGTGACGCTTCGCGTGCTATTTGTGTAATGTGTTCCCACTGTCCGTTTTGGATGGCGTCCGCTGGCGTCAACCATGATCCACCTACCGCCCGAACATTGGAAAGCGATAGATAACTGCCAGCATTGTCTAAATTGATGCCCCCAGTTGGGACGAACTGCAGATCTGCAAATGGCCCTGCAAATGCTTTGATGGCGGCGGCACCGCCTGAGGTGCTTGCAGGGAAAAACTTCAATACGTTGAAACCGGCTTCCTTTGCTGCCATGACTTCGGTGGCTGTCACCGCGCCGGGCAAAAACGGGATATTTGTCAGCAATGCGCGCTCAAATAGCGCATCGGATTGACCGGGTGATACAACGAAGTTGGCACCAGCGTCGACGGCCGCATCGAATTCAGTTGCGTTGCATACGGTACCAACTCCAACGTTAGCGCCGTTTACCTGATCTCTTATCAAGGTGATCGCCTTGAGTGCGTGCTCGGTTCTCAGCGTCACCTCAAGGTTCATAATGCCACCGGCTATTAGCGCTTCAGCCAAAGGCACAGCGTGCTCCATCTTTTGGATTGCGATCACGGGGATCACGGGTGCGTTGTCTAAAAATGCGTAAGACACAGAAGACATTTAAAGCTTATCTCCAAGGCACAGGGCTGCACCAAGCAGTCCCGGGTCGTCATGCGTAATGACAAAGGTGCCAACATTAGTGTTGTAGTCGGCAAACCGACCTTTGGCTAAAAAGCGCGCGCGAAAGTCGCTTTTGCGCAGCAAGTCGATGTAGCGCGGGGCGATGCCACCTGCAATGTAGACGCCGCCCATGGCGCCCGTGGTCAGTGCCAAGTTGCCCGCCGAGGAGCCGAGTACCGCAAAAAACATGGCCATTGTCTCGGAGGCTAGAGGCGACTCTTGGTGGGCTGCGGCGCCGATATCACCGGGTGTTGAGAATTCGGGGTGAACCCCTCGAATTTCGGCAAGTGCTTGATAGATATTAACGATGCCTGCGCCGCATAGCAGGCGCTCGATAGAGACACGTCCGTACCGGGCTCGAAGTCGCTTTAGCACCTCAAACTCCATGTCGGTGATCGGGGCGAAGTCTACGTGACCGCCCTCGCCTTGAAGGACAAGTGGCGTTCCTGTCTTATCGAAAATCACTGAGGCAACACCCGTACCCGTTCCCGGACCAATGGACACCATCGGTTGTCCCGCCTCAACAACCCCCACGCCAATCTGCTCTACATCGGCAGCTGAGAGCGCTGGCAGCGTGCGTGCGACAGCCGCAAAGTCGTTGATGATCTCGATGGAGGAGTTGGTGAGGTAGCGCCTGAGCAAAGCACGATCGAATCGCCAGGGGCTGTTGGTAAAACTGATGGTCTCCAAGTGGGGTGGCGCAGCGACTGCCAAACAGGTTTTTTCCGGCCCCGCCTCGGGTAATCCAAGGCCCCGCCAGTCGCTAATGAGCCTTGCCATGACTTCATCAAAGTTCTGAAAGTCGACCACCCGGTATTTGGCGAGCGACTGCGGTTGAGCCTGCTCGGGCGTTACATAGGCAAAGCGCGCATTGGTACCGCCGATATCACCGACTAGGTAGTGGGGCTTAGCACCAATGCTCGCGTCTGACATATCTTTCCTTAAATAAACAGTGACGATGCGCCTTCCTCGGCGTTGCTGACGGCTAGTCGATTGTTGCTAAACAACCCGCGACCGACTGTCCTTGGCACATTAGGTGCCTGTGCTTCTGTCCTGCTTTTTAATTCTGTTTCATCGATTTGCGCCGACAGCTCGCCGGTTGTGGCATCCAGTCGAATCACATCACCGGTCTGAATTTTAGCAAGCGGACCCCCTTGCGATGCTTCAGGGACCAAGTGAATAGCTGCCGGAACTTTACCTGATGCGCCACTCATACGCCCATCGGTCACCAAGGCTACTTTGTGGCCTCTATCCTGCAATACGCCGAGCATCGGCGTAAGCTTGTGGAGTTCGGGCATGCCATTTGCCGCAGGACCCTGGAAGCGCACAACGACCACACAATCCTTGTCGAGTTCGCCTGCTTCAAACAGAGGCTTTAGATCATCCTGATCATCAATAACAACGGCTGGCGCCTCCACAATGTGGTGTTGCTCCTGAACCGATGATGTCTTGATGACACTGCGGCCCAGATTGCCCTCTAGAAGCTTCACGCCGCCATTGGATGCAAACGGCGTTGCCGGTGTTGTAAGGATTTCAGGGTCAAGGCTGGTTGCCGCGGCCGAGCGCCATTCGATTTGACCGTCAATTAGGGTCGGCTCCTGACAGAAGTCACCAAACCCATCACCAAAACAGGTTTTAGCATCGGCGTGCATCAGGCCCGCATCTAACAACGCAGTGAAGAGTGCGCCTGTACCACCCGCGGCATGGAAGTGATTCACATCCGCTGATCCGTTTGGATAAACGCGGGCAATGAGCGGAGTGACAGATGAGATCGCATCGAAATCGGACCAGTTCATGCGATAGCCAGCGGCTCGCGCGATCGCAATTAAGTGAATGCAGTGATTGGAAGAGCCCCCTGATGCAAGGAGGGCGACCAAGGCATTGACTAGCGCGCGAGCATCAACCACCTCTGCCATGGGGCGATAGTCTCGGCTTTGGGCGGTGATGCGTGTGATGTGCTCGGCGGCGAAATCCGTCAGCGCATCGCGAAGTGGCGTGCCCGGATTGATGAACGAGCTTCCGGGAAGCTGCAGACCCATGGCTTCGACCATGACCTGGTTACTATTTGCTGTGCCATAAAAATTACAGGTCCCGGGCGAATGATAAGACTGGCTTTCCGCTTCGAGCAGTTCATCGCGGCCAATCTTGCCCTCAGCAAACAATTGTCGGATCCGAACTTTTTCTTTGTTAGACAGACCTGATGTCATCGGTCCCGCGGGTACCGTCATGACTGGCAAGTGCCCAAATTGCAGCGCACCAATCAATAATCCCGGGATGATTTTGTCGCAGACGCCCAGAAGCAATGCCGCGTCAAACATCTGATGAGACAGCGAGACCGCAGTTGCTTGCGCGATAATGTCGCGACTGAACAGGCTTAACTCCATGCCTGACTGGCCTTGGGTTACCCCATCACACATGGCGGGGACACCACCGGCAATTTGTGCAGTGCTGCCCATTCGTCGGGCCGCTGCTTTGATTCGTTGTGGGTAATCTTTATAGGGCTCGTGTGCCGACAACATGTCATTATGTGCCGTCACAATGCCAATATTGGCCGCGTCCATGAGCTTGATAACGGACTTGTCGTCACTGGAGCAGGCGGCCATACCGTGGGCGAGGTTGCCGCAACTGAGCTGCTTGCGATCCGGTGCGCCCAAACGCATCGCGTCAACGTCACTCAAGTAGTCGTCACGCAAGTCTTGGCTGCGCTCTTCAATCGCACGGGTGACGCGCAAAATATCGGCGTGCATAGCCTGTATAACCTTATAATTAAGAGGTGCCTAGTATGTAATAAAAATACATATTTGGCGATAAAAACCGGATTAAACCCGCATTTATGTAGCTTTATTACGAATTGTTGGTTCTTGAGAATGTGCGCTGGGCCATTATAAAGGCCCCAAGTATTCCCGCATCGTTTTCTAGGCGCGGTGATGCAATCAATGTCTCCATTGCGTCTGGGGAAGCAAGTTCAGACAGGTAGTCCCCAAGCAATAGCAGGCACTCATATCGAATTTTCTCGAGGAGCATTGGTGTTTGCGAGACACCGCCGCCAAAAATGATGGCTTCGGGTCGATGATGTAGGATGAGATTCACGGCCAGTTGGCCGAGATAGAAACCCTCTACCGCCAGGCCCGGATGATCATGACCAAGCTCGGTCAGCGAGGCTCCCCAGCGCGTAGCGATGGCGGGTCCAGAGGCTAGTCCTTCTAAACAGTCGCCGTGAAAGGGGCAGGTGCCCGAGAATGTCCGATCAGTTGGGTGTCGCTCGACGCGAATGTGGCCAATTTCCGGGTGCGACCTCCCATTAACGATGCTGCCGTTTTGCACAACGCCCACACCAATGCCCGTGCCTACCGTGACATAGGCTAAGTGCTTAATAGGGCTGTCGAGTTGCCAGTGCGCCTCAGCAAACGCAGCACCATTGACGTCCGACTCCGACATGACAGGGCAATCAAATTCTTCCTGCAGACGCGCTCTAAGATTGAAGGCCTCCCAGTGAGGTTTTGGCGTTGGCCCTATTTGCCCGTAATCAGCGCTTTCGGGGTCTACGTTAAGCGGGCCAAAACTTGCGATACCGATTGCGTCTAGGCCGTTGCGGCCGATTTCCTCGCGAATAATGCGCTCAATCGATGCTGCGGTTTCGCTGGGAGAGGCGGTTTCAATTCGATGTCGTTTTGCTTTGTTTGGATCTCTTCCCACCGAAACAATGCATTTGGCACCGCCAGCCTCGATAGCGGCCAATAAAGGTTTACCAGTCACAGGGGCGGGTTTCTCGAGAGGAAGCGTCATCCAGCGGTTGGGGGGGTCAAAAATAAGCCGGCTCTGGATCGAGCCGGCATCAGCGTGTGCCTAGGCAGGGCATGCCAGAGCATCTACGCTATTAAACCAGCGTAAACATGACCGCGTGGACACCGAGCATGGCAAGTGCCAAGGTCGCGATCGTAAAGAGTAGAAAGCGAACAGGAATGGTGTTCACTTGCATTTGCCAGAAGCTGTGAAGAATACGAGCGATGGCATACGTCCAAGCCGCATAGAGTGATGGTGTCGACGTGTCACCGACCATGGCGAGAATGATGACCAGTGCATAGAAGGCCGTAGGCTGTTCCATCAGGTGCTCGTAGTTGTGGCGTGTCCACTTCATTTTGTCGGGAGCGTCAGCTTCGCCGTCGGGGCCTCTAAACCCGGGAGGCAGCTCGCCCAGTTTTGCACCTGAGCCCATGACTCGGATGACATAGATAAAAAACATGACGACTGACCAGGTGGCGAGTAGCGCCGCAGGTCCCAAAATGGGGTTGAATTCTTGCATGGTTGATCTCCGTTATCGTTACTCGAGGTGCGGTCCAGACCGCATCGCTAGTCTCTAACGAAACACTGCTTGCATGCTAGACTTCTACACCGATATTTCGAGTAAGAGTTAAGTCCATGGTTATCAAACCTAAAGTTCGCGGATTTCTGTGTACCACGACCCATCCTGTTGGGTGCGATGAGAACGTCCGTCGTCAGATTGAACATGTGAAATCGAAAGGTGATGTAGCCGGTGGACCCAAGCGGGTGCTCGTGCTTGGCGCATCGACAGGTTATGGACTGGCGTCTCGGATTACGGCGGCTTTTGGCTCTGGTGCTGCCACCATTGGCGTCTTTTTTGAAAAAGAGGGGAACGAGAAGAAACCGGGAACGGCTGGTTGGTATAACTCCGCCGCTTTTCATCGGTATGCCGAAGACGCCGGACTGTATGCCAAGAGTATCAATGGCGATGCTTTTTCGGCGCAGCTCAAAGACAGCGTTATCGATCTGATCAAACAGGATTTAGGGCAGGTTGATCTTGTTGTCTACAGTCTTGCTGCACCGCGCCGTACGCATCCTGTGACAGGCGACGTTCACGTATCAACGTTGAAGCCCATTGGATCCGCAGCCATGCAAAAGGGGATCAATACTGACAAGGGAACCATTCAGGAGTTTCACCTAGAGCCCGCCTCTCAAGAGGAAATCGACAACACGGTGGCCGTCATGGGCGGTGAGGACTGGCAGATGTGGATTGAAGCGCTCGATGATGCGGGCGTTTTGGCAGAAGGTGCAAAGACAACGGCCTATACCTACATTGGCGAGAAGATAACCTGGGATATTTACTGGCACGGCACCATTGGCGCCGCAAAGAAGGACCTTGATAAGCGGGTCGTCGCCATTCGAGAGCGCTTGGCAGCAAAGGGCGGTGATGCGCGCGTTTCAGTTCTCAAAGCAGTCGTAACCCAGGCTTCGGCCGCTATCCCCGCTATGCCGATATACCTCGCTATTCTATTTAAAGTGATGAAGGCAAAAGGCACTCACGAGGGGTGTATTGAGCAAATCGACAGGCTATTCCGTGAGGCGCTCTACGGTGACAAGCCGCTGGACGACGAGGGTCGCTGCCGCGTGGATGACCTTGAGCTCCTGCCCGAGGTTCAGGCAGAAGTCGCTGGGCTGTGGGATCAAATAGACACTGACAATTTGAGTGACCTGTCTGATTTCGCGGGTTACCGACAAGAGTTTTTACAGTTGTTCGGATTTGAAGTTGACGGGGTCGATTACGACGCTGATGTTGACCCCGCAGTTACCATCGCGCAGCTGGTGAGCTGATATGCAAGGCTACGATGAGGCAGTTCAGGTATCGCCACGTATTCGGCGGTTGGTCGCGCCAAATCCGAGTGTGATGACTGGCCCCGGGACCAACACCTACCTCATTGGCGTAGACGATGTGGTGGTGATTGATCCCGGTCCAGCGATTGATGAGCATATTGAGCACATTTTGCGTGTGGGGGATGGTCGAATAAGCCACATCTTTTGCACGCACACGCACCCAGATCACTCGCCGGCGGCGGCACACTTAGCGCGTGAGTTGAATGTCCCCATGATTGGCGCGGTGACGGCCGATGATCAGCGTCAGGATTTGACCTTTAAGCCCGACGTGCATCTCACGCAGGATGCTGTATTTACTGGCATCGACTGGACGATTCGTGCCATCCACACCCCAGGGCATGTCGATAACCATTACTGCTTTTTATTAGAGGAAGAGGGGATGGTTTTCGCGGGTGATCACATCATGAATGGATCGACCGTGGTTATCGTGCCGCCCGGTGGAAATATGAAAGCCTATATCGAATCGCTACAGCGGCTGTTGAACTACGACGTGACCGCGATTGCGCCGGGTCACGGCGAAGTCATTCCCGGTTGTCGCGATGAGGTTGAAAAGCTCGTGCGTCATCGACTGATGCGAGAGGCTAAGGTCGTCGCGAATCTCGAGCGGGGCGGTCCCGCGTCTATCGAAACGCTCGTGGTATCCGTATACGATGACGTCCCTGAAGCAATGCACCGATGGGCGCAGCTGTCATTGCTAGCGCATTTGCTTAAGCTAGAAGTTGAAGGCCGGGCTGAACAGATTAGTGGTCAATGGGCCATGTGCTGAGTTTCGAAACGCGGAAGCAAATTGAGAACTGGAAGATGCTTGCTTGCCTCGGCGAATTGAGGTCATTAAAAAACTGGGCTGGTTAGTATTGTCCTATACCTCACATTCTGTTTGCGGAGGAGGCATCAAATGCTAAGTGTCGGAACTCACACTCCATACGAGTAAAGCCAAAAGCCTGCTCCTGTTGCTGGCCTCCTTACTATTTACTGTTGCCGGTGTTTTCATGGCTCAAGATGGTGAGCTGATGATACATGTAAGCTACCTGTTTTTCGGTTTATGTTCTGTTGTGTTTGTGGTCCAACTAATAACGGGTGGAGGCTACTTAAAATTAAGAGACGACGAATTTGAGTTCGGTTTTGGATTCGGTAGAAAGCAACGCATTAAATGGGATGATGTGGACAGCTTCGGGATCGCTGTTGTTAGGAATCTGTCCGGGCGCTACGTCCCCCCGACGCGATTAGTTGGATGGAACTACAAACAAGGTGTCGACGTCTCCAAATTTGGCAGAGTGATGTCTAAAACGCTATCGGGTCGAGAAGCTTGCTTGCCTGACACCTACGGTATAAAGATGGAAGAGCTGTTGTCTCTCCTGAGCGAGCACCTTGAGCGAAGTCGTGATCGGCGATGATTGTAATCTAGAAGGTCGGGCGCATTTCGCGCCTGTTGAAATAAGTAACCATGGCTGTAGGCTACTTGCCCCCCAGCCTTTGAATAACAACACACATCCAAATAGAGAGGTAGATCATGCAAGGCTTGATGATGGATTTCCCACTGACGATTACGTCGATTATGGAGCACGCGGAGCGTGTTCATGGTGCTCAGGAGATCGTATCTGTTACACGGGATAATCCCCGCCACCGCTACACCTACGCGGACTCTTTTGCTCGTGTCCGCCAATTGGCGAATGCAATGGACGGGTGGGGGCTAAGCAAGAGCGATCGCATTGCGACGCTCGCGTGGAACGACTATCGCCACTTTGAAACCTATTACGCATCCGCCTGTTCTGGGTACGTGTGTCACACCGTTAACCCGCGCCTATTCCCTGAGCAAATCGTTTACATCATTAACCATGCGGAAGACCAATACGTTTTTCTAGATCCGGATTTCTGGCCACTGATAGAGCAGGTTGCGCCTCAGTGTCCCGGGGTGAAGGGTTGGGTTGTCGTGACAACGCCTGAGCACATGCCTGACACCAACGTCGCTAACGTCCATTGTTACGAACAGTTGCTCGAGGGCCAGGCCGATACCTATGCGTGGCCTGCAATCGATGAGAATGACGCCTGTGCACTTTGCTACACGTCGGGTACGACCGGGAATCCAAAAGGCGTTATGTACAGTCACCGTTCAACGGTGCTGCATACCTATGCCACGATGATGCCCGACTCCATGAATATCTCGTCGGCTGATGTTGTGTTGCCGATTGTCCCTATGTTCCACGTCAACGCCTGGGGCAACCCGTATGCCTGCCCTGTAGCGGGCGCGAAGATGGTTATGCCCGGCAACAAAATGGGCGATGGCCCGACGTTGGCGACATTAATCAACGAGGAAGGCGTCACCATGTCGGCCGGTGTACCCACCGTTTGGTTGAACCTTCTGACACACCTGCGCTCAAGCGGCGAGCGAGTGGAGACCCTCCAACGAGTGGTGGTGGGCGGTTCCGCTTGTCCACTGTCAGTCATGGAAGAGTTCGATACCTACGGTGTTGATACACGCCATGCCTGGGGTATGACCGAAATGAGCCCGCTTGGTACCTCTAATTCCTCCGGTGCGCGTCGTCATCAGTACGATGCCGATTCGTTTGCTGCGATGCGGACCAATGTGGGTCAGCCGATCTTTGGGGTTGAGGTGAAGATCACAGACGATGACAACAGTGAGCTTCCTTGGGACGGTATTGCCTTTGGTGCTCTCAAAGTTCGTGGTCCTTGGATCTGCTCCAGCTACTTCAAACTTGAAGGTAGCTCAGCACATGCGGAAGAAGGTTGGTTCGAGACCGGTGACGTTGCGACCATCGACGCTCGAGGTAATGTATCCATCACTGACCGTACGAAGGATGTGATCAAGTCGGGTGGCGAATGGATTTCATCGATCGAGGTGGAAAACTGTGCGACGGGACACCCCATGGTGGCCGAGGCGGCCGTTATTGGTCGCATTCATCCAAAGTGGGGTGAGCGGCCTCTTCTGGTTGTGGTTAAGAATGGGCAGGGGGATGTGACCCCAGATGAGCTTAAGACCTTCCTCGATGGAAAAATCGCAAAATGGTGGATTCCAGACGATGTGCAGTACATCGAGGAGATGCCACACACGGCGACGGGTAAGATCCAGAAGATGAAACTCAGAGAGATGTTCGAGGATTATCAGTTTCCTGCGTAGGTAAACCACACGTAAAAAGGCCCCGCTCCAGCGGGGCTTTTTGTTTGTGTCTATTTGTCGGTACAGTCATTGTTATGACGAGGTGCATCGCTTGAAGCTCAGTACTCTGACTTCATGGGTGCTACTCGACACAGGCTTCTTACCGGGGATGACAGATCAAGCGGGATAGTTCAGATGCAAGGTACTCTTGACTCAATATCTGCGTATGCGCACCCCCGCGTGCTGGCTATGCTGTTTCTTGGATTTTCGGCAGGCCTGCCGTTCCTGCTCATTTTCGGAACGCTCTCTGTTTGGCTTCGCGAGGCGGGCGTCGAACGCAGTGCCGTGACCTACTTCAGTTGGGCAGCGCTTGGTTATTCGTTCAAGTTCGTTTGGGCGCCACTGGTCGATAAATTGCCTTTGCCGCTTCTCGAACAGTTTTTGGGTAAGCGACGGAGCTGGCTATTGCTATCACAGTTAATGGTGATTTCAGCCATGTTGTGGATGGCTATGAGTGATCCAGCGAGTGCCGAGGGCCTTCGTTACATGGCCTATGCAGCGGTCTTTCTCGGTTTCTCGTCTGCGACACAGGATATCGTCATCGACGCGTACCGCATTGAAGCTGCGGAGGAGACCTTACAGGCCTTGATGTCAGCCTCTTACATCGCGGGCTATAGGATTGGAATAATTGTTGCGGGTGCTGGCGCACTGTATCTCGCATCGGGGCTGGGCACGACAGAGGAAGCCTACGTGTATTCGTCATGGCAACTCACCTATGTGGCAATGGCGGGTACCATGCTCGTTGGTGTCGTCACCACATTGACGATCAAGGAACCCCACAGTCACAGTAAATCGAGTTTTCTCAAGTCAACCAGTGACTATCTCCGATTCTTACTGTTGTTTTCCTGCTTCGTGTCCGCGCTTGTGTTTGCCTACATCTGGCTTGCCAACAGTATTTCTGAAATTCGGATCGGGCTTGAGGGCCTTGGCGTGGGTGCGTCATTAGCCTTATTTTCCACGGAGGCTATTCGGCTTCTAGCCGCTGTTGGTCTGGCTGGGGTGATTAGCTGGGTCCTGGTGGTGCTAAATATTGCTGATAGGCGAGCATTGCAAGAAACCTATGTCGATCCGATCGCTGAGTTCTTTGGCCGCTATGGCAGGGTGGCGATCTTGGTGTTACTGCTCATCGGCTTCTATCGTGTTTCCGACATCGTGTTGGGCGTCATATCCAATGTGTTTTATCTGGATATGGGATTCAGCAAAAATGAAATCGCTACGGTTACCAAAGTGTTTGGTATTTGGATGACCATTTTGGGTGGCTTTGTCGGGGGATTTCTCACCATCCGATTCGGTGTGCTTAAAGTCTTAATGCTGGGCGCGGTGATGACTGTCATCACGAATTTGTTGTTTATCCTCGTTGTCCAAAACGCTGGAAACCTATCGTTGCTGTATGTCGTGATCGGCGCAGACAACATCACCGCAGGCTTAGCGGCAGCTGCCTTCATCGCTTATTTATCGAGTCTTATAAATCTCTCGTTTACGGCGATGCAATATGCCATGTTTAGCTCTCTCATGACCTTATTTCCCAAGCTGATGGGCGGTTATTCGGGCTCCATTGTTGATTGGTTGGGTTATGAGAGCTTCTTTTTGATCTCATCCATGATGGGTTTACCGGTCCTCATTCTAATTTGGGCGGTCAACCGCTACGTCAAAGAGATCAGGGCTTGAGTTTGATTGACACAGTCGAGAGCGACCCTAAACGGTCTGAGGTCAAAAGGCCGTTCGAAATTACGCTCGGGATTGGTGTTTGGAAGCAGGCGGACAGGAAAGACGTTCTCTCCAATACACGGCATGTTTTTCGATGGTCACTACTGACGTCGATCCGTGTTGGCTTCGCATTTTTCGGTATAGCTTTAGTACTCGACGCGTCGGCAGTGTCGATCAAAGAAGAGGGCCGAACGCGTGGTCTCGTTGGTAAGACACGACTGACAAGTGCAGAGATTATGCGTCTATTTTCTGATGTCATTGATCGCGGTGAAGTTCAGAATGAGCGCGGTATTTCGGCAGAGACACATTGGTTTGCGGACGGGACCTTCGTGAGCCGATGGTGGGCCCAAGCAAATCCTGCAAGTGATGCAAATGATAGCGGTACAGTAAAAAAGGTCACGGGTAGGTGGCGTGCCGAGCACGATCTAAGATGTGTGACATTTGACTCGGGGACGCAGCCCGATTGCTCATGTGCTGAGGTGTGGTTGCTGGAGAATGGACGGATCCTGTCTCTCAATCCCGACGGAAGCGCTGACGGGCTGCATCAGTTGTCTCCCTTGAAATGATGACTTGGAACCCGCATGAACAACGTATCGCGGCCTCATGGAACGACGTACACTGGGTGCGGATGCGTGGGCGAGGAAAACCCTATGCCGTTTGTGCTAATTGCATATCCTTTTCTTGAGTTTTGGTCGCTGCTTGAGTTCAGTGCTCGTACCAGTGCGCTGGCGACCATCACCTATATCCTTGTCATGATCATTGTCGGCTACTGGTTGCTCCAGCTCGCGGGGCGCTCGGCGTTGCTGACGGCGGGTCGCTTTCCATCGGCGGCTGCACTGCGTGGCCAGTTGTTTGCGGGTGAGATCAGCGTGGCCTTTGGTGCTATTTTGCTGATGTTTCCCGGGCTCATCTCAGATGTGATTGCGCTCTATGTATTCCTTCGAGCAGCCTTGCGCGCCCTCTTGAGTGGTGCTGCTTCGGGCGGGCGTCGAGATAATCCGATGACCGGAGAGCGAGATATTCCTCATCGAAGTACCGCTGAGCGAGATGATCGCGGACCAGTGACACTCGAGGGAGATTTTTCGCGAGTCGACGACGACTAAATCACACTTAAAAGTGGTTTTTTTGTCAGATTTAGCACTCTCGCCCATTGAGTGCTAAAAAAAGGCTTGAAATTGTTTTTTGAGTCCCCATTATTTCCTCATCCCCTAGTGGGAAGCCCTAGTGGGAAGAAAAACATAACCGTCATTTTGGAGATTGAAACCAATGAATATTCGTCCGTTGTACGACCGAGTTGTCGTTCGTCGTAAGGAAGAAGAAGAGACCTCGGCTGGTGGCATCGTCCTCCCGGGTTCAGCGAAAGAAAAGCCTAATCAGGGTGAAGTGGTTGCAGTTGGTGCCGGCAAAGTGCTGGACAACGGTGAGCAGCGTCCTCTGACAGTTCAGGTGGGCGACACGATCGTTTTCGGTCAGTACGCAGGGAGCAACACCATCGAAGTAAATGGTGAAGAGCTGATCCTGATGAGCGAAGGCGAAATTTACGCCTTAATCGACTAATAACTTCAGTCCAACGTTAGTAAAGGAATTTTAGACATGGCAGCTAAAGACGTATTTTTTGGCGACCCCGCTCGCCAACGCATGCTGACCGGTGTGAACACACTGGCAGATGCCGTTAAAGCAACACTGGGCCCTAAGGGCCGAAACGTTATCCTCGAGAAGTCATTCGGTGCACCGACTGTCACCAAGGATGGTGTCTCAGTAGCTAAAGAAATCGAGCTCGCGGATCGCTTCGAGAACATGGGTGCGCAAATGGTGAAGGAAGTTGCTTCACAAGCGTCTGATGTCGCAGGTGACGGCACAACGACCGCAACCGTTCTCGCGCAATCTATCGTGAACGAAGGCCTTAAGGCCGTGGCTGCGGGCATGAACCCCATGGACCTCAAGCGCGGCATTGATAAGGCGGTGGCGGCAGCGGTTGAAGCGGTGTCAGGCATGGCATCACCGTGTGAAGACAACACGGCGATTGCTCAGGTCGGTACCATCTCAGCCAACAGCGATACCTCTGTTGGCGCAATCATTGCCGAAGCAATGGAGAAGGTGGGTAAAGAGGGTGTCATCACCGTCGAAGAAGGTTCAGGTCTAGAGAACGAACTCGACGTGGTTGAAGGTATGCAGTTTGATCGTGGATACCTGTCACCTTACTTCATTAACAACCAGGACAACATGTCGGCTGAAGTGGAAGACCCCTTCGTACTTCTCGTTGACAAGAAGATCTCCAATATTCGTGAGTTACTTCCTGTACTTGAGCAGGTTGCAAAGGCATCTCGTCCACTCGTCATCATTGCTGAAGACGTTGAAGGCGAAGCGCTCGCGACTCTCGTTGTCAACAACATGCGCGGCATCGTTAAGGTTGCAGCATGTAAGGCACCTGGTTTTGGTGATCGTCGTAAGGCCATGCTTCAGGACATCGCGATCCTGACTGGCGGCACGGTTATTTCAGAGGAAGTTGGCCTTGATCTCGAGAGCACCAGCCTTGAGCACCTCGGTAATGCCAAGCGCATCACTATGGACAAGGACAACACCACGATCGTTGATGGTGCAGGTGATGCAGAAGCTATCCAAGGTCGCGTTAGCGAAATTCGTGTTCAGATTGAGAACACGTCTTCTGACTACGATCGCGAGAAGCTTCAAGAGCGTGTTGCGAAGCTCGCCGGTGGTGTAGCGGTTATCAAGGTAGGCGCTGCCACTGAAATCGAGATGAAAGAGAAGAAGGCACGTGTCGAAGACGCGCTCCACGCGACTCGCGCTGCGGTTGAAGAGGGCGTTGTTGCTGGTGGTGGCGTTGCACTGGTTCGCGCTATCGCATCGGTCGAGGGCCTGACAGGTGATAACGAAGACCAGAACACAGGTATCGCTGCTGCGCTGCGTGCTATGGAAGGTCCACTGCGTCAGATCGTATCTAACGCAGGTGACGAGGCGTCTGTTGTTCTCGATAAAGTGCGTCAGGGCGAGGGCAACTTCGGTTACAACGCGGCGACTGGTGAGTACAGTGACATGATTGCTATGGGTATTCTTGACCCGGCAAAAGTAACTCGTACTGCACTCCAGGCAGCGGGATCGGTTGCGGGCTTAATGATCACCACGGAAGTGATGATTGCTGAGGCACCGAAAGAAGAAGCAGCACCTGCAATGCCCGATATGGGCGGCATGGGTGGCATGGGCGGCATGATGTAAGCAGCCCCGCTTATAAAACTAAGAACCCGGCTTTATGCCGGGTTCTTTTTTTTTGGCACAAGGATATACTTGCGGTCGGGCTGGGCGTCGACGACGCTGGTATTCATAAGGGGAAACAATAAATGGAAAACGCGATCGGTTTTATTTTTCGTTACTTTCACGTGCTAGCCGGTATTACTTGGATCGGCATGCTGTACTACTTCAATTTCGTTCAAACAGAATATTTTAAGGAAGCCGAGGCTGACGCCAAGAAAGATGCGATGGCTAAGTTGGCGCCGCGTGCGCTTTGGTGGTTCCGTTGGGGTGCTGCGCTTACGTTTGTGACTGGTTTGTATTTGTTCCACAAGCTTGGCGCCTTCACTAATTTTGACCTTGCGCCTATCTGGGTGGGTGCGCTTGCCGGAACGTTCATGTTCCTCAACGTATGGTTGATCATTTGGCCTAACCAGCAAGTCGTTTTAGGCATGAAGCCAGGCGATGGGCCTACCAGTGCTGCCAAAGCGGGCCTCGCAAGCCGAACTAATACCTTGTTCTCAGGCCCCATGCTGCTAGGTATGCTGGGTTCAAAGCATCTTGCATTGCCATTGGGTGGTGCATCGACAGGCCTTTATCTAGCACTGGGCTTGATTGTTCTACTCGAGATTAATGCATTGGCCGGCAAGCAGGGTCCAATGACATCGGTCAAGGGCGTCATTCACATGTCTGCACTACTCACCCTCGTTATCTGGGCTTTGCTGTACTACATGTAAGAAAAATATACTTTTAGAAAGGCGGCCTTGGCCGCCTTTTTTGTGGCTAATACACGGCCACTCTAGGCCGCAGAGCAAGGTATACTGTGCGGGTATAGGGGGAGGAACCGTATGTCCCGGGATGACTTAACCGAGATTCCATCATTTGCCGCTCGGCGCGACGAAGCCGTTGATAGTGCACCTCGCAACGCGATACCGAGCCGAAGCCGCGAATCCGCTGGGCTCAGTGGGGCGGGTCAATTTTTTCTTACGCTGTCATTTATCGCGGTCTGTGCCTTGTCCGCCTACGCGTGGTATAGCTATCAGTTGATCGGTGAACTGACGGCAGATCAGTCTCGGACGGGTAAACAGGTAGAGAGCCTGGAGAATCTGTTAACCGATACCGATGAAACCGTCACCAAATCGGCGGCGGCGATGGGTGCGCAATTGAATCTGCTGGACAGCGAAGTAAGGAAGCTTTGGGATGCGCGCAAGGTCGCCAACCGCAAAGTTTCGAACCTCGAGAAGGCAGACAAGTCCACGGATGCAACCCTTCAAACACTCAAGGACAATGGCTTCCGTCAAAAGAAAACATTGGATGCATTGACCGCGGATCTAAGTGAGCTGCAGACCTTGTCAGCAGATATCGAACGTCTGGCGGGGTCAGCGCGTCAGATTCAAAGCGACGTCGAGCGGTTAGCTGATGACGTAAATCGCGCCAACTTGGAGCGAGCTTCCTTGGGTAACCGAGTTACCGCAAATGAGGAATGGGTTGCTTCAATCAATGGCTTCAGGAAACAGGTCAATACCAACGTGAATCAGCTGCGGGCTGATATTCGCCAGTTGTCAGCAAAAGTCGATGCTTTAGCTGTTGAATCGGCGCCTGCGCCTGCAACGGTGCCCGCTCCGTAAGCGGGTAATTAGCTAGTGAGAAATAGAGAACGATCATGACCGTAATTACAGACCGCGATGTAGTCGAAAGCGTCGCAGATGCACTTCAGTTCATTTCCTATTATCACCCGACCGACTTCGTGCAGGCCGTCCACCGTGCTTATGAAATGGAGCAAAGTCGGGCGGCAAAAGACGCACTAGCTCAGATCCTCATCAACAGCCGCATGTGTGCCATGGGTAAGCGACCCATTTGCCAAGACACAGGTATTGTCACCGTATTTGTCGATATTGGTATGGAGGTTAGCTGGGATACATCAAAGCCACTGGAAGACTTAATCAACGAGGGAGTGCGCCTCGCTTACTTGCACCCGGACAATAAACTCAGGGCGTCGATCCTCGATGATCCGGCTGGTGCTCGTAAGAATACCAAGGACAACACACCGGCGGTTATCCACACCCGGATGGTGTCGGGTAACACAGTCGATTTTCGTGTTGCGGCGAAGGGCGGTGGCTCGGAGAACAAATCAAAGCTAGCCATGTTGAACCCATCTGACAGCATTGTGGACTGGGTCGTCAAGACGGTACCCACCATGGGCGCGGGATGGTGCCCGCCCGGCATGCTGGGCATTGGCATTGGCGGTACCGCCGAAAAGGCCATGGTCATGGCTAAAGAATCACTCATGGACCCGGTCGATATCCATGAGCTCCGCGAACGCGGCCCCTCGACACGAGCCGAGGAGTTACGGCTCGAAATCATGGAAGCTGTGAACAAACTCGGCATCGGTGCGCAAGGCCTAGGTGGACTCACGACTGTGCTAGACGTGAAGATTATGGATTACCCCACGCATGCCGCCTCGCTGCCTGTGGCAATGATTCCCAATTGCGCGGCCACGCGGCACGCGCACTTTGAATTAACCGGCACTGGTCCTGTCTTCCAAGAGGCGCCTAGTCTCGATGCGTGGCCCGAGGTGACTTGGGAGCCGGGAGAATCGGTGCGCCGAGTTGATCTTGATGCCGTGACTCAGGAAGAGACCCTCACCTGGCAGCCAGGCGACACGTTGCTCTTGTCGGGGACGATGTTCACGGGCCGGGACGCGGCGCAAAAGCGCATGACGAAGATGATTGCAGATGGTGAGGAGTTGCCCGTCGACTTGAAGGGGAAGTTCATTTACTACGTTGGTCCGGTTGATCCTGTTAGAGACGAAGTGGTGGGACCTGCAGGGCCAACTACGTCTACGCGTATGGATAAATTCACCGATAACATCCTCGAGCACACGGGACTACTGGGGATGATTGGTAAAGCAGAGCGCGGTCCTGTGGCTATTGATGCTATTCGTAAGCATAAGGCGGTTTACCTCGTGGCTGTGGGTGGTGCGGCTTACCTTGTGTCCAAGGCAATTACCGATGCAAAAGTGGTAGCATTCGCTGACTTGGGTATGGAGGCCATTTACGCCTTTACCGTGAAAGACATGCCCGTGAGTGTCGCTGTCGATGCTCAGGGTACATCCGTTCACATCACGGGGCCAAAACTGTGGCGGGCCAACATCGAAGAGCAAGCCATTGAGCTGTTTTAACCGTTGATGTTGAGTCATTGGGCAGTCATTGGATTAAGGAGGGCTCGTGTCCGTAGAAACGCTGTACTGGCATGACTATGAGACCTCTGGCGCTTCACCTGCGAGCGATCGGCCCTGGCAATTTGCAGGCCTTCGGACCACAACTGACCTTGAAATCATTGGCGACCCGCTCACGGTCTACGCCAAGCCAGCACTCGATGTGTTACCCCACCCGGCGGCGGTTAGGGTGACGGGTATTTCCCCCTTTGAAGCGGAAGAAAAGGGACTCTCAGAGCAGGGTTTCATCGCGCGTATTCATGATGAGCTTGGAGAGCCTGGCACCTGTGGTGTTGGCTACAACTCGCTGCGATTTGATGACGAGGTCACTCGATTTACGCTTTGGCGTAATTTCTATGACCCATATGCTCGCGAATATAGCCGGGGCAATAGCCGCTGGGATTTAATTGATGTTGTGCGCTGCTTTTATGCCCTCCGTCCCGACGGTCTCAATTGGCCAACGCGCCCAGATGGTGGTCCAAGTTTCAAACTCGAGGATTTGACGGCGGTTAATGGACTGGAGCACGGCGCTGCTCATGATGCGATGTCGGATGTCACGGCAACCTTGGCGCTGGCAAGAGCACTGCGCTCAGCTGATCGAGCGCTTTTCGATGAACTGTTGTCGATGCGATTCAAGGCGCGTGTGGAGGCATTGGTTGATACCAGTGCCATGACGCCGCTCCTGTATGTGTCGGGGGTCATGGGGACCGAACGCGCCTGTCTCGGTGTCATCGCTCCGCTTGCGGTTCACCCCGAGTACAAGTCGGACATTATTTGTGCTGACTTGTCGCGCGATCCTGACTTTCTATCGATGACGCCGGAGGAAATTCAAGCGCGCCTATTCGCCAAGGGCGACAAACTTGCTTCACCCAGTGATCGACCGGGACTCATGACCATCAAGGTCAATAAAGCGCCGGTGTTGCTGCCAATGCAGCACATTTCCCCTGATATAGCGGCGCGACTGGGTCTTGATGGTGACAGTTTACGCCGAAATCTGGCGACACTCAGACAGGCGCGAGAGGATCGTGGGTCTGAGTTGATTCAGCATCTGCAGTCTGTCTACCAGGGTGGGCCAAAGGCCACGGACTCGAACCCTGATACGGCGCTGTACGGTGCCTTCGTACCCAATTCGGATCGACGCCTGATTCAAGAAGTTCAGGAGAGCTCACCGGCCGAACTGCGCGATCGTCGCTTTGCTTTCACCGACCGACGCTTACCCGAGCTCCTGTTCCGTTACCGCGCCCGAAATTGGCCAGACATTCTGACCGATACAGAGCGCGCTACTTGGCAAGAACACTGTCGAGAGCAGTGGCAGAGTAGTGATCATCTGAATCTCGCGGGCTTTCATCTGGCCTTAGCGGAAGAGCAGTCAAACCCCAACTTAGGCGATAAACAGCGCGCGGCGCTCGCCGATCTTGAACGTTGGATATCGGAAAATGCCAAAGTTTTAGGTGTCAGCGGTGCTTAGGTTTAGACTAGGGGCCCAAGCGCACAGTTCGATGCGCAAGGAGAAAAAAGCGCTGTGAAATTTGCCGGCCACCACATCTTGGGAATCAGCCAGTTCGACCGGGCCGATGTCGACCGTATTTTCGATGTTGCTGACCGTATGCGCCCCTACGCACAACGAGAACGAAAAACGACGGTACTCGAGGGAGCCATCCTAGGCTCAATGTTCTTCGAGCCTTCGACTCGGACCCGTATCAGCTTTGGCAGCGCCTTCAATTTACTCGGCGGGCATGTTCGAGAAACCACCGGATTTGAGAGCACCGCTATTGCGAAGGGTGAGTCGCTCTATGACACGGCGCGCGTATTAAGTGGCTATTCAGACGTCATTGTCATGCGTCATCCAACAGCCGGATCCGTGAGTGAATTTGCTTCTGCCAGTCGGGTTCCAGTCATCAACGGCGGTGACGGGGCAAATGAGCACCCCAGTCAGGCACTGCTCGATCTCTATACCATTCGAAGTGAACTGGCGGGCAGGCAGCGTGACATTGATGGCTTGCGAATTGCCATGGTTGGAGACCTTCGCTTTGGACGAACGGTGCACTCGCTATCTCGCTTGCTGACACGTTTTAAGAATGTCATCGTGAGTCTGGTCTCGCCTGTTGAGCTCAAAATGCCCGGCGAGCTGGTTGAGGAAATGCGCCAAAGCGGCATTGACGTGGTTGAGACGGATCAATTGGAGTTGGGCATTGCCAACGTCGACATTGTGTATTCAACGCGGATTCAGGAAGAGCGTTTTGAATCTCAGGCTGATGCCGATCTCTATCGGGGCCGTTTTAGGCTCAATCAAAGCATTTATACAGCGCTATGTGAGCCCAACACTGTCATCATGCACCCATTGCCTCGCGACTCGCGTGAGGGAGCGCAGGAGCTTGACGACGACTTAAACGACGATCCGAACCTTGCCATTTTCCGCCAATCCGACAACGGTGTGCTGGTTAGAATGGCACTCTTTGCACTGATTCTTGATGTTGCGGATCAGGTTGACGATTACTCAAAACCGGTGAACTGGAGCACGGAGCGTCGATTTTGAGTGAACTGTCACTCAGCTATGGCTCAGGTGATGTAGAGGTCGACAAGCGCGAGAGCTTATTCAAAGGCTACTTTCGGATGGATGCCCTAACCCTGCGTCATCGGCGATTTAATGGTAGCTGGACTGAGGGCATTCGCAGGGAGATTTTTGAGCGAGGCGACGCGGTTGCTGTTCTTCCTTGGCACGTGGAATCTGACACCGTCATTTTGATCGAGCAATTTAGACCCGGGGCTATTCGGGGTGATGATTCGCCATGGATGCTTGAGGCGGTTGCCGGCGTGGTTGAGCCCGGAGAAAGCGACAGCGATGTCGCGCATCGCGAGGCCTTGGAGGAAGCCGGTTGTACGATGGATGCGTTGCTCCCTGTCGTTTCGTATTACCCCAGTCCAGGGGCCTGCTCTGAGCAAATCCGCTTGTTCCTGGGGCGCGTGGTATCAGCGGCTGTGGGTGAGGTTAAGGGCGTTGAAACCGAGCACGAGGATATTCTGGTGCATTCAGTGCCTCGCAGTGACGCAATAGCATTGCTGGATGCAGGTAAAATCAACAACGGCTTAACCATCATCGCGCTTCATTGGCTTGCTCGTCATGGCGACAGGCTGAGAGCGGAGTGGCTCGACCGATGACAGATAACAATACAGATAACACAGAGCCCTCCCAGCAGCCGACTGCCGACCATCCCGAAGCAGTGTTGCAACCCAAGCACGGACTGCTGGGCTCGAGTTTTATCGTCAGCATGGGCACCATGCTTTCTCGAGTATTAGGCTTGGCGCGTGATGTAGTATTGGCTAACTTGCTGGGCGCAGCACCGAATGCTGACGCCTTTTTTGTTGCCTTCAAAATTCCGAACTTTTTGCGGCGATTGTTTGCCGAAGGCGCGTTCTCACAGGCGTTTGTACCGGTGCTCACTGAGACCCGGGAGCGTGGGTCGCATGAGGCGGTCCGTCACTTGGTGGACCGTGTGGCGGGCGTCCTGGGCGGTTCTCTGTTCGTACTGACAGCGCTGGCAATGGTCATGGCTCCGTGGGTGGCGCTGGTATTTGCCCCTGGGTTCAGTCGGGATGCCGCCAAGCTCGCACTGACCGCCGATTTGATTGTCTGGACCTTTCCCTACTTACTGCTCATCAGCCTGACTGGGTTTTGCGGTGCAATTCTCAATAGCTACGGGCGTTTTGCTGTCCCAGCCTACACGCCTGTACTGCTGAATCTGTCACTGATCACCGCCGCCATCGTCTGGGCGCCGACCATGCCGGAACCTGCCTTGGGTTTGGCAATGGGCGTGATGTGGGCAGGGGTTGTGCAGCTGCTGTTTCAGCTGCCCTCGCTGCATGCGTTAAAGCTAACACCGCGGCCTGTTTGGGATACCAAAGACGAGGGCGTTAGAAAGATACTGGTGCTCATGGTGCCTGCGCTGTTTGGCGTCTCCGTAAGTCAGATCAATCTCTTGTTTGATACTGTGCTGGCGAGTTTGTTGCCCGACGGTAGTGTTGCTTGGTTGTATTACTCGGATCGATTGACCGAGCTTCCGCTCGGCGTATTTGCCATAGCCATTGCGACCGTTATTCTGCCCACCCTGTCAGCACTGAACACACGTGCTGAGTCTGAAGAGTTTTCTGAAACGCTCGCCTGGGCCGCGCGAAATGTTCTGTTAATCGCAGTACCTGCGACGGTCGCCTTATGGTTGCTGGCGGAACCTATCTTGGCGACCTTATTCCAATACGGTGCCTTTACCGATCGCGATGTCGTGATGGCGGCGGCCAGCCTGCGTGCCTACACCTTGGGCCTTGGCGGATTCATGCTCATTAAAGTATTAGCTCCCGGTTATTACGCGCGCCAAGATATGAAGACGCCGGTGAAAATCGGCATCATCGCAATGGTCAGCAACATGGTGCTGAACGTCGTCTTTGTATTCCCTTTGATGTGGTACTACGAGACGGGTCATGTGGGTCTTGCGCTCGCGACCAGCGCGTCGGCGTGGATTAACGCTGTGCTGTTATACCTTGGACTTCGTCGGGGTGGCATCTCTCTTGTCGGCATCTTTGCACCGAAGTTCGTTTTGAGGCTTGTTGTCGCCGTATCGGTCATGGGCGCTGCCGTATCAATGCTGGCACCGGCTGTGCCGCTATGGCTTGCTGCTGATTTCAGCTGGCGCGTAAGCCAAATAATGTTCTTGGTGGCAGTTGGGCTTGCCAGCTTTGCCATCGTGCTGGGTGCTCTCGGTTTCAGGCTCAAAGAGGTGAGAGGACCGCGCGTTTTCTCATCGGAGTCAGGCTCCGAGTAAGGCTCGTCATCGCCCGTGAGGTAGTTCTTACATCGCTCCTTTGATCTGGCTCGTTGTCTCGCTCGACATTGATGGCGCTCAATTCCCTTTCATCACTGCGCTCTGATCTTAAACAGGCGATTGTCGCCTGCGGCTGCTGTATACTTTTGTGCGTCATATGAGCGTGCAAGGCACCATGAGACTTATCCGCGGACAGCACAATTTATCGAGCTTTTCTATGAGCTTAGATACAGGCGGCAGCGCTGTGACCATCGGTGCCTTCGATGGGGTGCATCGAGGCCACCAAGAGGTGCTGGGCCACTTAAAGCGGGAAGCCGAGGCGCGTGGCCTCTCCACGACCGTTATTACTTTTGAACCTTTGCCCGGCGAGTTTCTGTTCCCGGAAAAGGCGCCTCCTCGGCTCATGACATTCCGTGAGAAATTTTGCGCGTTGGAAGCACTCGGTATCAATCACCTATTGTGTCTTCGTTTTAATGATGACCTGAGGACTATGTCGCCTAGAGCCTTTGTAGAGCGCATTTTTGTCGATGGATTAAACGCGCGGTACATTGCCTTTGGTGACGACTTTCGCTTCGGCAAAGAGCGCGCGGGTGACCTCGCTTTTACCGAATCACTTGCGAGTGATTTTGGCTACGAGGTGGTGCCCACATCGACCTATGACGTTGCAGGTGAGCGCGTGAGTAGCACGCGTATTCGCTCCGTTTTACTCGAGGCTGACTTTGATGCAGCCGCCGATCTTCTTGGAAGGCCCTTTCAACTTTCGGGAAAAGTCCTCAAAGGTAAGCAATTGGGCCGTCAAATCGGCTCTCCAACCGCCAATATCGCGCTGAAGCGTGTAAAGTCGCCCCTGCACGGCGTCTACGCTGTGCGAGTGAAGGGCGCGGGAATGATGGATGCCCTCGGTGTTGCCAACGTTGGGGTTAGGCCAACGGTCAACGATGGAACACTCGCAAATCTCGAGGTGCATTTGTTTGACTTCACCCGGGATATTTATGGCGAGCGCTTGGAAGTGGAGTTCATGACCAAGCTCCGAGATGAAAAGAAATTCGATTCGTTGGATTCGCTCAAGGCAGCGATCGCGCGCGATCAAGCATCAGCGCGCGAATGGCATGCAGCAAATCCAGCCTAGTAGTGTGAGAACTCAGACGTACTATGAGCGATTATAAGAACACCTTGAACCTGCCCGAGACAGGTTTTCCGATGAAAGCGAATCTCACCCAGCGAGAGCCTCAGCGGCTCAAGCAGTGGGAGGAGATGGGCCTTTACCAAAAGATGCGTGAAGCGGGCGAGGGTAAGCCTACCTTCATCCTGCACGATGGCCCTCCCTACGCGAATGGTGAGTTGCACGTTGGGCACGCTGTTAACAAAATCCTCAAAGACATCATCATCAAGTCAAAAACGCTCTCTGGCTTCGATTCGCCTTACGTCCCCGGTTGGGACTGCCATGGGCTCCCAATTGAGCTGAACGTTGAGAAAAAGGTTGGAAAGCCCGGTCACAAGGTGACCGCCCGCGAGTTTCGGCAGAACTGCCGGGAATATGCGGCAAAACAAGTAAATAACCAGTGCGACGACTTCAAACGCATGGGTGTCGTCGGTGACTGGGATGAACCTTACCTGACCATGAATTTCTCGTTCGAGGCGAATATTATTCGCACCCTCGGCAAGATTATCGATAACGGACATCTCCAACAGGGATTCAAGCCTGTGCACTGGTGCCTTGACTGTGGCTCAGCCCTTGCGGAAGCCGAGGTGGAATACCAAGACAAGGTATCGTCCGCGATTGATGTGGCCTTCCCGTTTGCTGACCAGCAGGCCGCCGAGGCGCTCTTGGGCGTGAATGGTGTTGGTGAGTTATCCGTCGCCATTTGGACGACGACACCGTGGACATTGGCTGCGAACCGCGGCGTCAGCGTGGCTGCAGATTTAGATTATGTACTGATGCGTGTTGGCGAGCGAGCTGTCTTGGTAGCTGAGGCGTTGCTCGAAGCGTGTGCGGACCGCTTTGGGGTTGATTCGCCCGAGACCCTTGCTCGCGTTAAAGGCTCGGCACTTGATCGAGTCCGCGTAGTTCCACCGTTCTCTGATGTGTCAGTGCCGTCAATGCTCGGTGATCACGTGACCACTGATGCGGGAACAGGCTGTGTTCACACAGCGCCTGCGCACGGTCTGGAGGATTTCCAGATCGGTAAGACTTACGATCTTGAGGTCTACAATCCTGTTGGCGGTAATGGCGTCTACCTGGAAGGGACGCCGGTGTTCGAGGGCAAGCACATTTTCAAAGCGAACGACGAGATCATCGAGGAATTGCGGGCTCGCAACCGGTTACTGTGTCATCGTCCCTTTACCCACTCCTACCCACACTGCTGGCGCCATAAGACACCGATTATTTATCGGGCCACGCCCCAGTGGTTTGTCTCCATGGATAAGCAAGGCCTGTTAACTCAGGCTCAGGCGGCGGTTGACACCGTTTCCTGGGTGCCAGATTGGGGACGCGCACGGATCGAAGCCATGCTTGAGAGTCGTCCGGATTGGTGTATCTCCCGTCAGCGAACCTGGGGAGCCCCAATCACGTTATTTGTGAACAAGGTTGATGGGTCATTGCACCCTAATACGGTCGATCTAATCGAGCAGGTAGCCCTGCGCATCGAGGAGAAGGGCATTGATGCCTGGTTTGATCTTGATGTTGCGGACATCATAGGTGATGAGGCCAATGCTTACGAGAAAGTGACCGACACGCTGGATGTTTGGTTCGACTCCGGTGTGACCCATGCCTGCGTGTTACGCGAGCGACACGGTCTTTCAGCTCCTGCTGACCTTTACCTTGAGGGGTCTGATCAGCATCGCGGTTGGTTCCAGTCTTCCTTGTTGACGGGTATCGGAGCTTATGACGAGTCTCCCTATCGACAGGTTTTAACCCATGGCTTCACGGTCGATGGCGAAGGCCGAAAGATGTCTAAGTCGATCGGCAACATCATCCCTGCGAAAAAGGCGATGAACGACATGGGCGCGGATATCTTGCGTCTGTGGGTTGCGTCTGCCGATTACCGCAATGAAATCGCTGCCAGTGATGAAATCTTTAAGCGAACGTCCGATACCTACCGGCGTATCCGCAACACCGCACGATTTTTATTGGCTAATCTCGCCGGTTTCGAGCCTGCACGAGATGCCGTGTCGGGTGACGATATGCTTCCTTTAGATCGTTGGATTGTGTCCAAGGCGCAGGAACTTCAGTCGGAGCTGGTTGAGGCCTATGAGACCTATCAGTTCCATCACGTCTATCACAAGGTACATAACTTCTGCAGCGGCGAACTAGGCGGTTTCTACCTCGATGTCATCAAAGATCGTCAGTACACCACGCAAACTAATTCAATAGCGCGCCGTTCCTGTCAAACAGCGCTCTACCATATGGCGGAAGCGTTAAGCCGCTGGATCGCTCCCATCTTGAGTTTCACCGCTGAGGAAATTTGGGAGAACCTTCCGGGTGAGCGTGCGGCGTCTGTGTTCCTGTCGGAGTGGCACGAGTTGCCTGCTTCCGACGCTTCCGATGGTATGGGAGATAGCTTCTGGTCTTGCTGCCTAGCGGTGCGACAAGACGTCAACAAAGCCATGGAAGCCGAGCGGGCCCAGGGAAATATCCGCGGTTCACTTGACGCAAATGTTGTCTTGTATGCCACATCCGAGCTACGTCAGATGCTGGAGACGCTGGGCGATGAACTTCGTTTTGTGCTGATTACGTCAGGCGCTGAACTTGCTGATATCACGGACGCGCCCGCTGAAGCTCTGGTGGGTGAAGTCGAGGGTCTGAGAGTGTTGGTAAGCGCCAGCAATGCCGAGAAATGCGAGCGATGCTGGCATCGTCGTGATGATATCGGCTCGTTTGAGGAGCATCCCACATTGTGCGGTCGATGCGTAACGAATGTCGCGGGTGAGGGTGAGGTCAGGCACTATGCCTGATAACAACTCGGCCTCGGCAGTGTCCATGGCCTCCAGAGCGCTGGGTAACCCTTGGGCGGGTTTCATTCTGGCGCTGTTGGTGACCGTCCTGGATCAATACACGAAAATGTGGGCCAGTAATGAGCTGGTCTATCGGGTTCCTGTCGAAATTACCTCCTGGTTTGATTTGATGCTTGCTCATAATACGGGTGCGGCCTTTAGTTTTCTGGCAAGTGCAGGTGGCTGGCAGCGCTGGTTCCTAGCGGCAGTGGCAATGCTGGTCAGTGTGTTTGTGGCTGTATGGCTGACTCGACTGGAGCCTCAGCAACGCATATTGGGCGTTTCGCTGGGACTCATATTGGGCGGTGGACTTGGCAACCTTATCGACCGAGTGACCTTGGGTTACGTGGTTGATTTCATCTCCTGGCACTACCAAAACTGGTATTGGCCAGCGTTTAATATTGCGGACTCGGCTATTTTCTGCGGCGCGATCTTGCTGCTCTGGGATAGCTTTTCCAGTGAGTCAGGGGAGTCTGCATGAGTAACGAGCTCAACATCACACCGAATACAAAAGTCAGCCTCAACTTTTCTATTACGCTCGAGACGGGCGAGGTGGTTGATACAAATTTCGATCGCGCGCCGGTCAGCTTTGTTATGGGTGATGGTTCCTTGCTTCCGGGTTTTGAGGCCTGCCTGCTAGGTCTAAAGGCTGGCGATGAGGCAGCCTTCACCATTTCGCCTGAAGACGGATTTGGCGAGCCGCAAGAAGCGAACTTTCAAGATATTCCGAGAAATACCTTTAGTAACGATGCTGAATTAGCGATTGGCATGGTGTTCTCGTTTGCCGATGCGGCTGGCGGAGAGTTGCCCGGCATGGTTGATGCTTTTGATGAGGACACAGTCCGTGTTAACTTCAATCACCCACTCGCGGGACGCACCCTCAGGTTTGAGGTGAAAATCGACCGCGTGGAATCAGCGGAGTTGCACTGATGACAGTGATGCTTGCCAACCCGCGCGGGTTTTGTGCCGGTGTTGATCGCGCGATCGATATCGTCAACCGCGCGCTCGAAGTGTTCGGACGTCCTATTTACGTTCGCCACGAAGTTGTTCATAACAAAACGGTGGTGGATGACCTCAGAAATCGGGGCGCTGTCTTTGTCGAGGAGCTTCATGAAGTGCCCGATGATGCGATTGTTATTTTCAGTGCCCACGGCGTCTCAAAGGCCGTTCAGGATGAAGCGGCCAATCGCGGTCTTCAGGTCTTCGATGCAACCTGCCCGCTAGTGACCAAAGTACACGTTGAAGTAACGGCATTTAGTCGATCGGGGCGTGAATGCATTCTGATTGGTCATGAGGGACACCCTGAAGTTGAGGGCACGATAGGCCAGTACGACAGGTCCAACGGTGGTGTGATGTATCTGATAGAAGACGAAGAGCAGGCCGCTACTCTAGAGGTTCGAGATCCAGATAATCTGGCGTATGTGACTCAGACGACGCTGTCCGTCGACGATACAGCGAAGGTCATTGAGGCCTTGCGTGAGCGGTTCCCCAATATTCAGGGTCCTCGTAAAGACGACATCTGCTACGCGACTCAAAATCGCCAGGATGCGGTTAGGGCTCTGGCTGAAAAAGCGAACGTTGTGCTCGTTGTCGGTTCTCCCAACAGCTCTAACTCCAATCGCCTAAAAGAATTGGCGGAGCGCTGCGGTGCGAGTGCTTACCTGATCGATTCGGTTGACATGATCGATCCGAGCTGGGTGGGTGAAGGCGACACCGTTGGCGTTACCGCCGGGGCATCGGCGCCCGAGCATTTGGTCGAGGGTGTTGTTCAGTGGCTGCAAAGTCAGGGCCATGCGAATGTCGAATGCTTGGACGGACGACCCGAGAAGATTACGTTCTCGCTGCCCAAAGAGCTCCGTATCCCAATAGTGGAAGTGAATTAAGGCCGCAGCCTCAGTTTGCCTGGTAGTACGATTGCCAGACCTTCACGCCCGGTTATTGAGACGCGTGGTTAGTATTCGTCGATTCAAAAATTTTGTCAGCAGATTTGGTAATAAAGCCTTGGTACAGCTCACCCGAATCTAATGGATAGCGTTTGGCGAACTCGAAGTAGCAACTTGGAATTTCCTTCTTACCATCAGTAAATTCAACCTCTACTCTGTTTGCGAGGGTGGAAGACTGCTCCAGAAAAACCTGTGGGTTCCCTTTAACCTCTCCGCCGCTCGAATTCAGTTTAAAACCTTTGGATTTTAAAAAGTCATTTAGCGTGTGGATGTCCGAGTACTTTTTTAGGTTGTTAATAGAGACAGTGAAGTGGTTCGGACGATATCCGATGGCTGCCATCCAAGCACCGTAGTCACTCTCTCCGAGCAACGTTTCGTGTTGCGATAAGCTCACATTCCAGGGGCGGCCCGAGTAAAAGAAATCAGTTTGTTGCACTTGATCGGCAGAGATATGAGAGACCAGCAAGTTCACAGTGGCTTGAAAGTCACTCGAGAATTCATTGACCAATAACTCACTGATAAAGATTTTGGGCGTGCTGAGGTCCGCCTTGTATTCATAGTGTTTAGCACGAAGCTTTTTAGCCTCAAAAAAATACTCGTCCTTTTCCTCATAACCCATGGCAAGAAAAGGTTTCGCACACTCCTCTAGTGCGACCACTCCGACATTAAACGTTCTAAGAGCGATGTGATCCTTAACGATACTCTCCCCTTCAGCAAGCAAAGTATTAACGACCCGTTGGGCTTCAGGGTTCAATAGCAAATAGTCTTGCCACATATTCTCTAGGACGTTTTGTATGCTCATTTTTATGCCTCTTATTAGTCCCTAATTCTCGAGTTCGTGCTGTACTTTCATGATGCACTAAAAATGCCACGTTCCGGGGTTAGCTTGGAACGTTGACCCAAGGTCGCGATAATGAGGCTGCTGACGATCAGGAAGCCCGCTACCAGCATTTGCACGGGCATTTCATCTGCCACCAGTGCAGATCTTGTCGAGGAGAGCGTCAAGGCAAAAAGAACCGAGCTAATGATGAGTCGGTAAACGTTGTAAACAGCAAAGACCGGTGAGCGGTCAATGTTATCCTTAACGCTCACGGACGTGTCTTCAGACATCGTTTGTACACAGATTTGCGGCTGATCCATGCACTATATCAGTCACTAATCATCGAGTAAGAGACTCTTAGTTAGGAGAGTAAGTGCATGAAAGTTGTCATGGGGCAGCTCAACACCTTTGTTGGTGACATCAAGGGTAATACTGAGAAAGTAATTCAGGTGTCGCGCGAGGCCGACACCGCAGGTCAGGACACCCTTGTCGTGTTTCCTGAGCTGACGCTTACCGGTTATCCCCCGGAAGACCTTCTCATGCGCGATAGTTTACAGGCGCAGATTGAAGATGCGCTGACCCAACTTGCGAGCGAGCTTCCTGCTCACCTCTACGTGGTTGTCGGATACCCCAGGCGATGCGACGGCAGACTGTATAACGCGGCTGGTGTTTTGTGTGGCGGTCAAATGGTTGGCGAGTATTTCAAGCAGCGGCTGCCCAACTACCAGGTTTTCGATGAGAAGCGCTATTTCACCGAGGGTGATACCCCCTGTGTTGTTGATGTGGCGGGTATAAAAGTCGGTATCACGATTTGTGAGGATATCTGGCACAAAGAGCCCGCAGATGCGGCGAGACGCGTGGGTGCCGAGCTATTGATTAACCTCAATGCGAGCCCATTCCATCGCGGCAAGCATAAAGAGCGCTGGCAAGTATTGGCCGACAGAGCGACCGAGCAGTCTATTCCTATGATTTATGTGAATCAGGTAGGCGGTCAGGACGAGCTGGTATTCGATGGTGGTTCATTCGCGGTGAACGCCGACGGTGAGCTGGTAGTGGTTGCACCGGATTTCGAGGAGGGGTGTTTTGACCTCTCGGTGGAACGCACAGTCCGTGGTGTTGAAATCGCACAAGGGGTCGCCGCAACGGCACTGTCTGACGTTGCTGCCGTTTGGCAAGCATTAGTGCTTGGCGTTCGTGATTACGTCGAGAAGAACGGCTTTCCGGGCGTGGTCTTGGGGCTGTCGGGCGGCATCGATTCAGCGGTGACACTAGCGGTAGCCGTTGATGCGTTGGGCGCGGACCGCGTGCAGGCTGTGATGATGCCCTTTAAATACACGGCGGATATGAGTGTCGAGGATGCTGGGGAGCAGGCATCCATTATGGGAGTTGAGTACGATGTCATCTCCATTGAGCCCATTTACGAGGCCTTTATGGCGGGGCTCGCCGATCAGTTTGATGGATTGTCGGTCGATACCACCGAAGAGAATCTACAGGCGCGTTGCCGGGGTGTTCTGTTGATGTCGATTTCGAATAAAAAACACCGCCTGGTGTTAACGACGGGGAACAAGAGTGAGCTAGCCGTGGGTTACTCCACCCTTTACGGCGACATGGCCGGTGGTTTCGACGCACTCAAGGATTGTCCGAAGCTTCTGGTGTATGCGCTAGCTCGCTACCGTAATACCTTGGGTTATTGCATTCCCCAGCGTGTTATCGATCGCCCACCATCGGCCGAATTGGCTCCAGATCAGACGGATCAGGATAACCTTCCGCCCTACGAGGAGCTCGATGAGATCATTGAGCGATACGTGGAAGAAGATCAAAGCCCCGAGCAAATTGTCGCGGCGGGATTTGTGGAGTCCGATGTAAAACGCGTCATTCGATTGATCGACCTAAACGAGTACAAGCGTCGTCAGGCACCGGTTGGCGTTCGCATCACAACACGTGGTTTTGGTCGAGACCGGCGTTACCCAATCTCGTGGGCTTGGCGGAAAAGCTAGGCCTGACTCAGGCGTCGAAGCTAATAAAGCCCCTACGCGTATCAAGACTCGAAGCCCGGACGGTAATCGAACTGCGGTGCTTCGGGGGGGTCGAGTAGACCAAACGACGCTTGGTTTAACCAAGAGCGCTCCAGGCCATCGATGTCGTAGCCACCATCAAAGTTGCAGTCGCCATCGAGGTTGGGGTGCGCGGGGTAGTTAACGCACAGTACCCGGATAGTGTCTTCAGCGAGATAATTCATTTCCAGCAGAATGTAAGCCTGCGCCATGACTGCTAGGCCGTCTGCGACTGCCGTTGTTTCCTGCATGGTCTCCACAACATTTTGACCGCGCTTTAGGGCCGCCATGTAGGCGCCGCGTTTGAAGTAGTAGTTGGCGACATGGATTTCATGTCGCGCCAGCATGTTGCGGATGTAGACCATACGGGCTCGCGCGTCTTGCGCGTAACGACTGTTGGGGTAGCGGTTCAGCAAGGTGGAAAATTCGCCAAACGCTTCCCGCGCACCCGAGACATCGCGCTTAGAGTCATCCCGTGGAATCAGCGATGAGAAAAAGCTCTTGTTTAGGTCGTAGGCTGCGACGCCCTTCATGTAGAACGCGTAGTCGACACTGGGATGCTGGGGATGCAGGCGAATAAAGCGATCAGCGGCTTCAATTGAAGCTTCATTCTGGAAAGCGCCGTGGTGCGCATAAATTAACTCGAGTTGCGCCTGTTCCGCGTATTTCCCAAAGGGATAGCGGCTCTCGAGTTGCTGCAAGGCCCTGATCGCCAGATCGAAGTTTGAACTATCGATGTAACGCTGCGCCTGGCGATACATTTGCTGCTCACCAGAGTTGGCGTCAACTTGGAGCTGGTCATCATCGCCAAAGAGCGAACACCCGGACAAACCGAGACTGACAACCAAGAGCAGTACGCTCCACTTCAACTGAAAAAATACGGGCTTTGTCACTGCGGGTGCTTCCATCTGATAGCATCGTACTCCGACATTCTAACCTGCGGTTTCACTTTGATCACACCTCTTATTCAATTTGGTTTTCAACATGGCCACTGACGCACCTAAAGAAGATTGCCGGGAGGCGCGTGTCCCCATCCAGTGCCATGGCATGCGTTTGGACCAGGTTGCAGCTGAGTTGTTCCCCGATTACTCCAGAAATCGCCTTGCGACCTGGATTAAAGAGGGACGATTGACGGTTGATGGTCGAACGGTAAAGCCGCGGGATAAGGCGACGGCTAGTGCACAGGTGACGCTCATGGTGACGGATGAGCCGGTCATCGATTGGCAGCCACAGAGTTTGCCGCTTGATATTATTTTTGAGGATGAGCACATTTTGGTGGTGAATAAGCCTGCTGGGGTTGTTGTCCATCCGGCGGCAGGTCACGCCGATGGCACTCTCGTTAACGCGCTGCTGGCCCACGCGCCCGAGCTCGATGCATTACCCCGAGGTGGCATTGTCCACCGCCTCGACAAAGAGACTTCAGGCATCATGTTTGTGGCTCGCTCGTCACTGGCTCACAAGTCGCTGGTGGCGCAATTGTCGGAGCGAACCGTATCCCGCACTTACTGCGCGGTCTGCACTGGCGCACTCACAGGGGGTGGAAAAATCGATGCGCCGATTGACCGCCATCCCACGGCTAAAACCAAAATGGCGGTCGTAGCCGATGGCAAGCCCGCGGTGACGCACTACCGCATTGCGCACCGCTTCAAGCACTACACCCAGCTACAGGTCAATTTAGAGACGGGGCGCACGCATCAGATACGGGTTCATATGGCGCACCGGAAATGGCCATTAATTGGCGACCCTGTTTACGGCGGTCGTCAACGAGTCTCTGCTGGTGCATCGGACCTTCTGATGTCGACATTACGCGGTTTCCCTCGTCAGGCACTTCATGCCCAAGCACTCGAATTCGAGCATCCAGCCAGTGGAGACTGGATGGAGTTTGAGATTGATCTTCCCGATGATCTTGTGAACCTGTTAGAGGTGCTCGAGAGTGAGGATCGTTTTGGCAGCTGATGCTTCCAATGACTGGCTGCGACCGGATATTGGCGCTCGCGGTATTCAGGTGATCAGTACCACCCGCGCCGGCGGTGCCAGCACCGGGAGTTTTGCGGGTTTGAATGTGGGTGGTCATGTCGGTGACAGCTATGAGGTCGTGGAAGCGAACCGTCAGATGCTTTACGGGCAACTCCCACCGGCAAGCACGATTACTTGGTTGAATCAGGTTCACGGCACTCGCGTGATTCATGCGCCGTCCGAGTATTCGAAAGGTGTGGAGGCAGACGCGGTCTGGAGCGATGAGCCGGGGTTTGCCTGCGCCGTTATGACGGCCGATTGCTTGCCCATAATACTGGCTGACGTTGATGGTCAGTGTGTTGCCGCAGCGCACTGCGGGTGGCGAGGTCTTGCAGGCGGCATCTTAAAGCGCACCATTGAGGCGATGCCCGTGGACCCCAGCCGTCTTGTCGCGTGGCTGGGTCCAGCTATCGGCCCAAGTGCATTTGAGGTGGGTGGTGATGTGCTCGCGGCTTTTTATCTCGCTGAAGAGGATCTAGCGGTCCATCCCATCCCAGAAACTGACAACAAATATTTTCTTGACCTCAACATACTCGCAGGGCGACAGCTACTGACATTGGGTCTTGATCCCAGCCAGGTTTCAGGTGGAGACACGTGTACGTACAGTGATCCGCATCGCTTTTACTCGTATCGACGCGACGGCGAAACCGGTCGAATGGTCACGCTAATCCTCAAGAGATAAGGTCTTTTCGTGTGTCTTTGGCTTGCGTGCACCAGGGACTTGAAAAATACCCTTACAAATCCCATGTCTACTGGTAACGAAAGAGTGAAAAAACCTGAAGTGGTGTTTTACAGGAGATAGATATGCGAATGGACAAACTGACCAATCCGCTGCAGCAGGCGCTCGGAGATGCGCAGTCGCTGGCGGTGGGTCGTGATCATTCGATGATCGAACCCGCTCACTTATTGAGCGCGTTTTTGAATCAGTCGGGTGGTGCGATTACCCCGTTACTGCAAAAAGCAGGTGCAAACTTCGCAACCCTAAAGTCGAGGGTTGAGCATGCACTGAGCAAGGTGCCTACCCTGTCTGATAGCACAGGCGACGTGCAGGGGTCACAAGCGTTAGGCCGGTTGCTCAATCGAGCCGACAAACTCGCACAAGAGCGCATGGATGCCTACATCTCAAGCGATGTTGTCTTGCTCGCCATGATGGAGAAAAGCTCACCGCTGGCGCCGTTGATGTCTGAAGCCGGCTTGAGTGAGCCGATGCTTAAGAAGGCGATTGATGATGTTCGCGGCGGTGATGGTGTTCAGTCAGCCGATGCGGAAGAGCAACGTCAGGCGCTCGAAAAATATACCGTGGATCTTACGGCACGAGCTGAAGCGGGCGAACTCGACCCGGTAATTGGCCGCGATGACGAAATTCGTCGCACGATTCAGGTACTGCAGCGTCGAACGAAGAATAATCCCGTCCTTATCGGCGAGCCTGGTGTGGGTAAGACCGCAATTATTGAGGGATTAGCTCAGCGCGTGATTAATGGCGAGGTGCCGGAGGGACTCAAAGGAAAGCGTATATTGGCCCTCGATCTGGGCTCATTGTTAGCCGGTGCCAAGTTCCGAGGTGACTTCGAGGAGCGTCTCAAGGCGGTCCTCAACGAGCTAGGTAAAGAGGATGGCCGGGTTATTCTCTTCATCGACGAGCTTCACACCATGGTGGGCGCGGGTAAGGCCGAGGGGTCGATGGATGCCGGCAACATGCTCAAACCTGAACTTGCGCGTGGGGAGCTGCATTGTGTGGGTGCTACTACACTCAATGAATATCGACAGTATGTGGAGAAGGATGCGGCCCTTGAGCGGCGCTTTCAGCGCGTCTTGGTCGATGAGCCCAGCGAGGAAGATACGATTGCCATTCTGCGTGGCCTCAAGGAGCGCTATGAGGTACACCACTCCGTGGCCATTACGGACAGCGCCATCATCGCCGCAGCGCGTTTAAGTCAGCGTTACATCACTGATCGTCAGCTGCCCGATAAGGCGATTGACCTCATTGACGAAGCAGCGAGTCGCATTCGCATGGAGATTGACTCCAAGCCGGAGTCGATGGATCGACTCGAGCGTCGGCTTATTCAGCTAAAAATCGAGCGTGAGGCGGTCAAGAAGGACACGACCGATGCGGCGACTAAGCAAGTTGAGCTCCTCGACGAACAGATTGATGCCGTTCAAAAGGAGTTTGCTGATCTTGAAGAGGTTTGGACGGCTGAAAAGGCTCTCGTGCAGGGATCCGCTCAGATTAAGAGTGAAATCGAGCAAGCCAAACTCGACTTGGAAGCCGCGCATCGAGCGGGTGACCTGGCGCGCATGTCTGAAATTCAGTACGGCGTGATTCCGGAGCTCGAGAAGCGGTTAGAGGCGGCTGAGGGAGCGGATACGCCTGAGCCGACACTCTTACGATCCAGAGTAACTGAGGATGAAGTGGCGGAGGTTGTATCGCGTTGGACCGGTATCCCTGTTTCAAAAATGCTCGAGGGAGATCGCAGTCGTTTGCTGCGGATGGAGGCATCGCTAAAAGAGCGAGTGGTGGGACAGGACGAAGCTGTGACGGTGGTTTCCAACGCGGTGCGCCGATCGCGTGCTGGGCTGTCAGATCCCAAGCGTCCGAATGGCTCGTTTTTGTTCCTCGGCCCTACAGGTGTGGGTAAGACGGAGTTGTGTAAGTCGCTCGCGGAGTTTTTGTTTGACTCAGAGCAGTCGATGATCCGTATCGACATGTCGGAGTTCATGGAAAAGCACTCGGTTGCGCGGTTAATTGGTGCGCCTCCCGGTTACGTGGGCTATGAAGAGGGTGGTTATCTCACTGAGGCCGTGCGCCGCCGTCCCTATTCGCTTTTGCTCCTGGACGAAATCGAAAAGGCGCACTCGGACGTCTTCAACATCCTGCTTCAGGTATTGGATGATGGTCGACTGACCGATGGCCAAGGTCGCACAGTGGATTTTCGCAACACGGTCATTGTGATGACCTCGAATCTTGGCTCGGACATCATTCAGGACATGGCAGACGGGGACTACGACGATATGAAGCGCGAGGTCGTGGGCGCAGTAGCGGATCATTTCCGCCCTGAGTTCATCAACCGTATCGACGAGTCTGTGGTATTCCACCCCTTGGGTGCTGAGCAGATCCGATCGATTGCAGAGATTCAGTTGCAAGCGCTGTCGCAGCGTTTGGAAGAGCGCGAGCTGAAGCTCGAAATTTCAGATGCGGTGTTCGAGCAGCTGTCACGGATCGGTTTCGATCCTGTTTACGGCGCCCGACCGCTGAAGCGAGCCATCCAGCAGCTGGTTGAGAACCCGTTGGCCCAAGCCATCCTTGAGCGGAAATTCAGTCCGGGAGACAGGGTTTTTGCCGCACTTGATGGCTCGTCGCTAAAGTTTGCGAGCGAGGCAATGATCGACAGAGGTCCAGAGCCACCGACGACAAAAAGCCTTCACTAACGACCGCAAGTGATCGGTTGATAGCTAACGATTTGAGACCCGTTTTTGCGGGTCCTTTTTTTGCAACTCATTTTTTGCGAGTCTGCTGACATCACAAGCTGCCACTACTCGTTTACGACTCCGAGTTAGGAAACAATGGTCATAGAGCTATTTTTGAGCTCATTTAGGGTGTTTTGAACGTCAATAATCACGATTTTCGATCATTTCTTGACTTCATTGGGGTCGATCAAGAAACTACGCTACGTCACGCGAACGGCAACGGTTATTGGTGAGTACCCTCATCCTCTGGCCTACCTCTATAACGGGATAGTTATTTAGGCTGTTTGCGGGTTCCGTCAGTGTCTCGCAGGGTTATGTGATTCACGCTCGGGCTCGACACTGCGCTACCTCGCAGGGCGGCCGAACACGGGTTTCGTGATCGATGTTCTGGTAGGTTTCCGGATCGATCCGGCCAGTGGTTCGTGCGACAGACCTCGGTGCGCACGCTAGGAGCCCGTTCATATTGCGTTCTCACCGTTAGGTATTAACACGGAGGGAGCGGCACAATGGAACAATTGTCAGGCGGTGACATGATCGTCCGCGCACTCGAGGACGAGGGCGTTGAGTACATCTTTGGATATCCGGGTGGTGCAGCACTGCACATCTACGATTCCATCTTTAAGGCTAATTCAGTACCCCACATTTTGGTGCGCCACGAGCAGGCAGCAACTCATGCGGCCGACGGCTATGCGCGCGCGACCGGAAAGCCCGGTGTGGTGTTGGTGACATCGGGTCCAGGCGCGACTAATGCTATTACAGGCATCGCGACGGCCTACATGGACTCCATTCCCATGGTGGTTATCTCGGGTCAGGTGCAGAGCCATTTAATTGGTGAGGACGCGTTCCAAGAAACCGATATGGTCGGTATCTCGCGGCCCATCGTTAAGCACTCCTTCATGGTGCAGCGGACTGAAGATATTCCGAGCATCATCAAAAAGGCCTTTCACATCGCCACGACGGGTCGCCCCGGCCCCGTTGTTGTCGACGTTCCGAAAGATTTGACTCATCCGGAACACAAGTTCGATTACGAATATCCCGAGTCTGTGTCGATGCGCTCTTATCAACCATCCACTAGAGGTCACTCTGGCCAGGTCCGTAAGGCAGCGCGCCTATTACTCAATGCGAAGCGTCCCGTTATTTATGCTGGTGGTGGTGTGATTCAGGGTGAGGGCAGTGAGCTGTTGACGCAGCTGGCGCGAAAGCTGAATTACCCTGTTACCAATACGCTGATGGGCTTGGGTGCTTATCCAGCCACTGACCGTCAATTCCTAGGCATGCTGGGCATGCACGGCTTCTATGAAGCCAATATGGCGATGCACCATAGCGACGTGATTCTTGCGGTGGGTGCGCGTTTTGACGACCGTGTGACCAACACAGTCAGTAAATTCTGTCCGGGCGCAAAAATCATTCATATCGATGTCGATCCGGCGTCGATCGCCAAGATTGTCCCTGTTGACGTGCCGATTGTGGGTCCTGTGACCACGGTACTGAAAGATCTCGATGCACAGATTGATCAACAGCGGTCTTCATCAGAGCGAACTATGCCCGATGCCGAGGCAATCGTTGACTGGTGGAGGCAGATAGATAACTGGCGCGCAGCGCATGGACTGTGGCATGGCCGCCGCTACGGTGAGTCTGATTTCATCATGCCACAAGATGCCATTACTGCGCTGTACGAGGCGACCAACGGCGAAGCCTACGTTACCTCTGACGTGGGCCAACACCAGATGTTTGCGGCTCAGTATTACAAATTCGATTACCCCCGCCGCTGGATTAACTCCGGTGGCTTGGGAACCATGGGTTTCGGTCTACCTGCGGCCATGGGTATCAAACTGGCAATGCCGGATGCCGAAGTTGCCTGTGTGACCGGTGAGGGCAGCATCCAGATGAATATTCAGGAGCTCTCCACCTGCGCGCAATACGATGTACCGGTAAAGATTGTGAACTTGCGCAATAACTATTTGGGCATGGTGAAACAGTGGCAGGACATGCAGTACGACAGCCGCTACTCAGAGAGCCACTATGCGAGCTCATTACCTGACTTTGTGAAGCTCGCCGAGGCCTACGGCCATGTGGGTATGGAAATCAAAGACAAGGCGGATCTTGAGCCGGCGATGCGTGAGGCGTTTGCTATGAGAGACAAGCTGGTGTTCCTCGACATTTTCGTTGAGCCGCACGAGCACGTTTATCCGATGCACGTAGCCCCTAATGGTGCCATGAAAGATATGTGGCTCAGCAAAACGGAGAGGACTTGATTATGAGACGCATACTTTCCGTGTTGATGGAGAACGAGCCCGGAGCTCTGTCACGCGTCGTCGGTTTGTTCTCGCAGCGTGGCTACAATATCGAGAGCCTCAACGTCGCACCAACGACGGACAATACGTTGTCCCGATTAACGCTAACGACAACGGGTGATGACCTCAAAATTGAGCAGATTACGAAGCATCTCAACAAAATTGTTGATGTGGTGAAGGTGGTTGATCTTACCGAGGGCGCGCATGTTGAGCGTGACATGCTGTTGGTGAAAGTGCGTGCTGAAGGTGCTCAGCGCGATGAGGTCAAGCGAACCACGGATATCTTCCGCGGGCAGATTATCGATGTGGGGCCAGCGACCTATATCGTGCAGCTCACGGGCCCAATCGATAAACTCGATTCCTTCCTATCGGCCCTCGGCGAAGCGGAAATACTCGAGGTTGTGCGGTCAGGTGTGGCCGGTATCGCTCGCGGTGAGAAGGTGCTTACAATCTAAGCGTTTAACTGCCGGTAATGGGCGCTCAAGTTCGTTATTAAAGGCCGCATTAAATACTGGCCCGTCTGACCGGTGCGCGGGACGCTCTGTCTTAAATGCTACCAAGCTGCGTTGACTTGCGAGCGCGGCTGCGCGTTCATGCGCTCATAATTCCTCTATAAAGATTAAAGAGCGCAAGATGCCGAAACCGTTGTACCGTTTCACCTCGAGTTTTCCATTGTTATCAGCACTATTCTTAGCGATATTCGTCACTGCCTGCGGTGGGGGTGGCAGCGGTGCTGTTAGTGCACCACCTGTGGTCGTTGAACCACCAGCTCCATCTGCGGATACGACACCACCCACGATTACGTTGTCGGGTGACGCAGAAATGCGTGTGGAGCAGGGTACAGAGTTCACAGATCCGGGTGCTTTAGCCAATGACGACACCGATGGTGAAGTCACTGTGTCGGTCTCTGGCACCGTCGATACCGCTACGGCGGGTATCTATACGCTGACCTATACCGCCACTGACGCAGCAGGAAATGAAGCGTCCGCCGAGCGCGTGGTCACCGTTTCGGACACCACGGCGCCAACGGTAACGCTCAACGGCAGTGGCTCGATTACGCTTGAGGCTGATACCGCCTACATTGAACAGGGTGCCACGGCGGTCGATAGCGTTGATGGCACGCTCGAGGTCGTCATTACAGGTAGTGTGGGTAGTGCTGCCGGCACCTACACACTGACGTATACGGCAACCGATGCGGCTGGTAACTCATCGCAAGTACAGCGGATGGTAACCGTCCTCGAACCCGAGCCTGAGCCCCCACCCACCGGTGGCGGTGGTGGTGGCAACGAGGCCGATGATCAGCTGGTAATGACTCAGGGCATTGTCGATGGCGTTTGGGACCGCGGCATCAATGCGTTTGACCAGGCTATCGGGTGGGGTGATTGCAGCAACGACGGCGGCGAAGGCTGCCCATCCATTGCTTGGGAATTTGTTTCCGACCCCGATCGTGGTGACGTGCTTCAGGTAACGCACGCGAACAACCAAAATCTTGCAGGCCTATTCTTTGCCTCGTCAGCGGCAGTGGACCTTAACAGCTACGTGAACGGTCACATCGAATTCGACATCAAAGTGGTCTCCGGTGATGCCGAAATCACTGTGAAACTGGACTGCTTTTATCCCTGTACGTCGGGTGATCAACACCTAGGTGAGAAAGGTGCCAGTGGCTGGGAAGCAGTGAGTGTTCCCATCTCACAGCTGACGGCCGGTGGTCTCAATCTGAGTGAAGTGAATACGGGCTTGGTCATTTGGGCGAGTAAGTTCGAAGACACAGTCTTCCAGATTGATAATGTGCGCTTCACGGGCTTTGATGAGACGGCCGAACCGCCGCCTCCCGTGGTAACATTGCCTTTCAACCTGACGCAAATGGGTCTGGGAAGCTACTCGGACACTATTAACCCAGCGAGCTATCGCTGCGTGTATGACTACGGTAACTGGATCTACAACGCAGGTGTGGTCGAGCCCGGTATCCCGTTCTGCGAAACCGCAACTGGAAGGCCCCAGGGTGACCCAACGCCTAAGTATCCGCAGTTGGCGGGCGCGGCCGCGAATAAGCACACAATGACTCACCGTTGGTGGGGATCCGTCTCGTTCATCGGTGAGATGCGCGTAGGTGACCCTAACGGTGCGGGTTACATCACACCTGATCCAATCATGGCGCGACTCACCGAACGTGGTGCGCGATTCATGGGTATCCCACCGGGTATTGGTGCCAATACAGGTGGCTTTGGTTATGCCGTACCTGATCCGTTTGCTGAAGTCTTCGATGGTGCTGCGATTGCTAACAACGCGCACAGCAACATGGATGTGAAGTTGCTCGACTACTCCGAGGGCGCCATTACCGCGGGCTGGTACGAGGGTGACTCACTGATTATGGAAGCCACCTTTGTTTATGGCTCTCCATTTGTGTTCTTCGAGGTTTACTCGGGCACCCCAACGCTGAAGACCTTGCGTGCTAACAGTGGTGAGCGGGGCGTATGGCATGAGGGCGGTGACAGCCTTGGTATCTGGAGTAGTGTTGCCGGGCAGCGCAATGACTTCCTGATTGTTGGCGATGCCGGTACAACGTTCAGCGGCGTCGATACGGACACCGTCACTATTTCTGCAGCAGGCAACTCCTTCACCTTGGTCTGGGCACCTGAGACGACCGCATCAGTGCGCCAGACGCTCGAGAGCTATGCTCGTAACAAAGTGAAGCATGTCACCATTGATTATGCAGTGGATCGCTCCACCAATACCGTGACGGTGAGCCATCGCTATCTCGATGATGACAACGCACCGGTCGAGACACTCGCGGGCCTAATGCCGCTCCAGTGGAAGCGTGCAACAGCCATGGGCTATGCCACGTCGGTTCGTAGTGCACGGGGTCTCGTGAAATTTTCGCCAATGACCGGCTTCGATTACGACCTGCCGTCTGTCGGTGTGCTGCCCGCCCTGCCACTCATTGATGGGTCACTTAACGAGACCGAGCTACGTGGCTTGGTCGAGGATTTTGTTGCCGGTGGCACTGGCTATTGGAATACCGCCAACGACACGTACTGGAACGGTAAGGCGGTGGGCCGTCTGTCAGAAGTTCTGGCCATCGCCGACCAACTGGGTATGGTCGACGAAGCCACCACCTTGCGCGATTGGCTCAAGGGCGAACTCGCTGACTGGATGAGCGCTGAACGCGATGGCACCTTGGATAGCGAAAACTATTTCGTGTACGAACCCAACTGGAGCACGCTCCTCGGCATGGAGGAGTCGTTCGCCTCGCATCAGCAGTTGAACGATCACCATTTCCACTACGGCTACTTCATTCGCGCCGCGGCGGAGGTCTGTCGAGTCGATAAGGCGTTCTGTAGCGACGAGCAGTACGGGCAAATGTTCGAATTGCTCATTCGTGACTATGCGGGCGGCAAGAATGATCCGATGTTCCCCTACCTGCGCAATTTTGATCCTGCCAACGGGTTCTCCTGGGCCTCGGGTCATGCAAACTTCGTTCGCGGAAACAATAATGAGTCGACCTCCGAGGCAGCCAATGCCTACGGCGCTATGGTCCTGTACGGACTGGTGACAGGTAATGATGACATTATGGAGCGTGGCATGTACCTGCACGCATCAACTTCGGCGACGTACTGGGAGTACTGGAACGACATCGATGGTTACGTGGGTACCGATCCAGATGCTCGGAACTTCCCACCGGGCTACCCACGGATCACTACCTCCATCATCTGGGGTGATGGCAGTGCCTTCTCGACCTGGTTCAGCCCGGCGTTCGCTCATATTCTGGGCATTCAGGGTCTACCCTCGAACCCGTTGATCATGCACGTCGGTTTGTTTGCGGACTATCTCGATGATTACGTGACCTTGGGTCTCGAGGAGTCGCCTAACGGCAAGCCATCGGGTCTACCAAATGGTCACTGGACGGACCTCTGGTGGAACTTATGGTCAATGACAGATGCCGATGCTGCAATTGCAGATTTCGAAGCCACGGCAAGCTACGAGCCTGAAGCAGGTGAGGCCCCTGCGCACACCTATCACTGGATTTACACCATGCGTGCTTTGGGCGAACTCCAGACGGGCACGGGAGCTCTTACCGCAGATTATCCTGCCGCGATGGCCTTCGGGACGGATGCCGGTGTGACCAGCTACGTGGTCTACAACTACAGCGATGAGGCGATTACGGTCACGTTCAGTGATGGCACGGTGGTTGAGGCTGCGGCTAACGCTTTCGCGATCGAGCAACTCTAGCTTTAGTCCTCTCAAAGCGACTTTAAAGTAACCCGGCGCATACTGCGGCCGGGTTATTTTTTTGTGGCCTGTCGACACTCAAAACGCTTGTCTCTCAGTGTCCATTGGGTGACCCTTACGGACCTAAGTTTGCCGGTGAGTCCTTGGTGTTAGGCCACCGAAAATCTGGCGGAGAAATACGTGAATAAATACGACGCCATCGTTATCGGTGCCGGTCATAACGGGCTGACCAACGCGGCTTATCTCGCCAAGGCGGGGCTAAAGGTAGCCGTACTCGAGCGGAATCCCCACATTGGCGGTGCGACGGTGAGTCGAGAGCTCTATGAGGGCTGGTACTACTCCAATTGTTCCTACGTATCGAGCTTACTCCGTCCCGAGATTACCCGAGACCTTGAGTTGCCTCGTCACGGTCTGCAAGTCGTGCCTTTTGGCGGCGGCGCCACCTTCATGCAGAACGGTGATCACTTCGGGAACTACAGCGACTATGCGCGCAAGTATCGTGAGATCTCGCGGCACTCGAAGCGCGATGCCAATGCCTACGAGCGCTACAAAGCAGATACCAGCCGTCAGACACGCCTGATTCGACCCTTCCTGCTCAAGACGCCGCCCGATCCCACATCACTTAAATTGAGAGACCTTAAGGACCTTGTGGAATTTGCAAAACCCTTCATCAACATGGATGAAGAGGGGCTGCTGGACACCATCAAGTTCTGGACGACCTCGGTCGGGGATTACCTTAACGAGTACTTTGAAACGGACGTTATCAAGGCGCAGCACGCGGGCAGTGGCATCATTGGTACAGCGCTCGGTGTGTACTCGCCGGGCACGGCTTATGTTCTTCTTCATCATTACATGGGTGATGTCGATGGGAACGTGGGTGCCTGGGGTTTTGCTCGTGGTGGCATGGGCGCCATTGCCAATGCACTTTCAAAATCGCTTCAGTCATTCGGCGGCGAAATCATCTGCGATGCCAACGTGGATCGCATCATCGTGAAGGGTGGCCGCACTAAGGGCGTTTCGCTTAAGAACGGTGATGAATACTTCGCTGATATCGTCGTTTCGAACCTCGATCCCAAGCGGACGTTGCTCGATATTACGGACGAGCGCGATCTTCCCAAAGACGTAGTTCAGAAAGCCAAGAACTTCAAAATTCGTGGTTCCTCCGGGAAGCTGAATATTGCCCTGGATGGCTTGCCAATGTTCGATGGCCTCGACCCCAAGAATCCGCTCATGGCGGGCGATCTGCACTTCAGTGATTCACTCGAACGCATGGAGCGTGCCTACGATGACTGGAAGGCCGGCACCTGGTCGAAAGACCCTTATCTCGACATGATGATCCCCTCTTTGACGGATCCGACCATGGCGCCACCGGGCAAACACATGATGTCGGTCTTTGTTCAGTACGCGCCGCCTAAAGTTGAGGGCCGCGAGTGGACCGACGAGGACAAGGACGGGTTCGAGAAGTCGGTTATCGATCAAATTTCAAAATACAGTCCGAATTTCCGCGACCTGATTCTCCACTGTGAGACGCGGACGCCGCGCGAGATCGAGGCTGAAGTAGGGCTGACCGAGGGCAATATTTTCCAGGGAGAGCTGACCTTCGATCAGCTGCTCTTTAATCGCCCCTTCCCGGGTTACGCGCAGTACCGGATGCCCATTAAGGGTATGTACATGTGCAGCTCTGGTACACACCCGGGTGGTGGCGTGATGGCGGCGCCGGGCGCTAACGCTGCGCGCGAGATTCTCTGTGATCTGAAACGCCCCAATACCGTCCCGGGGAGCTATGCCGATGACTAATTACGATGCCATCGTGATCGGTGCGGGGCACAACGGGCTGATTACATCGAGCTACCTCGCCAAGGCGGGAAAGAAAGTATTGGTCGTGGATGCCCGCAGCGAAGCAGGTGGCTGTGCGAGCACCCAAGCGTTTACCAATGGGTTTCATATCTCGGACTGCGCCCAGTGGGTGCATCAACTCGATGACAAGATCGTCCAAGAGCTCAGTCTTGAAATGCACGGTTTGCGACTGGGTAAGGCCAAGCGAACGATTGCGCTTCAGGCGAGTGGCGATCACTTGACCCTCGATGGTGACAGCCTCAGCGGCGCCGAGATCAGCGCAGCGGACAAGAGGGCCTACAAAGCGTTTCGGTCGCAAATGCGCGCCTTCGGCAAGTTGATGCTCAAGCTCTATCGCACCCGCGCGCCCAAGATGGTCGACGCTGATTGGGGTGATCGCATGACACTGCTGTCCTTGGGGCTCGGCTTGAAGATGATGGGTCGCAAGAACATGCAGGACATGATGCGGCTCGTACTAATCAACATTTACGACGTAATGAACGAGCACTTTGAGCACGATGGGCTCAAAGCTGCGGTGGCGCTTGATGCCATCACAGGAACCAACATGGGTCCGCGATCTCCCAATACCGTATTCACATACATCCACCGTATGGTCGGAGAGGCGTTAGGTAATCGTGGCGTGAGTCAGGTGATGGGCGGCATGGGGAGTCTTGGCGGCGCACTGCTGAGTTCAGCAAAAACACAGGGTGTTGAGGTTCGCTTAGGCGAAGCTGTTACTCGTATTATCAAGACCCATGACCGTGTTACCGGCGTTGAATTGAGCTCGGGTGACGTTGTTGAGGCGACGGCCGTGGTGTCGAGCGCTGACCCCACAACGACCTACCGAGATCTCCTGGGTTATCGCCATATTGAGGCGGGACAAGCGCGTCGTGTCGAACAATACCGAACGCGTTCCGGCACCGGCAAGTTACATTTGGCCTTGTCCGGGCTGCCATCGTTTACCGGCGTTTCCGCCGAGGATCACAGTCAACGTTTGATCATTGCGCCATCCATGGACGCCATGGAAACTGGCTTAAACCCCATCAAATACAGGGAGCTGACCTCGCAGCATGTGTTCGATATCAGCATTTCAAGCATCGAAGACCCGACGTTAGCACCGGCAGGTCAGCACGTCCTGACGGCGTTGGTGCATTACGTGCCCTACAAGCTCAAGACGGGTTGGGACAGTGATGAAGGTGCTCGCGAGCAGTTACTTGAGTCACTCCTCGAACAACTCGAGGCCTATGCCCCAGGGATTCGCGATCTCATTGTTGCAAGCGAAGTGCGTGTGCCTGAGGACTTTGAGGCATCACACGGTATGACAGGCGGTAACTGGCACCATGGCGAGCTTTCGATTGATCAGTCCCTGATGATGCGTCCTTTCCCGGGATCGACGCAGTACACGGGTAGCGTCGAAGGGCTTTATCTTTGCGGTGCAGGCTCGCATCCGGGCGGGAGCCTCATGGGCCTCGCTGGGAAAAATGCGGCGGAAGAAATGCTCAAGCAGGGGGTCTTGTCATGAGCGCTGCTGAACGCAAGACAATGTTGCTGACTACACCGTTTCACTCGCGGGTAGAGCAGAACTGCGAACTCAACGATTGGGGCGCGTGGCAGGGCTATACCACGCCAAACTCCTACTTCGATGTGGAGCTCGAATATTTCGCTATTCGCAGCACAGCGGGCGTACTCGACTTATCCCCCATGAATAAGTACCGCATCTCGGGGCCTGATGCAGAAGCCTTCCTCAATCGCTTGGTCACACGTGACGTCAGCAAGATTGGTGTTAACCGAGTGGGCTACGCGGTCTGGTGTAATGACGCGGGTGAGCTCATGGACGATGGAACGATCTTCCATCTTGCCGAGAACGATTACCGGCTCTGCTCCTACATGCGCGCCGATGAGTGGCTCGAGTGGAACGCACTCGGTTTTGACGTGACGATCAACAATGAGTCTGATGATATTGCGGCGCTAGCCATCCAGGGCCCTGTGTCCTGCACTATTCTGACCTTGATTGGCTGTGAAGGCTTGAACGAACTCAAGCCCTTTGGCATTGCGCGATTCGATTTCGAGGGCGTTGAGATGATGGTCAGCCGCACTGGCTTTACGGGAGATTTGGGCTATGAAGTCTGGATCGACCCCAGTAAAGCCGAAGCGCTCTGGGATCAGCTATTCGGGAAGGGACGTGATTACCTGATTAAGCCCATCGGCTCGCACGCGCTTCACATGGCGCGTATTGAGGCGGGTTTCCTGCAGGCCAAGGTCGACTTCGTTCCAGCGGAAATTGCGGTGCGCCCCGGGCGGACCCGCACGCCCCTCGAAATAGGCTTGGATTGGCAGGTCGATTTTAATAAACCACTGTTCAACGGCCGCGCCGCGCTTTTAAAGCAGAAAGAAGAAGGCCTGCGATATCGGTTTGTTCTGCTTGATGTCGAGGGCAATAAGCCCGCCGAGCACTCGTTTATCCTCAAGAATGGTAAGCAGATCGGTATCGTCACCTCTGCCGCTTGGTGTCCCACGGTGAAGTCGAACCTCGCGTTTGCGCAGGTAGAGATGCCGCACGGCGCTGTTGGGGATGAGTTTGTTGCTGAGATCTACTATCAGCGCGAGTTGCAGTGGACGCGATTGATGGCGCCCTGCAAGGTCATCGACGGTCCACTGTTTAATCCCTCGCGTAAACGCCAGACACCGGCACCTGCGCACTAGCATCATGCACCTTATTGCCACACAAGTTGACGACTCCCTTGAGCGGATGTGCGAGAAGCTTGCTGCCGAGCGAGAGCGTCCGCAGCACGCCATGGATGCCTATTTCTATCGCTCGCATCTGGTCTATGAGCGAGAACTCGATCATCTCGTTTTTAAGAGCTGGTTGTATGCATTGCACAGCAGCGAAATACCGGAAAAGGGTGATTATCAGCTAGTAGACATTGGTGAGGACTCGATCATTGTCGTTCGTGGCGACGACGGTGAGATTCGAGCCATGCACAACATTTGCCGCCATCGCGGCGCGCAAGTATGCGAAGCCGCAACGGGGAATAAGCGTACCTTTGTCTGCCCGTACCATGGCTGGGTCTATAACCTCGATGGCAGTCTTAAGGCCGCGCGCGAAACCCATGTCATGCCCAATTTTGATACGGCAGTACACGGTCTCAAACCTGTCCGCTGTGTCGAATACATGGGACTGGTGTTCATCAACTGCGACCCTAATGCCGCTGACTTTCTGGGACCGCTTGAGAATATTCGCGAGCCGCTGGGTGCCTATGATCTCGCTAACGCCAAGGTTGCCCACCGACAGACCTACAAGATCGATGCGAACTGGAAGCTTGTGCTTGAGAACTATCTCGAGTGCTATCACTGCGCTACCTCGCACCGCGCCTATGCCAAGCTCCACACGTTCAAAGATTTGCATGAAAAAGTGGCTCCGATTGTGGAGGCATTACTCGAGCGCTCCGACGATGTGACGGGTGTGCCCGGCATGTCCAAGCAGTACACCAAGATTTATCGGGACGCGGAGGGCTTTGGCGCCTGTGTCCACACCATGCGCTATGGTTTGTATGAAGGAAATGTCACAGGTAGTCGCGACGGGCAACCGGTAGCGCCGCTGATGGGCAACATCAGAGACTATGACGGTGGGGCCGGTGACTATCAGATGGGTCCGTTGACTTTCATGCTGAACTACCCGGACCACTGCGTTCTCTACCGGTTCCTCCCGCGATCACTCACCGAGACCGATGTTGAACTGGTTTGGTTTGTTCGTGGTGATGCGGAAGAGGGTAAAGACTACAATCGCGAGGATGTCGTCTGGCTCTGGGACCACACCACTCAGGAAGACGAATACATCATTCTTCGCAACAATGCCGGCGTGAACTCTCGGTTCTTTGAACCAGGCCCGTATCACCCCGAGTTTGAAGCCACGCTTCAGAAGTTCGTGGGTTGGTACCTACATCATCTCGAAGAGGCCAGCCACGCTTGAGTTGAAACTCAGGCAGCGCGCCGATCAGAATTAACCGTTACCCGATTCATGCAGCGGTAGTCTGGCAGGTAGTCGGCGAGCGCGTAGTGTTGGGTCACTCGGTTATCCCAGATGGCGACCGAATTATCGCGCCAGCGGAATCGCACCTGATGTTCAGGTTGATCAATGTGTGAGTAGAGGTACTCGAGTAGACGGTCGCTCTCCGCCTTGAGCATACCCACAATGTGCTGGGTGAACGAGCGATTCACATTGATGTACTTATCGCCCGTAACTGGATGGGTGCCTATAACCGGGTGTACCCAGGCACCATTGCTATAAACACCTTCGTTCATAGCTTGGATGTTTGACTCCATACCGAGGTAGTCGTTTCTAAAGCAGCCGATATCATGCACCGCATCGAGTGTTCCAAGCATCTCCTGCATATGAGGCGCGAGGTTGTCATAGGCCAGCGCCATATTGGCCCACAGCGTGTCGCCGCCGGTCACAGGCACCTTCTTCGCGTACAGAATGGACATGAAGGGGGGAGACTCCCGAAAGGTCAGGTCCTTGTGCCAGTCGTTGGTATCGGGCGGCCGATTGGCGTCGTTCTCGAGTATCGTAATAGCAGGAATCTCTGGGTGCTTCTGATAGACGGGGTGCGGCACGTCAATTTCACCGAAGTGCTTGGCCAGCTCGATATGCTGTGCCGGCGTCATTTGCTGATCCCGGAAAAAGACGACTTGATGCGTCATGAGTGCATCGTAAACAGCTTGTGCGCCGTCGGCGGTGATGTGGCCGAGATCAATGTTGATTTCGGCGCCCAAGGCTGGAGTGAGACGTTCAACCTTCACGTAAGTTTCCCCGCTGCATGGCCGATGATCATTCGCCTTCGGCCTCTTGTTTTATTGGCGTTACGGTCTTGCCGCACGCTGGGCGAGAATAGACCCGAAGGCCATAACGGTGCAATCAAAAGCGGGTCGATTTAGAGGGTTTCTGGTGCTTAATTCGTCCCTGGTTGGAAGGGCTTGTCGACGCGGATGAACATCCACAGCGCCGCACCAATGAAGGCGACAAGGGTGCCCGTACTCAATGCCACCACCCAACCTACCTTGAGCGCAAGGAAGGGCATAAGAGGCCCTACGATGATGCCAGAAATGCTACCGCCCGTATTCATGAGCCCGCAGGCGGGTGCCGTATATGGGCCTGCAAGGTGTATCTGAGCTGACCAGAAAGAGCCCTCGGCGAATTGCGTAAAGGCGTAGCAGAGCGAGAGTAGGGCAACAGCAACATAGGGCGACGAGGCGTACAGGCCGAGGTAGAGGAAGATGCCTGTGCCGATCAGACCGCTCATTGCGGGGATACGACAACCTAGTTTGGGGCCCAGGCGGTCACACAAGGTGTCGCAGACCCATCCTCCAACCGTCGCCGCTACAGCACCTAGTACCCAGGGAGCGGCGGCCAGCATGCCTGACTCGATAATGCCGAAGCCGAGGACGTTCACCAGATAATGGAAAAACCAGGTAGCGAAAGAGTAGAAGACAAAGTTATGCGTGAAATAGGCGGAGGCGAGTAGCAAGGTTTCTCGGTGCCCCAGCAGCTGGCGCCACGCGCCATAGCCTGCATCTTGGGTCAAACCTGAACGATTCGCTTCGATCCTCTCTAGCTCAGCCTCGGACATGGCTGGGTGTTCCCTGGGGTTATCGCGCGCGTACCACCACCAAATTGAGAAGAACAACAGTCCCAGGGGTACGAAGACAAGAAACGAAGCGCGCCAGCCATAGTTGAGAATCACGATAGAGAATATGGGTGCAGCCGCCGCGGCGCCCAAAGACAGGCCCGTGCTCGAGACCGCATTGGGTAGGGCCCACTGCCCGACAGGGAACCATCGTTCCACCAAGGCGGCTTGAACGGGGTAGATGGGAGCATGCGCGGCTCCCATGACCACGCGAATGGCAATCAGTAGACCAACGGTGCCTAGGACGGACGATTCGAAACTGCCCGGCAACAGCGCGAATAGTAGGCAGGCGAGTACCCATATGGCGCCTGCGACGAGAAGAGTCAGTCGCGGACCGAAGCGTTTACCTAAAATGCCGCCCGGGATCTGAAAAACGAGGTAGCCCCAGAAAAAGGCCCCGTACACCCAGCCCATCTGCAGCTCGCTGATGGCCAGTTCTTTCATCATGAACTCGCCGGCGACAGGAAAGTGCTGGCGGAGCATGTAGGAGAGAAAACTCAGGATGAAGATGACGGAGAAAAAGCGCCACCGAACGGGAATTGTTGAAGTGCCCATGAAACGCACTCGCTACTGCCACCAGAGACGTCAGCATAAGTGGGTTTAGGCGAAAACTTCCAGCAAAAAAAATAAGGGTGCCGCACCCGAGGGTGCGGCGCTCAATAGCGAGCATTAAGCGGCTGTTGAGTATTCGATCTCGCTGCCCAATTCGTCCGTTGTGGGGACTGTGTCTGCGGGCGTTAGCTGATCTTCTTCAGCAATATCGCCTGCGCGTGGGTCTTGCTGTAGGGAAGCCGGTGCAGTTGCCGAAGTTGCAGCCACGAAGGTGCTTTGTTCTTCCGTGGGTACAGCTGTTGCGCCTTTGGGTTGTGAGGAAATAAAGAACGCAAAGACAAGGCTAGTTGCGCCAATGAGCGTGAATAGGATGTCGCCCTCGAAAGCACGCATCGCCCAACCAAAGACGAAGGATCCGATGGCCGCACCGACTGCATTGAGAAGCAACACAGAGGAGCCGAGCATCACAAATTCTTCGCGGGGTGAGTTATCCGCAGCTTTCGCGAGCGAGATAGCGTACAGCGAATTACTGGCTGCACCAAAAGCCGCGGCACCGATGAGTAACGAGGTGGTGTCGGTTGCGCTTGATAGGTAGAACGCTGTGATGCCACTCATGACGCACAGGAACGCGAGTACGTGCCGCCGATCGATACGATGATCAGAGGCAATGCCGATGGGGTACTGAACCAGCGCACCACCCAAAATGCTCACGGCCACAAACGCGGGTGCGAAGTCGGCGTTTCCGGTCACGCTGACAACGTGTATCGCGCCCAAGGTCCAGAAAGTGCCAATGATGAGCCCTGACCCCAGCGCACCCGCGAACGCAGTGTGCGAGCGGTGGTAGAGCTTCATGAAGTTGATGCGCGTGGCGAGTACCGGCTCAGGTGCCAATGAGCTTGTCAAGCTCACAGGGATGATCGCGCAGCTGATCAGGATGGAGATCAATGCGAAAACCTGAGCGGCTTCACCATAGGTTCTGCTCAATAGACCCTGGCCCAAGGCCATGGCGCCGAGTACAACCACGGTGTAGATGCCGAGAACACGTCCGTGCGTACTCGCGTCTGCTTGGTCAGATAGCCAGCTCTCGACGACTGTATAGGCGCCACACATGACAGCACCGAGAAGGAAGCGCACGAGAATCCACATCACGCTTGAATCGGTCATGGGAAGGATCTGGAAGCAGCACAAGAATACGGCCATGAGTGTGGTGAAGCTGCGGATGTGCCCCACCTTGGCAATAATGTGCGGTGTCACCATGGCGCCTGAAATGAAGCCGGCAAAATACGCAGACCCCGAGATACCAATCACGGTCTGTGAAAGTCCTATGTCGCTCGCCATGAGCGGCAAAAAGGTCATGTGTATGCCGTGACCCGTCAGCAAGAACGCTGTGGTCAGCAATAAAGAAAATACAGATCGAACGCTGCTCATATCGCCCGGCCCAAGTGAATTTCGGAGCGCGCATTTTCAATATTTTTTATCGCCACGCAAGCGTTCAAATCTGTGAATTTTGCGCTCTTTGTTGGGTGTGAATTTTCACTCAATTTGAGCGCAAAGTAATTCGCGATTTTTGTTGCCATACGGTCGTTTCCGGCGGATTCAATGTGACTGATTTGTCGTGCTTTTGTCAGCTAGTTTGCGTCGCTTGCGATGGACCGAATCATCGACTGCCAGAAGATGAGTGACTCGGGAATACTGGCTCGACGGACCCGTTCATTCAGACCGTGCGCAAAGCTGTCTTTGGGGTTGAGGAAGATACCGGTAAGGCTATAGCTCGGGATGCCAGCGGCTCTGAAGTAGGCACCGTCGGTGGTGCCCGAGATCATACGAGGAATGACGGGCGCGCCGGGGTATAACTGAGTTAGCGAGGCCTCGACGGCACCCATGACCTCATCGTTGAAGGGAGAGGTGTCACTGGACACAGGCATGCCGTACACGGCCCACTCGAGCTGAGGATTGCCCGCCACCAGACTCAGTTCTCCCATGATGTCCTCGACACTGTTTCCGGGGAAGATGCGGCAATTGATCGTGGCCGTTGCGGTACGCGGCAGCGCATTTTCGGCATGCCCACCACTCAGCATAGTCGGGATGCAGGTGGTGCCTAGGGTACCGATGTACTCGGGTTGCGCGCGCAATACCTCAATGGCTTCCTCGTCCTTGGGGTTGGCGGCGAAGCGCCGCATCGCCTCGCCCACCTCGTTGTCGAGGAAGGGGGCTGAGCGCTCAAAGTAGGTGCGCGTGATCTCATTTGTCTCGATGGCGAACCGGTGGTTCTCGATGCGTTGGATCGCGGCGGCAAGATCAAATATCGCGTTGTCTGTTCGGGGCATTGAGCTGTGACCACCAATATTTTTAGCGGTCATCGTGTAAGTGGCGTAGGTCTTCTCAGCAAACCCCACCATGTACTGAATGGCTGCACCGCTGTCATTCAGGGCGCCACCACCACCATCAACGACAATGGCATATTCGGCATCAATCAGATTGCGGTGGTTTTTGGTGAGGTCCTGCACCGTGTTTTGCAGCGATTCTTCGTCGCCGGTAAACGCAATGATGAGATCGCGATTGGGTACGAAGCCCTGTGCTTTGAGCCATACAAACAGGGTTGTCAGCATCGATACATCGAACTTGTTATCGAGCACGCCACGGCCAAAGTAGAAGGTTTCGTCTTGCTGTAGCTCGAAGGGGTTGCGCACCCATTCGCCGGCCTCGGCAGGCACCACGTCCATGTGCGATGAGAACACCACGGGCTTCCGATTGCTCGAGCCGTCACCCCGATAGCGCACAACCAGTGAGACGGTCTCGTCGAGCGGCAGAATGTGGATGTCTTTGGGATCAAAACCACCCTTGATAAAGACGTCTTTTAGGTACTCGGCGTAGGCAGGCACATTGCCATCGCCATAGGCGGTCACGCGCGCGGTGGCATCAGCTAAAAGTGACTCCGCAAACTGACTGTAGGTGGCAATCTCCGAGGGATCGATTCCAGATTTTTCCAGTCCGAGTTTGACAGCTGGGCTATTGGCAAATCCACTGTCCGAGTCTGAGCCCTCTGCCGCGAAGCTGTGTTCATTGACTATTCCCAAGACAAGAGCCGCCGTTAGAAGTGGGCTTAAGAGTGCGGTGGCCATACGTGTTGGTTGGTTTGGTGTCATGTTCATCTCTCGCCGACAAAGTCAGAAGGTTGATCTCGTTATTTTCACTGTTGTTATTATCACGGATTATTCAGCCTCGCAGTGTTTATTTGAGCGCTAATCAATATCGATAAAACAGCGCTGAAAAAATGTTGCGAAAAATTGGCAGTGAAGTAGGTTTATCTCAGTTGTGATGGCTTAGAAGAGCCGTGACGATGCTGGTGCGCAGCCTGCTCTTACCACGGTGTAATGTTAGCAGGGGGTCGGTAAAAAGTGGCGCAGAGCGAAGCATAAAACGAAGCGTAAAAACCGAACTAATAATAATGACGATCACACAAGCTGTGTGACACATGCGCCGCAGGAGGCGTTGGCAACATGAACACTCCGGTCTCACGGGCACTAGCCCCCGACTTCTATCACTACGAACCCAGCCCGTTGACCGCTGCCGTCACCGAGGGTGATTTCGTACATCTTCGCTGGCCTGATGATACGAAGCTGGCCTGCCACCGATTCTGGCTGCGCGAGAACGCGATGGGTCAGGGCGGCATCGACCTAGCAACCCGGGAGGGCATTCTCGACCCTGCGGAACTCACTGATGACATTGAAGTGAAAGCAGCAGTGGTAGATGACACCGGAGATCTCATTGTTGAGTGGGCCGATGACGGCCAGCGCTCTGTCTATCACGCGGGGTGGCTGCGTCATGTGGCCGATAATAATCACCGGCCCAGCAGTTGGCTTCCTGAGGCAATATCGTGGACAACTGATTCCATTGGTGAGGTGCCACGTGTGGATGGCAGTGAGGCGCGGGACAATGATGAGATCATCCTGACGTTACTCAATAACTTACTCGTCTATGGCGCCTGTGTGTTGGAGAACTCGCCAACGCATGAGGGCTACCTGCTCGATCTTGCTGAGCGGATCGGTCCGGTGCGTGACAGTAACTTCGGGATGTTGTGGGACGTGAAGGCCGACGTTGAGCTCGCCGGTGATGCGAAGACCAATTCCACGGCGAACACGGGCTTGCGGCTAGGGCCTCATTCGGATTTACCCACACGCGAGATTCCTCCGGGATTCCAGTTCCTGCATTGTCTGATTAACGAGGCGGATGGCGGCGAATCTACGTTGACCGACGGCGCGGCACTGGTGGAGGCGCTTGAGCGAGATCACCCTGATGCGTTTGAGCTTCTGTCGACACGGCATTGGATCTTCTTCAACCGCGGCCCTGGCATCGATCATCGCTGGTCCGCGCCCATCATTGATTATTTGCCTGGCTGCGACACGCCGACGATTCGTGCGTTTTATCCGGTCCGTGCCTTCCCAGCGATGGCCAATGAAGATGTGAGCCGATCCTACGATGCCTTGCGATTATTTCACCGCATGGCCGATCAACCCGAGTTTGAATTGAAGTTCCGCCTGACCGCAGGTGACATCATGTGCTTTGATAATCGCCGTGTACTCCATGGGCGGAATGCCTTTACGGGGTCAGGTAAGCGACACTTACAAGGTATCTACATTGATCGCGACGAGATCATGTCTCGTGGTCGTGCCCTGAACAGGGACGCCCGATCGAAGTGTTTCTGACTAGCGGGTCCATTGATTGGGCTTAGAAACAAAAGCCGAGACGAGTAAGTAGAAACAAAAAATAACGACAACCAGAGCGAAACAATAGGGAACTTGACCATGCCATTAGCCATGCGCAAAAAAGTGTTTATCACCGCTGCACTGACGGGCTCCGGAAGTACGCAAGATCGGAGTGACAAAGTGCCGCGCAGTCCCGAGCAAATCGCCAATGACGCCATCGAGGCTGCAAAGGCAGGCGCGGCGGTTGTTCACTGTCACGTGCGTGATCCTGAAACTGGCGCGCCGGCGCGCGATGTTCACCTTTACAAAGAAGTGGTTGAGCGCATTCGCGCCTCTGACACCGATGTCGTGGTGAACCTGACAGCGGGTATGGGCGGAGATATTGTCTTTGGTCCGCCCGCGGCACCGTTGCCCTTGCAGGAAGCGGGGACTGACATGGTGTCGGCAGCTGAGCGTGTCGAGCATCTTGAAGTCTGCCGGCCCGAGATCGCGACGCTCGACTGCGGGACCATGAACTTCGCCGAAGCCGACTACGTGATGACTAACACGCCCGGTATGTTGCGCGATATGGCGCAGCGTATGACCGACCTTGGCATTCAAATTGAGATCGAAGCGTTTGATACGGGGCATCTGTGGTTCGCCAAACAGTTGGTCGACGAGGGTGTCATTAAAGATCCTGTCATGGTCCAGCTTTGCATGGGTATACCTTGGGGCGCACCCGATGACATGAATACCTTCATGGCCATGGTGAATAACGTGCCCAGTAACTGGGTTCACTCGGCCTTCAGTATCGGTAAAAACCAGATGCCCTTCGTCGCCGCTGCTGTTCTGTCGGGTGGTAATGTCCGTGTTGGCCTCGAGGACAACCTCTGGTTGGAGCGCGGGCGCCTTGCGAGTAATGCTGAGTTGGTGGAGAGAGCATCGGGCATCATCACGGCCATGGGTGTGGGCATCATGACCCCCGAGGAAGTCCGCGCCGAACTCAACCTGGTGAAAAGAGATCCGTTGTAATGCCCGATAAGCGACGAACTGCCGCCATTATCGGCGGTGGTGTGATTGGCTCAGGTTGGGCGACGCGGTTTTTATTAAACGGCTGGGATGTTCGCTTTTTCGATCCCAGTGCTGATGCGGAGCGCATACTGCATTCCGTCATAGAGCGGGGACGCGAGGCAATACCTGCGCTGTGCGATGTTGTGCCCGAGGAAGGTGGCTTGTACATCGCATCATCAACGGTGGATGCGGTTGAAGGTGCGCTCTACATTCAAGAGTCGACACCGGAGCGTATCGAGGTCAAGCAGGCAGTTCTAAAGAGTACTCAGGAGAGCTGTGATGCCAATGCCATCATCGCATCCTCGACCTCCGGGTTTATGCCGAGCGAGCTGCAAGAAGGCGCCCTCCGACCCGAGCAGATCATTGTGTCGCACCCGTATAACCCCGTTTATTTGCTGCCGCTGGTCGAGGTGGTTGCCTCGACTGCAGTGCCGCCAGAGGTCACGCAACGGGCGAGTGATTACCTTGAGTCGGTCTCCATGAAACCGGTGGTATTGGGTGCCGAGGTGCCAGCGCATGTCGGCGATCGTCTGCTAGAGGCACTTTGGCGTGAGGCGCTTTGGCTAATAAAAGATGGCGTGGCGACAACCGGTCAGATTGACGACATCATTACCCACAGTTTTGGTCTGCGCTGGGCGCAGAAAGGGCTCTTTGAGACCTATCGCGTGGCCGGTGGACAAGCTGGGATGAAGCACTTCCTTGAGCAATTTGGCCCCTGTCTTGAATGGCCCTGGACCAAGCTCATGGATGTGCCCGACCTTGATGAGGCGCTGATTGATCGCATTGTTGAGCAATCAGACGAGCAAGCAGCGGGTCGAACCGTCATGCAGCTCGAGAACGAGCGCGATCGCAACATGGTTGCATTGCTCAAAGCGCTGCGAGCCGAAGACGCCGCGGCTGGCGCGTTTCTCAACGAGATTAATCGACGCCAACAGGCAGGCGAATGACCGATACGTCGATGGATGCTCCTAGCGAGGGTGGCGCAACCGAGAGCCCACCCCCGCTATGGCGTCCGAGCCAAGATCGCGTCGCTCGTTCTGCGCTGACTGCATTTCACGCTTTCGTTAGTCAGCGATTTCCCGAAATTGACGTATCCACGTACGAAGCGCTACATCACTGGTCGATAACTGCTACTCACGACTTCTGGCGATGTATTTGGGACTACTGTGAGGTCATTGCAAGCGAGCCAAGTGATGTGGTAATGCGCGATGCTGACAAAATGCCCGGCGCATCGTGGTTTCCTGACGCCCGTCTGAATTTCGCTGAGAACCTGTTAAGACGTCGCGGTGATGCAACAGCCCTAGTGTCACTGCTTGAAAATGGCACACGCAAAGAGACCACCTTCGACGAGCTCTATGCGCAAGTGGCTGCCATTGCCGTTGCTTTGAAGGCGCGCGGTATCGAGCCAGGTGATCGAGTGGCAGGTTTCATGCCCAATGTTACTGAAACCGTCGTCGCCATGTTGGCAGCGACGAGCTTGGGTGCTGTTTGGACATCGTGCTCTCCTGACTTTGGCTTTCAGGGAGTTATGGATCGGTTTGGGCAGGTGAAACCCAAGGTGCTGTTTGCGGCGGATGGCTACTACTACAACTGCAAGGCGCACGATTCCCTGGAGAAGGTGCGTCAAATCGCCGAGGAGATCGATAGCCTCGAGCAGGTGGTCATCGTCGAGGTTGTTGAAAAAACGCCCAAGATCGCGGGCATTGAGGGCGCAGCGCTTTTTTCTGACTGGCAACGTGAGCAAGGGAGTGTCTCCGACATCGCGTTCGAACAGCTGCCTTTCGATCATCCGCTTTACATCATGTACTCATCGGGAACGACCGGTGTGCCCAAGTGCATTGTGCACGGAGCTGGCGGCACGCTGATTCAGCACCTGAAGGAACATCAGCTTCACTGTGATATTGGGCCAGAAGAGACGCTGTTCTACTTCACCACCTGCGGCTGGATGATGTGGAACTGGTTAGTGTCGGGTCTTGCCAGTGGTGCAACGCTAATTTTGTATGATGGGTCTCCCTTTGCTGATGACGGCAAGGTCCTTCTCGACGCGATTGATCGTGAGCGCATTACCGTGTTCGGTACCAGTGCGAAGTTCATCTCGGGTATCGAAAAGGCAGGGCTCAAACCCCGTGAATCGCATGACCTTTCGAGCCTCAATGCCATTTTATCGACGGGCTCTCCGCTATCTCACGAGAGCTTCGAGTACGTGTATCGGGATGTTAAGAGCGACGTACTGCTCTCTTCGATTGCGGGTGGTACCGACATCATTTCCTGTTTTGTTGGCGGGTGCCCGACGCGCCCTGTTTACACAGGCCAAATCCAGTGCCGTGCGCTCGGTATGGCGGTTGAGTTTTGGGATGAGACGGGTGCATCGCTTGAAAGTGAAAAAGGCGAATTGGTCTGCAGGCAGTCGTTCCCCAGTATGCCCATTGGTTTTTGGAACGACGAAGATGGTGGAAAGTACTATCGCGCTTACTTCGCTCAGTTCGATAATGTCTGGTGCCACGGCGATTACGGTGAACTCACGCCCGAGCATGGCGCGATTATTCACGGACGGTCTGATGCGGTTCTCAACCCGGGTGGGGTCCGCATCGGTACGGCCGAGATATACCGACAGGTTGAAAAGCTGGAGGCCATTGTCGAGAGCATTGTGATCGGGCAGGACTGGGAAGATGACGTTAGAGTTGTTCTGTTTGTGGTAATACGAGAGGGCGAGCTGCTCGACGAGCAGCTAACACAGGCTGTACGGTCCACGATTCGGCAGAACGCGACGCCACGCCATGTGCCGGCAAAGATTATTCAGGTGCCGGAAATCCCCCGAACCTTAAGCGGTAAGATTGTAGAGCTTGCTGTGCGAGAAGTCGTGCACGGACGACCCGTCAACAATGTGGACGCGCTGGCTAACCCAGAGGCACTGCAGCACTTTGCGGATCTGGCCGCGCTAAAACAGTAGGTGAAGCAGACTAGGTCACACAGTAACGGTCACACAGAGAGGAACACACACCAGATCTTATAAAAGAGATCGCAAATAGATTGGGAATTAGAGGGCCGCTTACTTCGAGCAGAGCACTCCTTTAACAGTGGCTATAAGCTTGCTCCTTGGGATTAAGCGCATCGCAAGTCACAACACGCGGTCCACTGAAACATTGATTAGCATCGCGCGCCAAAGTCTGTATCGGGTCCTCTTTGACTTCAAATGTCGCTGGGTCCGCTCCGTCAACCACGTGCTCTAGCCAATATACATGCGATCGATCGCTTGCGTAGGCACCCCAAAGAATCTGCAAGCTTGGGCGATCCACAGCACCGAGGCGTTTGGATTCTATGTAGTAACACTGGCTGTCTAGCGCCTGCCACATGGACAGAGGCTCGAAGGTATCGATGTCGCAGACATCGAGGTGCTTATTGCCGAAATAGAAATCATCACTATCGCGAGACCATGCATCGCCTAATCGCTTGAAGGTGTTGATATCGACTCCTTCCAGTCTTGTTCGACCGTAGAACACCTGCGTGGCATCTCTCGCGTAGTTTTCCGTCAAACGCTTAAAGGTGGCGGGGTCCGCATGAAGGATGGGAATATCCCACTCGTAAACGGTAGTCGCGTCTTTCCAGTGTTCTATACCAATGGCCTCGGAAGTCTCAGGGTCGGCCTGCTCCAGCACGCTCGTGTAATACCGCATACCCATGGGGTTCCAGCGAAAGTAAGTGACTTTTCCGTCAATCACTTCGTAATAAGAGTAGGTACCCGTGACCGCTTTCAAGGTGCTGGTGCAGCCGGCAGGCATGATGCAGAGCACCAAAATCATGACTCGAGACCAATGGCAGGTCATAGATTTATCCTCACAATGGGTCTCGGGCGATAGGTTGATTGCCAGTGCCAACCGACAAGAGAATATTTCAGTGATGACGGCCACAGGGTTCAGGCTAGGGTATCGCGACGGTAGCACTCCCAGTTCCAGGCGCTCTGTGCAATCTCTTCGATACTGTCATGCGCAGGTGCCCAGCCGAGTTCATCGCGCGCCTTCTGTGAACTTGCAACAAGGGTTGCGGGGTCGCCTTCGCGGCGAGGGCCAATCGTGAACGGAATCTCTGATCCCACGGCTTTCTCACAGGCGGCAATTACCTCCTTTACCGAGTAGCCGTTCCCATTCCCTAGGTTGTAGGTGCCAAACACACCCGACTCCATCATGGTATCGATGGCGGCAACGTGTGCGCTCGCAAGATCATCAACATGGATGTAATCACGAACACAGGTGCCATCAGGCGTGGGGTAATCATCCCCGAATAGTGTTAACGGATTCTCTGTGCCAGCTGCCGCTCGAAGTGCATTGGGAATGAGGTGTGTTTCGGGTTCGTGCCATTCACCCAGGTTTGCCGCGTTATTGGCACCCGCTGCGTTGAAGTAACGCAGGCAGGTGGCACTGAAGTCGGAACTCGCAGTGACCGCCTCGAGCATCTGCTCTACGACTAGCTTGGTTTGCCCGTAAACGTTGATCGGTGCTTTGGGATGCGCTTCGTCAATAAGGTCTGACACCGGGTTACCAAAAATAGCGGCCGTTGAAGAGAAGACGAGCCGTTGAATGTCTGCGGCCTGCATGGCGCGCACGAGGTTTGTCGTACCACCTACGTTGTTCTGGTAGTACATGGTGGGCTGATTCTTCGATTCGCCGACGAGTGATTTGGCCGCGAAATGCAGCACACCGTCGAAGCTGCGACCTTTTAGATTGCGCACAAGATTCGTTTCATCGCGGAGATCAATCGTGATTAGCTCGCAGTCCTGAAGCGCCCACTTATGACCGGTACTTAGATTATCGAGAATGACGACCTCATGGCCCTGCGCGAGCAGTGCATGGACCGTATGCGAACCCACATAGCCAGCGCCGCCTGTAACGAGTAATGTCATGGGTTCTCCGGAAAACTGTGTATCTGCTTCTAGCTCAGGAGTGTGCAGTTAACTACAGGAACACGCCAACTTTATGTCACGTTCCTTGTGTGCGGCTTCGATGTGCACTAACAATCGGGCCAAAAAAACGGCCCAGTGCTTGCGCAGTGAACCGTCTCTCATCTCGTTAGTAGTTAAATGGCTTTCATGCCTGTCATATAACCACGCAATTCTTCACCAATCAGCTCAACCGGGTGATTGCGGATTTCAGCATTCACGGCAATCAAGGTCTTGTTGTCGACCGCATTGCTGCCCGTCACGCCGCCACCAATTACGTCAGCCCCGAGACCAGCCACGAAGTCCTTGAGCAGTGGGCGCGCCGCCTGATCAAAGAGGTAGTTGCCGTACTCAGCTGTATCTGAAATCACAACGTTCATCTCGTAGAGCTTCTTACGCGCAATGGTGTTGGCAATGAGCGGTGTCTCGTGGAGTGACTCGTAGTAGGCCGACTCGTCGATGATGCCTGCAGAGACCATGGTCTCGAACGCGAGTTCAACCCCGGCTTTGACCATGGCGACCATCAGAATGCCCTGATCGTAGTAGGTCTGCTCTTCGATGTTCTGATCAGTCAGTGGCTGCTCTTCGAACGCTGTTGCGTTCGTCTCGGCACGCCATGTCAGCAGGTTGATATCGTCGTTGGCCCAGTCTGCCATCATGATCTCAGAGAAGTGACCGGACATGATGTCGTCCTGATGCTTTTCAAACAGCGGACGCAGAATTTCTTTCATGTCTTCGGCAAGATCAAAGGCGCGGATCTTCGCGGGGTTCGTCAGGCGATCCATCATATTGGTGATGCCGCCGTGCTTGAGACCTTCAGTAACCGTTTCCCAACCGTTCTGGACAAGCTTGGCTGCGTAGCCGGGCTCGATACCGAGCTCGACCATGCGATCAAAACACAGGATAGAGCCTGTCTGGAGCATGCCGCAGAGGATGGTCTGCTCACCCATAAGGTCAGACTTCACTTCAGCAATGAATGATGACTCGAGAACGCCTGCGCGATGACCGCCAGTACCTGCTGCGTAGGCTTTTGCAAGCTCGAGGCCATTACCGTTGCGGTCGTTTTCGCGGTGAACGGCGATGAGCGTTGGAACACCAAAGCCACGCAGGTACTCCTCTCGAACCTCGGTGCCGGGACACTTTGGAGCGACCATGATGACCGTGATGTCCTCACGCACCTGCATGCCTTCTTCAACAATGTTAAAGCCGTGTGAGTACGAGAGGCAGGCGCCGTGCTTCATGAGGGGCTGCACCGTGGTGACCACGTCAGTGTGCTGCTTGTCTGGGGTTAGATTGAGCACCATGTCCGCTTGAGGAATGAGCTCCTCATAGGTGCCGACGGTAAAGCCGTTCTCGCTTGCGCGAAGAAACGATGCGCGCTGCTCGGTAATGGCTGACTCACGAAGGGCATAGGAGACATCCAAGCCGCTGTCCCGAAGGTTCAAACCCTGGTTTAAGCCCTGAGCACCACAGCCGACGATGACGATTTTCTTGTCCTTGATGGCGTCTACGCCATTAGCGAACTCTTCAGGCTCCATGAAACGGCACTTGCCAAGTTCTTCTAGCTGCACGCGGAGGGGCAGGGTATTGAAGTAGTTGCTCACTAGGGACTCCTCGTCACGAATTTCAATAGGGTGCTTTTAATCTGGTGTTCATACGGGGCGGATAATGTAGTGGTTGAGCGGCGCTACGTAAATGTTAGGACCGCACAAAGCACCGATAGAAAGCCGTTTATTCGCTATTTTCTTGGCAAATGGACGTACTTAGATTTCATTTCTTAGATGTCGAGGCGAATACGGGCATCTCGCTGACCGAGAACATGGCGATGACGCCGACGGCCTCGGTTTCAGGGTTTTATTTTGGACATCCCGATGCGCGATATTTCAACTTGGGCAAGATCACCAGTGATCAGCTCGACGTCTACGCGGGAGCGCGTGGCGAGGATATCGCGGAGTCCGAGAAATGGTTAGCCCCCGTATTCCAGCAAAGCTAGTTGTAACCTATACACGGTCACGACGGTCCTGACTGAGCAAAGTCCGAAGTGGTAGCTTAGGGATCGTAGTTGCGGTGGTTAGTCAGAACCCTTCGGTTCTGCCTCGCCATAGAACTTTTGTGTGCCAGCAGTGACTAATACAGTGAGACCAGCGGTGATATGCAAACTCACGGCACCGTTTCGCTGATGGCGTTGAAGACAACAAGGCAAACACCTTATGAGTAAATCGCGTTGGAGCCCGTTTCCGCAAATAGCATCCTCCGAAATTACCCCTGAGTCCGTCTGGTTGAATCGGCGAAATTTGATGAAGGCGGCAGCAGCAGGCGCAGGGCTCGTAGCTGCTGGGGAGGCGATGGCTGATTCTTCAGTACCACAGGCACTGGATTTCGTTTCCGCACCTGATGGCAGTGCCTACAAGGCGAAAGAAGACCTGACCCCCTACGAGGCAGCAACCACCTATAACAATTTTTACGAGTTCGGCACGGATAAGTCAGATCCAGCGCGCTTCGCGGCTGCCATGACGACCGATCCCTGGGAGATCAAGGTCGGTGGTTTGGTGAAAAAGCCAGGCAAACTACACCTTGAAGATATTCTGGGTGGCTTTGACCTTGAAGAGCGCATTTATCGATTTCGCTGTGTCGAGGCATGGTCCATGGTGGTTCCGTGGATTGGTTTCCCGCTGTCAGAGCTACTCGATCGATTTGAGCCTGACACTGGCGGGAAGTTTGTGGAATTTAAAACCCTGTACCGGCGCTCGGAGATGCGCGGCACCCGCTCGTTTACCTCGATTATCGACTGGCCCTACCGCGAGGGGCTACGCATGGACGAGGCGATGAATCCGCTGACACTGATGACGGTGGGTCTTTACGGTAAAACGCTTCCCAATCAGAGTGGCGCGCCGTTACGACTCATCGTTCCCTGGAAATACGGGTTTAAGAACATTAAGTCGATTGTCGAAATTAACGTGACGGATCGCCAGCCAAAAACCAGTTGGCAGGAGCTTGCACCTCAGGAGTACGGGTTTTACGCCAATGTGAACCCGGAAGTGAGTCATCCTCGGTGGTCGCAAGCCTACGAGCGTCGTCTGCCCTCGTCGCTCTTTAATCCTAGCCGTGTCAAAACGCAGATGTTCAACGGCTATGGTGAGCTGGTGGCAGGCATGTATAAAGGCATGGACCTTGCCCGCTACTACTAACGCCCAAGCAGTAAAGTCGTTCATGAACATTCCATCAGCGTTGAATCCAGCGCTGCGGGTGCTGGTATTTTTGGTCTGTCTTGCTCCATTTGCGTTGCTAGTTACCGGCGTGGTGTCAAATTCGCTAGGGCCAGACCCTGCAGACCATCTGATGCACGTCACGGGCGAGTGGGTCATGCGGTTTCTGGTACTGGTGCTTCTGGCAACACCGCTTGCGCGACATGGTTGGCCGAGACTCGCCCGTTATCGACGGATGCTAGGGCTGTACGTCTGGTTTTACGCGACGCTTCACTTGCTCGTGTTTGCACAGGTGTTCATAGGTTGGTCTGGGGATCAGCTTATCGAGGAGTTGGTTGAGCGACCTTATGTGTTGGTCGGCTTCGTCGCGTGGCTTATTTTGGTGCCTCTTGGCATTACGTCGGCTCGGACAGTCCGCAAAAGAATGGGAAGGTATTGGCGGCAGCTTCACAAACTCACTTATGCCGTCGTTGTATTGGGTTGGCTACATTTGTTTTGGCTATCAAGATCGGATGTGGGCAATGCGGCGCTTTATGGTGGTATTTTCGGGATTTTACTCCTTTATCGCATCCGCCCAGTTGCCAGTAGGGTGCCGTTCAAGCTTCGTTCGTAACTAGACAAATGTGAGTTAATGGTGAGCGTCAATGTGTCGTATTGACCGCATTTGGCTGTGAAGTATTTCCAAGAGGGCGTCATTTTTTTGTATTTTTGCTCGCATACCTTTAGGGTGTCGGCGGCATTCGTACAGAGATTACGACGTGAGCTTTAGAGATCGATTGGGGTTGTCAATATCCCAAGCCGCTGTGGCTTGGGGACTTGTGCTTCTGGTGGGTGGAGCAGCAGGTCTGATTGCTATGCTCATTTGTAATTACATACTCTCCTTTGGTGGGAAGGACTTCGCTGGCAAGCATGGGATTTCCCAGGTTGATGCCACTCGCCTGGGGGGGGTCGCGATCGTTGCCTACATGCTCATGCATCTCGGGTACCAGACGTATGTTGGGCTTCTTCTGCCACCTCTTAATGAGGCAGTGATAATAGCGACATGCGTTACTTACTTTTTGATTGGAGTCTACGAGGATCTCAGCGGGCTGTTGTCAGCAAGAATTAGATTCGCGTTGATGCTGTGTCTTGGTTTGCTCACGATGTATCTCGCTCCTGATACGGTTTTGTCGCCCGTCGGGATAGGGTGGGTAGATTTTATTGTTGGAGTCTCGCCGCTGAGCGCGATTCTTTTTACCGCCCTTTGCGTTGCCTTCATTCCAAACGCTTTCAATACCGCGGATGGTGCTAATGGGCTGGTAGCGGGTACAAGCGCGCTCGCGTTCCTCGCGCTTATATCAGTTGCGCCCCCTGATCTGGTGCCATTTCTGTTAGCAGCAGTCGCAGGCTGTCTCGTCTTTCTTGTGTTCAACCTCATCAGTGGACGATTTTTCTTAGGTGATGGTGGTGCGTATTTCTTGGGCGCTATGGCTGGATTAAGTTTAATCGTTGTCTCGAATAACACCGATGTATCCGTTTGGTGGCTCTTGTCGCTAGTGTTTTATCCGATAGCAGATTTGATCTGGAGCATGGTGCGGAGGTTGCGACAAGGGTTATCGCCGTTGAACCCTGACAACCAGCACTTCCACAATCTTCTATTTGCTTACCTAAGTGCTGGCAATACATCGCCAATGCGTGCCAACAATATTACGGGTGTCAGTGTCGTCGCTGTTTTTTCGGGGATTCCATTTCTGCTGACCGTATTAGAAGTATGGGCTACTGCGGGCGATCAATGGTTTTTTCTGATCTTTGGTCAGTGGGCTTTTTACGTCTTTGGATCGAAGTATTTGATTGGTCGGCTCTGTGTTTTGCCCGATGCAAATGTGCGAAATGTGACAACTTAGCCATTGTAGTGGTTATTAAGTTCTTCCGTAAATGGAACTGTAACAATGCTTAGACTACAATAGGTGCGGTTGACGTCCTGGATGATATGCGGCTTTAATAGGCCGAAATCGGTCGGTAACAGGTAACAAAAAGCCGTATTTATTTCCCAAACGCGACAAGGGGGTGCGTGTGCACTTCAAAAGTAAAAAATCAGTTACAAACACGCGGGCAATTATTTCCGCGATCGTCGCTACCAATTTAGTGGTCGGGCCAGCCATGGCCCAGTCGACTGCACCGCCCTCGACCCCTGCTCCGGCCTCGGCGCCGGCTCCGGCTCCTCAAAGTAATGCCGGTCAGGCAGGGTCAGGCGGTTCCGGAGCCGGATCTGGCGGAGCGGCTGGGTCAGGCGGAGCGGCTGGGTCAGGTGGCGCGGCTGCAGGTGGCGCGGCTGCAGGTGGCGCGGCTGCAGGTGGCGCGGCCGGCGGTATCGCTGGTGCTGTGTCTGCCGTGGGCGCGGCAATAGCGGGCGCAGGTGTAGTAGGAATTGTTGGCGCTGCTCTTGTTGCAGCGGCTGTTGTCAATGAGGTTACTGACGACCCGTCTCCGGCGCCTCAGCCCCAACCTG
>CACCPA010000008.1 GCA_902547755.1 Halieaceae bacterium | reverse complement strand
TCCAAATGTAGGCATGCCGCACGTGCTTCTAGAACTTCAGGGATTACCGCAGTGCGTTAACACTGACGAAAGCCACGCGGATGAAGGTCACTGTGATTCACTCGAAGTGGCGTCTGCGGGCATTATGACGACGGACCAGTTTGATGATGCTATGTACGACTTGGTAAACTTCCTGGCGTATACCGCGGAGCCGTTCAAGCAGACCCGAATTGAAATGGGTAAAAAGGTCATGTTGTTCCTCGCGATCTTCTTCATTATTGCGTGGGCACTGAACCGCGAATACTGGAAAGACGTGCACTAATCCGTCTCGACGGGCATAATTGAAACAGGCGGAGCTTGCTCCGCCTTTGTTTTCTCTTATTCCGCTCGGAGTTCTTCATGAAGTTAGCCGATGATGCGTCAGGGGCTGTGTCAAAACGCTCAGCAATGACCCTCTTTTCTGATAGCACCAGCCACTACAGCCATCGCGTACGCATTGTATTGGCCGAGAAAGGTGTGTCGGTTGATCTCGTTGAAAGCGAAGACGGTGTACCGGTGCCCGAGCTGGGTGACTTAAACCCCTACAACACCATGCCTACACTCATTGATCGAGATTTGGTCCTCTATGAGTCAAAAGTCATGATGGAGTACTTGGACGAGCGCTTCCCGCATCCTCCGCTGCTGCCGGTTTATCCTGTGGCTCGGGCAGAGAGCCGGCTCTTTATGTACCGAGTGGAACGCGACTGGTGCTCGCTTGTCGACACGATTCTTCATTCCTCTAAAGGCAGTGATATTGCCGTTGCTCGTCGCAACCTGGGTGACAGTTTGACGGCGTTATCGCCAATCTTTGCTGAGAAGTCTTTCTTTATGAGCGAGGAATTCACGCTCGTAGACTGTTGTATTGCCCCTATTCTGTGGCGCCTACCTGCGCTGGGTGTGGATATCAAGGCGAGCAAGCAAACCAAGCCCTTGTACGGGTACATGGATAGCCTTTTCGGTAGAGAGGCGTTCCAGGAAAGCCTGTCGATACAAGAGCAAGAAATGCGCACTTGAACTAGGAGAGACTCGAGTGACGCCAAGTAAACCCTACGTTGTTCGAGCTATCTACGACTGGATTGTAGATAATAATTGCACCCCCCATGTACTGATCGATGCAGCCGCTGAGGGCGTTGTCGTGCCCGAGGATTATGTCACCGACGGGCAAATTGTTTTGAATGTATCACCCACAGCAGTGGTGAGCCTTCATTTAGGTAATGATGCGGTGTCCTTCAGCGGCCGGTTTGGTGGCGTACCACTCGATGTCTTTTTACCTCTCGACAGCATCTTAGGCATCTACGCACGTGAAAATGGGCAGGGCATGATCTTTGATGACGACGACGAGCATGGCGATCCCACGCCACCGCCGGATCCGGACCCAATTGGTCCAAGCTCTGCCCGAAGACCTTCCTTGAAGCTCGTTAAGTAGAAATTCGCTAACGGAAATGCAGCGGACTTATGCGCCGAAAAGATGTGTCTCCGTCACGCGCGCCATGGTAAGTGCCGTAATGTTCGACAGGCTGTAGCGCATCTGTGCGTCAGACTCAGTAAAGCTCAAGCTCATCGTTGGGCCCTGCGTTCCGACCCAAAACACCTGAATATCGCGCTGCTGTGCCGCTATGCTCAGTGTATTTACGTCGTCAGGCGTTAGTTGCGACCCCCAAACGACAGCGACGTCCCCCGGTTGTCCCAAGCTGTTTAACTCTCGTGTTACCCACGATACGCCAGCACCCGCAGGTTCCGCTCGTGTGGCTGTGAGCTCAATGATGGGCAGGGATGGTCGTTCTAACCACACCCCGTCACGAATGAGCTGGCAAAAAGACAAGGCAGTAGATGCATCTAAACCTACGCCGACAGAGAAGACCTTTTTTTCTGACACGATGGCATTGGCAAGATGAGTTGCGGCCGTATCGCAGACATCAGCGATCGCATCCGCAGACAAGCTCAAATATTCGATGTGCTCATGGAACAGTTTTGCGACGGTGTCAAAATTACTCATAGTTCGGGTGCTCGGCTAAGCCAAAGGCTCCTTTTAGCCACTGCGTGCGTACACTGCCGCGGGGGCCGTCAAAGGCGATGATGTCAAACCGACAATAGCGATTGCAATAGTCCTCATGCGACGCCAAAAATATTTGAGCTGTCATCAATACGTTCTGCTGCTTGGCGCGAGACACCGACGCCAGGGCTGAGCCGAAGTCAGAGCGGCTACGGTATCGCACTCCAACGAATACCAGCCTGTCGCTATCAAGGGCTACCACATCGATTTCCCCGAATCGGCAGGTGTAATTGCGCGCGATAACAGTCGCTCCCCTCGATTCGATCAGCTGGCAAGCGCGCTCCTCCCAGAACGCCCCGCTTGAGTGGGTCATGGGTACAAACCTCCATCCAATGGCTTAGTGTCATCAGATGGAGCGTGCGCGTCCTCGGGAGAAAACAACCGATTTTAGTCTGCGGCGAACATTGCCATTCGAATCAACGCTCAGATCACCTGTTTCACCGAACATTAGGGTGCCGCGAGTTCGGCTGGCCTGGCTAAAGTGGTCTACCAGTCCAACTGCATCGGCACCCAGAGCATGCAGAGGTATCGAAGTGGTTGTGGGTGACCCGAGCGCACTCGGCGGTAGCACAAACTTGACGCCATTCAGGTCGCGGTTGGTGATGCCCTCATCGGACTCAAAGACGGACGAGGGTGCGAAGACGGGTAGCTCACCGGCGTAGTGAAAGCGTAGTAGTGGACGAATCTCGCGCGCCATTTGTGCGGTGGGTGACAGTAGGACCACAGAGTCAACGTCCTCGCGTCGGCGTGCCTGCGTGTCTACCGGCGCATCAAAAGCGCGCTCAACTTCTTTTATCCTTGCCTCGCTACTGAGTGTCGCGAGGCTTCGCGCGATGGTCGCATCATCGGTTTCATCAGGGGTGGTGAGCGCGGTTTCTCTGAGTGTCCCACCCAATGCACGCCATGAGGCTGAGAAAGCCCCTGTCATGCGACTTCCCCAAGCGCTGTCAGGCGCAATAATCAGAGGATTTCGAAGACCTTCAGCCCACGCTAGGTGCGCAAGTTGCTCGGCCTCGTCCTCGGGCGCGAGGCTCATGCTGAGCATTTGCCATGCTAAATCCGTTTGGTACTGCGACGTGTTTGTCTGTGCACTGCGGTTGAGCGCGAGAACTGGAATGGGGAGTGCGTCAGCAATTGCCAGCTCCGCGACGCGCTCTTTAGTCAATGGGCCTATGACAAAGTCAGCCCCTGATTCCAGAGCTTGTACATAGGCCGCCATTCCTGTCACTGCGGCCTCGGTGTCGATAGTGATAAGGTCGGGGCGCAGGCTCGCATCTCGGTAATTTGCGAATACGCCTTCCACAATGCCATTCAGCGCGGTTTGCCCAGCGGCTTTTAGGCGACCACTGAGGGGGAGAAGTATAGCGATGCGGCGGGGTGGCTCACTCTCTAGCCAGGTTTGTAATCCTGAGGGGAGCGAGAGTGGGCGAAGCCTCATTTGAGGATTTTCGCTGAGCCACTTAAGCACTGCGGGACGTCCCTGACGATAGGCGCGATTCAAGGACAGCCAGGCATGCCAGTCGCTGCTCGGCTCAGTTCGGCGAAGCTCAGAGGCAAGTCGCTGTTCAGTCGCCTCAGATAGCAGATCGAAAATGGTCGAAGAGGTGACAGTTCCCGCGCCCGGCGCTTGAAGAGCCAATCGGTCAAGGGCCACTTTTGCTGCATCAACCGGCTGACCGGCCTCCCATAGTCTTCGTTGCCGCTCTGCGAGAAGCGCATCAAACTCCTCATCGTTATCGGGAGTAAGTGCAGCGAGTAGTTGGTGAGACTCGTCGATATCGCCTTTCAGCCACAGAAGTTGAGAGCGAATAAAAGCATCGGTCTTTGGTGAAATGAGCTCCGGGTCTACAGCATCTAGCTCCGTCAGTGCGAAAAGCCATCCGCGCTCCCGAGCTATCTGCTGGTTCCAAGAAACAATTCGGGCATCAAACGGGTTAGCCTCATTGTCCATTTTCTCGACTTTGTCTCGCGAGGGAATGGGGTAGTCGTTCACTGGTTCGCGAGGTTGTGGTGGCGCGGGTGGTGGTGTGGCGCAGGAAGCGATCAACATGAGCGTCAGTGCCATCAGCACAGATCGATGCAGTAGCGCCAATAAAGTGCGATTATGCGCTGCGCTCGTTGAATATTTCGATGTCATCACAAAAGAGCCGCCGAGTTTCCACTGATTGTACGTAGAGGAGCGTGAATTGAAAGCCGCATTGTATGTTGTGCCCACACCCATCGGGAACATCGGTGATATGACACTGCGGTCAGTTGAAGTGCTACAGGCCGTCGATGTGATTGCCGCCGAGGACACGCGGCACTCGCGAACGCTGCTTAATCACTACGAGATTACAACACCGCTTATCAGCTTTCACGAGCACAGCGCCGAGAGTGCAGCTATGGCGCTTGCGGAGCGAATCGTAGAAGGCGAGCGTATTGCACTGATCAGTGATGCGGGTACGCCGTTAGTTTCAGATCCTGGGTATCAACTTGTTCGAGCGGTACAAGCCAAGAGCATGCCAGTGGTGCCACTGCCGGGACCGTGTGCTGCGATTACGGCACTTAGCGCCGCAGGCTTGCCGACACACAGCTTTCAGTTCGTTGGATTTTTACCCTCTAAACAAAATGCCCGTCGCACGCGTCTTGATGTGCTGAAGTCCAGCGATTCAACAATTATTCTTTACGAGGCTCCTCATCGGATTCTCGACTTGCTCGATGATGTTGAGGAGGTGTTGGGAGCGCTGCGCGAGGTGTGTATTGCACGCGAGCTTACAAAAACATTCGAGACCGTTCGCCGAGATACCGTGGCCGTTATTCGCGACTGGGTCAAAGCTGACGCCAACCAACAGCGCGGGGAGTTTGTTGTAATGATTGCGCCAGATACTCAGAAAGGAGAGGGCGTCAGCGATGAGGCGTCTAACTTACTGCATGCGCTGGCCGACGAGCTTCCCCCAAGAAAGGCCGCGCAGATAGTCGCGGATCACTATGATCTGAAGTCGCGAGATCTCTATCAGCTGCTCATTAATCGAGAGTAATTAGTTGCATTGAGTCAGTGCGCCCTGAGTGCTACCGTCACCCTGAGTCAGTTAAACGGTCGCTGTACCTTGTGGGTGCAGAGGAAAGTCCGGGCTCCATTGGGTCAGAGCGCCAGGTAACACCTGGGGAGTGTAAGCTCACGGAAAGTGCAGCAGAAAGGAAACCGCCTGAATGTCATTCAGGTAAGGGTGAAAAGGTGCGGTAAGAGCGCACCGCGCGGCTGGTAACAGGCGTGGCGATGGTAAACCCCGCTCGGAGCAAGACCAAATAGGGATCCTTATGCCGTGACCCTCGGCGGATCCGGGTAGGTCGCTACAGGCACTTGGCGACGAGTGTCGCAGATGAATGACCGTTCACGACAGAACCCGGCTTATCGATTGACTCACCAATGCACCCCCATTCGGGGGTGCTCCTTTATATCGTTTAAGAATATAAAGTTAGCTTTTATGCTAGTTTGTCTTTTTTTCGGAGAAAATCTCTCCAATAAAGAGCTAATAGACTGACTTTCGTGCTGTTTATGCGCGTGTTTGTATGTCGATTTTCCATGCTCTAAAGCCCTTCTCTGGCGCATATAAGGTGCTGAATTACTTAGATATTTTCTTTTCTTCGCATTGACTGGCCTACACTCGATTGTTAAAGTGGTGATTGGTGGGAAAAAGTGGGTTTTTGGGGAATTACTCGGCTTTTTTTGAGGCAAGGTGGAGATTTGTGGTGTTCAGGGGAGTACAGCACATCAATCTGGATGCGAAAGGGCGGTTATCTGTCCCTGCGCGCCAGCGCGAGTCGCTCTTGGATATCAGTGCGGGCTCCGTTGTTGTCACCATCGACACACAGTCATCCTGTTTGGTCCTGTACCCGCTCAGGGAATGGGAGCGCATTGAGCGAGATATTCAAAATCTTCCGACGTTAAATCCGCCGGTTCGACGTTTTCAAAGGTTGGTCTTGGGCTATGCCAGTGATCTTGATCTTGATAGTAACGGCCGAATTTTGCTTCCCGGCGCCTTACGCGAATACGCGCATTTGGAGAAGCGAGTGGTTCTGGTGGGGCAGGGGAATAAGCTAGAGCTCTGGGCAGAGTCGCTGTGGGAGGCTGAGTGCGAGGCAGCATTGGCGGCCGATGAAGTCGATCTTCCTGCTGAACTGATGGAGTTGAAACTTTGAGTCAGGCGGAGCACGCTTCCGTATTACTTGAAGAGTCGGTAGCGGCACTCGCCATCAAGCCCGACGGCATCTACCTCGACGGCACCTTTGGGCGCGGCGGTCATAGCCGGGCCATTCTAAATTCACTGTCCTCCTATGGGCGTTTAATTGCTTTTGACAAGGATCCAGAGGCTGAGAGCTCGGCAGGACAATTCGCTGATGACCCCCGTTTTGAATTTGTGCCCGCAAGTTTTGCTGGCATATCTGATCGAGTCGCTAGGGCAGAACTCGACGGCATTCTGCTCGATCTCGGTGTTTCATCGCCTCAACTTGACAATGCTGCGCGCGGATTTGGCTTTAGTGATGACGGTCCGCTCGATATGCGGATGGATACGCGCGCAGGTATGAGCGCAGCGGAGTGGCTGGCAACGGCTTCCGAGGCGGATATTGCAAATGTCATCAAGACTTACGGTGAAGAGCGGTTTGCCAAGCGAATGGCCTCGGCGATTGTCAAGGCGCGTGCCGAGTCGCCGATAACGCGCACAAAGCAGTTAGCCACGATTGTGGCGGAGGCCAATCCCAAGTGGGAGCCAAACAAGCATCCAGCAACACGGGCTTTCCAGGCCATTCGTATTTTCATTAACAGAGAGCTTGAGGATCTAGAGGCTGCTCTTGGGCAGATGGTTGACGCTTTGTCCGAGGGTGGGCGCCTGGTAGTCATCAGCTTCCACTCTCTGGAAGATCGCATTGTGAAGCGCTTCATGCGTGACCAAGCGCGCGGTCAGCAGCTCCCAAAGTATGTGCCTGTTACTGGCAGCGATACGGGAAAAACCCTGAACTTGATTGGCAAGGTCGTAAAGCCCTCAACAAGTGAAGTACAACGTAATCCTCGATCTCGGTCAGCAATTATGCGTGTGGCGGAGCGTCGAGCGTGATTCGCCGCTTTCTTATGTCGCCTATGGGCCTTATTACCTGCTTCATTGGTGTTGTGATCAGCGCGCTGTCGGTGGTTAAGGAAACACATCAAACCAGATTGCTGTTTGCATCGCTTCAGGCGCAGGAGAGCGAGCGCTGGCAGTTGCAGGAGGACTACAGTCGTCTCGTTCTCGAATACTCAACACTGTCTGCACCACATCGCGTGAGTGCCATCTCGCGCACATCACTCACCATGACATCGCCGGACACAGGCGCTATTCGAGTGGTGATCGAATGAGTGCCAAAACCAACACCACGCCCATCTTCACGTGGCGCATTATTGTAGTAACAGCATTGCTCGCTGGTTTGTTTGGCATGTTGGTTCTGCGTTTAGTTCAGCTTCAGGTCGGAGCGAGTCAATATGGGACTGATTTCCTGCAGCGCCAAGGTGATCTTCGCGCTGTGAGATCTGCAGAAATTCCGGCTTATCGAGGATTGATTACCGATCGTCGAGGTGCGCCACTCGCGGTGTCTACGCCGGTTGTGACTCTCTGGGCAAATCCTCAGGAGCTACGCGGCAGTGGTCGCGAGATCGAGCTCGCCGAGTTGATGAACCTTCCGGCCTCTGAATTTGCATCTCGGTTGGATCGCTATCGCAAAAAGCAATTCATGTATCTCGCGAGGCATCAAACGCCTCAAACGGCGCGAACAGTCCTCGCGGCAGATATCCCTGGTGTTTACGGTCAGCGGGAATACAAGCGTTTCTATCCTGCAGGGGAGGTGGTCTCCCAGTTGGTGGGTACGACTGATATCGATGGTGCGGGAGCAACTGGCGTTGAATTAGTCTTCGATAGTCAGCTTCAAGGCCAGCCCGGTAAAAAGCGCTTCATTAAAGATCTCCACGGTGAGGCGATTAGAGACATTGGCGTGGTGTCGGAGGCCGCGGATGGTGAGTCGATTCAGCTCAGCATTGATCTGCGACTCCAGCACGTACAGCACCGAGAGTTATTGCGCGCTATGAGGGAAACGGGCGCATCGGCCGCGTCCGCTGTGACGCTCGATGCCATGACGGGTGAAATCCTGGCGATGACCAATCTACCGTCATTCAATCCGAATAGACGAGGTCAGTTGGATCTTGCAGCTATGCGCAACCGGGTCGTCACTGACGTCTTTGAGCCCGGTTCAACGGTGAAGCCATTGACTCTGGTAGCCGCTCTCGAGAGCGGTGAGTTCGACATCGAAACCCTCATTGATACATCGCCTGGCCGTATTACAGTGGGTAATAAGGTGCTCCCTGATCCACGTAACTACGGCGAAATTACGGTATCTCGCGTCATAGAGAAGTCGAGTCAGGTCGGCGTCACGAAAATGGCCCAGACCATTGGTCACGAGCACATCATCGATGTATTCCAGCGTTTTGGTCTGGGTCAGCTGACGGGTGCGGAGTTCCCGGGTGAGCGCACAGGCCGGCTACCCGACCATGATTTCTGGAGTGCCATTGACCGTGTTACTCCCGCGTTTGGCTACGGTTTGCTGGTGACACCACTGCAACTAGCTCATGCCTATGCCGTCTTTGCCAATGAAGGGCATATGGTGCCATTAACGCTATTGGCTCAGGCCTCTCAAGACAATGACCCTAGCGCGAGCGTCGGTCGACAGATCATCTCACCGGTGGTGGCAGAGAAAGTTGTTACGGTTCTACACCGGGTAACAGGCCCTGAGGGTACAGCTCAGCGCGCCGCGGTTTCAGGTTTCGATGTTGGAGGCAAGACCGGCACGGTTCACAAGGTAGGGCGAGAAGGTTATCTCGACGACCGATATGTCGCGATGTTTGCTGGCGTTGCGCCTGTTGAGTCACCCCGTTACGTTACGGTCGTTGTCATCGATGAGCCGGAAGGCGACGTGTACGGTGGTGGTGCTGCAGCGGCGCCGGTTTATTCGAGAATTACCCAAGAGGTTCTGCGGATACGAAATGTCGTCCCTAATTCGGCCGAGCCAGTGTCGAACAGCCGCATGCTGGCGGCCTCGCGGGAGGATGATTCCCGTGCCTGAGATGAACCTTACGACGTTGACTCAATCGTTGGCTCAGCTACCTGCGTCAGTGACTGGCCTTATGGCGACCGGATTGTCGCTGGATAGTCGCACTATCGAGAGCGGTGGTGTTTTCGTGGCTCTGCAGGGGTTGGCCTCGGACGGCAGAGCGTATATTGACGCGGCCTTTGCTCGCGGTGCAATTGCGGTTTTGGCTGAGGCGGAGGGTCTGGAGTCGTCTGATTCTCGGGTCATACCCGTTCAGGGGTTAAAGGCGCAGCTTGGCGAGATAGCTCGACGATTTTACGCAGATCCAAGTAAAGATCTCTCGCTGCTAGCGGTGACTGGCACGAATGGAAAAACCAGCATTACCGACTACATAGGTCAGCTTCTGCGCCTCTTAGGTGCATCGGCTGGCACTATTGGTACCTTGGGTGCGAGAACGCGCGCGGGTGAAGCGGTCGAGGCTCAAAATACAACGCCCGACATTCTTACATTAAATCAATACCTTGCCGAGTGGCGTGATAAGGGAGTACGTCATGTGGCTATTGAGGCGTCGAGCCACGCACTAGAGCAGGGCCGCTTGGATGGCCTCACGATCCACACCGGTGTGTTCAGCAATCTTACCCGAGACCACTTGGACTACCACGGCGATCTCGATCGTTATCGCAGTGCCAAACTCCGGCTCTTCAATGATTTTGTACCGTCGCGTGTCATATATAACGCGGATGATGAGGCGACACACGAGGCACGAGAGGCGTCCTCAAGTCCGGCATTTGGCGTGTCCTTTATCGACCCAAATGCCGACGTCTACGCGAAAGTAACGAGCGAAACCTCGTCGGGGTTGGAATTTCAGATGCATTCCCCATTTGGCACAGCTGATATCAAGACCGCACTCCACGGTCGGTTTAACGCGTTTAATGTCACCGCCGCTATCGTTGCGGTAACAGGGCTGGGATTCCCCTTCACGGAGGTAGCGAATGCGGCCTCGCATCTGCTGCCGGTTGATGGCCGGATGCAAGAGGTCAAAGGTGGTAGCGATATCCGAGTGGTCGTTGACTACGCCCACACCCCAGACGCGCTAGCCAGTGCGCTCAGTGCACTTAAACAGTCATGTACTGGTGCGCTTTGGGTTGTCTTTGGCTGTGGTGGTGATCGTGACGCGGGTAAGCGTCCTGAGATGGGTCGCATCGCCGACTCACTGGCGGATCAACTGGTAGTCACTAATGACAATCCGCGTTCGGAATCGCCCGAGATGATCGCTGAGGACATACTGGTCGGCATCAGTGGCTCCCCCTGTCATGTCGAACTCGATCGGGGCGCCGCTATTCGCCACGCGGTTCTCAATGCGCGATCCGGTGACACTGTTCTAGTTGCCGGTAAGGGACATGAGAACTACCAGCTGGCTGGGGAAAATAAGCTCGACTTCTCGGATGTGAGCTGCGCGGCAGAGGTGCTTCGAGAGCGGGAGGCGACCCATGCTTGAGCTTCGTCTCTCTGAATTAGCCCAAAGCTTGGGCGTCGACTGCGAAAGTGGTGATGCTGTACTGACGGGTCTGGCGATCGACAGCCGAGCGGTGAAACCCGGTGATCTCTTCGTAGCGATCGACGGTGAACATGTCGACGGGCACGATTTTATCGATAAGGCATTGGACAGGGGTGCAGCCGCTATTGCCTGCACTCGGCCGATCAACGTCGCTGCCCCACACATTAAGGCCGCTGATTCGCATCAGGTGTGCGCAATCTATGGGCAACTCATCAGAGGCCGATTCCACGGCTCGGTGATTGGAATAACAGGCAGTGCTGGCAAAACGACCGCGAAATCCTTTCTTGAGTCTATTTGCGGGCTTGCTGGAGCGACGGTCGCCACTTTGGGTAACCAGAATAACGAGCTCGGTGTTCCTTTGACGCTCGCAAGATTGTCAGTAGATCCGACTTTTGCGGTCGTTGAAATGGGGGCTTCGCAGAAAGGCGACATCGCTTATTTGAAGTCGATGGCTACCCCTCAAGTGGTCGTGCTTCTCAACGCGCTCGAGGCGCATGTGGGTCGTTTTGGAAGTTTGGAGGCCATTGTCGAGGCGAAGAGTGAGATCCTCGATGACCTTACTGCCTCCGATACGGCCGTTCTAAACGCGGATCAATCGCACTACTCAGCGTGGCAGCTGCGAGCGGCACCTGCGCGAATTATCTCTTTTGGCGAGATCAACACTGCAGATATTCAGCTGCTGGATCTCATAGAGTGTGGTTTTGATGGGTCGGATATCACCGTTGATGCCATGGGCACCCAGATATCATTGCGTTCATCCATCCCCGGCAAGGGCGGTGTGACTAACGCATTGGCCGCCATCGCCGCAGCCATGGCGCTGGATATTGATGTGTCAGTGATTGTGCAAGGCATCGAGGCCCTATCGCCCGTTGAGGGGAGGGGGAATACGCTTCACCTCGATAGGGGTATCCGCCTGATTGATGACAGCTATAACGCTAGTCCCTCCAGTGTCATGGCTGCGCTCGACTCGCTCAAGCATGCCAGACCACCACGCACTGCGGTGCTGGCCGATATGTTGGAGTTAGGAAATGACGGACCGGATTACCACCGCGAGGTGGGTCGGCATCTGTCAGATCTGGGTATTGAGCGCGTTATCGCTGTGGGCGAGCTATCAGCGCACATCTCAGATAACTGCGTTTCTAACGCTCTGCACTTTGCCAATACCGATCAGCTGTTGGCCGATTGCCCTGAGTTTTTTCAGGACGAAACGATCTTGGTTAAGGGGTCCCGCGGTATGCAGTTAGATCGCTTTGTGACTTCAATGACAGCATCTGCAGGAGAGGCGACGTGTTAACTTGGCTCGCACAACAGTTGGCGGCGTGGGAATCTGCGTTCTCCGTTTTTCAGTACATCACGCTACGCGGCATTCTGTCTGCGATGACAGCTCTGGTGATCTCCACTTTGGTAGGCCCGCGGATGATCCGATGGCTGCAGGAGATGCAGATCGGTCAGGCTGTGCGCGTTGATGGTCCTCAGTCGCATTTGAGTAAAGCGGGCACCCCAACGATGGGTGGCGCGCTCATCATTGTTGCGATTGCCTCGGGTACCTTGCTGTGGGGCGATCTATCGAGCAAGTACCTCTGGGTGGCTCTCCTCACCACGGTGTTGTTTGGTGCGATCGGCTGGGTTGATGATTATCGAAAGGTAGTTGAGAAAGACTCGCGCGGGCTGCCTGCAGGCTGGAAATACTTCTGGCAGTCAGTGGTCGGCTTGGCAGCGGTCAGCTATCTATTTGCCACATCGACACAAGTCCCTGAGCTGACCCTCTATCTCCCGTTTTTCAAGGACTTTGCACTAGTCATGGGAATCCTCTTCATCCCGTGGGCTTACCTTGTCGTTGTAGGGTCGAGCAATGCAGTTAATTTGACCGATGGGCTCGATGGTCTGGCGATTCTCCCTACGGTGATGGTGGCTGTAGGTTTGGGCATGATCGCTTACGTGACTGGTCGGGTGGACTTTGCGTCCTATCTGAATATCGCCTACATCGCAGGTGTCGGCGAGATGGTCGTTTTTTGTGGTGCTATCGCGGGTGCGGGACTGGGATTCTTGTGGTTTAACACCTATCCAGCCATGGTGTTCATGGGCGATGTCGGTGCGCTAGCGCTGGGCGCTGCGTTGGGTATTGTCGCCGTCATCATCCGACAGGAACTCGTGCTCTTTATTATGGGCGGAGTTTTTGTCATCGAGACGCTGTCCGTCATTATTCAAGTTGCCTCCTTCAAGTTACGCGGCAAGCGTGTCTTCAAAATGGCACCCATTCATCATCACTTTGAACTCTCCGGTTGGCCTGAGCCGCGTGTGATTGTCCGTTTTTGGATTATCACAGCGATGCTTGTGCTCTTCGGACTGGCGACGTTGAAGCTGAGGTAGGACTGAATGATGCCTGAGCTTATTTCCAGTTCGGTTCGACGCGGCGTTCTCGGTATGGGTCATACCGGCCGCTCCGTTGCGCGTTACTGGAAGGCACAAGGCATACCGTTTATTGCCATGGATACGCGAGCTGACCTTGCCAACGACCTCTTCTTGCGTCGTGAACTTGAGGGCGTTGAGGCACACTTCGGAGAGATCAGCGAGACCGTTCTTAAGCAGGTTGATCTACTGATCGCTTCGCCGGGAATTGCAATGGATTCGGCTGTGATCGGGTTGGCGCAGTCGCTCAATATCGAAGTACGCGGCGACATCGACCTATTTGTGAGCGAGGCCCAAGCGCCAGTTATTGGTATTACGGGCTCCAACGGCAAATCAACAGTGACGACCTTCGTGGGGCAGTTGCTGACATCGTGTGGTCTCAATGTCTCGATTGGTGGGAATTTGGGGACGCCCGCGCTTGAGTTGCTCAAAGACCCAGTCGATGCCCACGTGCTCGAGCTCTCGTCCTTCCAATTAGAGCGGGCAGGTGATCTGAATCTCGCGGTTGCGGCTGTCCTTAATCTGTCGCCCGATCACCTGGACCGGCATCACTCGATGCCGCTGTATCACCTGGCTAAGCACCGGATCTTTGCGGGAGCGCAGCATGTAGTTGCGAACTACCGAGATTCACTGACACAGCCCGTCGGGAAAGGCGATGTGCCATGGACCTTGTGGCGTGACAATGAACCGGACATTCAACAGCTAGGCGTCCGTAATCACGAGAGTACCCGTTGGATCTGTTTTGGGTTTGAGCCGCTGTATCCACTTTCGGATGTGCCTTTGGTTGGTGATCACAACGTCAATAACGTGTTGGCAGCTTTAGCAATTTGCCACGCCATGGGTCTGCCGTTCGAGCAACTCGTAACAGGTATCAACACCCTCAAGGGTCTCCCGCATCGATGCGAGCTAGTCGCCGTTAGAGACGGTGTTCGATTTGTTAACGACAGTAAAGGCACCAACGTTGGAGCGACTGTGGCTGCTCTCGAGGGGCTCGCGGATGGTCGCAACATTATTTTAATCGCTGGCGGTGAGGGCAAGGGGCAGGCGTTCGCTCCACTGGCTAAGGCGGCATCGCAGCATGCAAAGCATACGGTGCTACTTGGTCGCGATGCAGCGAGTATTTCGGAGGCACTCGATGCAGCAACGCCACAGACGTTTGCTGACAATATGGAATCTGCGGTTCGAACCGCGACTGATATCGCAGCTGCTGGCGATGTCGTGTTGCTCTCACCCGCCTGCGCCAGTTTGGACATGTTTGCTGACTATCGCGCACGTGGTCATGCGTTTACAGCTGCGGTAAGGGACTGCAAGGAGGTGTCCTAATGGCGACCTTACCTCGCCAGAATTATGCGGGTACTACGCTGCTCGTTTTGGCGATGACGTTGATTTCCATCGGACTCATCGCAATCTCCTCCGCGTCTATCAGCCTGTCGGAAGCTAGATTTGGTGATGAGTGGCACCACGCAACACGACATCTCATGTATCTGGGTATTGGTGTCACCCTGGGTGTGGCCGCTTACCTCATCCCCGTCACTGTATGGCGCCAAACATCGCCCTGGCTCCTCCTGCTGGCGTTAGGCCTGCTAGTGGTGGTTCTGGTGCCGGGGGTCGGGCGTATCGTGAACGGTAGTCAGCGCTGGATACCCTTGGGGCCCCTGACGTTCCAACCCTCCGAATTTGCAAAATTCGCCATCGTCCTATGGTTGGCCGGGTTCATGGTTCGTCACGGTGAAGAGCTCCGAACGGCATTGCGTGGCTTGCTTAAACCCATCGCCGTGCTCGTTGTCTTCGCAGGCCTGCTACTGATGGAACCTGATTTTGGTGCCACGGTCATCCTGCTGGGAACTGCGTTTGGCATGATGTTTATGGCGGGTGCACGACTCATCAATGTTTTAGGCCTCATTTCGGCCGCGCTGGCCATCTTGGTCGGCATGATCGTCATGGCGCCGTACCGGATGAAGCGTTTGATGGCGTATCAGGACCCCTGGAGTGACCCCTTTGGCAGCGGCTTCCAGCTAATCCAGTCGTTGATTGCCTACGGTCGCGGCGAGTGGTTTGGCGTTGGCTTGGGTAACAGTATTCAGAAGCTGTTCTACCTGCCAGAGGCACATACCGACTTCGTCTTTTCGATATGGGCCGAGGAGACAGGATTGGTTGGTGCTGTCGCTGTCATTGCGCTCTTTGCCGCGTTTGTCGGCCGTATTGTTTTCATGGGTTATCGCTTCCTTGTAGAAAAGCGCGAATTCGAAGCCTACGTCTGTTTCGGCTTCGCACTTATTTTTGCAGGGCAGGCCTTCGTTAATATGGGGGTTAGCTCAGGTTTACTCCCAACTAAAGGTTTGACACTACCGTTCATAAGCTACGGTGGTAATAGCCTGTTCGTCAGTTGCATGATGGTCGGTGTATTGCTGAAGCTCGAACGAAGTCGATCGCATCGGCCCAAGAAAGTCCAAGCCAGGAGGAAGTCCGCATGACCGCCTCCGAGCATAGCGTGATGATTATGGCCGGCGGAACAGGTGGGCATGTTTATCCCGGATTGGCGGTAGCCGAAGGGTTGCGTGCTAAAGGTTGGGATGTCGCCTGGATCGGGACTGCGCGTGGGCTCGAGGCGAGGGTTGTTCCGGCCAACCAGATCGCCCTACATACACTGAAAACGCTCGGGTTGCGGGGCAAGGGTTTGACTTCCAAGGTCAAAGGCATTGCTTCGTTACTGTGGGCGTGCGTACAAGCACTGGCGCTGCTGCTTCGTCACCGACCCAGTATGGTAATTGGGTTTGGTGGCTATGCCGCGGGTCCTGCGGGTGCCGTTGCCAGACTGCTCGGCATCCCGTTGTTGATCCATGAGCAAAATGCAGTGGCCGGTACGACAAATCGACTCCTCGCTCGCCAAGCGGCGCGCGTGATGGCGGGTTTTGACGGCGCTTTCAAGGCCGACGTTGACGTTGCAGTCACAGGTAATCCTTTGCGTGGTGAACTCTGCGAGGTAGCCGAAAAAGCCTACCCCCCGACCTCGTTCGGCACGTCTCGCCGTCTTCGTATCGCGATCCTCGGTGGAAGTCAGGGGGCCTTAGCCTTAAACGAGGGCTGCCCTCAGGCATTGTCCCAGTTGTCAGCCGATGAGCTGGCGTGCATCGATATTAAGCATCAATGTGGCCTTGCCCATGTTGATGTTACCGAGGAGTTCTGGGGTCGCGTCGCCGTCAACCAGTATGAGGTTATGCCGTTCGTAGAGGATATGGCGGGGCTTTATCACTGGGCCGATCTTGCAATCTGCCGAGCGGGCGCGTTGACGGTGAGTGAGGTAGCAGTCACCGGGACGCCCAGTTTGCTGGTGCCACTCCCGCAGGCCATCGATAACCACCAGATGAAAAATGCTGAGGCGTTAATGTCGGCTGGTGGCGCTAGCATCGTGCCCCAGGGTGACTTGGCCAGCGATGCTATTCCAGATTTTCTCACGCGGATTTTGACGGATGCACCCATACTGAAGCAGATGTCTGATGCCGCGCGCGCTTGGTCGAAGCCCAACGCTACCCAAGACGTAGTGGCAATTGCAGAGGAGGTGGCCTGTGGCTGAGACCATCCTCACTAGTGAACCCATGATGCGTCGCATTAAACGCATCCACTTCGTCGGTGTTGGCGGCTCCGGTATGAGCGGCATTGCTGAAGTTCTGGTCGGGCTTAACTACACGGTGTCCGGATCTGACATCGCGGAGAGTTCGTCAGTGACGCGACTGACCGGGCTGGGAATTGAAGTTTCGATTGGACACAGAGCTTCTAATGTCGATGGCGCGGACGTGCTCGTGGTGTCGTCCGCTATCAACGAGGCCAATCCCGAAATTAAAGCTGCCAGAGAGCAGCGAATACCGATTGTCCCGAGAGCGGAGATGCTGGCTGAGCTCATGCGCTATCGCTTCAGTATTGCTGTGGCAGGGACACACGGGAAAACAACGACCACCAGTCTGATTGCGTCGTTGATGGCCGAGGCGGGTCTGGACCCGACGTTTGTTATTGGTGGCGTGCTCAACAACCTAGGCACTAATGCTCAGTTGGGTGCGAGTGATTACTTGGTTGTTGAAGCTGATGAGAGCGATGCCTCATTCCTGCATCTGCTGCCTATGATGTCGGTCATTACCAACGTAGAGCCCGACCACATGGAGCACTACGAGGGCGATGTAAGGTCTTATCACCAGGCGTTTATCGAGTTCCTTCACAACCTACCTTTCTATGGTGTGGCGCTGGTGTGTCTGGACGATCCGGGTGTTCGCGAGCTGCTACCAAACATTACCCGCCAGGTCGTGACGTATGGTTTTGCGGACGATGCTGACTTCCGACTAGAAGCACTGACATTCTCGGGTACTGAGAGTCATTTCACCCTAAATCGAAAGGCGCTGGGTGATTCATTAAGTATTCGCCTGCCTATGCCCGGTGTACATAACGCGTTGAACGCGGCGGCCGCCGTTGCGGTCTGCTCAGAGCTGGGCGTCAGCGTTGATGCGATCGTTCGCGGTCTGGTGGGGTTTGAGGGCGTCGGCCGGCGCTTCTCTGTTCTTGGTGACATTTCCTGGCAGGGAGGCAAGGCTTTGTTGGTGGATGACTACGGTCATCACCCAACAGAGCTCAAGGCCACTATTAATGCGGCCCGTCAGGCGTATCCCGATAAACGCCTGGTCATGGTGTTTCAGCCTCATCGCTATAGCCGTACGCGGGACTGCTACGACGATTTCGTCGAGGTGTTATCAACCTTGAATGGACTCGTTCTTCTTGAGGTGTACTCCGCCGGCGAGGACGAAATTCCGGGCGCGGATAGTCGTTCGCTGGCACGAAGCATTCGCCAAGCAGGATGGATTGATCCGGTGTTGTTGAGTGATAACGGTCAATTACCGGCGCGCTTGGCTAAGTTCCTGGAAGATGGCGATGTGCTCATCATGCAGGGCGCAGGAAACATCGGTAGATTGTCGAAACTTCTGTCAGACGCAGAGTCGCTGGAGGTGTTGTCATGAACGATGACCTCCAAAACGTGAACGTGACGGTCTTGATGGGCGGCGATTCTGCTGAGCGTGAGATTTCGATAAAGAGCGGTACTGCGGTGGCCGATGCGCTGGAAGTGGCGGGCGCTCGTGTTACCCGCCTCGATACGGCTACAAAAGGCTGGCACCGAGATCTACCCATCGAAACCTTCGTCTTCAATTTGCTACACGGCGTGGGCGGTGAAGATGGTCAGATTCAGGGGCTGCTCGAGTCCCTAGGGGTTCACTATTCAGGATCCGGTGTCGTGGGCAGTGCGCTGTGCATGGACAAAGCCAAAACTAAGCGCGTCTGGCAGAGTCTAGGGCTACCCACGCCAGACTTCGAGATCATTGATGCCAGTTTTGACCTCGCTGCAGTCATCGATCGACTGGGCCCTGTGTTTGTGAAGCCGGTCTCAGAGGGATCATCGGTGGGCATGTCGAAGGCTAACGATGTGAGCTCGCTGGAGTGCGCTTTGGCTAAAGCGTCTGAGTCGGGCGTCGCGGTAATGGCAGAGTCGTTGGTTCAGGGCGATGAATTCACGGTGGCCATTTTACGCGGTCAGCCACTGCCGCCCATAAAGATCATTCCCGCCGCGGACTTCTATGACTTCGACGCGAAATATGTGTCGGGTACTACGCAATTCGAGTGTCCGGCGCCGCTCAGTGAAGAGGAGACGTTGGCGCTTCAGGCCTTGGCTCTGGAGGCATTCGAGGCCTCGAGCGCTGAGGTATGGGGTCGTGTAGATCTCATGCGCGGTGTATCGGGGTGGCAGTTACTCGAGGTGAATACTGTTCCTGGTATGACTGAGCATAGCTTGGTACCGAAGGCTGCTGCGGCTGCCGGGATGTCTTTTACCGACGTACTTAATGCGATCTACCTTGGCTCGATGGAGGTGCGTCATGGCGCGTGATGTCTCACGAGATCAGAAAGCACTCGCTGTCGGTCGATGGCAGCGCTTTGTTCGTGGCGTGAAGCGGGTTATGACAGCCATTTCATTGATAACCATGGCGGGGCTTCTAGGTTTTGCCACCAAGCTTGCGACCGACATGCCGGTTGAGGCAATTGCGATTACGGGCGAGATGCGCCATGTCGATCGACGTGATCTTGAGAGTGTCATCGCACCTCAAGTAGAGAACGGATTCCTGCTAACTGATCTAGCAGCAATTCGCGAGGAAATCGAGTCATTACCCTGGGTGTATGACGCCAATGTGCGCAGGGAGTGGCCTGGCACGATCAGAGTTCACGTGACAGAACAACAGCCAATTGCTCGCTGGGGCGATGCCTCTTACATCAATCAGAACGGCTTCATCTTCGACGGTGAATTGATGACGCGATACGCGGAGCTACCCATGCTCTGGAGCGATCAGAACAAGCCACCGGTACTGATCGAGCATTTCAAATTATTCCAAATGCTTTTGATGTCGCACGGCCTGGCAGTGGCCGCACTGAATGAGGACCGTCTCGGTCAGGTGAGTGCTGAACTGACCGACGGCACCGAGGTGCAATTTGGCGATAAGGATTTCGCACAGCGCGTGCGTCGTTTCGTTGCCTTACTCGAAAGTGAGGATTCCGCGAATTCGATTGCGCGAATTGATTTTCGTTATGAGCGCGGCGCAGCGGTTCTACGCCGGGAACAGAGTTTTGCAGTGACCACAGTGGCGCGGGAGCAGGGAGGTCGGTAATGGCAGCAAGTGAAGAAAAGCGAATGATCGTCGGACTGGATATAGGAACGTCCAAGGTTGTTGCTGTGGTTGGTGAAATCGATACCGATGGCACCATCGATATTATTGGCATTGGATCGCATCCTTCGAAAGGACTGAAGAAGGGCGTTGTCGTCAATATTGAATCAACGGTTAACGCCATTCAGCGAGCGGTGGAAGAAGCGGAGTTGATGGCGGGCTGTCAGATTCACTCCGTTTATGTTGGTATCGCGGGCAACCACATCCGATCGATGAATTCCCACGGCATTGTTGCGATCAAGGATCGCGAAGTTGAGCGGGCCGACATCGATCGCGTCATTGACGCGGCGCAGGCAGTAGCCATCCCTGCGGACCAGAAGATCCTGCACGTGCTTCCACAGGAATATGTGATTGATAACCAGGGCGGCATCAAGGAGCCACTGGGAATGTCAGGTGTTCGCTTGGAGGCAAAGGTGCACCTGGTGACCTGCGCAGAAACAGCGGCCCAAAACATTGAGAAGTGCGTTCAGCGCTGTGGTTTAGAAGTGGATGCCATCGTTTTAGAGCAGTTGGCGTCGAGCCATTCCGTCATCACCGATGACGAGAGCGATCTCGGGGTATGCATGGTCGATATTGGTGGCGGCACATCCGATATCGCGATTTTCACTGAGGGCTCGATTCGCCACACCGGTGTGATTCCGATTGCGGGTGATCAGGTCACCAGTGACATCGCGATGGCACTTCGAACGCCAACGCAACACGCTGAGGAAATCAAAATCCGATACGCCTGCGCGCTTGCACAGCTCACAGGCCCGGAGGAGACCATCAAGGTGCCCAGCGTCGGCGATCGGCCGCCGCGGGATCTGTCACGTCAGTCATTAGCTGAGGTCGTGGAGCCACGTTACGACGAGCTCTTTACCTTGATCCAAGGAGAAATCCGCCGCTCGGGTTTCGAAGAGTTGATACCTGCAGGCGTTGTACTGACGGGCGGTACCTCAAAGATGGAGGGCGTTGTGGAACTCGCTGAAGAGATTTTCCACATGCCCGTGCGTGTAGGTGCGCCTCAGTACACACGGGGCATGCACGACATTATTCGAAACCCGATTTATGCAACTGCCGTTGGGCTGTTGTTGTCGGGTGCAAAAGAACTTCATGAGGGTGCGCAGCTTGCTGCGGGTCGTCAGAAGGCCAGCAGCATGCTGGGTGGGTTGCGCAATTGGTTTGGCAGCAACTTTTGATTGATAGGGGAAAACCGGGAAACCGGACACTTTCAAACGGGGAGAAAGACTATGTTTGAACTAGTAGACAACGCACCGCAAAACGCGGTTATCAAAGTGATCGGTGTTGGTGGCGGCGGTGGTAACGCAGTCCGTCACATGATGGAGCACGACATCGAGGGTGTCGATTTTATCTGTGCGAATACTGATTCTCAGGCGCTAGCAGATATCGACTCTAAGACGGTACTGCAGTTAGGTAGTTCGATTACCAAGGGTCTGGGCGCAGGCGCAAATCCAGAGATTGGCCGTGCGGCCGCCCTCGAGGATCGTGACCGTATTGCCGAGGCATTGCACGGCGCCGATATGGTATTTGTGACCGCTGGCATGGGTGGTGGCACAGGTACTGGCGGAGCACCGATTGTCGCTGAAGTAGCGCGTGACATGGGTATTTTGACGGTGGCTGTTGTGACACGCCCCTTCAGTTTTGAGGGCCGAAAGCGTCTGTCGATTGCAGAAGAAGGCCTCAAAGAGTTGGAACAGCACGTGGATTCGCTTATCACGGTACCTAACGAGAAGCTTCTCGAGGTTATGGGCAAGAGCACGAGCCTGCTCGATGCGTTCAAAGAGGCCAACGACGTGTTGTTTGGCGCGGTGCAAGGTATTGCGGATCTCATCATCCGTCCCGGTATGATCAACGTCGACTTCGCGGATGTGAAAACTGTCATGTCGGAAATGGGCTCTGCCATGATGGGTACTGGTACAGCCACCGGCGAGGGTCGGGCGCGTGAGGCCGCCGAGCGATCTATCAACAGCCCGCTCTTGGACGACATCGATCTGAGCGGTGCTAAGGGCCTGCTGGTAAACATCACCGCAGGGCTCGACTTGTCACTGGGTGAGTTCTCAGAGGTGGGTGAGGCGATTGAAGAGATTGCCTGTGATGACGCAACAGTTGTTATCGGAACCGTTATCGATCCGACAATGACCGACGAGCTGAAAGTGACCGTGGTCGCAACAGGTTTGGGCGTTGAACAGAGCCGCCCTGTCCTGAAAAAGGTGGACGCCGTCGCGCCAATGCGTGCAGCAGCATCGACGACACCTGCCTATGAAGGGTATGATCTGCCCCCCGCGAAACGCCACCGGGTTGCTACCGGCGGTCAAGCGGTTGCGGTAGAGGAAAGCAGCGAAGAGGGATATTTCGATATTCCTGCATTCTTGCGTCGCCAAGCTGATTGAGCTGATTGAGCTGGATGACACGATGACCGGCAGAGAGCCGTGTGCTCTCCAGGTGACTGCCCTATGAAAAAGGCAAAGGAATGATACGACAACGAACATTGCGAAACTCGATCAAGGCGACAGGTGTCGGCTTGCACACAGGCGAGAAGGTGTTGCTGACACTTTCTCCTGCGCCTGTAGACACGGGTATTGTATTTCGTCGCACTGACCTGAACCCCGCAGCCGAGATCCCCGCTCGAGCTGACCTGGTTGGTGAGACGACGTTGTCGACTTGTCTCATTCATGGAGAAGCCCGCGTCTCCACGATCGAACACCTGCTCTCTGCCATGGCAGGCTTGGGTGTCGATAATGCCTATGTGGATGTGACCGCCCCTGAAATCCCCATCATGGACGGTAGCGCGGCTCCCTTTGTCTTCCTGCTTCAGAGTGCCGGTATTGTTGAGCAACACGCGCCTAAGAAGTTTATTCGCGTGAAGCGAGAAGTCACCGTCACTGATGGTGACAAGAAAGCGACTTTCCTACCGATGGAAGGCTTCAAAATTTCGTTTGGAATCGATTTTGATCACCCGGTCTTCAAGCACCGCGCTGCGACCGCAGAAATTGATTTCTCGACGACGTCTTTCGTTCGCGAGGTCAGTCGTGCGCGTACCTTTGGTTTCGTGGAAGAGATTGAATATTTGCGATCAAAGGGCCTTGCGCGTGGCGGCAGCATGGATAATGCGCTTGTTATTGATGACTACAAGGTCCTTAACAATGGCGGCCTCCGGTACGACGATGAGTTCGTTAAACATAAGGTGCTCGATGCGATTGGTGACCTCTATCTCCTTGGCTATAGCCTCATTGGTGAATATCGCGCTTTCAAGTCGGGTCACGCGTTGAACAACCTGGCATTGCGCACCCTAATTGCCGACAAAGAAGCTTGGGAAATGGTGACTTTCGAAGACATCGAAGATGCACCAATTTCATACCAGCAACCGTTCCTTACCTACGCTCCCGCTTAATCTCGCGGTAGATCACAGTCGTCAACTCTTTGCTTTCACAGGGCCTGTAACTCTGGCATAGTGGCGCAATTGAAATAGACGTCTGCAACACCTGTGAAATTCATTCTGATCAACAATGAGGGACCCTCGAAAACCGTCGAAATTAGACGGTGGACGCGCGTGGTTGTCTCGGCGTTTTTGATTGGATTGCCAGTCTCGCTGGCAGGGCTCAGTTATGAGTTCGGTATGAAGAAAGGTATGGCAAGAGCGCAAGCCGCCGAGGAGACTCTGGCAGCTGAGGAAGCGCGAGAGCGCGCGGAAGCGCTGGCGGATATGGCTGTAGAAGCGGAGCGTCGACTAGAGTCCATGACACTGCTGCTTGCTGAGCTGCAGAGTCGGGTAACACGGCTCGATGCTGTTGGCATGAACCTGACTCAAAGTGCTGGGCTCGAGCCCGGCGAGTTCAACTTTGATATGGCGCCTGCCCTCGGTGGTCCGTTGATGACCTCACAGGAAGACGCGCGTGAGCTTATTCCGGCGCTCGAGGGTGAGCTGTTTGCTTTGAGCACGGCGCTTGACGATCGTGAAGTTCAGCTCGATATCCTCTCTGAGCTGATCCAAGGCGAGCAGGTCAAGAGCGACGCAACACCGTCGGGTCGCCCCATTTTGTCAGGCTGGCTGTCGTCGCGTTATGGTACGCGGATTGATCCGTTCAGTGGCGAGAAGGCCTGGCATGAAGGCGTCGATTTTGCCGGTAAAGCTGGCTCAAACATTGTCGCTGTTGCCAGTGGCGTCGTCAGCTGGAGCGGTGAACGCTATGGCTACGGCAAGATGGTTGAAGTTGCCCATGGTGATGGTGTCATTACCCGGTATGCACACAACCAAGAGAATCTCGTCAAAGTGGGCGATATGGTGCGTCGTGGTGACGTCGTTGCCCTCATGGGAAACAGTGGTCGCTCTACCGGCCCACACGTTCACTTTGAAGTTCACAAAAACGGCCGTCCGGTCGACCCTGCCAGTTATTTACGGCGCACGCCTAACTAAGGTCGCTCATGATCTCCGGTGACGTTCACCGATTCCATTGAAGGCGCAGACTGCGCAAGACTCTAACACTTAGTATTGGAAACACCATGGCAAATCCGCTGAAGATGATATTCGGCTCGCGAAACGATCGTGTTTTGCGTCGGATCAAGAAAACAGTAAAAAAGATTAACGCGCTTGAAGAAGACATGCAGGCGCTCGACAACGACGCGTTACGAGCAAAGACTCAGGACTTTCGCGATCGCTACCAGGCGGGCGAGTCACTCGATGACCTGCTGCCGGAAGCGTTCGCTGTTGTGCGTGAGGGTGGCGTCCGCGCCATGGGCATGCGCCATTTTGACGTTCAGTTAATCGGTGGTGTTGTACTTCACGAAGGCAATGTTGCAGAGATGCGAACCGGTGAAGGCAAAACGCTGGTTGCCACACTGCCCGCATATCTCAACGCCTTATCTGGCAATAGTGTTCATCTGATTACCGTTAACGATTACCTCGCGTCTCGTGATGCGTCATGGATGGGCAAGCTTTACAACTTCCTTGGCCTTGAAGTCGGTGTGGTTAAGGCTGGTCAGTCACAAGAAGAGAAGCGTACCGCTTACTCGGCGGATATCGTTTACGGCACTAACAACGAGTTCGGTTTTGACTACCTTCGCGACAATATGGCCTTCAGCATGGCGGACAAGATGCAAGGGCAACTGGCCTTTGGCATTGTTGACGAGGTGGACTCGATTCTCATCGATGAAGCGCGGACGCCACTCATTATCTCAGGTGCAGCTGAAGACAGCTCCGAGCTTTACCGTAAGATCAATAAGCTCATCCCCAAGCTCTCGCCTCGCAGTGGTGAAGAAGCGATGGACGGTGACTTTGTTATTGACGAGAAGCAGCGAACGGTAGAGTTGACCGAAGACGGGCACGAGCAGATCGAGACCATGTTGATCGATGAGAGCTTGCTCGCATCCGATGATTCGCTTTATGCGTCAACGAACCTGGGCTTATTACACCACGTTAATGCAGCGCTTCGCGCTCACAATCTGTTTAACCGCAACGTCGAGTACATCGTACAAAACGGCCAGGTGGTTCTGATTGACGAGCACACCGGTCGGACCATGCCGGGACGCCGTCTGTCCGAGGGTCTTCATCAGGCCATCGAAGCCAAGGAGAACGTGAACATTCAGGCCGAGAGCCAGACTATGGCCTCGACCACTTTCCAGAATTACTTCCGTCTCTACGAGAAGTTAAGTGGTATGACGGGTACAGCTGACACCGAGGCCTTCGAGTTCCGCCAAATTTATGGCCTCGAGTGTGTGGTTATTCCCACCAACATACCGATGAAGCGTAAGGATATGAACGACCTGGTCTTTATGTCCAAAGAGGAAAAGCTCGAGGCGATCGTCGAAGAGACTCGCCGCATTATCGCGAACAAAGCACCTGTTTTAGTGGGTACAGCGTCGGTTGAGACCTCGGAGGAGCTCTCAGAGTACTTCAAACAGGCAGGTATTGAGCACAAGGTACTAAACGCGAAGTACCACGAGCAGGAAGCGGAGATTATTGCTCAGGCTGGGCGGCCGGGCGTGGTTACCATCGCTACCAATATGGCGGGTCGCGGTACTGATATTGTGCTGGGCGGCAACCTTGAGGCCGAGCTTGCAGGACTCGGCGGAGAGCCAGCTAAGGAAGCAGCGCGCGCGGCATGGGAAGAGCGCCATCAGACCGTCCTTGATGCCGGTGGTCTTCACATTGTGGGTACCGAGCGTCACGAGTCACGCCGGATTGATAACCAGCTCCGCGGTCGTGCAGGGCGTCAGGGTGACCCCGGTGCGTCGCGCTTTTACATATCGCTCGACGACAACTTAATGCGTATCTTCATGGGCAATATGGCCGGCATTATGCAGAAGGTTGGCATGGAGCGCGGTGAAGCGATCGAGAGTGGCATGGTGACCAACTCGATCGAGCGGGCACAGCGTAAGGTTGAGGGACGTAACTTCGATATTCGTAAGCAGTTGCTCGAATACGATGACGTTGCGAATGACCAGCGCCAGATTATCTACTCCCAGCGTGATCAATTACTGGATGGGGACGATGTTGCGGAGATGATCACGAATATCCGCGCGGACGTTATCCATACCGGTATCGATCGCTTCATCCCACCTATGAGCGTTGAAGAGCAGTGGGATATCCCGGGTCTTGAGCAGTATCTCAAAACCGACTTTGCGCAGGAGCTTCCTGTGGCCAGTTGGCTAGAGGAAGACACCAACCTGCACGAGGAGACGCTACGCGAACGTATTATTGGGTCAGTGCAATCAACCTATGACGAGAAGGGCTCGCTCATTGGCGATGCCATGCGTCAGATTGAGAAGCAGGTCATGTTGCAGGTGTTGGACGGCCTGTGGAAGGATCATCTCCAAACCATGGATCAGCTCCGACAGGGCATTCATCTGCGCGCCTATGCGAATAAGAACCCCAAGCAGGAGTACAAGCGAGAGGCCTTCGAGTTATTCGAGGCGTTACTCGAGCGCTTGAAGCAAGAAGTGGTGCGTATCTTGAGTCACCTTCAGATCAAGCGACAGGATGAGGCAGAACTGATTGAGCAAAAGCGTCGTGAGGAAGCCGAGCGTCAGCAGTTGGCCTTCCAGCACGCCCAGGCGTCGGCATTGCCGGCGACAGAGCAGGAGTCAGCTCAGCAGGCGGAGGCGCCACAGCAACCGATGGTGCGCGATGCCCCCAAGGTGGGCCGTAATGATCCGTGTCCGTGTGGCAGTGGTAAGAAGTACAAGCAGTGTCACGGAGCGCTTAACTAGGTATGAGCGAGTTTTCTATCCCGGGCGTTCGGCTCGGGGTTGCGCAAGCGGGCATCAAATATGAAGGCCGTGATGATCTGACGCTGATCGAGCTCGCCGAGGGAAGTTCGACGGCGGCGGTCTTTACCTTGAATGCGTTTCGCGCGGCACCCGTGGTGGTCGCGGAGCGCAATAACGTTAGTCAGAACGCACGTTACATCCTCATCAATTCGGGTAATGCCAACGCCGGTACCGGCAAGCCCGGCTTGGACGCTTGTGAGGCGAGCTGCGCAGCGGTTGCCAAACTGACGAGTGACGTCCCCAATCGTGTATTGCCTTTCTCCACCGGTGTGATTGGTGAGTTACTGCGAATAGAAAAGATTGAAGCTGCTTTACCTGAGGCCATGGGTGATTTGTCAGAGGCAAATTGGGCGCGTGCCGCTCGGGCCATCATGACTACTGACACTCGGCCAAAGCTGCGAGTGAAGACGGTTGAGGTGAATGGCCACACCTGCCGGATCGTAGGGATGAGCAAGGGCTCGGGCATGATTCAGCCCAATATGGCAACCATGCTGGGGTTCATCGCAACGGATGCCGCTATCCCGCCAGCAATGCTGGATGGCATGTTGCGCGCTGCCGTCAATCTTAGCTTTAACCGCATCACGGTTGATGGTGACACCAGTACGAATGACGCAGTAACCCTAACCGCGACGGGACAGTCTGACTTTGTGGTTTCTGCGACTACGACAAATGCGGCGCAAGCCTTTCAATCGGCTCTGACCGCACTGGCAACCGAGCTAGCACAGGACATCGTGCGTGACGGTGAGGGAGCGACGAAGTTTGTTGCCATTGAGGTCTCAGGTGCAACAAGCGTCGCAGAGGCGGATTCGGTAGCACGAACAGTCGCGCATTCCCCCTTGGTGAAGACAGCGCTTTTTGCTTCAGACCCTAACTGGGGACGCATCCTCGCTGCCATTGGACGTGCTGGGGTAGAGGACCTAGACGTCGATGCAGTCTCTCTGTCCATCAACGGGGTACTGATTGCCGAGAACGGTGCGCGCGCTGAGAGCTTTACCGAGCAGGCCGGTGTTGCCGCCATGGCACCTGAGGATCTAATGATCGCCATTGACCTGGCCCGTGGCAATGAGACTGAAACCATCTGGACGACTGACTTCTCCTACGACTACGTCAAGATAAACGCTGAGTACCGTACCTGATGGCGAGTCGCATTCATGTGGCGGTGGGTGTACTGATTGATTCAAAAGGCTGTGTGCTCCTGACGCGGCGCCTGAAAGGTACTCATCTTGCCGGCTACTGGGAGTTTCCTGGAGGCAAAGTGGAAGCGGGCGAGTCCGTGCAAACCGCGCTGGCGCGTGAGCTTGAGGAAGAGCTTGGTACCCGCATTGGTGAGACGGTTCCGCTCATGACCGTGAGCCATGACTACGGGGAAAAGCAGGTCTTGCTCGATGTACACCAAGTAAAAGACTGGAACCGAGAGCCCCATGGTGCAGAAGGGCAGCCGTTAGCCTGGGTGGATGCCAACGCGCTAGACGAGTTTCAGGTGCCTGAAGCGAACGCGGAGATTATGTCGCGGGTAAAAGCGCTACTCGCCTGAGGCTGCCGCGGCTCTTGCCAGTAGGTCGTCGTGCAGTTTTTCAACACGCTCATAAAGCGCTTCTAGCGTCGCATCATTCATAATCGAGGTATCTGCCCGTGATAGGCGTGTTTGCCGGTCGAGCTGCGCTGCCATAATTTGTTTTACCAGTGTCTCACTGTTGTCATCACGTGCCATGGTTCGCGTTAGTTGAACTTCTTCGGGTACATCGACGACGACAACATAGTCCGCGAATGTGTTCTGGTCACTCTCTAACAGAAGTGGTGACGACAGAATCACGTAGGGAGAACTCGCCTCACTCAACTGTCTTGCGATTTCGTCGCGGATGCGAGGGTGAGTGATACCCTCCAGCACCTTTCTCTCATCGGGATTGTCAAAAATAATTTTTCGCAGCGCGGCGCGATCGAGACCGCCGTTGGCAAGCAGAATGTCTTCGCCAAAGCGCTGGGTAATGGCGGCAAGCCCGGGGGTGCCTGCCTCAACCACCACACGAGCAACCTTGTCTGCGTCGACAACAGTAATGCCCAATGTTTCGAGATGATCGGTTACAGCAGACTTACCGCTACCGATGCCCCCTGTAATGCCTACCACAAACATGCGGCTAGGGTCCCGTTACCCAAGTGAGAAGGACATTGGGGTAGTACAAATGAATGAGCCCTGCACCCGCAAGGAAGGGTCCAAATGGCATCGGTGTCTCGCGGTCTTGCTTGCCCGTAACAATAAAGGCAATACCCAGAAGGGCACCGACGCCTGAAGACAGTAAAACGATGGTAGGTAACGCGGCCAAACCGAACCACGCACCCAATGCAGCGAGTAACTTAAAGTCACCATGGCCCATGCCTTCTTTGCCGGTGGCAATTTTGAAGAGCCAAAAAACCGACCACAGGCATAGGTAACCAAAGACAGCCCCAAGCACGGCGCTTTCAAGTGATACATAAGTGTTTTCGATATTGAGCAGCAGACCTACCCACACCAGGGATAATGTGAGGCTATCGGGTAGCAGCTGATGATCGAGATCAATGACTGTGAGAACAACAAGAGCGGCCGTAAGAAGCATGGCGCCTGCTAGGGCGTTACTCACACCAAACTGTAGACCGCATAGGACCCAGAGGATTGCGGTGACTGCTTCCACGACCGGGTAGTGAACCGAAATCGGTGTTTTACAGGCGGCGCACTTACCGCCTAATGCCAAGTAACTCAGTACGGGAATGTTCTGCGTTGGCTTTATCTCCGCATCGCAATGAGGACAGCGTGATCCCGGAAAGGCGAGAGAAAGCTTATTGGGCTCCTCCTGCGCCTCACCACTGAATTCGGCATAGTCTCGCTGCCACTGCGCTTCCATCATTTTTGGGAGCCGATAAATGACGACGTTCAAAAAGCTACCAACAACAAGACCGAGGATAGTGAGCGAGATGCTTAAGCCCGGTTGGGCTCGGATAAGTTCTTCGAGCGGATCCATTAGGTAATATTACATCACCCAGTCGAACATAAAGATGGGGAGGCAAAACTTTATTTTGAAAGTCTTCGAGACCTGTGGAGTCGCGGCTCGGTGTATCCGCTGGGCTCAATAACTCCGTCATTGACCAAATTCCAAGCCGCATCGAACGCGTGTCCCTGTGGGCCGCCATTAGCCACCATTGGCTCATAACTCGGATCTGTCGCATTCTGGCGATCTACCAGCCCCGCCATCCTTAGCATTGATTCTTTGAACTGGTCTTCTGTGATCACGCCGTGATGTAACCAGTTGGCGATGTGCTGGCTAGAGATTCTGAGTGTTGCTCTGTCTTCCATGAGTCCCACGTTGTTGATATCGGGGACCTTGGAACAGCCCACGCCATGATCAACCCAGCGCACCACATACCCCAACATGCCTTGAACGTTGTTATCGAGCTCGCGCTGGATGTCTTCGGTTGATAACTTGCTGCAGTCGCTTAATGGGATGGTTAGGATGTCATCAACACTACGGCGCTGGGTTCCCTCAAGTTCAGCTTGAATCTCGCTAACGGAAACATCGTGATAGTGCGTCGCGTGAAGTGTCGCTGCCGTGGGTGAGGGTACCCAGGCACAGTTGGCGCCGGCTTTGGGGTGACCCAGCTTCGTGTCGATCATGGCTTGCATGAGGTCGGGCATGGCCCACATGCCTTTACCGATCTGCGCTTTTCCGCGGAGCCCGCAGTTGAGGCCGGTATCGACGTTCCAATCCTCGTAGGCATTAATCCAGAGCTCACCTTTCATGGTGGTCTTAGCCACCATGGGACCCGCTTCCATGCTGGTATGAATTTCGTCACCGGTGCGATCGAGGAATCCCGTGTTGATAAAGACCACGCGCTCGGAGGCGCGGCGGATGCATTCCGCGAGGTTCACGGTCGTCCGACGTTCCTCATCCATGATGCCGACTTTGATCGTGTTGCGTGTCAGGCCAAAAGCGTCTTCAACCGCGGCAAACAGGTCGACCGTCATGCTGACTTCATCGGGCCCGTGCATCTTCGGCTTCACAATGTACATGGAGCCGGTGCGGGAGTTACCGCCTTTGCTGGCACCTCTGAGGTCATGCAGCGAGCAAGCCGTGGTGAACAGCGCATCCGTGATGCCCTCGAAGATTTCGTTGCCATCGTGATCCAAGATGGCGGGGTTAGTCATCAAATGCCCGACGTTGCGCACGAACATGAGGCTGCGCCCCGGTAGGCTGAAGCTCTCCCCGTTGGGCGATGTGAACTCTCGGTCAGCATTGAGGCTTCGTGTCAGTGTTTGGCCGCCTTTGTTGAAGCTCTCGCTCAAATCGCCACGCATCAAACCGAGCCAGTTACGGTAAACAATGGTCTTGTCTTCCGCGTCAACCGCTGCGACTGAGTCCTCACAGTCCTGAATGGTCGTAAGCGCCGACTCGAGGCAAATATCTTTGACACCTGCGGCATCCGTGCTGCCTACCGAGTGCTCACGGTCGATTTGTATCTCAGCGTGTAGGCCGTTGTGTTTGAGCAGCACACCTGAGGGATCGTCTGCATCACCGGTGAAACCAACAAACTGATCGGGCGCGGCGAGCATGCTCAGGCTGCCATCAATCTGGTTAATCAGCAGATCGCCGTCAACTATGGTGTAGTGGGCGGCTTGCTTATGTGTGCCCTGATTGAGTGGGAAGTGCGCGTCAAGAAAGTCGCGCGCCCACTCGATGACCTTGTGACCACGAACCGGGTTGTAAGCGCCAGCGCGGACAGCGCCGTCCTCATCGGAAATGACATCAGTGCTATACAGCGCATCGTAGAGAGAGCCCCAGCGTGCGTTGGCCGCGTTGAGCGCGTAGCGTGCGTTCATTACAGGGACAACCAGCTGTGGTCCTGCGATCTCTGCAATTTCAGGGTCCACGTTTTGGGTTGCGATTTTGAAAGGAGCAGCTTGTGGTAACAAATAGCCAATGTCCTCGAGCATGGTTTTGTAGGCCGCTCGGTCATAATCGGCGCCGGGGTTCGCTTTATGCCAAGCGCTGATCTTGGCCTGCATCTCATCGCGGATAGCGAGAAGCTCGCGATTGCGCGGCGTGAAGGTTTTGACGATATCTGCCAGGGCCTTCCAAAAAGCAGCGGGTTCTACGCCCGTGCCAGGCAGTATCTCGCTTTCAAGAAGTGCGTGAATCTCCGGATCGACCTGAAGTCCCGCGCATTCGATACGTGCTGACATGATGTGCTCCCAATTAGCTCGATATTCTAACGAACTGTCATTTTCGTTTGGTTGTTACGTCGAGTGGAAGCGGACTGATTTATGACCACCATAAAAAATAATGATGGTGGTACATAAAATGATTTTATTTAGTGATAGTTGCAAGCTTGTGGCTAGGCATGCCTGCCATCACGCGCAGCACATCCTCGAAGAGGGGGACGTGAACATCAGCGTCGACTTGGTCCGTGGTGATGAAGTTCGGGAAGGTGTGAATCCGCAGGAGTTTGGGGTCACCCGACTTCGTAAGCAGTGTATCGATTGCAAGTACAGCGAATGTGCTGGCTTCGGACGGGCTTTCCTCGGAGGTCCCTGCGTCAGATGCCTTGAGCACCCCTTCCAGCAACTCGGTCATATCCGCAGTGAGTGCTCTAGCCGCTTCGTTAAGCGCGCCAGCATGCATTGTTTGGCTGCCCGTGACTAACTTGATATGGGAACCCAACTCTCGGTAGCTACGATTATCCACCTGCGATGCATGATTTGCATCATTGGGCGCGTAGGCTGCACCGTGAATAAAGACGACGCTGTCCTCGTAGCACATCAACTGACCACTCATGGCAACGATGTAGAAGCGCGCTGTAAATTTGTGCTGATCGATGAGCGCAAGCCCGTCCACGGCTTTTTGTAAGAGATGTCCGCTGGGCACTGTCGCCGCCGCCATGATGGGCGTGGGCAGGCAAAGCGTTTTGTCATTGGTCCCGCGGAACTGACTACGAATAAACCATAGCTCATCGGCCTTGGGCTGCTCGTTGAGAGCATCCTGAACCGAGGCATAGGTCTTGGGTACGCGATGAGCCAACCCAAGTTCATTCATCTTTGTCGCGACCTTACCCACATCAGACAGCGTGTTGAGAACGCTTCGCTCCACGGTTTTAAAACGAGGGCCCGACCATCCATTGGGGGCGGGTGGTTGAGGCTTATTGCCGTAGCTATCCCAGTAGCTCAGGTGTACGGCGGGGAAGTGGTTGTCGCGCGCTTTCAGTATTCTAACGGCTTTCTGCCATAAGACATCCGCCCGGTTAGCCACTACCCTCAGGCTCTCGCCCTGAATTGATACGACGTTTTCGGCAGCGTCTGTTCGTGTAGATGCGGTTTTTTCCATGTCAGCGGCGTTAGCACCATCATTAGCCGCTTGCGTGTCTGTCGTATCGCCACCCGAGACCGTGCTGGTTGTAGCATCAAAGGCGACTGATGGCAGCGCTTTGTCTTTGTCGAACATAGCCCGGGTGTCGTGGTGACGGAACCACAGATTGAAGGCCCATTTTTCGCCCGCGTCCACCGGCATGCCGGCGTGTAGGCTGAGCGGGTGAGGACCACTGATGTCTTCTGTCGTGTTGTGAAAGATCACCATGCGCCCGGGATAGGCCGGTACGGTAATGCCCAACTTAGGAAACTGCGTCGCGCCACCACCCTCGACTTTATTGAGGTAGACCAAGGCGGTAACCAACCGCTGCCCGCCCCACTGAGCCGCTTTTTGTCCGCGAGCGATTGAGAGGTTGAACGCATCGAAGTGAGGCCGGTATTCCTGTTCTGGCCCGTAGTGGATAATTTGCATCGATTCAGCGTGTTCTAGCGGCAGGCCAACGATATCGGCGATTCGCTGGCCAATCGATTTGACCACATCATCTTCGTCGTACTTGAGCCAATGGTTGGAGCCGGTTCGACCCTCACTGGGTTTGAAACCCTCGTCCAGTACTACGCCTGCGCGTTTGATATGCGGTTTGGCAAGTTCAATCAGGTAGGCGCACTCAATGGGTGAGATAACGTTATTGCGAACAGCTACAAGAGGTTCGCTTGAGAAGACCTCAGCTCCCTCGTATTCGCTTTTTAACTGAATCGTATCGCTCATTGACTAAACCTATGGTTTATCTCGCGGCTCCCGACTGACGTTCCGCAGTATCAGTTTCTCTTATGACACTAGCAGTATCAGTTTCTCTTATGACACTAGATGGAGCGCGCTATCTTCGTGATGAGCTGTCGGATCCAACGGTGCCCCGGATTGTGCTGTAGCAGTGGGCTCCATGCCATTTTGAGCTCCAGTGGCGGAATGTCGAAGGGGACATCGCGCACAACCACCCGCGGATTATCGCGTTTTAACTGCGTTGCTCGCGTGGGCAGTGTCACAATGAGATCGTTTTGCTCAGCCAGGGTCATGGCCGCTTGGTAGTGTCGCGTGAATACTCGGATACGGCGCTTCTTACCGAGCTCCCCGAGCGTAGAGTCAACCCAGCCAAGGCGCTGAACATCATCGGGGTTTACACCGACTCCGACGCCCATACCGGTCTTACTGACCCAAATGTGATCGGCAGCAAGATAGTTATCGAGGGTGAAGTCCTCAAGAATGGGGTTCTCGGGGCTCAACAGGCAGGAGAAGGTGTCCTGCCACAACGTGATTTGGTGGAACGACTGCGGCATCTGAGCAAATCGGTTGATGACCAAATCGACCTTGCCTCGCTCCACGTCGAGAAAGCTGACGTCCGAGGGGTTCATGATATCAAGCGTGATGCCGGGCGCTTGCTCACGCAGCTCTTTCAGTACGTAGGGGAGCAAGGTTGACTCCGCGTAGTCACTGGCCATCAGTCGAACCACACGATTCTCAGTCTCGGGGACAAACTCTTCGGTGGGCTGCAGTGCGCGGTCGACGTTCGTCAGAATCTCGCGTAACTGGGGCTCTAGCTCTTCTGCCTTCGCGGTTGGCGTCATGCCATCGGAGGTTCGAATCAGGAGTGGATCGTTGAAGACCTCACGCAATCGCTTGAGTCCGTTACTCATAGCGGGCTGAGATAGACCGAGGCTATGCGCGGCTTGTGTAACGTTGCGTTCGCGAAGCAGCGCATCGAGGTAGACGAGGAGGTTTAGATCAACGCGACCAAGGCGACTCATTTAGTGGGTTCTCCTAAGGGACGTACTATTCACCATATGAATAATACATCTTCTGGGGTGAAGAATAGAAATTCTTGGTCTGAACGGATGAACAGCTACAATAGCAACAGATTTTGGAGGGCTTATGTATAACGCACCGTTAGATGATATGCAGTTTCTGATCGACGACGTCTGTCGGGCGGGTGAGCGACTGGGAAATTTGCCGCGCTTTGACGGCTTGGACGTAGGTGCAGATTTGACCACGGCGCTTCTTGAAGAGGCAGGTAAGCTGGCAGCGGACATGGTGTCACCGCTACGTCGCGTCGGTGACCAGCAGCCAGCACGCTGCTCAGACGGCGCTGTGACCATTCCTCCGGGTTACGGCGACGCCATCAAAGCACTCGGCGAAGGTGGTTGGGTAGGTATTTCGGCTGAGGCATCTCATGGAGGCCAAGGGCTACCAGAGCTCTACGGTACGGCCGCCTGCGAAATGTGGAATTCAGCCGATATGGCGTTCGCGCTGGAGCCCTTTTTGAGTACAGGTGCTGCGCTTGCGATTTCAGCGCATGCAAGTCCCGAGCTCAAGGATAAGTACCTACCTAATATCAACACAGGCATCTGGTCAGGCACCATGAACCTCACCGAGTCTGGTGCTGGCTCCGATCTGGGTCCCATGAAAACCCGCGCGGAGCGTCACGGCGATCACTACAAGATTTTCGGGCAGAAGATCTACATTACTTGGGGTGATCATGACGCCACGGAAAATATTATTCACTTGGTGTTAGCCCGTTTGCCCGATGCTCCTGCAGGAAGCAAAGGTATCTCGCTGTTCATCGTTCCCAAGTTTCTGGTCAATGACGATGGAAGCTTAGGTGAGCGAAATGATGCCTACCCTGTATCGGTCGAGCATAAGCTCGGTATTCATGGCAGCCCCACCTGTGTCATGGCCTACGGCGATAGTGGCGGGGCAATCGGCTATCTCGTCGGTGAGGAAAACAACGGGCTGGCGTGCATGTTCACCATGATGAATGAGGCGCGCCTGAAAGTCGGCCTTCAGGGGCTGGGTGCCAGCGAAGGCGCCTATCAGAAGGCGGTCGCCTATGCGCGCGAGCGCGTTCAAGGAGGCGTACCGATCATCGAGCACGCCGATGTGAAGCGGATGTTGATGACAATGCGTGCGCTCAATGAAGCCATGCGCGCACTCGCCTACATTGAGTCACTCACGATGGATCTCTCTCACGGCGCGCCGGCGGAGGAGCGGGGTCAATGGAAATCACGCCTCGATCTCATGATTCCAGTGATTAAGGGCTGGATGACCGAGGTGGGCCAGGAGGTCACCTCGCTCGGCGTGCAGATTCACGGCGGTATGGGTTATGTCGAGGAGACCGGTGCAGCGCAGTTCTTTCGCGATGTGCGAATTACGCCTATCTACGAGGGTACTAACGGCATTCAAGCGGCTGACCTTGTTAATCGGAAGCTCGCCCGGGACGGCGGCGCTATGATGGAAACGGTACACGATGAAATCCGCGGCGTTGCCGATGCGCTGATTGGCTCTAGTGATGATCGCTTGGCAGCTATGGGTACGGCTTTGTCTGATGCCCTCGCAGCACATGTGATGTCTACGCAAACCATTTTGGAAATGTTCAAAGTCGACAAGAACGCCGCGATGGCTGTGTCATTCGACTACATGATGCAGACCGGCTACCTGTTTGGTGGTTGGCATCTAGCGGCGAGCTCTCTCGTGGCCATTGACCTGCTGGCTCGCGACGATAAAACGCTGTTCTGTCAGCGAAAAATCGCGACGACCGAGTTCTATCTTCATCGTCTAATGCCTCGCGCCAGTGCACACGCGGACGCGATTTTATCGCCCGTCAGTCAGTTGGGTGGTTACGCGGCCGATTGGCTGTAGTTGGCGCTTCAATGCTAAGTACACCCGACCTGTCCGATTTGAACCCGGACGCCCGCGCATTGCCATTTCAATTTCGTGGGTTCGGTTTGCGCACATCGCTCTCCGGTCCTGTTTCAACCATTGCCTGTTTTGAGGACAACTCCCGAGTCAAAGAGGCGGTTGCTGAGCCCGGTGAGGGCAGGGTGTTACTCATCGATGGTGGTGGCTCACTTGTGAAAGCGCTGGCGGGTGATCTGGTCGCTAAGTCTGCGATGGATAACGGCTGGGCAGGCATGGTGATTATTGGGGCTGCGCGCGATGTCGAAGTCATCAACACCTTCGACTTTTGTGTCATGGCCCTGGGGACCACACCCATGAAAACCGAGAAACTGGGTCGTGGCGAGCGCGGCGTTGTTCTCTCCTTGGGCGGTGTGAATGTCAGTGAGGGCAACTATCTAGTGGGCGATGAGAACGGAGTGTTGATAAGCCGAGATCCCTTTCTAGAGGCTTAACGTTCAGCATCTTTGAGCGGGTGTTCAAACTTGTCGATTCAAGACAGTCGCATGGACAAATCCAGCGGCATGACGACCTTGGTCAGCGCGCCAATTGATATGAAATCGACGCCGGTGTCGGCAATATCCCGAAGGGTTGCCTCTGTCACATTACCGGATGCCTCAAGCCCAGCTCGACCCTTGTTCAAAGTCACCGCCTGACGCATGTCATCCAGCGAAAAATTATCGAGCATGATGCGATCTGCGCCAGCGTCCAACGCTTGCGCCAACTCATCCAAGCTCTCCACCTCGACCTCTACCGATTTTCCTGGCGCATTGACGCGCGCAGTTTCTATGGCTTCGCGAATACCGCCGCAAGCCGCAATATGGTTTTCCTTGATGAGGAACGCGTCGTATAAACCGATGCGATGGTTATGACAGCCACCGCAGGTCACAGCGTACTTCTGTGCCATACGGAAGCCGGGAATTGTTTTTCGGGTATCCAGTAGGCGCGTCGATGTCCCCTCCACCAGTGAGGCGAGTTTCGCACTGTAGCTGGCGGTACCGGACAGCATTTGTAGAAAATTCAGCGCAGCACGCTCCGCAGTCAAAATGCTGCGCGCGGTGCCCGACACCGTAAACAGCGTGTCATCAGGTAGCAGTATATCGCCGTCAGACTTTTGCCAGATGACCTCAAGTGATGCATTGACGGCGGCGAAGACAGCGTCGACGAATTGTGTACCGCACAAGACGCCTGATTCCCGTGTGATCACAGTCGCCAGCGCCTGCTCTTCCGCGCCGACTAAGCCCGCGGTAATGTCGCCACTGCCGATATCCTCGGCTAGCGCGAGAGCCACGAGGGGCGCTATGTCACTTTGTGTCAACAAGTTTCGATATCCTGCTAGTTGTTCCTGATGGGTAGAAGTACCTGATAGATAGTGGTGCCTGATATGATGCGATATTGAAACACAGCCAAAGCAACGTTTTTCAAGTGAGTGACAATAAATACGGTCAAATTTCTGAAGGCTGGCTCCAGGGCTGCGAGCACATTCCCTCACCCAATTACGGGGAGAGGCCAGTGGGCGCGACGGTTGAGCTCGTCGTGGTCCACAATATATCACTGCCCCCTGGCGAATTTGGTGGGCCTCACGTTGCGGAACTCTTTACAAATACGCTCGACCCGCAGGGACATCCGTATTTTGAGGAGATCGCTGACCTTCGTGTATCCGCGCATTTTTTGATTCTACGCGACGGTCACGTCATCCAGTTTGTCTCGACCAAGGACATGGCGTGGCATGCAGGTGTGTCTCAGTGGCGTAATCGTGAAAAATGCAATGAATTCAGCCTTGGTATTGAACTTGAGGGTACTGATACCCATGTATATACGCAGGAACAGTACGCGCGGCTGGAGGAGATCATCCTAAAGTCCCGTGCTGCGCATCCAAGCATTGAAGAGGATGCTATTGTTGGACACAGTGATATTGCACCCGGGCGCAAAACAGATCCGGGAGAGAGCTTTGACTGGCAGGAATTACAAACCCGATTGGGGGTTGAATCGCTGCCGCGCAGCTAGCGTGAGTTAAGGGGGAGTTAGCTTGAGTTATCTGGCGTTTTTATCGTTCATCGTGGCGACCGGCCTGTACTGGCTGATGGGCCCGGGCGGGCCGCTGCACTCCTTCGATTTTCTCTCTGTTTTTCGTTCGCAAATCAGCGAAGAAGAAGCAGGCTCTTCAACGCGTTCGGCGTTGATTCTGGTTGTTGCACCATCGGTCGTGTTCGCACTTGTGTACATCTTAGTAGAGAGTGTTTTCGGCAGTGCTGTAATGCTTTTGCTTGGAACAGCGGCGCTGTTTTTTGCGTTTGGTCGCGAGGATTTCCCCACCTTGACGCAACGGTTTCTTGCGAGAGCCCGCGTGGGCGACTACGAGGGAGCGGCGATGGTAATCGAGTCTGCCGGCGGTGACAGCGCGGCGGATGATGTTGACGACTTCGGCGATGTTGCGGCCTCGTTTTTTAGTGTGATGGCGTTGCAGCGGTGGTTTGGCCCCGTGATTTACTTCTTACTCTTAGGTCCCATTGGCGCGGTGGCGTATCGCCTCGCGCATTTGACGCAAGAGACAAAGACGCCCCTGAGTGATTCCCTGATGCGGCTGCTTGAATGGTTGCCCTCTCGTTTGCTAGTGCTGAGCTTCTCCGTATTCGGCGATTTCGATAAATCCATCGAGCACCTCACGGACAAGGGCATGACGCTTGACGTCGATACGGGTGATTTTCTCGAGGATGCAACGGATGCGGCCGTTACCTTAAAGGCAGATGCATCTGTCTATGACCGACTGTCTGCCGTCTTTCATCTACTTGAGCGAAGCTTTCTACTCTGGCTAGGTGCGGTTGCGCTGCTTGTCCTAATTTAAGCCAGGGTAGCTCAGTCGCGAGGGCGACGCGTCGCCTGCACAATATTGTAGAAGTGCGTCGTCATCTCCTGACGACTCGTAATATGACTGTAGTCTTCCGGAGAGTGATGCTTACCGACATCCAAAGAGACGGTGGTGCCGAAGCGCTTGAGTGCCTCACGCATATGCATGGCCATACGAAACGGCTCGGCAATATTCGAAGCTACGTGGAAGAGACGTGTGTTCTGCCCGTGGAAGAAGACGGGAACTACCGTGGGCTGATACTGCGTAACCAGCTTGGCGATAAACGTGGTCCAAGGTGCATCAACCACATCACCGAACCCGGGCGCATCGGCTGTCGATACATGACCTGACGGAAACAAAATCAGTGGCACCCCATTTGCGAGGGCCTTGCCCGCGAGCTGCTTGCAGCGCACATTCCGCTTCGCGGCTTCTTTAGTTTCTGAAAAATCGATGGGTAGGAAATGCGGGACCAAATCGCGGTCCTGACAGAGCAATGAGTTGATGACGACCTGAAAGTCGTTCGCGTAGTCCAAGGCCATATTGCACATGATCAAGCCGTCGATAACACCGAACGGGTGGTTGGCTATGAACAGAACTGGTCGATCTTTAGGGATGTCAGCAAGAGGGCTGGTGTCCCCATCAAGTGTGATATTGGTCAGCTTAAAGGCTTCTCGGAAGAACATCTTCGAGTCGATATCTTGGGCTTTCAGCGCCTGGTAATGCCCTTCCATTTCATGACGACCCAGAAATCCCTCAAGGACACGCACAAAGGCACGTGTCAACGGGCCATCCTCGGGTGACTCGTAGGTAAGCTTCGGCTTATCCACCAGGTAGTACTCGAACATGGGGTCCACGTCGGGTAGGAAGCGAGGGTCATTTATAGCTGGGGTGTCTGTCATGTGCATTTGGGGTGTCTGTCATGTGCATTATTGTCTGCAGTACCGATCCGCCTAATCGTGATACGCATTTTGGTCGATTTAAGACCAGCGGGATTTTAGGCGCTCTCATTATTCCATTCCAGTGGCGTTTACCAAATTTGGAAAAGCGCTGTGCCGATAAAGGTGCCTAAGGCGTAACCTAGGACACCGACCAGCACGCCAGGCGTGACCTGATCGTGCCAGCCTTTGGCTGCCGCCATGGCTGGAGCAGTGGTGGCTCCTAGAATAGCGGCGTTGCTGGCTGTCAGCAGCTCCGGAATAGTCAGTCCAAACTGGCGGCCGACGATGAGGAGCACCGCGAGGTGAACGCTCAATAGAATAGCCACCAACACAATGAGTAACGGCGCGACACTGATCATGGCCCTGATATCAGCGCCAGCTGCGATACCGGCAAAAAAAGTGAATGAAAGGGCAACACCCACCTCAAACGCGCCGGCAAAGCAGTCACGAATTTGCGGAACCGCGGTGGCGAGACTAACGGTGATCAGGGTCATGATGGCGTAACGCCAGCTAGGAATATCCAGCCACCAGCATAGCAAGTCGGTGATGGCCACAATACCGGCGGATGTGGCAAGCGCATAACTGATGCTTGATGCGGTGACCGTCGTCTCAGCCATTTTGCTCGCACTGCTATCACCGTGCGCAACGAAGCGGCTGGCAATCCAGTGCGCACCCGGAATCAGCGCGATGATGCTCAAAAATACGGCTGAGAAGAGGTTGTCTGCTGCGGTGGCTGCAGAAAAGAATGAGGCGTCTGCGCTCAAGCCTGTGATCTCTCCAAGGGCTGCGTAATTAACCGAGCCGCCAATGTAGGTCGACGCGAATAGTCCCACGACGCCTGCCTCGCGACGATCGGCAGCCAATTCGGAGGCCGTACCTAACTGGCTTAAATCGAGGAGCATGGCCGCGAAAATGACACCTGCGACGGTGCCTAGTGTGGCAATAAGGAAGGCGGCAGTTGTCCTAGATGCTTCTCGCGCCAGTCGTCGGATATCTGCCTGAAATAGAAATAAGGGGATCAGCATTGGGACGATGTAACTAAAGATGAAGCCGTACGCGGGAGCCGAGTGAGGAATGACGCCCACATTGGCCGCAACAATGGCGAGCAAGATTACGACGACCGTACCGGTAATCTTCTGTCCGACAACTGTTCGCTCCGACGCAAATGCAATGGCTGATAAAAATAAGATAGCTGCGATGACAGCAAAGTGCTGATCAGCCGGTATGAGAGACATAGCGTCACCTTGTTTATTGTTTTCTTCCCAGAGACCAAAAGAATACCGCAGTCACGATCGGTCGTCTCTTATCTGTTCGCTCAAACTAAGCGCCAAAAGAACGCACCAAGAGACAGTGAGCTCAACTGACGGCTGTTTGGATTCGTTCTCCGTGGTTATCAGTTCGCGTCGTTCTGTCATAACCAGTGCACTCGTGAGACACTTACTTCATGTCCGATACTCCTGAAACAGCCACTGCCAGCCCTGACATCATCGCCGCCGAAATGGCGCGCCGACAGGCACTATCGGCCATGGGTATCAGTGTTTATAGCTCACGATGTGATTTCCCCGGGGCCGCGAAAGCCCTGCGTTTTGCAGTTCCCGTGTCTGAGGTCGATGAACCCGCGGTCGTGAGCAGATCGGTCGAGCCGCGGATTGAAACCCCCAGCACACCTGTACCGCAAATGCCTCAGATGACCACCAGTGGCTCAGCTTCTCATGTGCCGGTTTCACAATCGAGAGCGTCTGAGTCCTCGACTGGGTCCGAGTCGGTTTCGTTTTCTATGTTGTTGGCCTCAGCAGGACCATTTCTGTGGCTTGAAGAACTGGGCGATGGTCTGATTAGACAAGATCAATTGGCACTCATTAATGCGATGGCGCGAGCAATTTCGACTCCTACCACGATGCTAATGCAGCAGCAGTTTGACTGGCCCGTAGCCGGCAATAGCGCATTATCGGGTGATGCGGAGTCGGCAAAGCAGGCCTTGCACGGGCTCATTCAACGAATGGCACGGGAAGTCGACGCGAAACGAGTCATTCTCATGGGCGATTGTCACTACTTACCTGACCGGATTGTTCAGTCAGGGGTGCGGATTCCATCGACCCTGGCGATGCTCTCCGAGCCGGCTCTTAAGCGAGTCGCTTGGGAGGCACTAAAACCGCTTAAGTCGCTCAGCCTTGGGTGAATTCAAAGAGATTAGCTCGGAGCAGGTAGTAAACCTCTCGCTCGATGGTCTGTACGACAGCGATCAACCCCCGTCACTCGATGCACTCACGCGATTATTGGCTAAACCCGCAGGCAGGGCCTGGGCCATTTCAGGGGTGCAAGGTATTCAGGGCGTGGTCTGGTTTTCGGTTGTTCAGGACGAGGCTGAGATTATTGATATTCGAGTGGGCGAGGCCTTTCGGCGGACTGGCATTGGTGAGTCGTTATTGACACAGTCTTTTGAGAAATTGCGTTTGTCCGAAATCCGATCGGTTTTCCTTGAAGTACGCTCTAGTAATACCGCCGCTTTGGCTTTGTACGCAAAGCTGGGCTTTGCCACGATAGGGCTTCGGGAAAGTTATTATAAGGCGGCAGCGGGGCGCGAGGACGCGCTAATGATGCGCTGCGACTGGTAATTGGAGTTCGAAGTAGTGAATATTTTAGAGACGGACCATTGGTGCATGATGCTCCCCGAGGAGTGGCACGCCGAGAATGATGGTGACGTCATTCGTATTGTTGATCAGGACGATGTCGGTGAGATTGAAATCACCACATTGCACAAACAGTCGGGCAGAGTGAATGCTTCAGATGTGGCCGCAATGGCGTCAGAGGGATCGCCTGAGATCACTCAATGGCATCAAGCACGGGCTGGCGGGTTTGAGGGTGTAACTGGGGTATATCGCGATGACGGTGCGTCGGTTCGTGAGTGGTATCTCGGGTCTGAGAGCCTGCTGCTTTACATCACCTATGTCTGCGCTGAAGAGGACGAAGGTCTCGATGATGCCTCAGTGGATGAGCTCTTGGGAACGCTGGTTGTCGGGGACTCTCAGGCCGCTTAGGCGATCTCGCCTGTGACCCGGACACGTTTGCTGCCCGTTTGCACCTCAACCTGAGCTTTATTTGCCCTTTCAATACGCGCATCAATCACGTTTTTGGCGGCTATTAATAGACCCGTAATGATGAAGGCGCCCGGCGGCAATATGGCCAGCAGGAGACCGGTGTAGTCTGACGCCACCACGAACACCCAGTCTTTCGCCATGGGCCCCAGTAGTAACTCCATATTCGCCATGACGGCACCGGTGCCTAATAGCTCGCGGGTAGCGCCGAGCACCACCAATACCAGACCAAAACCCAGCCCCATCATGACGCCGTCAGCCAGAGCTGGCATCAATGGATTCTTGGCGGCAAACGCATCCGCGCGGCCCAGAATGACGCAGTTAGTTGTGATGAGCGGAAGAAAAATACCGAGGATCTGATATAGCTCGTAGGCATAGGCTTGCATCAATAGTTCGGTGCCCGTCACGGCAGCTGCGATGATGAGAACGAAGGCGGGGAGTCGAATGGAATCCGTGACGACGTTTCGAATAAGTGAGACACAAAGATTTGAGGTAACAAGGACAAACAACGTTGCGATGGCCAGCCCCAGTGCGTTAACTACGCTCGCAGTCACCGCGAGTAATGGACACAAACCGAGAAGCTGCACCAAAGCGGGGTTGTTCTTCCACAGACCATTGTGGGTTATCTGACCATAAGACGGAGTGCTCATGATTCGTTCGCCTCTTCGATTTCAAACAACGCGCTTCGGTTATTCTGACTGTACTCCATCGCGCTCTTGACCGCAGCAACGACGGCGCGGGGCGTGACGGTTGCACCAGTGAAGGCATCGAACTCACCACCATCCTTGATCACAGCCCATTTTTCTGGTGCTGGATCAACGAGCGTTTTGTCATCAAATGACAGTACCCAGTCGGACTTTTTTAATTCGATCTTGTCACCGAGCCCGGGCGTCTCTCTGTGGCTCAGAACACGCACGCCAGCAACAGTGCCGTCGCGCCCAATGCCTACCAACAAACGAATATCACCGCTGTAACCATCGCGCGCCGTTGCCGGCAAAATGATGCCGGTAACGTCGTTGTCGCGTCGTGCGCGATAACCCATGCCGGGTTCCCTCAAAGCGAGGAGTGGGTCTTCTGCGTCGACAACAAAGCCGTCATCGATGAGCTCGTTGTCGTGGGATTCGCGAGGGAATATCTCGAGCAACTGTTTGGCTTCGGCCGCGCGCTCGGCGGCAGCAATCGGCTCTTTGGTTTGCTCATAGACGCCACTGATCAAACCCGAACCAACGGCGGCAAACGCGGCCAATAGGCTGGCACCAACGAGGCTAGAGATGACGACTCTCATTCGTCCGCCTCCACTTTTTTAGTGCCGTATACCGTTGGCTGCGTGTACTGATCGATGAGCGGCGCAGCAAAGTTCAGGAGGAGCACCCCGAAAGCGACGGCATCAGGGTAGTTTCCATGGACTCGGATCAAGTAGACAAGGATGCCGACCATCGCGCCAAAGATGAGGCGCCCTTTGTTTGACACCGCTGAACTAACGGGGTCTGTAATGATGAAAAATGCACCGAACATGGTGGCGCCACTAAACAGGTGGAATAGCACTGAACCACCGCCCGTAGAACTGCCCTCATCGTAACCCAGTGCCGCACAGATCGTGAGAGCAGTCAGCATGCCCACCGGCGCATGCCAGGTAAAAATGCGCTGCCTCAGCAGCCAGATACCACCCGCAAGAAAAGCGAGGTTGACCCAATCCCAACCCAAGCCCGCGATAGGGCCTGTGAGCTCTAATTTGGATTGCATGAGGTCTTCAAACAGCATGCCGGAGTTCTGTCTGAACAGATCCAGTGGTGTGGCCGCTGTAACGGCGTCATAACTTGAGGCAGCAAACAAGGCTGTGAAGGCATCGACGATGCCTGGCACCTCGCCGAAACCTCGCGGCTCCGTCCATGAACTCATCTGTAGTGGAAACGAGACGAGTAACACGACGTAGCCCACCATGGCTGGGTTGAACGGGTTGTACCCCAAGCCCCCGAATACGTGTTTGCCGAGGAGAACCGAGACGGCAATACCGACGGCAATTAGCCACCACGGAGCATAGGGCGGTAATGCAATGCAGAGTAACGTTGCCGTGACGATCACGCTGTGATCTCTCAGCGGTGTTTTATAGTCTTTCTCCCTCAGCCAGAGGGCCCAGGCCTCAAAGGCCAGTGCCAGTGCCGAACCAAAGACAATATTGATAATGGTGCCCGGCCCGAAAAACCATGTCAGCACCAAAACGCCGGGAATTGTGGCGAGCAAGACCTGCCTCATTACCTGCTCAACTGAAGAGACAGGCTTGTGGACGTGTGGTGACGAGACGTGCATCAAACTCATTGCTCCGCCTCCTGCTGTGCTTTTTTCGCTTTTGCACGTTCGATGGCTGCTTGCACAGGGTCATCGCCCGCTTGTGCTCTCGCTTCAGCTGCGGCTTTACGCGCTGCCCGCTTCGCTTCTCTGGCCGCCGCCTCTCGCTCCAGGCGCTCCTGACGCGCCTCAAATCGCGAGCGTGAGTTATCCGAGCGTAATTTCTCTTTCGCTGCTTCCCGGAGTGAGCCTTTTGCCGATCGATAGTACTGAACAAGCGGAATATGGCTTGGACAGACGTAGGCGCAGGCACCACACTCGATGCAATCCATCAGATTATGACGCTCGAGCTGCTCTTGATCCCTTGCCCGTGCATACCAGTAGAGCTGCTGCGGCAGCAATGAGGCGGGACAGGCTTCCGCACACATTCCACAGCGAATACAGGCTTGCTGAGGCTGAGGTGGCGGAATCTCGGTTCGTGTCGGTGCAAGGACGCAATTGGTGATCTTCACCACCGGCATATCGAGGTCGGTGACAGCAAAGCCCATCATGGGGCCGCCATGAATGACCCGATCTGCGCTGTCGGCATTGAAACCCGCAGTTTCGAGTAGTTCTCTAATGGGCGTACCCAACATGACGCGGCGGTTTCCCGGATCTTTCAGCGACATGCCTGTCACGGTGGTGATGCGGTGCGTGACCGGTTTTCCATCAATCAGCGCATCGCGCACTGCAATGGCGGTACTCGGGTTTTGGCATAACACGCCAATATCAGCGGGGATACCACCCGAGGGCACTTGCGCGTTGAGTAGGATCTCAATGAGCTGTTTTTCACCGCCGGACGGGTACTTGGTTGGGAAAGTCACCACTTCCGCTATCTCGAGCGCCTCAGCGGCCTGCCGCATAGCGTCTGCCGCCTCGGGCTTGTTGTCTTCAACCGCCAACAACACGGTTTCAGCACCGACCATGTGCGCAAGAATCTCTGTGCCTTCAACAATTTGTTGAGCAAAACATTGCATGACGGTGTCGTCGGCTGTGATATACGGCTCACACTCGGTGCCGTTGATAATGAGCGTGTGGATACCGCCGTCTCTATCTGAGGCAAGTTTTATCGCGGTGGGGAAACCTGCACCGCCTAGACCCGCAATCCCGGCAAGGCGCACGCGTTCGACTAGTGCGGCTTTGGTTTCATCGCGCCAGTTATCCAGCCCCTCGCAGTCAATCCATTCATCTTTACCATCCAGTGAAATTTCAATGCAGGTATTGGTTAAACCTGATGCGTGAGGCACCGCACGCGCTTCAATAGCTGTCACTGTACCGGAGCTCGGCGAATGGACGGGCACACTGACCGGCCCCTGTGCCTCGGCAATCATTTGTCCCCCGAGAACGGTGTCGCCCACTTCGACAACGGGTCGGGCTGGAGCGCCAATATGCTGTGTCACCGGTAGAACCAGTTTGCTGGGCATATCACAGTCGCTGACCCATCCGGGGTTCGACATGTCTTTTCGCTCAGGCGGATGGATGCCACCGTGAATATCAAATATCTGTCTCATGCGGCCGCCTGCTCAGAGCCGCGATCAGTCGCGATGAGGTTTTCGCGAGTTCGTCCATTAGGTAGAGGCCAGTACCAGTGCTGGATGCCACCTTTTCTGGGGATCATGTCGATGCAGTCGACGGGACACGGCTCAACGCAAAGATCGCAGCCAGTGCACTCATCGATAATCACGGTGTGCATGAGCTTCGCTGCACCGAGAATGGCATCTACAGGACAGGCTTGAATGCATTTGGTGCAGCCGATGCACTCGTCCTCGCGGATATACGCAACAGTGGGCTCGGCTTCGACACCGTGTTCCGCGTCCAGTGGCTCTGGTTCAACATCGAGTAAATTGGCCAGCGCCTGAATCGTGTCTTCACCGCCGGGAGGACACTTATTTATAGAGTCACCGTCGGCAATCGCCTCGGCGTACGGCCTGCATCCCGGGTAGCCGCACTGACCACATTGGGTCTGAGGCAAAATGGCATTGATTTGATCAGAGAGCGGGTTGCCTTCCACCTCGAAGCGAACGGCAGCGAATCCGAGCAAGGCACCAAACGAAATGGCCATGCCCACCAGCGCAGCCAGAGCGAGAAGAATAGGATTGCCAACGATGACCTCGAGCATCACACAAGTCCCGCGAAGCCCATGAAGGCGAGCGATGCCAGTCCCGCCGTGATCATACCGATCGCTGCGCCCTGGAATGGCTCTGGTACGTCAGCTACCACGAGTCGCTCGCGCATAGCCGCGAACAATACGAGTACCAGGGAAAAGCCCAGTGCAGCGCCCAGTCCATAGATAAGACTTTCCATGAAGTTGTGCGCTTGGTTGATGTTGAGGAGTGCCACGCCCAATACGGCGCAGTTGGTTGTTATAAGCGGCAAATATACGCCGAGTACGCGATGCAGTAGCGGACTTGTTTTTCGAACAACCATTTCCGTGAACTGCACAACGACGGCAATCACAAGGATGAATGAAAGTGTGCGTAGGTAGGTTAAATCAAGTGGCTCAAGCAAGTAGCGATACGTTAGGAAGCTACATACAGAAGCGAGCGTTAATACGAAAGTCGTAGCCGCGGACATGCCTATGGCTGTGTCCAGTTTGTTAGACACACCCATAAATGGGCAGAGGCCCAGGAACTGAACTAAAACAAAATTATTGACCAGTACGGCGGCGATTAGCAGTACCGCGAAGTCCCCTAGCATGTTGCTCCTGCAGGCTTTTTTGCCTGTCTCATTCATCCGTTCCCTATAGTAAGGAATATCGAGGCAATCTGACAGTGTGGAAAGATTGTCTTACGCTTCACTTGCCTCGACCATCGCAGCAACCGCATCTGGGTCAATTCGCTGAATGAGCGGTGAAAAATTGTTGATCGTGTGACCTTCGAGAGGTGCATTTAGCTCCGTCCAGTCAAGTGACAGACCCAAAAACGCCTCGCTTTTCTCTGCCATCACAGGCAGTACTGGCTTCAAATAAGTCATTAGTACTCGAAAACAGTTGATGCCCACGGAACAGGCGTCTTGAACGTCTTGTTCTCGTCCCTCTTCCTTTGCCATGACCCATGGCTTTTTATCATCGATGAACTGGTTAGCGCGATCGGCAACGGCAATGACTTCGCGCATGGCACGCTGGAAGTCTCGGGCTTCGTAGAGACTGGCAATCTTGTCACCCGCGGCAATCAGGTCTCCTAGGAGCTCGGATTCGCTGCAGGTATCACTGAGTTGATTATCGAATCGCTTGCGCAAGAAGCCAGCACATCGGCTGGCAATGTTGACTACCTTCCCGACGAGGTCAGAGTTCACTCGCTGAACAAAATCTTCGAGACTGAGATCCATGTCATCGACGCTGGAGCTCAGCTTTGCCGCAAAGTAATACCGTAGGTACTCAGCATCCAGATGCTCTAGATACGTCGAGGCCATGATGAAGGTGCCACGGCTCTTCGACATCTTTGTGCCATCTACCGTCAGGAATCCATGTGCGAATACTGCTGAAGGCTGCCGAAGTCCTGCGCTTGCGAGCATGGCTGGCCAGAACAGACCATGGAAGTTGATGATGTCTTTGCCAATGAAATGGTAGAGCTCGGTGTCACCGCCTGGCTGCCAATAGCTATCGAAGTCCTCACCGGTGCGGTCGCAGAGATTCTGGTGGCTGGCAATGTACCCAATGGGTGCATCGAGCCAGACATAAAAATATTTCTCCGGGTGACCGGGAATCTCGAAGCCAAAATAGGGCGCGTCGCGTGATATGTCCCAATCCTGCAGACCTGCATCAATCCACTCTCGAAGCTTGTTCGCGATGGGTGTTTGCAGCTGGTCTCCACTTACCCAATCAGCGAGTAGATCTTGAAATTGGCTCAACTGGAAAAACAGGTGATCAGACGCTTTCTCTACCGGCGTTGTCCCAGAAAGCGCTGAGACAGGATCGATCACGTCAGTTGGTGCGTACGTGGCGCCGCAGGCCTCACAGTTATCGCCGTACTGATCGGGTGTTTTGCATTTGGGACAGGTGCCTTTGATAAATCGGTCAGCCAGAAACAACCCCTTGGCTTCGTCGAAGGCTTGCACCACACTGCGGATCGCGATGTGATCATTGGCCTCAAGCTGTTTGAAAATGGTCTCCGACCAAGCTTGGTTTTCAGGCGAATGCGTCGAGTGATAATTGTCAAATGAGATATGGAATCCCGCTGAGTCGGCCTCGTGCAGTGCCTTGATATTGGCAATATGAGTCTCGGGTGCTACGCCCTGTTTTTCAGCCGACAACATGATCGCCGTGCCATGCGCGTCATCGGCGCAGACGTATCGGCAATGATGGCCTCGCGAGCGCTGAAAACGGACCCATATATCGGTTTGTACCTGCTCGAGCATATGCCCCAAGTGCAATGGAGCGTTTGCATAGGGTAGTGCTGAGGTAACCAAAATCTTGCGCGACGACATAAAACGGGGGTCCGATGATGAATCGGGCGCCATTGTAGCTTCCCCCGTCATGCCGGAACAGCGCTTGTCATTTGTTCACAGTCTTTTCAGTACCAAGGTTGGTCTGGTTAACTGTCTTGTGTCCCTGTCGGCGGAAGGCTGAGATATACTCGCCGCTTTTCGGCGGGGAATAGCAGTGAGTCAAGGCGTAGGCGCAGTCAAATACATCGTCGCGGTCGCTTCTGGTAAGGGCGGTGTCGGCAAATCGACTGTCTCAGCGAACCTCGCTGTGGCTGCAGCTCAGCTTGGTTACCAGGTAGGTCTCCTCGATGCGGACATCTATGGCCCGAGTCAGGCGCGCCTACTGGGCATTGCCGACGGTGTCATGCCCGACGTTATCGAAGAAAAATTTTTTATCCCCATTGAGGCGCATGGTGTCAGTGCCATGTCGATGGCATTTCTCACCAGAGAAAAAACACCCATGGTGTGGCGCGGACCGATGGCGAGTGGTGCGTTACAGCAGATGATTGAGTCGACGCGCTGGGGTGAGCTCGATGTCTTGTTTGTCGATATGCCACCGGGTACGGGCGATATCCAGCTAACGCTCTCTCAGCGAACTCGTCTGGCCGGTGCAGTTGTTGTGACCACGCCACAGGACATAGCCCTCATTGATGCGCGCCGAGCGATCGAGATGTTTCAGAAAGTGTCGGTGCCGATCGTCGGTATGGTCCAAAATATGGCGATCCATACTTGCAGTAACTGCGGCCATGAAGACCCTGTTTTTGGCAGTGATGGTGGCCAAACTTTGGCAAATGAATACGAAGCACCGATTCTTGCGAATATTCCCTTGTCGCGTGTTATTCGGGAAACCAGTGACGCCGGAGCGCCGATATCCGCGGTCGATAAGGACGGTTCGGTCGCAGCTGCGTATCGTGAAGCAGCAGCAGCTGTTATGGCGACGCTGAGCGGGAGCGAGGCGCCGAGAGCCCCCACAATTAGTATGACTGAGTAGGTCGTTAGAAAAAGCGATTTAGGAGCAAATGTGAGCATCAAATCAGACCTCTGGATTCGTCGTATGGCGGAGCAACATAAAATGATCGAGCCGTATGAGGCAGGGCAGGTCCGGCACAAACACGGGGAGAAGTTGATCTCTTACGGGACATCAAGTTACGGCTACGATGTCCGATGCTCGCGCGAGTTCAAGGTCTTCACGAATATCAATTCGGCAACGGTTGATCCCAAGGCGTTTGATAACGATTCGTTTGTTGACGTTGAAAGTGATGTTTGCGTGATACCACCCAACTCATTCGCTTTGGCGCGGACCGTTGAATACTTTCGCATTCCACGAAATGTGTTGACGGTTTGTCTCGGCAAGTCCACCTACGCGCGCTGCGGCATCATCGTTAACGTCACACCGCTTGAGCCCGAGTGGGAAGGCCATGTGACGCTCGAGTTTTCGAACACCACAACACTGCCAGCGAAGATCTACGCCAACGAAGGCGTTGCTCAAATGTTGTTCTTCGAATCCGATGAGGTTTGTGAGACTAGCTATGCCGATCGCGGTGGTAAGTACCAGGCACAAACGGGCGTTACCTTGCCAAAGACCTAGGATAACGGGCGTCTACAGCGAGTTTTTATAGAAAGCTCCGCGGATACTTACGCGCCGTCCAGCCAGTTTAGAGACTTAATCGTCACCTTCACCGTTGAAGATCGCTCGACATGAATGGTCTTGACCATCAGGTAATCAAGCTCGGGTGCAAGCCATATTTCTGAAGCTCGCTTGTCGGGGTTGGTGTGAACCGCTCGGTATTTGACTGTGTTGATTTGACCTAAGGGTGTTTCGATTACTTCATCGGGCAGTCGTTGCCAGCGTTTGTCGCTCACTTTGGGGCCGTCAACCACCCTAAATTCCAACGTCTCTGGCGGTTCTTCCTCACCAAGTAGCGTCAGGCGGAGCTGTTGCTGCTGTGAAAAACGGTCCAAGACGCCGGGCTCCCACGGATGCTGCGTCCAGTCGCCGCGCTTCATGCTATCGATAACCCCAGCCGACTGATCGAAGCGAACAGCGCGTTTGTTCGTTTTGAGTGATTTGACTTTAGAGTCGAAGCGAATGCCCTCAATTGCGCCGTCAACGATTCGAAAATCGGCAGATTCGTTCATATTGATCAGCATGTTTTTGCCGCGGCTGCTCAGTGTGTAGGTGTCACCCGCCTGAGTCAGCGATCGTTTCAGGTCGAGGGTCATTCCGAGGGCTGATGTTTTATAAAGTGCATCGAAGGTTCGTAGCGACGATACGGCCTGCGTCTTATCCGCCGGCGTCTCTGAGAAATTAGCTTCCTTGGCCCAAGCCAGGCCATTGACGAGACAACATAAAAAAAGACCTGCGACGTGCCCTGCTACGGTGGTAGGGAATAACCGCGATCTCATGCCTGCCATTCCCAGAGCGAGCCGGTCGGGGGCAACTTTTTGCCGTCTAGATAGGCGCCGTCTGCCTCGTGGACTAACCGACCTTGTAGATGCCAATTGACCGCTTCGGGGAAAATAACGTGCTCGAAGTCCAATATTCGAGCGGCAAGTGAGTCTGAATCATCACCAGACTCGATCGGTACGCTGACCTGCAAAATGGGTGGTCCCCCGTCGATTTCGTTGGTGACGTAATGCACTGTTGCTCCTGCTTCCCTGTCACTATTATCGATGGCGCGCTGATGCGTGTTCAGTCCTGGGTAGTTAGGCAACAGAGATGGGTGAACGTTCACTAGTTTCCCCACAAAGGCATCGATGAATACCGGCGTGAGGATGCGCATGAAGCCGGCAAGAACGACCACATCGGGATTGTCTTGCTTGACCGCCTCTGCAAGCGCTGCGTCAAAGGCTCCCCTCGATTCATACAAGGTGTGATCAACAACGGTGGTGGCTACGCCTGCGTCCGATGCGGTTGCGAGGCCGGCTGCGTCCGGACGGTTGCTAATCACACGCACCACCTGTCCGCTCAGCACGCCTCGGCGCTCAGCTTTTAGGAAAGCCTCCATGTTGGAGCCGCGCCCCGAAATGAGAATCGAAATCCTCTTTTCGGAGATCGAACTCAAGAAGCGAACTCCACGACGCCCGTACCTTCAGCGATGGTACCGAGCTCCCAGCAATTCAAACCCTGATCTGAGAGCAACTGAAGGGCAGCCTCCGCCTTGCTGGGACCTACGATGACGGTCATGCCAATGCCGCAGTTGAAGGTTCGATGCATCTCTTCTTCAGCAACACCACCCGCTGTAGCCAGCCACTTGAAGACAGGGGGTAGCTCCCAGGTTTGTTTATCGAGGACGGCCGAGCAACCGTTAGGCAGCACGCGAGGAATATTTTCCAACAGACCACCCCCCGTAATGTGCGCTAGTGCATGCGGTTTTATTTCCCGCTGAAGTGCAAGAAGAGGTTTGTTGTAAATCTCTGTAGGAGCCATCAGCGCATCGGCCAAAGTCGTTTCACCGCAGGGCGCTGACAGGTCAGCACCGGACACCTCGATAATCTTTCGGATCAACGAATACCCGTTTGAATGCGGTCCTGATGAGGCAGTCGCAATGATCTTGTCTCCCGGTGCAACTTTGTGACCGTCGATAATCTGATTTTTTTCCACGACACCAACGCAAAATCCGGCAAGGTCGTAGTCGTCGCCTTCATACATGCCCGGCATTTCAGCTGTTTCACCGCCGACAAGCGCTGCACCCGCGAGCTCGCACCCTTTACCAATGCCCTCGATGACATCGGCCGCTACATCAACGTTCAATTTACCGGTGGCGTAATAGTCGAGGAAAAGCAGCGGTTCGGCTCCCACCACGGCAATATCGTTACTGCACATGGCGACAAGGTCGATGCCGATGGTGTTGTGCCTGCCCAGCTGCATGGCAAGACGGAGTTTAGTACCAACCCCGTCAGTACCCGATACCAAGACAGGGCTTCGGTAGCCCTTTGGGATCTCGCAAAGCGCACCAAAGCCTCCCAATCCTCCTAAGACTTCAGACCGTCGGGTCGCTTTTGAAACGTGCTTGATGCGATCGACCAATGCATTCCCAGCATCGATATCAACGCCTGCATCTTTATAGGTCAAACCAGGGGATGTTTGTTCGTGTGTCATAGCTGGCCTCTCATCACGGCGAGAAGGTTACTCGCTGGCAAAGTGAGAGGAAAGCGACCGAGACAACTTTCGCTGTTAAACTCGTTATATGAGACTTTTTTACAGACAGTTTTTTCCTCTTGCGCTGGTTTTTGGGTGGCTCGCGCTGCCTACAACTTCAGCGGCTCAAGATAGTTTTTTCTCTGAGCAGGTCGCCGTTGCGGATAGAGGAGGTGCTGAGCTATCGCATGCAGCTCGGGAGGGATTGACGCGGCTGTTGATAAAGGTTTCAGGCAATGAGGCTATTCTCGATGAGGCAGCATTTCGAGAGGCCGTGGGCAGTGCACAAGAACATGTGCTGCTCTACAGCTATCGTGAGGACGAGGAAGGCGATGTCGTCTTCCTGGAGTTCGATGACGCATTCGTTCGAAGCCTGTTTAGGGATGAGTCGGTTCCGTACTGGGAGCAACGCAGACCACCCGTTGTGGTATGGGTGGCGCTGGATGAGCCCTTCTCGCGACGGTTCGCGGCTCGCTCCGATGATGTGGATTTACTGGTGCCGTCCATCGAGCGCTTCGAGGCCCGTGGGGTTGAAGCGCGATTCCCATTGCTGGATCTGACAGATGCGGCAACAGTGCCCGTTAACGCGCTTTGGACTCGAGATTTCGACCGGATTCGGCAAGGGTCACGCCGCTATGGTTCTGAACATTCACTGGTGGGTCGTTGGATCGATTTGAGCGACGGCAGCAAACTCGTTGATTGGCATTACGTCGGGCCCGATGGCGAGATGCACAAACAGATGCGCCTCAGCGACTTGAACGGCATCTGGGATGTGGGTGTCGATCTTGCTGTTGATGCTATGCGCAACTCATTAGCCGTGACACTGCAGCAGTTCGAAGTATCAGATGCCATCGCCGTTACGGTGCGCGGGGTCAGCTCGTTTGCTGACTACCGGGCAGTATCAACCGTGTTCAAACAGTTGGCAGAGTTGGTTGAACTGCGTATCGACTCAGTGGGCCAGAACACGCTGACCTACCGCGTTGTCGGGGTCTCTTCAGCGGAGGAGGTTGCTCGACTCATTCCAAGTCGCTCAAGGTTGCGTGTGCAATCAGCAACTAATCGAGCACAACTAGACCTTACATGGGAGAGCATTCAGTGACAGACCAACCGACTGCGCAGTCCAGCACCTTGCGATGGTTACCCGTACTCGTTGTCGCTGTGTTGGTGCTACTCCTATTCATGCAGCTGAGAGACATCTTGATGCCCTTTGCGGTCGGTGCGCTGATTGCCTACTTGGGTGATCCTCTTGTAGACCGGCTCGAGGCACGTGGCTTCACCCGCGCCAGCGGAGTCGCTTTGGTTTTTGCTTTGTTAATGGCGATCCTTGTCATTATCGCCGCGGTCGTGATTCCGGTTCTCATACAGCAGTTATCTCAATTGGCAGCAGCGATTCCCGATGCGTATCGGTGGGTCGCTGAAGTTGCCTTACCGAAATTACAGTCTCAGCTGAATCTGAGTCCAGTTTCATTGCCGACCATCGATTGGCAAACCAGCCTGTCCGAGCACTTGCAGTCTGTCGGGCAAGTAACCGGCGGGGTTGTTCAGAAAGTGACGACGTCGAGTCTGTCGCTGATCGCCGGCATTCTCAATCTCGCGCTCATTCCCGTTGTGGCCTTTTATCTAATGCGCGATTGGGACCTTATGATGGCAGGCCTTCTAAAGCTTGTACCGCGCGCATGGATGACCAACGTGACGGAATCTGTCGCGGAGGCCCACGGTGTGCTCGAGGCATTTGTTCGTGGACAGTTCGTCATTATGGGCGCGCAGGCGCTCATGTACAGCTTTGGTCTCTGGCTGGTAGGACTGAATTACGCTGTTCTGCTGGGCTTAATGGCAGGGGTGGCTGCCCTGATTCCTTACGCAGGCGCGGTGATTGGTATTGGTAGTGCAATGATTGTGGGGTACTTCCAGTTCGGACTCGATCCGCTAGCGCTGGGTTTGTTGGCGTCCGTCTTTGTCATCGGTCAGCTGATTGAGAGCTTTCTTCTCACGCCCATCCTGATTGGGGATCGAATAGGGCTCCATCCTGTCGCCGTGATTTTCGCGCTGATGGCTGGTGGGCAGTTAGCTGGCTTCACGGGCGTATTGGTTGCACTCCCTGTGGCAGCGGTCTTGCTGGTATTTGGTCGACGTCTTGTTGACGCCTATCTTTCTACTGACGTCTACAACGCGGACTAAGTCTGATTTATGAGTGGTCGATCAGCGCAGTTGGTCCTGCCTATATCGGTGAATCCTGGCGCCACCTGGAGTCATTGGGTATCTCGCGAGGTAACCGGTGAGGTCGAGAGCTTCGCTAGGGGACTGCTGGATCAGGGTGGAACTGGTTTCTTCCTGTGGGCGTCCGAGGGGCAAGGAAAGAGTCATTTTCTGCAAGCTTGCTGTGCCGCTCAGCCCGGTACGCGTTACCTCCCCATGGAATCCTTGCTCGACTACCCACCTGAGGCGGTGTTGGAACATGCGGAGAACGACACCATGGTGGTTGTCGATGATATCCACCTCATCGATGGGCATTGTTCGTGGCAAGAGGCGTTGTTCCACTGTTACAACCGATGTGCAGAAACAGGTACACCATTTCTTGCATCTGCAACTCAGTCGCCCACTGGTTTGAAGAACGTACTTGCTGATCTCAAATCGAGACTCTCGTTATTGACCACCTTCAAACTGCCTGCCTGGGAATTGGATGATTTCGAGCGACTGCTTAGTCATTTGGCGCATGATCGCGGTTTGCTACTTAGCGATGATGTTGCGCGCTACCTTACGATGCGAATTCAGCGTCGACCCCTGGATGCGGTGAGTGTTATTGCTACCATTGACGAGTCGACGCTGGTGGAAAAACGACCGCCTACTATTCCGTTTTTGAAGCTCCTCGGTCTTTGACCGACGACGCAGCGCTTATTCGGCCGCGGCAATTTCATCGGGGCCGAGTTGAAGGTAGCTACGAAGTCTAGCAACGAGCATGTAGAGCGGAATTGTGTCCAGCAGTGCGACAGTCGCTTTAAAACCGTAGTTGCTAGCGACCAAAACAAGGAGTGTAGATAGCGTCATCTCACCCCGATAGAACACGGCGCCAAATGTCACGGTAACCACCATCACGGAGTCGACCAGCTGACTCAAAAGCGTACTGAAGTTATTCCGAATCCAAAGGTGCTTACCTTTGGTGACACGTTTCCAGAAATGGAACAGCTGCACGTCGCAGTATTGCGCGGTGATGTAAGCAACCATAGACGCGGTGACTGCACCACTCGTCATGGCGTACATCACTGAGAAGAGTTCGACGTTGCCCTCCAGACTGCCACCCTGAGGGAGGGCTACGGGCGCTGCTAGCTTTAAAATCTGCCAAGGCGGCATGTTGCTGGGATCGACCGATGTCACATACTGGCCTGCAGTCATTACCAGCAGAATGAAGCCGTTGATAAACAGCCCTACGGTTACCAGAAAGTTTGCTCGTTTTTTTCCATAGAGTTCACTGACCAAGTCCGTACATAAAAAGGTAATGGGGTAGGGCAGGACGCCAACAGCCAGGGCGAAGGGGCCGAGCTGTATAAATTTTGTGATACCGATGACATTGAGCAATGTCATGGCTGACAGGAAGACACCAGCCAGTACTAAAAAAACACGCTCCCGACGCTCGGTGAGCGCAGCATCCACGACGGTACTCAATGTTCTATCTGCCCTAAATTTGCGTGAATAACCGACCCATTTACGACGGGGCTCTCGTGAGCCCAGGTCACAACGCCCGCTATCTCCTCCGGCTTGATGAGGCGCCCAAAGCCATTTTGCGAGCCTATTTCAACCATGAGATCGGTATCGCCACCTAAATGCTGTTTCAGCATTTCAGTGTCAGTAAACCCCGGGCAAACCATGGCCGTATGAATGCCAGATCCAATCAAATCCTGGCAGGTTGCCCGCATTTGCCCGAGTTGCGCATGCTTACTGACGACATAGCTGTAAGCTCCCGCGACGGCTTTTTCTGACAACGTCGATCCGACGAAAATTACGCTAGAGCCTGTTGCCATGTGGGTCATCAACCGGCGATTTAAGGTATTCACTGCAAGGACATTAACAGCGAGGACGCGGATGATCGCTTCTGTCTCACAGGACTGCGCGCTGTCTTTCAGCATCAGTGATGCGTTGTGGATAAGCGCCACCTCACTGGATTCAGCCGGTAAATGTGCGATGCAGGCCTGTGCCGCATCCACGGCTCCGTTATCGGTGCTGAGATCGGCGGCTATATTGATGACGCCCTGAACTGGGCTGGGCCGTCGGGCGATATTGATCACGGAGTAACCGCGAGCTAAAAATTGTTCGGCAGTTGCAGCACCGATTCCCGAGCTCGCGCCCGTTATGATGGCTGTTTTTTGCATGCTGGTGATAGGAACCTCTTGTTTACGCGCAGGTTATCCTACGCGGGTCTAATCGGCTAGGATTGCAAGCAGAGAGTGCCAGCACTGAGTCTGGCGGTGACGGTGCCGCGTATGAGTCAGCAGGTTAGTAGACAAAGGGTATTTGAGTGACACGATTGACGACGCTTCATGTTGCAAAAGAGGCGCACAAATTTTCTTCTGCGCACTACACCATTTTCTCCGCGACGGAGCGCGAGCGGTTGCATGGTCACAATTACTTCGTATCCGCGCGTATCGTTGCCAAGATGGGCAATAACGGATTTTCCGCTGACTACAACGTCTATAAGCGTCGCATAAAGGTACTTTGCGATAAGTACGATGAGTACATGCTGTTACCTGAGTTTTCGCCCTTTCAAACGCTTGAAACGGTGGGTGACGAGATTCACGCCACATTTGACGGCAAGGTACTGAAATTCCCTGCGGATGAAACCTGGGTCTTGCCCATCGCCAACGTCACGGTTGAGGAGCTCTCCCATCTGTTGCTCAACGAGCTGCTAACTGCCGAAAATGACCCGGATCTGATCGAGGTTGAGTTGACGGTTTCTTCGGGCAGCGGCCAATCAGGGTCTGCCACTTGGACTGCTGAATAAAAAAACAAAAAAATTCACATTTTTTTTGAACTTTTCGATTTGGCTGGGTTCTTACTAATTATCCAGCAGATGGCGTTGCCGCGGGGGCAGCGCGAGGGAAACATCTGAGGGTCAGATGAGACATCATCTCCCGATTTGAGTGGCTCCTTTAATTCGCCGGCTTTTTAGCCGGCGTTTTTTTTGCCCCTATTTTGGTCTTTTCTCTAGGTCGATGTACGCCATGATTGATTCCGCTGTCTGCGGCCCAACCAGCGTCGCGACGAGTGTGCCCTCTGGAGATAAAACGAGGGTGGTGGGGAGAACGGACGGACGCGAGATGTTCAAGTTAGACGCGGGATCATCAATGACGTCAAAGGCAATTCCGAGATCAACGGCGTCTGAGATCAGTGCCTCGCCAACTTTGCCATCAAAGTTCACGCCGAGGACCACCACATTTTCAACTTGATTCAGTTGATTTAGCTCAGGTATCTCTTCTCGACAGGGTTTGCACCAAATGGCCCAGTAATTGATGACGTTCCATTGGCTTGACACGATGCTGGTCGGCTCGCTCGAACAGCCGAGGAGCGCGAGACCTGATAGAAAAACCAGCGCTAACCGCATTTTGACCCACCTTTATTTACAGGCGCAGTATAGCGCGCTCTCAACTCGCCTGTGGGCATGCTAATGTGTCACGGGTGTAAAGTAGTTGTTGAGAGGTAGCACGTGGCTGATCCCTACGTACTGATTTTGTATTACTCGCGTCACGGGTCGACCGAAGCCATGGCGCGGCAGATCGCGCGGGGTGTCGCGCAGATCGAGGGTGTGGAAGCTCGGTTGCGTACCGTGCCTCCGGTGAGTGCAGAGGTTGATCGTCCCGTGATGCCGGATGTACCCGATGAAGGACCCGTCTACTGCGATGAGGACGATCTGCGTGATTGCGCCGCATTGGCACTGGGCAGTCCCACACGATTCGGCAATATGGCAGCGCCACTGAAATACTTCATCGATGGTACGTCGCCACTTTGGATTAGTGGGGCTTTGGTGGATAAGCCGGCTGGGGTGTTCACGTCCACAGCGTCACTGCATGGCGGCCAGGAAGCTACACTGCTTTCGATGGCGCTGCCAATGATTCACCACGGCATGATTTATGTCGGGTTGCCTTACTCTGCCCCTGAGCTTCAAGCCACGCGCACGGGCGGAACGCCATATGGACCGAGTCATTGGGCCGAGGGTGGTAATGCGGATGGCGAGCTTTCCGAACACGAGGTGGCCCTGTGTCAGACATTGGGACGACGCTTGGCTCGTTTTGCTAGAGCGGAGGTCCCAGGGTGAGTGAGCAGTCGGTGGAGAGAGGGTCACTTACGGGAAATCTCTGGTTGTCTTTGTGGGTTTTAAGTGTGGCGCTGATTGGGCAGGGTGCGCTTGAGGTCATCGAGTTGGGTGGGCGCTGGCCACTGTGGCTCGCTTCGGTGGCGCCGATCATTCTATTTCTGTTCGGGGTGTCACGGGATAATTTGCAATGGATTATCTGGTACTGCCTGCTTTTGCTCTTCTATTTTGTCAGCGCGGTTGAAGATGTCTTCGCCCGCCCTAATAACTTAGTTGTCGCCAGTGGACTCGTCATCATTGTTTTGCTGTTTTCCGTCTGCACCGCCTACATTCGTTTTAGGGGTCGTGAGCGACGCACAGCCCAAGCCATCGAGGAGTAGAACATGGATTTACTTAGAACCATTTGGCGTATCCTGGCCGGTATCAGTAAGGTCATCACGGTCCTGGTGCCGCTAATGTTTGTCGTGATTTTCGTCGCAGCGCTATCGATCAGCGTTTCTGAAAATGCACCCAAGTCACTGCCTGAGAGCGCTGGGCTGTTAATAGCGCCGACCGGGCGATTGGTCGAGGATCGCACACCTCTTGAGCCGCTTGACGCCTTGTTCGCCGATGAACTTGCAGGCGAAACCTTACTCTCAACCCTAATAGAAGGTATCGATGCGGCAGCGGATGATGATCGCATCACGTCGATTGTCCTCGATCTAGAGAATCTTGCGGGCCCCTCCACAAGTCAGTCGATGGAAATTATCGAAGCTCTGGATCGTTTTTCAGAGACCGGTAAGCCTATCGTTGCGATCGGAGACTACTTCACGCAATCCCAGTACCTCCTCGCATCACAAGCAGACACTATATTTCTGCATCCAGAGGGCGGTATCAGCCTGATGGGTTTTGGTGTTTACCGCACCTATCTGAAGCAATTTCTCGAAAACATAAAGGTCAATTTCCATATTTTCCGAGCGGGCGAAAATAAATCGGCGGTGGAGCCCTACATGCGAGACGACATGTCACCGCAGGAGCGCGAAGTTGTGGGTAAGTGGCTGAACAGCTTGTGGGACGATTACACGACGCTTGTCGAAAAAGGGCGCAACAAATCTCCGGGCGAAGTGACGGCCTTTGTCAACGATTTCCCGGGAAGGCTTGAGGCAAATGGTGGTGATCTGGCGGAGGTCTTTTTGCAAGAGGGCTATGTCGATGAGCTAGTTTATGGCGATGAACTCGAAGAGCGCGTGACCGAGATTGTTGACGCACGTGATGAAGATGGCGATATCCAGCTTGTGAGTCTCAAGCGCTATGTGAGCGATATTCGAGATCCGTTTGAGAGTGAAGAGCAGCCGCTCATTGCCGTCATTCCGATCGAGGGCACATTGGTGCCCGGCGACAGTTTTCAAGGATCGGCAGGTAGCGATACGGTGGTAGAGCAGTTAGAGCGGGCTGATGAGGCTGATGCGGTTGCTATCGTACTTCGCATTAACTCGGGTGGTGGCAGCGTATTTGCGTCAGAGGTGATCCGAGCCAAGGTCGACGCTATCGCAGCTGACGGTGTGCCTATCGTCGTTTCTATGGGTGGTGCCGCCGCATCGGGCGGTTACTGGGTTGCGGCAGCTGCAGATGAGATCTGGGCGATGCCATCGACGATCACAGGCAGCATTGGTGTCTTCTCGGCGTTTCCCACCTTTGAAGGTGTGTTCGATTACGTTGGCGCTACGGTTGACGGCGTTGGCACCACAATGATGGCAGGCAGTTTAGATCCCTCGCGTCCACTCGATGAGAACTCGCAGCGGATTTTCCAGGCGGTTGTTGACGGAATCTACCGAGAGTTCCTGAGTATGGTTGCCACCGCGCGACATATGACGGTTGAAGAAGTCGATGCGATCGCGGGAGGAAAGGTCTGGATTGGGCGTCAAGCCAAGGAGATTGGTCTCGTAGATCAGCTGGGCAGTCTTGACGACGCCATTGCCTCCGCGGCGGCGCTTGCCAAAGTGGAGGATTACGAGGCCAAGCGCTTTGGTACACCGATAACCCCTCAGCAGTTATTACTAGAGGAGCTGGGAAGCAGTTTTGGTGTATCACTGCCGCAAGCGTTGGGATCCGCCATGTCGTGGTTGGTGCCTATGCATGAGCCATTGATGATGATGACGCAGTTGAAGGATCCCAAGCATGTCTATCTGCAGTGCTTAGACTGCAACCATGGCTATTGATGGATCGTTGTCGCTCGTAGAGCGTGATCGCGCTGTCCTAGCGTCGACGGTCCTATTATTGCGTCCTTCTGCCTCAGGGCCCGAGGTCCTATTGCTCAAGCGAAATTCCAATGCCCGCAACATGGCGGATGTTTGGATGTTCCCGGGCGGCAAGGTGGATGAGGACGACCATGGACCCTCTGAGCTTGACCGGGTAAAGACTGCAGCAGTTCGCGAGTTACAAGAAGAGGCTGATGTTCTGCTTCCGGTTGCGGCGCTGACACACTTTTCTCACTGGCTCACACCGGCAGGAATGAAGCGCCGGTTTGCGACCTGGTTTTTCGTTGCTGAGTTGCCTGAGGTTGCCTCGGTGAGTGTTGACGGTGAGGAAATGGTGGAAGCTCGATGGGTGCGTCCCGAGGACGCAGTGGCTGAACATCAAGCTGGTAAATTGCGGCTACCGCCACCGACCGTTGTGAGTTTGATCGACTTATCTCAGCATCGGTCAGTAGATGCCGCAGTTGCTACCGCACATCGCCGGATCCCACCCTATTTTTTCCCCAAGGTCTGCACCGACGATCCGGAGGATGTCGTAATGTTGTATCCGGGAGACGCGGGCTATCAATCCGGCAATCGATCCGTCGAGGGTGCCAAACACCGCGCAATGTGGGTTGATGGTGTGATTACGTACCAGCGAGACTTTTCTTTTCCAGATCGGGATTCTCTTTGATCTGAGCTATTTCTGCCCCCGCTGACTCTATGTGCTAGTTACGATTGTGGCATCCAACGAGCGCCCGGAAGCTTCTGACGTTGTCGTTTCAATTGCTCGTCAAATAAGTCACTCACCGACAGTGGGGCACTCGCCGACAGCCGCCGAGAAAGCATCGTGACCGGGAAGACGTAGATCTCTTGATCGCGGTACCTAAGTGCGCGCGATCTGCCCGCGCGATCGCGATAAACCACCCAGTGAAAATCAAGCTCATTGGCCAATAAGTCGCCAAAAACAATACCCATCGCCTGTTGAGTTTGAACATCTTCACTGTCGATCCAGCGCAGATCGATGATTCTCTGAAGTGTTTCGAGATCCCGCACGGTAACCCCTGATAGGCGTCGCCCAAGACGATTGGCAAGACTCTCGACGGTCTGCCGCTGCTCTGCCATGTAGTGCTTATCGATGGCGGTTAGTGGGCGAATTTGGAGTTCAAGTTCTGAACTCAGGACGGTCGGCGCTGTCAGACTAGTCACAAAGAGAACAAACACCGCAATCAGCTGTCGCGGGTTGCGTAATTCCGGTTGTGAAACTGCTCTCGAAATGGATAATTGCGCGATCATGTTGACCCTCACCTCGAATTTTCCCATCGCTGGAGTACGCCGATGATAACCGGAAGCATAGTCGCGCTGGTAACACCTATGACCGATTCCGGTGATGTTGACTGGCGGACGTTAGAGCGGCTTATTGATTTTCATATCGAAAATGGTACTGCGGCACTGGGGTTAGTGGGTACAACCGGTGAGGCATCGACACTGAGTCACCCAGAACATAGAGAAGTGATTCGATTCGGTGTAAGTCATGCGGGCGGGCGCATCCCCATCATGGCTGGCACCGGATCTAACTCGACATTAGAGGCCGTAGAACTGACCGTCGCGGCAGCAGAAGCCGGCGCAGACTGTGCCTTGTTGGTGACTCCGTATTACAACCGGCCGACCCAGGAGGGGATTTTCCAGCACTTCTCGGCGGTAGCAGGTGCGATCAATCTTCCTATCATCCTCTACAACGTGCCCTCACGGACGGGCTGTGACCTTGCGAATGAAACTATTCTTCAGCTCAGTCAGATTGAGAACATTGTTGGCTTGAAGGATGCGACGGGTGATATTGAGCGTGGTGCCGCGCTTATCCAGTCCCTGCCTGAGGGGTTTGCCGTGTACTCGGGTGACGATGGCACTACCTGCGATTTACTTGAGGCTGGTGCTAAGGGATGTATTTCGGTTACCGCCAATGTGGCGCCCGCAGAAATGGCTGAGATGTGTGGCTTGGCATTAGCGGGTGATATGCCGGCCGCGCGTGCTGCCGATCAAAAAGTTCAGCGACTGCATCAAACATTGTTCCTTGAACCAAATCCCATTCCGGTCAAGTATGCTATGGGCTATATGGGGCTGATCGAGCCCACCATGAGATTGCCGCTCACGCCATTGTCAGCGCAGTTTCAGGGGGAAGTGACAAAGGCGATTGACGAATGTTTAAACTAAAAACACTGGTACTTCTCATTGCTGTGGTTGGCTTGTCAGGTTGCAGCCTGCTGCCTGATACCAGCAAGATCATTCCGTGGGAGACAGAATCCGAGTTATCCGGTGACTACGAGAATGCCATCGAGGCCGACGCGATCACCGTTCCTGGTGATTTGAATTCCGGTGCTATTCAGCAGGCCTATCCTATTCCCGAGGTGGCAGTGAATCTTGCGATTCCTGTGACCGGAAAGGCGCCTCGTCCAGCGCCCTTAACTGCGGGCTCCCAGTTGGATGCCGTTCGTTTGCAGCGTCTAGGTGAGAGCAACTGGGCTGTGGTTAATGTTGCGCCTGGACAGCTCTGGCCACAGGTGCGGGCCTTCTTGGTCAGTAGCGGCATTGATGTCGCCAGTGTCGACGCCTCTGGCGGACTAATCGACACCGCTTTTGTGATGCTTGAGAACAAAAGTCTCGAATCGCGTTTCCGCTTTAGGGTTGATTCGGGTGTACAGCGAAACACGTCCGAGTTGCACGTATTGCAGCAGAACGTTGCCAAGGATCTAGATCTCACAAGCTGGCCACAGAACTCTGATGATACTGAGCTTGAGCAGACCATGCTGCGTAATATTGCCCAGTTCATTGCTAACAGTGCCGAGTCAGCGCCTGTGTCTATGATGGCTGAGCAAGCGATGACCGGCGCGGGTCGTATCGCAATGGAGGAGTCAAGCAGCGGCGCTCGATTACGACTGGATCTGCCATTTAATCGTGCCTGGGCGGCAACCGAGAAAGGCTTTACCGACGCGGGCTTCCGATTGGACGATAAGAACCGCAGCGCGGGATTGTTCTACGTTACATACCTTGGCCCTGACGGCGAGGAAGACGGTGGCTGGTTTAGCTGGCTTGGTGGTAGTGACAGCGATGACCCGCTCATTGGTCAGGAGTTTCAAGTGCAGTTGACCACGGAAGACACCTCGCAGGTCACGATTCACATCCTTGGATCGGACGGTCAGCCCATCGGACAGTTGGAACAACAAGGCCTTCTTACGCTCCTGCAGGGCAATATCACGTAATGCTTCGAGTCGCATCGGTTGGCTCAGGCAGCAAGGGAAATGCGACACTCGTCGCCAGTGAAGAGACTACGCTACTCATAGACTGTGGCTTCCCGACACGCGAGATGCTATCTCGTCTTGATCAGATCAATGTTGATATCGCTGATATCGATGCCATTTTGGTCACCCACGAGCACTCTGACCACATAGGTGGCGTTGCCGCTGTATCGAAAGCTGCTGGCGCTCCTATTTATGCGACTCACGGGACACTGACATCGGGCAAACTAGTGGGAGCCCGAACCATCGTTGAGATCGAGAGTGACTCGGAATTTGCTATTGGTGATATTGAAGTAACCGCGATCACGGTGCCGCACGATGCGAAAGAACCGGTTCAATACGTATTCAAACACGCTGCGCAGCGCGTGGGTGTCCTGACTGACTTGGGCATGGTGTCGGCGCATGTGCAGCGCGCCTACGAGGGCTGTGATCTGCTTTTGTTGGAGTTCAACCATGACCTCGCGATGCTCCGGCGTGGCCCTTATCCGGCTGCTCTGAAGCGTCGAGTGTCGGGTGACTTTGGGCACCTCAACAATGACCAGGCGCTTGGGATGCTTGAGGCAATGGGGGAGTCTGTTCCTGGCACAGTCATCGCTGCGCATATTTCCGAGCAGAATAATTCTGTCAATGCCGTTTCGGCTTTATTAGGTCCGCTTATTCAGCGCACCGAGATGAATGTGATCTACGCGACGCAAAGTCAGGGGTTTGATTGGATTTCCTCTGACGCGTCCGGTGCCGTCTCCAAGGTGGCTTGAGGCGGCTCCAGCTTCCATCGTCGATTAGTCCATAGGTAGCTCTCTGGCTGCAGACGAATCGTCTCTTCAGCTAAGGCAACGTATTTCTCGATGAGCTCGCTTTCGCTCATCGTGCCCGGCTCTGCACAGATTGTAAGGAGTTCAGCGTGGTAGTGGCCTTGAGACAACCGTTGTGTCCGCGCAAAGTACACCGGATATTTTGTGAGACGGGCTAAAGTCGCGGGCCCTATGAAGAATGCGCTGGTTTGGTTCAGGAATTGCGTCCAGTGAATCGCCTCGCGTTTCCCGGGCGACTGATCTGCAAGTAAGGCGAGGACTCTCGGAGTGCGTCGGTTCTTTAGTACGTGTCGACTGACACCTTTCATCGTGACCAGCGTTGCACCCCATTTACCTCTCGACTCCAGAGCGAAGCGATCTGCGCCACGGTCATGCAGCGGCTTGTAAACACCATCTAGCGGTGCGGTTGCCGCTGCACTCGCGCGTTGTGTTAGCCACTCCCAGTTGTTGTGATGGATCGACAATAAAATGCCGGGTTTGGGTGACTCGTCTTCTGCTGAGATAAGTGGCTCCCAGCCGCTAATGGTCATTCGTTCTTCTAGCTCGTTCCGAGGCATGCGCCAGGCATACATGGCCTCAACGGTTACGTCAGCGAATTGTTGGTAGAAGCGGTGCCTGGTGGTCGCATACCAAGCTTCGGACTGATCGGGAAAGGACCGCCTAAGGTTGTGATCTACCGTGGTAAGGCGATACTTGAACACGCGCTCAGTGAGGCATGCGAGAACTCGCGCAATTCGATAGGAAATCGAAAGTGGCAGCGAGGCAATCGCTCGGTAAATCCAGTAGGTCACGACGAGCAATGCTCTGGTGCGATAACCTCAACCCCGCCGCGGAAGCGAGCAAGGCTGTGACACTGCAATGCCGGATTGTCTTCAAGCGAGACAAGATTCAGGCTTGGAAGAACGGTCAGCGGCACAATATCCACTATGTCATTGCCCTCGAGTCGCAGCTCTTCGAGTTGCGTCAGCTTCGACAGCTCGACGAGGTTGCGAATGTTATTGTCCGTCAACTTCAGACGTTTGAGCCCACTAAAGCGAGACAGGCCCGATAAAGACTCGATGCCAGCCTCTGAACAGCTCAGCACTTCCAAGCCGCCTGCCACGAATACCTGGCTATCTTCGATGGCCTGGGTGACGCAATTACTCAGCGCAATGTCGGGAAGGTAGTAATCCTCAAACAATTCCCTGGGCGTGTAAAGCGTCCGATCGTTCAGCGTAATGTCGTACTGGTCGAGATTCCCACAGCTCGCCAGTCCGCTCGCTAGAAGCACCGAAACAATCAATCGATAGCCGCGGCGCCAGCGTGCGGTGAAGCTTGAAAGAGTCTGCGATGAGTACAAAATCGGAAGCATGACGAAATCCGTGTGCTGAGACGGTATGATGCCAGCGGAGGCGTTGAAGTTCGAGGCGTGTGTCGCGGGACAAGCGCATTTCGCCGTTTTAGGTAGCAGGACGAAACCATGGCGTTGGATCAGCTAGAGGCAACATTGAAAAAGCAATGGCGACTGGGCCAAAGCATTGTTCTTTGTTGGGCGTTTGACCCCAATGGTCTGCTGACTATCGTTGTTCCGCACTATTTTCTGGGTAACTTTACGTCGCCCAATCATCCCTCGGGCGAAGGCCAACACAATGAGGACTTTATCCGTCAACTCATTTCGGGTTCTCGCTTCAAGGCCCATGACGAAATTTTCGAAAACGCAGGTCGCTTGGGCGTGGAGCCCAGTTTTATCAAGCTGGATTCGCCATTACATACTGGTGAGGCATCCATCGAGATAATTGATGAGATAATTAAGCGATATAGCTTAGGTCATGAGGAAAGTCGCGCGGTCGCATTATTCGACATTGCGGATTTCTCGCTTTTCCGACCCTTTGAACAGGCGAGTCAACTCAACAGCCTGTCTTACTCCATGAACTCAGCCTATTCGAAACTTAAACGAGAGGGATTTGAAGTCAACTTCGCACGAACCACAACGGGTGACGGTTATTACGTATGGAACCGAGATCTTGGCGCGTTCCCAAACGTTGATCTGCTGACATTTTTCTTATTGGTTTTAATAGATAACGCCGTTGCTCAAGAGAAATCTCAGGTCGGCACGGTACCCACCCTGCGTTCGGCGTTCCACATTGGGAGCCATTACGAGCTGTCACAAGCCGAGGGCATTAACCCCACCGTTTTCAGTTACATCGTCGGTGATGTCACGATCAAGTTGGCGCGCTTGATCGATTCTGTGCCCCCCGCGGGCATTCATATCGGTGACTTCACTGCGACTTTGCCGGATGTCGATACGCCTGTGGGTCTGGCCGAATTTTTGCGTTATTCACGCGACGAACTCTTGGATATGTCGGGATTAAGAATCGATGAAAAGCAGCTGTCGGATATTCGATTCGAGTCTTGGCCCGCAAGTCAATCTCAGGAGCGATTAATCGAAGTGACCGATAAACATGGTATGAGTCAGGGTGCGCATAACGTTGGCTTTGCTATCGAGTTAGAGGGCTTAGCGCTCGCATTAGGCATGAGAAATCGCTAGTGAGTTGTGTTGTCGCGCCTGCGTCGAGGGGAGTTCAAGTTCGAGCGAAGTCAGTGGCAGAGACGCTGAATCTCGAGTTTGTTGCCATTGCAGATCATTTGGATTCCGGTGTTGCGTTGGTCATCGATACGGATCGTTCGTGGCTGCAACGATTGCAAATCCCTCGGCTGGGACCGGTTTACATCGACTTTTCTTCTGCTGACATGCTCTATCGTCGAAAATCCGGCCACAACGAGCCATTGGGTCGCGCGATCGGTGTGAAGGGTGAGAAGCGGCCTAAGGTATTTGATGCAACCGCTGGGTTGGGACGCGACGCTTTCGTGCTGGCAGACCTCGGTTGTTCGGTCGCTCTGTCAGAACAGTCTGTGCCCCTGTGTTATCTCCTGGAACAGGCGCGCGAGTTAGCGCTTATGAGCGCCAACGACAAAGTGGTTGAGGCGGCAAGTCGCATGCGGGTGCTTTGCGGGGATAGCCGTCAGCAAGCGGTTGAGGGCTTCGATGTGATTTACATTGACCCCATGTTTCCTGAGCGTGGCAAAACCGCTGCGGTGAAGAAGGACTTGGCCACTGTTCAGGCGCTACATGCGGATAGCTCCGCGGCAAACGATCCCGAGGATTTATTTATGTGGGCGATGGCTCAGCCAGTTGAGCGAGTTGTGATCAAGCGACCCGTCAAAGCCCGGGCACTGGGTAATGTTAAGCCTTCTCACAGTATCACGAGTAAAACGGTTCGATTTGACGTCATGGTAAAACCAAAGGGGAATGGCAGGTGACCCAGCGCTGTTTATACGTCGGTGACAAACTGTCGTCGGATTTGATATCGCAATTGACTGCCACTGACGGAGGGGTGGTTCAGGTGACTCGTTTGCCCACCGTATTGGCTGACACAAGGTCGACTTCGCTACAACTGGAGCTGGGGTCTGTAGAGGGCCAGTCAAGACTGCTTGACTGGCTTCGGCAAAACGACCCACCCACACGCATACTTTGTGAATTGCAGGCGTTTGAATTCGTCACCAGTGAAACTGGCTATACGCGAAGTGCCTCTGATTATTTAAGCGCGCAGATTGTTGGAATCACTCGGGTTCTAGAAGCGGCGCTGTCGTTAAATCCCGAGCTCCGCTGGGTCTTTCTCAAGCCTCCGGTGGCCGATGTATGGAGCGATGCATCGGAAGCCTATTTTCGAGTTCTGGTTGAGGGTCTCAGGACGGCGGTCCCAAGTGCGCGTTTGGACTTTCTTTCGATGGAACAGATCTAGTTCGAGGCGGACCAAATCTAGGTGAGCAGTCGTTCCATAATGCACTCGTAGATGCGGGCAAGCTTGGGAATGTCATCAATCAACACATGCTCGTTTCGCTGATGGATTGACGCATTGATAGGGCCTAGCTCTATGATTTGGCTACCCATGGTTGCGATAAAACGACCATCTGACGTACCACCACCTGTGCTTAAAGTCGCAGTAACTCCCGTGGTCTCGGCAATACTCTCGCGCACTGCATCAACCAAGTCGCCGGGTTCGGTCAAAAACGGATTACCGCTGAGTTGCCAATCGATCGCATAGTCGACGCCGCTATCGTCCAGCACGGCTTCGCATTGCGATTTGATCGCCTCAGCATTGGTTTCCGTTGAGAAGCGCAAGTTAAACACTGCGGTTAGTTCGCCCGGTATGACATTAGTGGCGCCCGTACCGGACTGAATATTCGAGAACTGAAGTCGGGTAGGATCGAAAAATTCATTACCCTGATCCCATTCGATCTCACACAGTTGGTTCAAGACAGAAAATGCCTTGTGCATGGGATTGTCGGCAAGATGTGGGTAGGCGATGTGGCCTTGCTGGCCTTTGATGATTAGCGTTGCGTTGATAGAACCGCGTCGTCCATTTTTGACGATATCGCCCAATGTTGCCGTGCTCGAGGGCTCTCCGACCACGCACCAGTCGATGGTCTCGCCACGCGACTTCAGCGTTTCGACCACATAACGCGTACCGTGCATTGCTGGTCCCTCTTCATCCGCTGTAATCAGATACCCAATACGTCCTTTGTGATCCGGGTGACGAGTGACGAACGATTCGGTAGCGACCACCATCGCAGCCAAGCTCGCTTTCATGTCCGCAGCCCCCCGACCATACAACACCCCGTCTCTTTCTGTTGGGACAAAGGGGTCGCTGTCCCATTGCTCTAGCGGACCAGGTGGCACCACATCGGTATGACCCGCGAAAACGAGAGTAGGGCCATTAGAGCCACGCGTGGCCCAGAGGTTGAGGACTTCCTCTGCAGGCAGTGACTCACAGGTGAATCCCAGTTTTTCAAGCCGCTCAGCCATTAAGGGCTGACAGCCATCGTCGTCTGGCGTCACTGACTGTCGCTTAATGAGCTCTTTTGTCAGCGTGATGGCTGCGTGTTCTGTATCAATTGTTGGCATGCAAACTTTCGTTCAATTCGATGGCGGTTTTGTTGGTGAGGCATTCTACCGAACCTGAGAGTGAGTTGCGTCGGAACAGAAGGTCTGACCGTCCTGCCAAGTCTCGCGCCGCCACGGTCTCAACAATCTTGCGTGCATCATCGAGCACTGCCACTTTCGTTCCTGCAGTCACGAATAGCCCCGCTTCGATCGTGCATCGGTCACCCAGAGGTATACCCAGGCCCGCGTTGGCGCCAATGAGGCACTCTTCACCTACGGAAATAATGATGTTGCCTCCACCGGACAAGGTGCCCATGGTTGAGCATCCGCCCCCTAAATCAGAGCCTTTACCCACCATCACGCCAGCGGATATGCGACCTTCAACCATGCCAGGCCCTTCGGTACCTGCGTTGAAATTGATAAATCCCTCATGCATCACCGTCGTGCCTGCACCCAGATAGGCGCCTAATCGTACGCGCGCGCTGTGAGCGATCCTTACACCCGCGGGTACAACGTAATTGGTCATCTTCGGGAATTTATCAACGCTCGATACTTCCAATACCTTCCCGGATAGCCGCGCTGTCAATTGCCGCTCGGGTAGTTCGTCCAAGTCGATTGCTCCCTCATCGGTCCACGCCACGTTCGGTAGCAGGGCGAAGATACCGGATAGATCCGTCCCGTGTGGCCTCACTAGCCGATGTGAGAGCAGGTGAAGTTTGAGATAGGCATCTCCCACTGATGTTGGCGGTGCATTGTCTGCTAGTGAAGAGGCAACAATCGCCTTATCCGAGCCGGCTATTCTCTCGGCAACAGCCGCCAGTGGTGTATGTCCTGCTGCTTTGAGATCAGTTGCTAGTGACCGGGTTGCAGCTGCATTAATCTCACCGCTTACGCCGTCGAGAGCCGAAGCCAGCTCTCCCGAGATAGTTGCCAGAGGTGCCGGGTAATAAACATCCAGAATCTCCCCTCGATTATTCTTTGAGGCGACGCCTAAGCCAAAACCATGGAGCGTATCCGCCATGTATTTATCTCCTAACTCTGAGGTTATTACTGAAAATAGTGGGTGTAAGCGTCGACACTGAAGCCAACATCGAGGACGTCTCCGTACTCAAGCACCGGGCGCTTAATTAACGTGGGATTGGCCAGTAGTACCGCCGTTGTGTCACCGGTCTCAGCTTCGGCACGATGCGCATCAGATAGATTCTTCCAGGTGGTACTTCGCTTATTCACCATCTTAGCGGCGCCCAACGACGCGACCCAGTGATCTACCTGAGATTTAGGGGGCGTATTTTCTTTCACGTCAATAAACTGATGATCGATGCCATTATCGGTGAGCCACTTGCGTGCTTTGCGAACCGTGTCGCAGGTTGGAATGCCGTACAGATTTGCCGTCATACGAGGGTCCTAAGGGTCAAGGTTTGTTCACTTTTTTCGGATGCTTACGATCCGGGTAACAGGTAGTGCAGATTTCACAGACCAGACCGTTACACCCGCGCGCCGTGCAAAATTCTCGTCCGTAAAAAATGATCTGAAGGTGCAATTCATTCCAGCGATCTTTGCGAAACACCTTTTTGAGGTTACGCTCGGTTTCGACGACATTGCGCCCGCGAGTGAGTCCCCAGCGCTGAGCTAGCCGATGAATGTGCGTATCCACGGGGAAGCTGGGTACACCAAAGGACTGCGCCATGACAACACTTGCCGTTTTATGGCCAACCCCCGGAAGTCGTTCGAGTGCATCAAAGTCCTGCGGTACCTCACCACCGTGCTCTTCAGTCAAAATTTCACTCAAACGGCGAATCGCTTTTGATTTCTGGGGCGAAAGGCCGCACGGCTTAATGATCTCGCGGATCGCATCGGCACTGTGTCCCGCCATCTCGAAGGGATTGTCTGCAAGCTGGAACAACGAAGGTGTGACCTGGTTGACTCGTTCATCAGTGCACTGAGCACTCAAGAGCACTGCTACGAGCAGGGTGAAAGGATCCTGATGATCGAGCGGTACAGGGGGATCGGGGTAAAGCTCATCAAGTCTACGGTCGATGAATTCAATGCGCTCAGATTTGAGAAGATTTCGGGGCATGAGCTCTTAACCGCGCCCCATAAAATGAGCAATTCGTTCAGCAGCCTCAAGCGTTTCTTGGTGAGTGGCGACGAGTGCCATTCGCACATGATCGCTACCTGGATTATGGCCGCCCACGTCTCTGCCAAGGTAGCTACCCGGAAGAACAGCCACATTGGTTTGCTCGAGTAGGGTGCGGGCAAATTCGGTGTCACTGGTTGGTGTCTTCGGCCATAGGTAAAACCCAGCCTCGGGAATGCGGGTGTTTAAGGCGGACGCGAGCACATCATTGACCGAATCGAACTTCGCTCTGTAGAGCGCTCGGTTTTCCACGACGTGAGACTCGTCCGACCAGGCTGCAATACTGGCTAGCTGATGGTGTATCGGCATGGCACAGCCATGATAGGTCCGATAGCGACGAAACTCACGAATCAATGCAGCGTCACCAGCAACGAACCCTGAGCGGAGGCCGGGTAAATTTGAGCGTTTAGATAGACTGTGGAACGCCAAGCACTGCTTGAAATCTGGGTTTCCGAGGCTCTCTGCCGCTTGGAGCAGTCCGACGGGTGGTGCTGCCTCATCGTAGTAGAGTTCGCTATAGCATTCGTCACTAATCAAAACTACATCGTGTTCTATGGCTTTTTGAATCAGCCAGTGAAGCTCGCCCTCAGGAAAGACGGCTCCCGATGGATTTCCCGGAGTGCAGAGGAAGAGCATTTGACAGGCTTCCCAATCATCTTCCGAGAGGTTTCGGTAATTCGCTAAAAAGCCAGTTGAATGGTCTGACGCGATCAAAGTTGGCTGCACACCCGCTAAGAGGGCGGCGCCTTCGTAAATTTGATAGAACGGATTGGGAATCACCACAGCACCTTCCCGCCCCGGCGTGACCAGTGCCTGGGCTATGGCAAATAGCCCTTCGCGAGTCCCATTAACCGGCAACACCTCGCTGCTTGGATCCAGCGCTCGCGTGCCAAAGCGCTGCTCTACCCATCCCGCGATGGTCTCTCTTAGCTCCGCAAGGCCAACAATGGTTGGGTATTTCGCCAGCTCTTCGATGGCCGATATCAAGGCTTCGAGGACATGTGCAGGCGGCTGGTGCTTTGGCTCGCCTATGGTTAATGCGATTCGAGGGAGATCGCTGGGTATAACGTCGCGAGTCAGATCAGCTAGCTTCTCGAACGGATAGGGGTGAAGTGTTTGCATACCTGGATTCACGCGGCAATATCCTTATCCAGAGCCTCACATAGTTCGATGCGCAAGGCCTCGCAGGTCGCGTCGTTGTTTAGACGATCACCCTCTGAATTGGTGAGGAAAAACACATCTTCCACACGCTCGCCAAGGGTTTGAATCTTCGCCGCTTGGATCGCGATATTACTGCGATCCAAAATCTGACCAATCTGAGCCAACAAGCCAGGCCTATCGGGTGAACTGATTTCCATAATCGTCAGATTGCGGCCTTCATCCTCAATAAACGTGATTTCAGTCGGTGATAAGAACGATCGCAAGGTTCGGGTAATACGCTGCTGATTGGTGCTTATTGATGTCGCTGTCAGCGCCTCAAAAATGGCTGTTTCAATGAGATGCAGTGTGTCGGGATCGCTATCAACCGGGCTGCCATCGGCTTTTAATACAAAGAATGTGTCCAGCGTTGCGCCATCAGTCCCGGAGTAAATACGGGCATCGTTGATACTGAGATCTAGGAGTTCTAACGCCGCGCAGACTCGAGAGAATACGTTTGAAGCATTGGCGGTGTGCACGAAAATCTGGGTCGCGTTGGCGATCAACGACTCTGATGACTGCTTGAGCAATATCAGCGGCGCACCATTGCTTTCAAAATCGGCGATCGACTCCGTATGCCAGGCAATGTCCTCAGGTCGCTCTCGCAAAAAGTAGTCATTACCTCGAGCGGCCCAAATGGCGTCGAGTTCGTCATCGAGGAAGCCTCGGAACTCGAGGAGATGTGCTGCCGCCTTCTTGGTGGCGGCAATGACATCCTCGCGCGCCAACGGGTTGGCGAGACCGCGTCTCAAGGCTCGTCGAGTCTCGGTATACAAATAGCGTAGTAGAGAGCTGCGCCATGCATTCCAAAGCTCGGGGTTGGTTCCGTTAATGTCCGCAACGGTCAGCGTAAATAAGTAATCTAGGCGCTCCTCGGTCGACATATGCTCTGCGAACCGCTGAATTTCGCGCGGATCTGAAATGTCCCTCTTTTGAGAGAATGAGCTCATAAACAGGTGATTCTTTACCAGCCAAACGACAAGTTCGGTGTCGGGTTCATCAAAGAAGTGACGCTCACAAAACAATCGCGCATCGACCCCACCAAGTTCAGAGTGATCGCCGCCTCGTCCTTTTCCAATATCGTGGTAAAGCGCCGCAACAAACAGCAGCAGCGGGTTTCGCAATCGCTGCGCAATTCGCGTGGTCACGGGGAATCGGTCAGTGTAGTCGGCTCTTAAGAACCGGCGGCTATTGGCGATGACCTGCATTGTGTGCGCATCAACGGTGTAGGTGTGGAACATATCGAACTGCATCTGCCCCACAATTTGCTCAAACTCGGGTAGATAACGCCCTAGGACGCCGTGACGCAGCATTCGCCGCAACTGCTTGGTCATAGAGAAGGGCGACGACAGTACATCTCGGAAAAGACGTCGATTGATGGGGTCGTCACGAAAGGCCTCATCAATGAGGTCGGCCGATGCTCGCAATAGTCGGGTGGTTTGGGGGTCGATTCGTTTGATTCGTTTGTCTCGTCCGATAACGACAAACAACCGGAGTAGATTGGAGGAGTTCTGCTTGAATACCGTGGCGTGTCGCGCTGATATGCGATCGTCGATTAGCTCGAAGTCCTCGTCGATCACAGTTGAAGACGAAGTCTCCGCCTGCAGCAGCGTTTTCTGATAGATATCGATCAACAAGGCCGATACGTGAGACACCGCCTGAACATTTCGGAAGTAGGCTTGCATGAACTGCTCGACAGCCAGTTTTCCCTCGTCTTCAAACCCCCATTGGCGAGCGAGCGTCTGCTGATGCTCAAACAATAGCCGGTCCTCATCCCGACCGGTTAAATGGTGTAAAGCGAAGCGGACTCGGCTGAGGAATTCCTGACCGCTCACCAGTAAATCGAGCTCCTGCTCGGTGAGAAACTCCCCTGTCGGGAGCTGCTCCAAGGCAGTACCGAAGTGCCGCTTCGCAATCCATCCGATGACTTGTATGTCCCGAAGCCCGCCCGGAGAGGACTTCACGTTGGGTTCAAGGCTATATCCCGTGAGTCCATATTTCTCATGCCGCTGGGTCTGCTCTTCGAGTTTTGCCGTGTAAAAAGCACCGCTCTTCCAGATGTCTCGCTCATCCAATTCGTCGAGCAGCGTGTTGTATATCGTCGCAGGACCTGTGAGAAGGCGCGTTTCCAGAAGTGTCGTCATGACAGTAATGTCATCAGCTGCGAGCGCTAGACACTCATCGATCGAGCGAACACTGTGCCCAATCTTTAGTCCTAGATCCCACAGCGAACTAACAAAAACACTTAACTGCGCATCAACACTGGTATCGGGCTGTCCAAGCAGTATGAGTACATCGATATCGGAACTCGGGAAGAGTTCGCCGCGGCCGTAGCCACCGACCGCAATGAGCGCGGTGTTCGTTTCGTCTAGATCGCAGGCATTCCAGAGCTGTGTCAGGGTCTGATCTACGGCAGAACAACGGTGTTCCAGTAAGGGTGTGACGGGCGCACTGGGATCGAACTGTTGGCCAATAACATCGGCTGTGTCGCCGAGATCTCGGCGAAGCTGTGAAACCAAAGTTGTCAGCGCTTTTGAATTCATGGCGTGATTGTTGCGTCGATAAGTGACTGTAATTACGGTTAAGTCGTGTTTTCGGAGCAAAATCGTGATCAACCTACGAGCGGCAATTCATTAGAAGGGCAAGTTCTCATTTGATCGCCGGGTAAGCACTTCGCAACCATCGTCAGTGACAGCGATTGTATGCTCCCATTGTGCGGAGAGCCGTCCGTCTCGTGTGGTCACGGTCCAGCCGTCACGGGTATTCAGCTTGGTATGTCTTTTACCTGCGTTGATCATGGGTTCGATCGTGAATGTCATTCCTTTTTCGAGCGCCATGCCGGTGCCCGCACGACCGTAATGCAGAACCTGTGGCTCCTCATGGAATACCTTTCCAATGCCGTGTCCGCAGTACTCTCTTACCACCGAATAGTACGAGGACTCCGCGTATTGCTGTATGACCTGCCCAATATCTCCTAGACGCGCTCCCGGTTTGACCAAAGCAAGCCCCTTGTAGAGGCATTCTTGAGTGACTTTCATAAGCCGCTCTGCGTGCGGAGCGACCTTTCCCACGGGTACCATGATGCTGGTATCGCCATGCCACCCATCTTTAATGACCGTGACATCGATGTTGATGATGTCTCCTTGTTTCAAGACTTTATTGTCTGACGGAATGCCGTGGCAGATGACATCGTTCACCGAAGTACAAATAGACTTGGGAAAACCCTTGTAGTTGAGTGGTGCAGGAATCGCTTTTTGCACGTTCACGATATGGTCATGGCAAATCCGGTCAAGCTCTCCGGTCGAAATACCAGGCTCAACGAGAGGCTCAATCATCTCCAGTACTTCAGCGGCGAGTCGTCCCGCCTCACGCATCCCAGCGATGTCATTGTCGGTTTTGATTGATACGGTGCTCACGTCTACTTTTCCGGACTGTTGCTTTTAAAAAGGGATTAATTCGGCAGTTTACCGCACTCCTAGGCAGATATTACAGCGAAAGGCTTCAGGCCGGGTGTCACCTATGTTATAAAGCGCGCCGCTTCCGTAAATAGCGGGAGTAAATAAGCACGCCCTCTGTGCACAGGATGCCGGGTGCTGGGAAACCAGTTGGACATCATGAGAGAGCGGAAGGTAAACCCAACTTAGAGACAAGTTATGACACAAGTAAGCATGCGTGAGTTGTTGCAGGCCGGCGCGCACTTTGGCCACCAAACTCGCTTCTGGAACCCGAAGATGGATCAATACATTTTCGGCGCGCGCAACAAAATTCATATCATCAACCTCGAGCACACTGTCCCTGCGTTCAATGACGCTCTGGGGTTCATTCGCCGGTTGGCTGAGAACAAAAACCAGATCATGTTCGTTGGCACTAAGCGCGCTGCGGGCAAGATTATTGAAGAGCACGCGACACGTTGCGGTATGCCCTACGTCAGTCATCGCTGGCTCGGCGGTATGCTGACCAACTACAAGACCATTCGATCGTCGATTAAGCGCTTGCGTGATCTAGAGGCGCAGGAACAAGACGGTACGTTTGCCAAGCTCACCAAGAAAGAAGCGCTGATGCGCAGTCGCAGCAAAGACAAGCTCGATCGTTCTATTGGTGGTATTAAAGATATGGGCGGCTTGCCAGATGCGTTATTTGTGGTTGACGTTGACCACGAGCGTATTGCGATTACCGAGGCGAACAAGCTGGGTATTCCTGTTATTGGCATTGTAGACACTAATAGCAATCCAGACGGTGTTGACTATGTTATCCCCGGTAACGATGACGCCATTCGAGCCATCAAGCTGTATGTCACGGCAGTCGCTGATGCGGTCATGGCTGGTAAGGGTGCATCGTCAGAGGCTCCTGTGGTCGATGAGTTTGTTGAAGTGGTCGAAGCTGAGGCCGCAGACACGGAAGCGGCGCCAGAAGAAACGGGCGACGCGGAATAAGCTCAAACAACAGGCCGTGCTTCGCGCGGCTTTTTTTTACATGACCATTCCCCGTTGGGGACAGTTATCAAGACGTTATAAAGGGTGGGACAAATGTCTGCTGCATTAGTAAAGGAATTGCGTGAACGAACCGGCCTTGGTTTGCTCGAGTGCAAAAAAGCATTGGCTGCTGCCGGTGGTGATATTGAAGTGGCTATTGAGGAGCTGCGAAAGTCCAGCGGTATGAAGGCTGCAAAGAAAGCGGGCCGAACGGCCGCAGACGGTGTAGTGGCAATTCGAATTGCCGCAGATGGCAAGTCAGGTGTTATTGGTGAAGTGAACAGTGAGACCGACTTCGTAGCACGAGACGAGAACTTTGCCGGATTCGTAGCTCAGGTTATGGACAAGGCGGTTGAGCTTCAAACTGATGACGTTGCGGCGGTCGCTGGCGGTGACATCGAGGATGCCCGTCAGGCGCTGGTTCAAAAGATTGGCGAGAATATTTCTGTGCGCCGCATTGGTGTTGTTTCAGCTGCGGACGGCGTTGTCGGCGGTTATGTCCACGGTAACAACCGCATCGCCGTTTTGGTTGAGCTGGCCGGTGGTGACGAAGAACTGGCGAAAGATGTCGCCATGCACGTTGCAGCTGTGAACCCCGCTGTTGTTTCACCTGCGGACATGCCCGATGAGCTGTTGCAAAAAGAGCGAGAGATCTACGCGGCGCAGGCTGCAGACTCAGGCAAGCCACCAGAAATCGTTGAGAAGATGATTGATGGCCGTGTTCGCAAGTATCTGTCTGAAAACAGTCTGACAGAGCAAGCCTTTGTAAAGGACCCCGATACGACCGTTGGTAAATTGGTCAAAGCGGCTGGTGCCACGATTACCGGATTCACTCGATTTGAGGTGGGCGAGGGTATCGAAGTTGAGAAGGTCGATTTTGCTGCAGAGGTTGCAGCTCAATTAGGAAACTAATCGATCCGTGCCGCTATATCATAAGCAGCGGCGCAGTTTCCTGAGGAGTGATGATGGCAACTGAAAAAGTCTATAAGCGCATATTACTCAAGCTCAGCGGAGAGGCTCTTACGGGCGATGAATCCTTTGGCATAGATCCCAAGGTGTTAGATCAAATGGCCCTGGAGATCGGTCAGTTGGTCGGTATTGGTGTTCAGGTGGGCCTTGTAGTGGGAGGAGGCAATCTCTTCCGAGGTGCGGCCTTGCAATCGGCCGGACTTGATCGTGTTACCGGCGATCACATGGGAATGCTTGCCACTGTGATGAATGCCCTTGCACTTCGTGACGCTCTAGAGCGCTCAAACATTGCGACACAAGTCATGTCGGCAATACCGATGAGTGGTGTCGTCGATCATTACGATCGCCGAAAGGCTATCCGCGCTATGTCACAGGGTGACGTTGTGATCTTCTCGGCGGGAACAGGTAATCCCTTTTTCACCACTGACTCATCGGCCTGTCTCAGAGGCATTGAGGTAGAGGCGGACGTGGTGCTGAAGGCGACGAAAGTAGACGGTGTCTATAACGCCGACCCAATGAAGGATTCATCAGCGGTCAAATATGAAGCCTTGACCTATGACGAAGTACTGGATAAGAAATTGGGTGTCATGGATTTAACCGCGATTTGTTTAGTCCGAGATCACCAAATGCCGGTTCGCGTATTTAATATGTCGATGAAAGGCGCCTTATTGAGTATCGTGAGGGGCGGTTCCGAAGGGACGTTGATTCGTTGATTGAGCTCTGGGCAGGGCGTGACGGATCAATCAGGAGAAAAACATGATTGATAACATACAAACAGATGCCGAAGAGCGAATGGAGAAGTCGCTCGAGGCGCTGGGCCAGAACTTCAATAAAATCAGAACGGGCCGCGCGCACCCCAGTATTCTGGATGGCATCCGAATCGACTACTACGGGGCCGAAACACCCTTAAAGCAAATGGCTAGCATCAACGTTGAAGATGCTAGAACTTTAGCTGTTAGTGTCTTCGATAAATCCATCACCCCAGACGTCGAAAAAGCCATTATGAAAAGTGACTTGGGTCTCAACCCATCGACGGCAGGTGATGTGATTCGCATTCCCATGCCGATGCTCACTGAAGAGACGCGCAAGGGTTACATCAAACAGGCGAGAGCGGAAGCCGAGTCGGCGCGTGTCTCCATCCGTAATGCGCGACGAGATGCCAACGGCATGCTGAAGGATCTGGTTAAAGAAAAAGAAATTTCGGAAGACGAAGAGCGTGGTGGTCAGGACCAAATTCAGAAGCTGACCGATACTTACGTGGAGAAGGTCGATGCTGCGCTGGGTGTCAAAGAAGCTGATTTGATGGAAATCTGATTACGAGCGTGGTGACAGAGTGAATCTTCCCGTCAACACCACCGATAAGGTCCCCCAGCACATCGCCATCATTATGGATGGCAACAACCGCTGGGCGAAGAAGCATGGTGTTCCTGGACCTATTGGTCATAGAGCGGGTGCCGATATCGTAAAACCTCTAATGTACGCTTGCCGTGACCGTGGCGTGAAAACCCTCACCTTATTTGCCTTCTCTAGTGAGAATTGGCAGCGACCTGAGACCGAAGTGCGTGCATTGATGGCTCTGCTATCGCGATACCTGCGGCGCGAAATAAAAGAGCTGGCTGCAGACGGCGTCGGGATCCGATTTATTGGCCGGCGTGACCGACTGAGTCCCAGAATTGCGAAGCTTTTGGAGCAGTCAGAAGAGGCCACTCAGCATAATACTGAGGCGACTCTGGTGCTGGCTCTCGATTATGGGGGGCGTTGGGATGTGAGTTCGGCGGCCGCTTCTCTTGCTAAGGATGTCGCTGGTGGCCGCATCAATGCTGACGATATTAATGAGCAGCTGCTTAGCTCTCGCATGTCACTAGCGGACCAACCCGCCCCCGACCTGTGTATACGAACCGGTGGCGAATGGCGTCTGTCTAATTTTCTGCTCTGGCAATTTGCCTACGCTGAACTCTGGTTTACCGATACGCTGTGGCCGGATTTCACTGTGAACGAACTCGATGTGGCTATCAGCCATTTCTCTTCTAGAGAACGTCGTTATGGCGGACGTCCTGCCGAGGCTTCAGCATGATGCTCGAGAAGCGAATCTATACGGCCTTGCTTCTGGTCGGCGGACTTATTTTGGCGCTCATGCAGCTATCGCCCGAGTCCGTTTCGCTGTTGTTTTTGGCTATTGCAGCAGCCGGTGCTTGGGAGTGGGCGGCTCTGGCAGGGTGGTCATCGCGATTGCTGCGTTCGTTTCTTGTAGCTCTCTTCCTAGGCGTTTGTCTCTATTACACAAGCGTCTATGCTCCTGATATCACGTCTGATGCGGTATCAATGCGCCCGGTATTGGGCATTGCTTGTTTTGCGTGGTTGGCCACTGCTTTTCTCGTCCTGAGTTACCCAAAACTATCGGTGCTTTGGCGCTCCTCTGTGGTGCGCGGCGTCATGGGGATCTTCTTTCTGGGCGCGGGTTGGCTGTCTCTCACGTTCCTATTGGGATTACAGCAAGGTTGGCTTCTGGTTATTTTGTTTGTGCTAACCGTGGCCGTGGCAGACATCGGTGCCTACGTTATCGGCCATGCATTGGGTAAAAACCCGCTTGCGCCTGACGTCAGCCCGGCAAAAACCATTGAGGGATTGTGGGGTGGTTTGCTGGCGGTCTTCATCTTGGGTGCTACCGTTTGGTGGTTCCTGCCGCCGGAGTATGCGCATATCCACCTGGTTGAAGTTTTCTTAATCAGTCTCTTCTGCGGTGGGTCATCGGTGCTGGGTGATCTAACGGTAAGCATGTTTAAGCGCGAGAGTGGGTGTAAGGACTCGGGATCGCTATTGCCCGGGCACGGTGGGCTTCTCGATCGTCTCGACAGTATCTGTGGCGCAGCGCCGTTCTTCGCTCTTGCGTTGATTCTGGTCGGATACGCCTAATGCAAAACATTTTATTGCTGGGTGCAACGGGCTCGATTGGTTTGAGTACCTTGGATGTTATTGCCCGCCATCCTGAGCAGTATCGCGCCTATGCGCTGGCCGCTAACCGATCCGTCGAGGCAATGGTTGTCCTCTGCACTGAACACAAACCTGTGCATGCGGTGATGTTTGATGCCGATGCTGCTGCTGAGCTTAAGCGCCGGCTCGCAGGCGTTGTCGATACAACAGTTCACGCGGGTGAAGCGCCGATGATAGTGCTTGCTGAATCCCAGCATGTCGACACGGTGATGGCTGCAATTGTTGGTTTTGCGGGGCTGTCCGCTGCGCTCGCTGCCGCGCGCGCGGGGAAGCGGTTGCTTCTGGCAAACAAAGAGGCGCTTGTTAGTGCCGGCAGTATTTTTATGGACGCAGTGCGCGAAGGTGGCGCGCTACTACTGCCCGTCGACAGCGAGCACAACGCGATGTTTCAGTGCCTCCCTGCGGACGCGCGGGCACGGCCACAGATGGAGCGTGTCGAGAAGATTCTTTTGACCGCATCGGGAGGGCCATTTCGGGGTAAGAGTCGCTCTGAGCTGACCGAGATGACGCCAGATCAGGCCTGTGCTCATCCCAACTGGTCGATGGGCCGTAAGATTTCCGTCGATTCGGCGACCTTGGTTAATAAGGGTCTCGAATTAGCGGAAGCCTGCTGGCTGTTCGATCGAAAACCCTCAGAAATCGAGGTTGTCGTTCACCCCCAAAGCATTGTGCACTCGCTCATTCGCTACGTAGACGGTTCGGTACTTGCGCAATTAGGTCAACCCGACATGAGGACACCGATTGCCTACAGCTTGTCATGGCCCGATCGAATTGATGCGGGTGTTGAGGTGCTAGATCTGGTGAAGGTCGGTCGACTGGACTTCGAGGCGCCGAATCTCTCCGCTTTCCCATGTCTGCGTCTGGCCTACGAGGCGATCGAGTTACCGGGTGGTATGTGCGCGTTCAGTGCAGCCAATGAAATTGCAGTCGATGCGTTTCTCTCTGAGCGAGTTCGATTCACCGATATCGATAGGGTGATAGAGCACACGCTAAAAACAGTCGATCTTGCTGAACCATCGAACCTTATTGAGGTCCAAGATCTCGACAGTGCGGCACGAGACATTGCCGGTACTTTTGTGACTGAGTTGACGGGGTAGGGAGTCGCAACGACCGATGCAGGTGTTGTTTTCAATTGTGATGGCTTTGGTGACGCTGGGAATCCTTGTCACCATTCATGAATACGGGCATTACTGGGTTGCTCGTCGTTGTGGTGTCCGTGTTTTGCGATTCGCTCTTGGCTTTGGTCGTCCACTTGCCATGCGGGTGGATAGGCATGGGACAGAGTTTGCGCTCTGCGCTATTCCGCTCGGTGGTTATGTAAAGATGCTGGATGAGCGAGACGAAGGTCAGGATGTTACGGCCCAAAACCGTCATGAGTCCTTCAACGCTCAACCTGTCCGAAACAAGTTGGCGATTGTTGCTGCTGGGCCAGCAGCTAATTTCTTGCTGGCGATTCTGGTCCTGTTCGGTTTGTTTTTGCGTGGTGAAACGGGCATAGCACCTGTTATTGAGGCAGTTGAGCCGGGATCTGTGGCTCACGATGCGGGCCTGATGCAAGGCCAGCAGATAATCGCCGTTGATGGTACGAGCACGCAAACCTTATCCAATGTCCGCTTCGCGTTACTCAAGCGCTTAGGAGATACCGGAACCATTGATATTTCAGTTGGTAGTGCGCTGAGTGATCTACAGCAGACGTTCGCGCTGCCGATTGATCGATGGCTAGGGGGTGCGGAGGCGCCCGATCCAACCCGAGTCTTAGGTTTGACTCTGGGTATCCCGTCGTTGCAGCCGAGCATTGGGTCGCTGGTAGAGGGTGGCCCAGCGATGAGGGCAAGCTTTGAGGTTGGTGACACTATTATTGAAGCCGACGGTCAGGCTATCTCAACGTGGTCGCAATGGGTTGATCTTGTGCGAGCGTCACCGGGTCGATCATTAGCCGTTCTTGTCGAGCGCGATGAGCAGACTATTGAATTGACAGTGGTACCCCGCAGTACCGGCACGTCCGACGCCGAGGTTGGTTCTGTTGGTATGGGTGTTGTCATACCTGACATTCCTGAGGACCGCATCAGACGACAGGGCCGTAACCCCGCTGAGGCGCTGATGGCAGCCATTGAAAGAACGTTTGCGCTCACTGTCTTCACCTTCGAGTCAATGTGGAAAATGATTCAAGGCTTGATCTCCACCAAGAACTTGTCGGGACCCATCGCCATTGCCCAAGTCGCGGCTAGCACGGCGGAGAGTGGCTTTACGACATGGCTGTCATTCCTTGCGTTACTCTCGATTTCACTAGGAGCGATCAACTTATTGCCCATTCCCGTGCTTGATGGTGGGCATATTGTCTTTCATTCGCTGGAAGGCTTATTGGGGCGTCCAGTGCCCGAACAGATTCAAGTGATGAGTTATCAGGTGGGATTGCTGGCAGTTTTCACGCTAATGGTGTTTGCCATCTACAACGATGTGGCTCGACTGTGAGATACTCCGGCGCTTTCGCCATAGACACGAAATCAAAGACGACTGAAATCAGCGAGTTATCTGGAAAGTAAGCGAATAAAATGGTGCGTAAATTCAATAACAATTGGTTCACAAGGCTCGTTGCGGTCTTAAGCTTTGGTGCGATGTCAGTCATTGCGGTTCCGACTGCGACGGCGCAGATCGAGCCGTTTGTTGTGGCGGATATTCGAGTTGAAGGTTTGCAACGTATTGCGCCTGGCAGTGTGTTTGCCGCGCTACCCGTCAGTGTTGGCGATGTGGTGGATGGCGCCTCTGTCAGGTCCATCTCTCGAAACCTGTTCTATACGGGCAACTTTGACGATATTTCGGTCGGTCGTGATGGCAATGTGCTGGTGCTTACTGTCGCTGAGCGACCAAGTATTAGCGAGATTACTATCGACGGTAATAAAGCCATTGAAACCGAGGCGCTGCTCGACGGCCTAAAGGGCGCAGGACTTGCCGTTGGTCAGGTGTTCCAACGCTCGACATTGGACGGGATGCAACTCGAGCTGCTTCGCCAATACGTTATTCAGGGGCGTTACGACGCCAATATTGATACGGAAGTTATTCCAGAGCCGAGAAACCGTGTATCAATCAGTATCGATATCGATGAGGGCACCGTTTCGAAGATCAAGCACATCAATATCGTCGGTAACGAGATTTTCGACGACGAGACCTTGTTGGATATCTTCGAGCTACAGGTCGGCGGCATGTTTAGCTTCTTCTCAAGCGCCGACAAGTACAGCAAGGAGAAACTCGAGTCAGACCTAGAGACACTCACCAGCTATTACCAGGACCGTGGCTATCTGCAGTTCGAAATTGAATCGACGCAGGTTGCGGTTTCACCAGCTAAAGACGCGGTCTACATCACAGCCAACGTGGTGGAGGGAGATCGCTTTACCGTCACCGGTGTCGACCTTTCGGGTGATTTGGTATTGCCGGAGGAGGATCTATCGCGATTCCTCTTAGTCGCCGAGGGACAGGTGTTTTCGCAGCGACTGGTGACGAGTACGGAGGAGTACCTCACGCGCCGCCTGGGTAACGAGGGTTACAACTTTGCAAAAGTAACGGGCATCCCCGAAGTGGGTGATGGCGACGCGGAAGTGTCCATCAAGTTCTTCATCGATCCGGGTCGGCGTACCTATGTTCGACGCATCAACTTCGAAGGCAATAATCGTACGGCTGACAACGTACTCCGGCGAGAGATGCGTCAGATGGAAGCTGCGCCAGCCTCATCCGCTGCAATTGAGCAGTCGAGAATTCGTCTCGAGCGCTTGGGATTCTTTAGTACCGCTGAAGTAGAGACGGTCGAACTGCCTGGTTACGACGATCTGGTCGATATTGATTTCACTGTTGAAGAGCAGAGCTTCGGCTCGATTGGCGGCAGTTTGGGCTACTCGCAATGGGCAGGTTTGATCCTCGGGTTGAATCTCCAGCAGAACAACTTTATGGGAACGGGGCGCCAAGTTGGGCTTAACCTGAACTCGTCGCGCTATCAAAGTTTGGCAAGTATTAGTTACAGCAATCCTTACTTCACCGAGGACGGCGTGAGTAGGGGCTTTAGCCTGTTTTATCGAAAGACAGATCTCTCTGAGATTAATGTAGCGAGCTATACGACGGATACCGTGGGTGCGCAGATGACGTTTGGCTATCCTATTAGCGAAACGCAGCGGCTGGGCTTCAATGTAGGCATTACCGATACCGAGATCACCTCTGGCCGCTATGCGGTGCAGGAGATCCGTACCAGCCCTCGACTAATCCCGGGCGTCGAACAGTATTATGTTTCAACCCGCCAGCCAACCGGACTTTATGATGGCCCGGAAGAGCTTTTCTCGATTACGGATTTACCCAATGAAGCCCTTGCTACTTTGCGCTCGGATGGTTTCCTTGATCAAAACGGGGATTCTTTTACTAACTGGTCCATCACAGGCTCTTGGCTTCAGTCCACACTGAACCGTGGTCAGCTTGCGACACGTGGTGTGTCTAACTCACTCTCAGCGCAGGTGTCGATGCCCGGTTCCGATCTTGAATTCTTCAAGGTTAACTACCGAGGTGAGATGTATATTCCAATTTATCGCGAGTTTACATTCCACTTGCGCGGTGAGGTGGGCTACGGCGATGGCTATGGAGAGACCACTGAGCTGCCATTCTACGAACACTTCTTCTCGGGCGGCTTTGGTAGTGTCCGCGGTTTTGAGACAAATACCCTTGGTCCGAGAAGCACGCCTCCCGTGCTCTATCAAACAGGCTTCGCTGCAACAGCGGTCGATGAAGAGGGTTTGGCGACCGAGATTGGTGGTCCAGATGGCACGGGCTTTGGTTACATTGTTAATCCGGAAACAGGTGCGATTGAAACTCAGCAAGTCTTCCTTGGGCGTCGAGCTGATCCCTTTGGCGGTAACGTGGTAATCGAGGGCTCCGCTGAAATTTTGTTCCCCATGCCTTTCGTAAAGGATCGACGCTCCATTCGTTCAGCGTTCTTCTTTGACGTGGGTAATGTGTTCAATACCAACTGCCGACAAAATCAAATTAACTGCTTCGGTATCGACGCCGATGAACTCCGGTATTCCGTTGGTGTTGGCGTCACTTGGCTGAGCGGCTTTGGTCCCTTGACGTTTGCGCTTGCCAGACCGCTAAATGCCAGCGAGACTGATCGCAGAGAAGTTTTCCAATTCACGCTGGGGCGTGGATTCTAATCACTAACCAGGAGGTTAACCCACATGTTGTTCCGTATGATCGCCGTTATGGCACTGTTGATTGCATCGACCGTCGCGCACGCGCAAGGCCGAACTGCCGTCGTGGATTTAGAGCAAGCAATTCTTCAGACGGACCTAGCTCAGCAGCGAATTCGTGATTTTGAGGCAAGCGAGGCGTTTGCTGAGGATCGCGCTGAATTCGATAACCTCAAGGTCGAATTTGACAAGCTGGTACAAAATTTCCAGCGGGATCAGGCAGCGATGAGTGAGGATGAGCAAGTGGCTGCACGTCAGAAATTGGCGAGCAAGAATGCCGATCTTGAGTACGTTGTCAAAAAGCTTCAGTCGCTTCAGCAGCAGAACCTACAGAGCGTGCTCCAGGAGCTGGCGCCAGCGGCTCAGCAGGTCCTGAGAGAGGTAATCCAGACAGATAACATCGCGCTGTTGCTTCCAGGGCAGTCAGTGATTCATTTTGACCCTTCATACAACATTACTGCGAAGGTCACTGACAAGCTGAACCAGTTACCACAAGAGTAATATGCCGACGCTAGGCGACATCGCCAGGGCACTGGATTTGCCGTTTCGTGGTAATCCGGAAACCTTGTTGTCCCGCCTAGCCTCTCTTGATTCTGCCGGGGAGGGAGAGCTCTCCTTTGTGGCGCAAAAAAAGTTTTCAAAGCAGCTCGCTTCGTCTTCGGTAACCGCCGTTATTTGCCCTCAGGATTGGGTGGGTGACTACACGGGTGCCGTGCTCTTGAGCGTCCAACCTTATGTTGATTTTGCGAGAGCAACGCGCTTATTCGATAACCGACCGCAGCCGTCAAGGCGTGTGCATGAGACAGCAGTTGTCGCGACGACGGCGAAACTGGGCACGGACGTAACCATAGATGCGGGTGCCGTGCTTGAGGGTGGCGTGGTCCTCGGCGACAACGCCTGGATTGGACCCAATGTCTGGGTGGGCTCTGATGTAAAAATTGGTGATGCCACTGAAATCCGATCTGGGGTCCGTTTGTATCACGGAGTCACAATTGGTCATGGGTGTCTGATTCATGCCAATACGGTGATTGGATCAGATGGTTTTGGGTTTGCACCGACAAACAGTGGCTGGGAGAAGATTCTCCAGCTGGGTGCCGTCACCATTGGCGATCGCGTGGAGATTGGTGCCGGTTGTGCGATTGATCGTGGCGCGCTAGACAACACAGTGATTGAAGATGATGTCATCGTCGATAATCTGGTACACATCGCGCACGGTGTCACCATTGGTGCGCGATCCGCCATTGCGGGGCAGGTCGGGTTTGCCGGGGGTGCGAAGCTCGGTGAGCGGTGCACAGTCGGCGGTCAGGCGGGTTTTGCCGGGCATCTTGAGATTGCTGACGATGTTCACATAGGTGGGCAGGGAAGAGTCTCTCGGAGCGTCACAGAGCCTGGTCACTACGCCTCTGGTACTGGCCTGATGCCGACCCGAGACTGGGCTCGGAATTCGGCTCGCTACGAGAAACTGAACGAGATGGCTAAACGCATTGAAGCGTTGGAGAAAGCCTTGGCTGAAAAGGCTAAACGTAATTCATAGGACACCAACATCATGATGGATATTGAGGATATTCGCCGTCATTTGCCTCATCGCTACCCGTTTCTCTTTGTAGATCGGGTCGTGTCGATTGATCCTGGCGTCTCGATTGAGGCCTATAAAAACCTTAGTATTAACGAACCGTACTTTGATGGGCACTTCCCCGGTAATCCTGTATTTCCCGGTGTTTTACTCGTTGAGGCGATGGCGCAAGCGGCGGGTATTCTGGGTTTCGCGACCATGGGAAAAACGCCAGAAGATGGGTCTATCTACTATCTGGTAGGGACCGACAAACTTAGGTTCAAGCGACCTTGTGTTCCTGGTGACCGAGTCACCCTTGAGGCCTCGATCGTGAGCGAGAAAAGAGGTATATGGAAGTTTGATGTTCGCGCGTCGGTCGAGGGTGCAACGGCAGCAACAGCCACTATCTTGTGCGCGGACCGCTAAAAGATGATTCATCCCACCGCCATTATTGACCCCAAGGCTGATCTGCACCCTTCCGTGACAGTGGGTCCCTACAGCGTCATCGGTCGAGGCGTCGTTATCGGCGAGGGGACGATTATCGAGCCCCATGTAGTGATCAAGGGGCCTACCCAGATTGGAGCGAGGAACCACATCTTTCAATTTAGCTCGATTGGTGAGGCCACACCTGACTTAAAGTATAAGGGCGAGCCTACGACAGTCACGATAGGTAACGACAACGTCATACGCGAGAACGTCACGATTCACCGAGGTACCGTGCAGGACCGAGGCGATACCTACGTGGGAAACAGCAACCTCATTATGTGCTACGTGCATATCGGCCACGATAGTGTTGTTAAGGACCGTACGATTCTTGTGAACAATACGGCGTTGGCGGGTCATGTCGTTGTTGACGACTGGGCAATCTTGTCGGGATATACCTTGGTTCACCAGTTCTGCAAAATTGGCGCTCACAGCTTTAGTGGTATGGGTACGGCAATTGGTAAAGACGTGCCTGCTTATGTCACCGTATCGGGGAGTCCAGCTGAAGCGAGAACCATCAATACCGAAGGTCTACGTCGTCGCGGGTTCAGTGATGACTCGCTCTCTGACCTACGCCGAGCATTTAAGCTGATATACCGTCAGGGCCTGACACTCGAGATCGCGATGGAGCGATTGGAAGAAATGGCGACCGATACGCCCGAGATAACACCATTGCTTGAATCCTTAAAGTCGTCCGAGCGCGGTATCGTCCGCTAATGGGGCGATCGCTACACATCGGTGTCCTGGCCGGTGAAAAGAGCGGCGATATTCTGGGTGGCGCGTTACTACGGGAGCTAAAGCGCCGCCATGGTGATGTATCGTTTTCCGGTATTGGCGGCGAGCAAATGGCCCTTCATGGGCTTACAAGCCTGCATGACATTGAGCGGTTATCGGTTTTCGGTTTGGTAGAGCCGCTCAAGCGGTTGCCAGAGCTGCTGTCCATTCGACGTTCAGTGGGGCAGCACATGATCAAGCATCAGCCTCAGCTCTTTTTGGGTATAGACAGTCCCGACTTCAACTTGGCGCTCGAGCAGAAACTTCGGCACAAAGGCATTAAAACAGCTCACCTAGTTAGCCCCTCGGTCTGGGCGTGGCGCCCGGGAAGAATTCAAAAGATCAAGAAAGCGGTCGATTTGATGCTATGCCTGCTGCCGTTTGAGAGAGATTTTTACGAACAGCACGGAGTCAGGGCTGCTTTGGTGGGGCACCCATTGATAGAGGAGTTATCAGCTTTACCTGATCAGGAAACCGCACGGAAATACCTTGGCTTATCCCAAAAAGGACAAGTGTTGGTATGCATGCCCGGTAGTCGCGCTAGCGAGATAGAACATTTAGGACCCATATTTACGCAAGTGGTTATGAAATTATTGGCGTCCGATACCGAACTTGAAGTCGTTGTGCCTGCGGCATCTCTCGAACGCCTAGAGCAAATACAACTCTTTATGCCTATTGAGGATGATCGTTTCTCCGTCATTGAGGGGCAGAGTCGACTTGCGATGGTGGCGTCTGACTCGATCCTCTGCGCGTCGGGTACCGCGACCCTGGAAGCGATGCTCATCGGCAGGCCCATTACCATCGCCTACCGTATGGCCTGGTTATCCTGGCAAATTCTGAGCAGGATGGTGACATCACCGTTTGTAGGCCTCCCCAATATCATTGCAGGCGAATCTGTTGTTCCCGAGTTCCTGCAAGGCGAGGCAACAGTCGATAACTTATACCAATCGGTGCTTGAGTCGTTTGGCACTGCCGGTGATATGCAGCGACTGCGTTTTGCTGAGTTGGGTACACGTATTGGTAGCGATTTTGCGACGCGATCTGTGGATGCGATTGAGGAGCTCTTGGCGGATCATGCCGACTGAAATCATGAGTGCGATAGGACTAATGGCACCGGTCCGGACAGCTGGTTGTGACGAGGTAGGCCGCGGTCCGCTTGCCGGCGATGTTGTGGCAGCTGCAGTCATTTTGGGGTCATCGATTCCCGAGGGATTGAATGACTCTAAAAAATTGACTGAGCGTAAGCGAGCACGGTTGTTTGATGACATAAAGGCATCGGCATTGGCCTGGTCGATCGGGCGTGCCAGCGTTGAGGAGATAGACCGTTTGAATATCCTCAACGCCTCTCTCTCGGCAATGAAGCGGGCTGTCGAGTCACTATCGCCGCTGCCCGATCACGTGCTCGTTGATGGCAATAAATTGCCTGCATGGCAATTTTCCGCGGAGGCAATTGTGGGTGGTGACGGCAGCATTCCGTGTATCAGTGCTGCCTCCGTTCTAGCCAAAGTTACGCGAGACAGGGAGATGGTCCAGCTTGATGAGGAATATCCGGGCTACGGGCTTGCGAAGCATAAAGGCTATCCCACAGCTCAACATCTCTCCGCACTCGTGCGCCTCGGCGTTACCCCCATACATCGACGAAGTTTTGGCCCTGTTGCCCGTTTGATTTAGCGTTGAGAAGAGGTTTAATGATGGGTATGTCCACCTCGTTCGTTCACCTTCGCGTTCACTCCGAATACTCCCTGATTGATGGGCTCGTTCGGGTAGGTCCGCTCATGAAGTCTGTGGCCTCGGCTGATATGCCTGCGGTTGCAATAACGGATAGAAATAATTTTTTTGGTCTTATCAAAGCTTACAAGGCAGCCGAGCGCGAGGGCGTTAAGCTAATTGTCGGAGCAGACTTTGAGCTGCTCGAAGCCGATGACCGTCGCAGTCAGATTACCTTTCTCGCGCAAAATCACGCGGGTTACCGAAATTTAACCGTCCTGATTTCTCGGGCTTATCAAGAGGGTCAGATTCTTGGTCGGCCTCTGCTCCGTAGAGCCTGGATCGAGTCACACAGCGAGGGGCTGCTGGTACTGTCAGGTGGCCGACACGGCGATGTGGGGCAGTACCTACTGGCTGGCAGGGAGAGTGATGCAGAGCGGGCGCTCTCATGGTGGATGGGTCACTTCCCTGAGCGTTTTTATTTGGAGCTTCAGCGAACAGGTAGAGAATACGAAGAAGATTATTTACATGCCGCTGTGACACTTGCGGCTAGTACAGATTGCCCCGTGGTGGCGACCAATGAAGTCTGCTTTCTGACGCCTGATAAGTTCGATGCTCACGAGGCGCGAGTATGTATTGGCGATGGTCGAACACTCAATGACCCGCGAAGGCCTCGACACTTTTCCGAGCAACAGTATTTACGCTCGCCCGAGGAGATGGCGGACTTATTTCAAGATATCCCGGAAGCGATTGAGAATACCGTTCACATTGCGCAGCGGTGCACTGTAGAGATTGAATTGGGCAAAGCCTACCTGCCCGACTTTCCTACCCCCGATGGGGTCAGTATCGAACAGCATTTGGAAAACCTCTCAAACGAGGGATTAGAACAGCGCCTTGTAGTACTCGAGGTTGATGATGAGTCGGTGTACCGAGACCGCCTGAAGTTTGAACTCGACATCATTAATCAAATGGGTTTTCCAGGCTATTTCCTGGTGGTGATGGACTTCATTCGCTGGGGCAAAGCGAACGGTATCCCTGTGGGGCCAGGGAGGGGGTCGGGCGCAGGCTCTCTCGTCGCCTATGCACTCGAAATTACTGATCTCGACCCTATCGAATACGATTTACTGTTCGAGCGATTTTTGAATCCGCAGCGCGTTTCAATGCCTGACTTCGACGTCGATTTTTGTATGGACAGACGCGACGAAGTCATCGATTACGTGGCAAATACCTATGGTAGGAATGCGGTATCGCAGATCATCACCTTTGGAACAATGGCAGCGAAAGCGGTCGTGCGTGATGTCGCCCGTGTTCAGGATAAGCCGTATGCGCTTGCCGATAAAATGTCCAAACTGATTCCTTTTGAGGTGGGAATGACGCTTGAGAAAGCGATTGAGCAGGAAGAGCAACTAGTTAATCTTTTACAGGAGGATAGCGCCGCTCAAGAAATTTGGGACATGGCGATCCAGCTCGAGGGACTTACCCGAAACGCGGGCAAGCATGCGGGCGGCGTGGTCATCGCGCCCTCAAAACTGACCGACTTCTCACCCTTGTTCTGCGACGAGGGAGGGCAAGGTCTTGTAACGCAGTACGACAAAAATGATGTTGAAGACGCCGGTCTCGTCAAATTCGACTTCCTAGGTCTCAGAACACTGACCATCATCGATTGGGCGGTTGCGATGATTGACAAGCGCGCTGACATCGAGTCGCCCGTCGACATTAATCACATTCCCCTCGATGACAATGCGGTTTACAGCCTACTTCAGAGCGCTGAGACGACCGCTGTATTCCAGCTCGAAAGCCGCGGTATGAAGGAGTTGATCAAGAATTTGAGACCTGATTGCTTTGAGGACATCATCGCTCTGGTCGCCTTGTTCAGACCGGGTCCACTTCAGTCTGGGATGGTTGAGAATTTCATCGATCGCAAGCACGGGAGAGAGCAGGTTTCTTATCCCGACGCGCAGTATCAACACGAGTGGTTGAAGCCCATTCTTGAGCCCACCTACGGGATTATTCTTTACCAAGAGCAGGTCATGCAGATTGCGCAGGAACTCGCCGGCTATACGCTGGGAGGCGCTGATCTGTTGCGGCGTGCCATGGGTAAGAAAAAACCGGAGGAAATGGCCAAGCAGCGCTCAGTTTTTGAGGAAGGGGCGAAAGACAAAGGTGTTGATCCGACCCTTGCGATGAAGATCTTTGACTTGGTTGAGAAGTTTGCGGGCTACGGTTTTAACAAGTCCCACTCTGCAGCCTATGCACTGGTGAGTTATCAAACGGCCTGGCTGAAGCGGCACTACCCATCTGAGTTTATGGCCGCTGTCATGAGTTCGGAAATTGATAACACAGACAAGTTATTAGGGCTGCGCGATGAGTGCCGTCGTATGGGATTAATCGTGCGAGCCCCCAACGTTTTGGAGGGACAGCACCATTTCTCTGTTAACGCTGAAGGGCACATTATTTATGGTCTGGGCGGCATTAAGGGATTGGGTGAAGGTCCAATCGAGGATCTATTAGTCGCCCGCGAGGAAAAGCCGTTTGCTGACTTATTTGATCTTTGTAGTCGCACGGATCCGCGCAAGGTCAATCGAAGAGCACTCGAAGCACTCATAAAAAGTGGCGCGCTCGATGAACTCGGCGCTGAGCGTTCGGTACTGATGTCAGCACTCGACGACGCCCTCAGAGCGGCAGAGCAATCCGCTGCAAATGAGGCCGCTGGCATGGGTGATCTGTTCGGGGAGGTGGTGCCGACCTCAGGATCAGGCGACCCCTATCGCGATCATAGGCGCGCGCGCTCCTGGACGCTGAGAGACATCCTTGCCGGCGAGAAAGAGAGTCTCGGGAGTTTTCTGAGTGGTCATCCGATGGATGAATTTGAGCAAGAGGTACGAAAGTTCTCTCCTCGCTCTATCAGGGAGTTAACCACTGCAAGTAAGCAATGGGTCGCGGGACTCATTGTGGATGTCAGATTGGTCAAGACTCAGCGCGGTACGATGGCGGTCCTGCAGCTTGATGATGGTACGGGACAGATAGAGGCGACTGCGTACAGCGAAGTTTACGAGCAGAACCGCGACTTGCTGGTTAAGGATCAGATTGTACTCGCTGATGGCCGTCTTCAAATCGATGATTTCCGCGGACAGCTATCATTGAGAGCAAAATCGTTCACCACACTGGAGCAGGCAAGAAGCTCTCGTGTCAGGGAGCTGAAGCTGGGCTTAAGGCCCGATGCGATTCAAAGTGGCGTTGCCTCCGAGTTGAAGCGTGCCTTTTCCGCTCACGCGGGAGACTGCCCGATTATTGTTGAGTACCGACAGCCCGCCGGTTCGGCAGTGGTCAGATTTGGTGATCGGTGGCGTGTCACACCAACGGATACCTTGCTTGATCAGCTTAAGGAACTCGTTGGCCACGAGTCAGTGGAAGTTATCTACCAACGATAGGACATGTTCTCCTCGAAGTACTCGTTGACTGCTGCTGGCGGGGTCGCTTTGGCGCCCGACAGACCTGCCACTCTTTGCTGTTTGCACTAATTTAGTGCATTTTTTCACTAAATGTGTCATTTGTGGAATTATTTACTTAAAGCCTCCTCAAATATAGCGCAGACTCACGCCAAATTAAAAAAGCTCGGGTATCGGACGCGGAGCCAATATTTGAGAGACATTGTGGGAGAGATGTTATGAAAGCGTCTTGCATGCTAATTATGATTGCAGCAGTCATGTTGTCGGCGTGTTCGCGACAACCAACGTGCTCTGTAACGTCAGGTGATATGGGCGTTCCCAGCGCGGGTTGTTTGACAGTAGACAACGGCGAACTGCTGCTCGTGAAGATTATGGGTGGTACTTACGGTCCGCCCGGCGGATCGACAAAGACTAATGAGTCCGCACAATGCGCCGCTGAGCGAGAAACCTGGGAAGAGACGGGTGTGCAGGTGAGCGCCGGAGATTTAGCCGCCGAATTTGACAATGGATTTCGACTTTACTGGTGTGAGGCAGTTTCAGGACGTGAGATTGAGATAACCCGTCCTATCGAAATTCAGCATGCCGACTGGTATGTACCTGAACTATTGCAACACCTCAAATGGCGCTACGCGAATCAGGCCGATATCATTCAGACTTTGATGAATGAGAGATAATAATGACCAAGACTGAACTGGAAGCCGCCGCCTTTCGACGTTTGGTATCCCACCTTCAAGACAGGACTGATGTTCAAAATATTGACCTTATGAATCTGGCGGGCTTTTGTCGTAACTGCCTATCTAAGTGGTACGCAGAGGCGGGCAACGAGTCAGGATTAGACCTGTCGAAGGACGATGCGCGTGAACGTGTTTACGGGATGCCCTACGACGAGTGGAAAGCGCTGTACCAAACCCCATTACCCGAAGATCAGTAATTCGCACGGACAGGTCGGAAAATTCCCTCGGACTTGCCCTTTAAGAATGGATCAAGCGGGTTCTATGGGTTCTAGATAAGACTCGATGCTCGGACACGAGCAAATCAGATTGCGATCGCCGTAAACGTTGTCGACTCGATTGACGGGCGCCCAGTACTTATCGGCTCGCAAAGATGCCACGGGCCATGCAGCTTGTTCTCTGCCGTAGGGGCGATCCCACTGATCAGCGGTGACCTCGTCCAGTGTATGTGGTGCGTTTTTAAGTGGGTTGTTAATGGGGTCAGAGCGATCTTCCTCCACCGCCCTAATTTCACCACGGATTGACAACATTGCGTCGCAGAATCGGTCGATTTCAGCCAACGATTCTGACTCCGTCGGTTCGATCATTAGTGTACCGGCGACGGGGAACGACATGGTGGGCGCGTGGAACCCATAGTCGATAAGTCGTTTAGCAACGTCTTCCTCTGTCACTCCAGTCCTGTCTTTGAGGGGGCGAATATCGATGATGCATTCGTGGGCGACAGTGCCCTTTTTCCCCGTATATAAGACGTCGTAATGACCTTTGAGACGGCTGGCAATGTAGTTGGCGTGAACGATTGCAACGCGACTGGCGTCGGTGACGCCATCCGGACCCATCATTGCAATGTACATCCACGAAATGGGCAGAATCGAGGCGCTCCCGTACGGCGTTGCTGAAATGACGTTATTGGTTGCATCCAGGCCTTTGAGGGGCGCGACCACCGATGAGGGCAGGTGTGGTGCCAAATGGCTGCCGACTCCGATGGGCCCCATGCCAGGCCCACCACCACCGTGCGGGATGCAGAACGTTTTATGGAGGTTTAGGTGGGATACGTCAGCACCAAACTTACCTGGACCCGCGAGTCCAACCAATGCATTTAGGTTAGCGCCATCAACATAAACCTGACCGCCGTGCTGGTGAATCAATTCGCAGAGCTCAACGATCGACGTCTCAAACACCCCATGTGTGGACGGGTAGGTCACCATGATTGCGGCGAGGTCGGTGGAGTGGAGTTCAGCTTTGGCTTTGAGGTCAGCCATGTCGACATTACCGCTGTCATCACAGTTCACCAACACAACCGTCATCCCTGCCATCACCGCGCTCGCCGGGTTCGTTCCATGCGCTGATGTTGGGATCAGACATATATGCCGATGTGATTCACCCCGCGCCCGGTGGTAGCGTCTGATCGCCATTAATCCAGCGTACTCTCCCTGTGCCCCTGAATTGGGCTGTAGCGACATGGCGTCATAGCCCGTGCACTCGGTAAGCCACGCGGTGAGCTCATCGAGCATGGCGCGGTAGCCTGCCACTTGATGTTGTGGAGCAAACGGGTGGATGCGGGAGAATTCAGGCCAAGATACCGGGATCATCTCCGCAGCCGCGTTAAGTTTCATGGTGCAACTACCGAGCGGAATCATCGCGCGTGTCAGCGAGATATCCTTGTTCTCTAAACGCTTGAGATAGCGAAGCATCTCCGTCTCTGTCCGGTAGTCGCTAAACAGTGGATGGCTTAGGTAGTCCATCTCACGCAACAGCTTCGAGGGAATGCCCGATCGTCCGCCAGTGGGCTCAGCATCAAAAATCCTACAAATCGCGCGAAGTTCCTCGTGCGTCGTTGTCTCGTCGAGTGATACTCCGATACGGGTTGACGAAATTTCGCGGAAGTTGAAGCCAGCCGATTCGGCCGCTTGAATGACCTGCGCCGCGTCATCAACTTCGATACAGAGCGTATCGAACCACGATGCATTTTGTAGGTTAAAGCCAGCACTGGTAAGCGATGCCGCCAACGAAGACGTCATCTGGTGGACTCGCTCACCAATCCCCCGTAACCCCTGCGGGCCATGATGCATAGCGAAGAGTCCTGCCATGATCGCGAGCAAGGCCTGTGCCGTGCAGATGTTGCTTGTCGCCTTCTCTCGCCGGATGTGTTGCTCGCGCGTTTGCATTGCCATGCGGAGCGCCTGGCGCCCTTTGCTGTCGACCGACACGCCGATGACGCGCCCGGGCATAGAGCGCTTGAACTCGTCACGGGTTGCAAAGAAGGCGGCATGGGGCCCTCCGTAACCCAGGGGGACACCAAATCGTTGAGAGTTTCCGAAAACGACATCGGCGCCCATGGCGCCCGGTGATTTGAGGAGGGTAAGCGCCAACAAATCGGAGGCTACACCTACGAGTGCACCTGCATTGTGGCAGTGACCAATGATGTCACTGAGGTCTCGAACGTCGCCGTAGGTTCCGGGGTATTGGGCCAATACACCGAAGGCATCAGTAACATTAGTCAGTTCATCAGGCTCGACGATCTCTACGGTGATACCCAGTGGTTCAGCACGTGTCTCAACCAATGAAATGGTCTGCGGGTGACAGTCACTGGCAACCACAAATCGCTTTGATTTGGATTTTCGGTTCATGCGTTGCATGAGCGTCATGGCTTCTGCAGCCGCAGTGGCCTCATCCAGTAGTGACGCGTTGGCAAGCGGCATGCCCGTTAGGTCAATAATGACTTGCTGGAAGGTCAGCAGCGTTTCCAGACGACCTTGTGAGATTTCAGGCTGGTAGGGCGTGTACGCCGTGTACCACCCCGGATTCTCAAAAACATTTCTAAGCAATACTGGCGGGGTAATGGTGTCGAAGTAACCCATGCCGATACAACTTCTGAGCACTTTGTTTTGATCCGCGTAATGCCGGAGCTTTGTCAGCGCTTCACTCTCGCTAAGAGCGGGTGGTACATTCAGGGCGGTTTGAAGTTTGATGTTGTCTGGGACGGTTGTTTCTATGAGTTCTTGAACACTTTCGAAACCCGCACTTTGAGCCATTTCTTCTTGTTGAACCGGTGTGGTACCGAGGTGTCGGTGGCTGAAAGCGTCAGTAGCATTGCGATTCAACGGCAGATCTCCAACTGGGTTGAGCATAAACGACTTCTTGGGATGTTAGCACTTGTCAGTCTGGTCCCAAGGCCGTTATGTCGCTTTTGTTGGTGTGAATTTTAATTAAATTTAGCTATTCATAGGTGATGGAGTCGATGTACCACTCCGTTTCACCTTCCGGGGTTTTCAAATACACGGTATCGCCCGCAAATTTGCCCAATAACGCCCTGCCGAGAGGCGAATCACAGCTCAGAAGTCCTTGATTAAGATCAAATTCATCAGGGCCGACGATACGGTAGTTGTGGGTTATTCCCTCCTCGTCCTCGAGGCCGATCCAGCAGCCAAAAAAGATGCGATTTGTATCCGACGGCTTTGTGTCGACGACTTGAAGTTCATCCAGTCGCTTTTGAAGAAACCGGACGCGACTGTCTATTTCCCTCAGCCGCTTTTTTCCGTAAATATAGTCACCGTTTTCAGAGCGGTCACCATTGAGTGCCGCCGCATGCACGGTGGCGGTTACCTTTGGTCGCTCAACTTTCCAAAGCGTGTTTAATTCGTCCCGCAATCGGTCGATGCCTTCGGGGGTAATGTAAGGCGAGCCTTTGGCTCGGGGCGGACGGTATCGTGACATTGACTTCAAAACCTGTGTTTGCTGGTGGATCCGGTCAACAGAGAAAACGTAACAACGCTGGATTCAGGTCAGTCACTGAGACACCATTGAGCCAACGACTATTGGGACTTCTACCAGGATTTTTATCGAGAATTTACCATGAGAGCAACTTCACTCATTTTCATATTGACAGCGTTTGGTTCTGCTTTTGTCCAGTCGGAAGAGGTCATCTGCCCCGAGCTTGAAGGTCAGTTCAAGCCGGGCGGCCTTCTTTGGGGAGAAGTTATACCTGGAACCGCCGTTCGTTTCGAGAACATCGATGTGCCGGTGTTACCTGACGGTAGCTTCGTTGTTGGTTTGGGACGAAATGCTCCGAACGAAATGGATCTTACCGTCGGAGAGGATGTGGTTTGCTCGCTCAATATAGCCACCCGTGAATACCGCATTTCGAGGGTAGAGGGTGTACCGCAGCGCACGGTGACACCTCCGGCAGAGCAGTTAGAGCGTATCCGACGTGAGCGAGAAAAAGTTCAAAGCGCTAAATCAAGACGCATCGAGAACGAGGGCTTTTTGAAGGCAGTCAAAACTGGCTTGTCGTGGCCCGCGACGGGACGGATCAGCGGGGTTTATGGCAGTCAGCGCTTCTACAACGGTAATCCAGGAAACCCTCATTATGGTGTTGATATTGCACGGCCCACGGGCACACCTGTCTATTCGCCTGGGCCGGGTCTCGTGACACTCGCTGAGCCCGATTTTTTCTATAGTGGCGGCACGGTGATCCTGGATCATGGTTATGGCCTGAGCTCGTCTTTTCTACACATGAGCCGAATCGATGTTGAAGTCGGTGATGTTCTCGAGGTGGGCGACCTGATTGGGGCCATCGGCGCTACTGGACGTGCTACAGGCCCGCACCTGGACTGGCGGATGAGTTGGTTCAATCAACGAATTGATCCTCAGTTACTGGTGCCCCCGATGCCCTAATGAGTATTAGCGCGTATACTTAGCGGTTCAGTGAGGAGATGCCCGTGCTCGATAAAAAGTTGCTGCAAATTTTGGTATGCCCAGTCACCAAGGCGCCCTTGGATTATGATGAAGCGAAACAAGAGCTGGTCTGTAAAGCCAGTGGTCTTGCCTACCCAGTAAAGGATGGTATTCCCGTATTGCTGGAAGGCGAGGCACGACAGCTAACAGCCGACGAGAAGTTGGGGTAGATCTCGTGGAAGACACCATATTTGGAAAGATTACGCGTGGCGAAATCCCAACCGATTTTCTCTATGAAGACGATCTGTGTGTCGTGATCAAGGATATCTATCCGCAAGCGCCCACCCACGTGTTGATTATTCCCCGCAAGCCAATCCCTATGCTGAATATGGCGAGTGAGGAAGATCAGTCGCTGCTCGGTCATTTGTTGGTGGTTGCTGGCAAAGTTGCAGACCAATTGGGAGTCGCAGATGCGTTCCGCTTGGTCATTAATAACGGTGCAGGTGGTGGCCAAACGGTATTCCACTTACACCTACATATCCTGGCTGGCCGAGACATGAAAGAGGTTGAGCTTGCTTCGGGCTTGGCCTAGCAGAGCACCTCCCGTTACTAATTTTGAGATCCACGCATGAAGACTGCTGAAATTCGAGAAGCGTTTCTGTCGTATTTTGAGCGCCAAGGGCACACGCGTGTCGCCTCAAGCTCGCTGGTGCCGCACGACGATCCAACACTCCTGTTCACTAACGCGGGAATGAATCAGTTTAAAGATACGTTTTTGGGAGTCGAGATCCGCGATTACAGCCGGGCTGCATCGAGTCAGCGGTGCGTCAGAGCTGGGGGCAAGCACAACGACCTTGAAAACGTGGGCTACACGGCGCGTCATCACACATTCTTTGAAATGTTGGGTAATTTCAGTTTCGGAGATTACTTCAAGCGCGATGCCATTCAATTTGCATGGACCTTCTTAACGGAAGATCTGAAGCTTCCAAAGGAAAAGCTCTGGGTCACAGTCCACATATCGGATGATGAAGCAGCAAAGATCTGGATCGACGAGATTGGTGTCGACCCTAATCGCCTGTCCCGATTGGACGAGGACAACTTTTGGCAAATGGGTGACACCGGACCCTGTGGTCCGTCGTCCGAGATTTTCTTTGACCATGGCCCTGAAGTGCCCGGTGGGCCTCCGGGTTCACCTAACGATGACTTGGATCGTTACATCGAGATCTGGAATTTAGTCTTTATGCAATTCAACCGAGACAGTTCGGGCGAATTACATCCCCTTCCTGCACCGTCGGTCGATACGGGTATGGGACTCGAGCGAATTTCTGCTGTACTGCAGGGCGTCCATAACAACTACGACATTGATCTTTTCAAGGCATTGATTGCGTCGGCAGCGGATATCCTCGGGGTCGAAGATCATTCACACACATCGCTCAGAGTTGTTGCCGATCATTTAAGATCGTGTGCATTCCTGATTTCTGACGGCGTTCTTCCCAGCAATGAGGGCAGAGGCTATGTCTTGCGCCGTATTTTGCGTCGCGCTATTCGGCACGGTAATAAGCTCGGTGCCATCGAACCGTTTTTTGCCGCACTGGTGCCTGCTTTGGTGCGGGAGATGGGTGGGGCCTACCCGGAGCTCGTTGCTCAAGAGGCGACAATCATCAAGGCGCTGGCTTTTGAGGAGGAGCAGTTCGCGCGCACCTTGGATAAGGGTATGGATATCCTCGAGGAGGCTTTAACGTCGCTTCAGGGCACCCAAATTCCGGGTGACGTCGTTTTCCGCTTATATGACACCTACGGCTTCCCCGTCGATCTGACCAATGACATTGCCAGAGAGCGTGGTCTCGAACTCGATATCGAGGGCTACGAAGTGGCCATGCAGGAACAGCGTAAGCGATCGCAAGAGAGCGGTTCTTTCCAAGTTGATTACAACAATGTGATTAATGTGGATGGCGAAACCGAGTTTCTTGGGTATAGCGAAGTTCAAGCACAGGCGACTGTCCGCGGTCTTTTCCAGGATGGACAGTCCTGTGAGCGCGCTGAAGAGGGCGATGAGATTGTCGTTATTCTGGACCGGACGCCCTTCTACGGCGAGAGCGGGGGTCAGGTCGGTGATACCGGTTATCTGACGACAGATTCTGCCAAGCTTGAGGTAAGAGACACCACGAAAGCACAGGGCCATCATTTACACCATGCGGTCGTTGTTAGTGGCGCACTGACTGCAGGCGATACTGTCTTGGCTAGCATTGATCAATCACTGAGAACACGAATTAAAGCGAATCACTCCGCGACGCATCTGATGCATGAGGCACTCAGACAAGTGCTGGGTGAGCACGTTCAGCAGAAAGGCTCCCTGGTTGACGCTGACAAGCTTCGCTTCGATTTCTCCCATGCAGAAGCCGTTTCAGGTGAACAGTTATCGCAGGTTGCGAAAATTGTGAATGACCAGGTGCAAGGCAACTCCGAGGTACTGACCCAAGAGATGGACATGGAGGCGGCTAGAGAGGCGGGCGCCACGGCATTGTTTGGGGAGAAATATGGTGACGAGGTACGCGTACTGACGATGGGTGCGGACCGCTTTTCGGTGGAACTGTGTGGTGGTACGCACGTTGAACGCACCGGTGATATTGGCGTATTCAGAGTGGTGAGCGAAGGCGGTGTCGCCGCCGGTGTCCGTCGAATCGAGGCGGTTACTGGCGTGGGCGCACTTGAAGATATCGCGAGAACGGACAGAGTACTTGCGGATATCTGCGATGCAGTCAAAGGCTCGCCGGCCAATGCGGCAGACAAAGTGATCAGCCTCCGAAGGGAGCTTCGCGAACTTGAAAAGCAAGTCACGCAACTAAAGCAAAAGCTCGCGACGGGTGCAGGCGCCGATTTGACAGCTGATGCTCAAGACGTTTCAGGCATCAAGGTGCTGGGAACAGTGGTCGATGGTGCTGATGCGTCTACGCTACGTCAGACGCTTGATCACTGTAAGAATAAACTCGGCTCGGGCGTCGTACTTCTCGCCGCAGTTGACGGCGATAAGATATCCCTGGTGGCCGGCGTGACGGCTGATTTAACCGATCGCGTGAAGGCCGGTGACCTTATGAGAGAGTTTGCGGGTCGAGTCGGTGGAAAAGGCGGCGGTAGACCCGACATGGCACAAGGTGGCGGTACTGAGGTTACAGCCTTAAAGCCTGCGCTTTCCGACTTGTCTAAGTGGGTGGCCGAGCAGCTCAGCTGAGGACAAGCACATCGTCGAAGCTATGATTAAAGCCCCAATATGGGGCTTTTCGTCTTTATATGATTCTCCAAACCGTGTTTAATACGCGGCTTCTCGGCATAGACCCAACTAACTATGGCACTGATCGTGCAAAAATACGGTGGCACATCTGTTGGCTCGGTAGAGCGAATAGAAGCCGTTGCTGAGCGAGTTGCAAGGCACCACTCAGACGGTGATCAACTGATCATTGTCGTGTCGGCTATGTCGGGTGAAACCAATCGTCTCTTGGGGTTGGCGCGCGATTTGACCTCCAATCCAAGCCCGAGAGAACTCGATGTCCTCGTTTCCACCGGCGAACAGGTGTCGATGGCGCTGTTGGCGATGGCACTTCACAAGCGTGAAATCGATGCACTCTCGCTCAAAGGCAGTCAGGTCGCGATTCGTACTGACAGTTTTCACAGCAAAGCGCGCATACAAAGTATCGATGATCGTCGGCTCCGAGCTGAACTCGATCGAGGCCGCGTCGTGGTGGTAGCTGGATTTCAGGGTGTTGATGCAAACGGCGAGGTGACGACATTGGGGCGGGGTGGCTCTGACACCTCAGCGGTTGCTTTGGCCGCTGCCGTTGGTGCGGACGAATGTCAGATCTACACCGACGTTGATGGGGTTTACACGACCGATCCAAGAATTGTGGATGGTGCTCGACGACTGGAGAGCATCACATTTGAAGAGATGTTGGAAATGGCCAGCATGGGTTCGAAGGTGTTGCAGCTCAGATCGGTCGAATTTGCAGGCAAATACCAAGTGCCACTGCGGGTACTCAGTAGTTTCAAAGAGGGGCCAGGAACCCTCATAAAAATAGATGAGGACGATCCCATGGAAGCTCCAACGATTGCTGGTATTGCGTTTAATCGCGATGAGGCAAAGCTCACTGTCATTGGTGTACCGGATACGCCCGGTATTGCCTATCAGATATTGGGCCCCATCGGCGATGCGAACATCGAAGTCGACGTTATTCTTCAGAACGTCGGCGATGAGGGAAAAACGGACTTTACATTCACTGTCTCGCGCAGCGACTTAGAAAAAGCCGAAGCCATTTTAGAATCACACATCGCTGAACTTGGCGCACTGGAATGGCGATCAGATAGCAAGATTGCCAAGGTGTCTGTCGTCGGTGTAGGCATGCGTTCTCACGCGGGCGTAGCGGCCAATATGTTTAAAGCTCTGGCTGAAGTAGGTGTCAATATGCAGATGATTAGCACGTCCGAAATCAAAATTTCAGTGATTATCGAAGAGAAGTTCTTGGAGTTGGCTGTACGTACGCTGCATTCAGCGTTCGGGCTTGATCAACCTCAGGCTGGAGAAGCGCAGGACTGAGGTGTAGTCTGACCCTGTGTCTAATAAACAGGGAAGTTGACGATGCTTATTCTCACAAGGCGGATTAACTAGTCGCTGGTCATCGGTGACGATGTCACAGTCACTATTCTTGGTGTCAAAGGTAATCAAGTTGGTATAGGGGTTGATGCCCCGCGAGATGTATCTGTCCATCGTGAAGAGCTTGCGCAAAAGGATGACGAGACACCCACTTCGCGCGCGGATGATAAAGTCGCCAGATAGCGGCTCGGGCGCCATCCAATCGGCCAAGCGCCGGTATTTCATTTCTAGAGGTCGCTACGGTTGAGCTCGATTTACATCACTGAGCGCCTTCGTTAGTCTGCTCTCGACAGCAATAATAAAAAGCCAAGCAGGAGGAGCCCGTGACCTCTGAACTAACGATAGAACCCTTGACCCCCTTTATCGGTGCTGAAATCACTGGTGTCGATCTCGGGGAGGTGACCCAGAAGCAGTTGACAGGCATACGAGCCGCGTTATTGAAGCACCAGGTTGTATTTTTCCGAGATCAGACCCTCAATCAGGAGGAGCATATTCACTTCGCGAGGCAGTTTGGTTAGCTAGAGATCCATCCAGCGACGCCAAAAGGGCAGAACAACCCCGAGGTACTTCATATAGCCCATGGCCCTGACTCGAAAGGGCGGGAGAATTCCTGGCACTAGGACGTTACGTGGCGGGAAAAGCCATCACTGGGTTCGATCCTCAAGGCCGTGGAGGTGCCGGCAGTTGGGGGCGATACGCTTTTCGCGAATATGTCAGAGGCCTATGAGCGGTTGCCAGACACTTTGAAGGAAAAAATTGCCGGAAAAACTGCGGTTCATGATATCGCCCGGGTTTTTGCTGGACGTCTCAATAAAACGGCGGATCAGCTTCGCGAGACCTATCCGGTTATGGAGCATCCTGTGGTGAGAACCCACCCTAAGACGGGCGCGAGTGTGCTTTACGTGAACTACGCCTTCACCAGTCATATCAAGGGAATGGATGAAGCTGAAAGCGAAGAGCTACTTCAAACCTTGTATCGCACCGCATCTGACCCTGAAATCCAATGTCGGTTCCGCTGGAAAGCAGGATCATTGGCATTCTGGGATAACCGCGCCTGTCAGCATTTTGCGAGCTCGGATTACTTTCCGCAGGTCCGAAAAATGGAGCGGGTGACGATCGCTGGGGATAGACCCTATTTCCGAGCAGCTTGAAAATACGATGGCGTTATTGTGTGCCCATGTTGCACGGGATTTTTTGCGGACCTGATATCGCAAGCGCTTTAGGTTGTGCTACTCTCGCGCACCGCGCGGCGAGAACGTAAAGTCGCGATGATGACGCTGTTTTCTCGCGTCATTGAAGAAAAATTCGGAGAAGTGGCCGAGTGGCTGAAGGCGCTCCCCTGCTAAGTCTGATTTCATGTTTACTTCCTTGCGTCGCTAGGCCCCATAAGACATTAATCTAAGCGTCTTGAGCGGTTCTTCGACTCCTCGCTTCACTCCTAAATTCCTCTAAAAACTTTGGTTTTGTAGCCAAAAGTGTAGCCAGTTTATTCGTACCCCCACCCCCCCTTTTTTTTTAAAAGAAGCCCATTATCTGTCGATAGGGTTTTGTCTTTCCCGGGAGCTTGTTTTCAACTTACACGGTTTAGATAAGGTCAAGGTTAACGATGACGCAAAGCATTCCCTCGATCTTTATTGAATGAATAGAGGCAGGAGTATTTACTTGGTGGAATAGGTCTAGCCGTTAGTTTGGAGGACGAAGTAGTTGTCAGAATCTTTACATGCATTGATCTCGGAACTTGAGACTCGAGGTGTTGTTTGTCCTCTCCCCATACCGTGGGAAAAGCTATGCAAGCTGATTAGAGCCGCGAAGATCATGCAGGCCCACCCCAAGGTGAATGTTCCAGAAACCAGATTAAAGAATCCTCTCATTCTGGCAGGATGGGGTGCTAGTGACCTAGATAAATGGGAACGATTTCAATACCACTTAGAGGAAGCTGAAAAGCTTGGGATCTTGTCACTAGTCAAAGCGTTTTTAGATAAATTAGAACCCGCTGAGTTTTTAATGACGCGAGGCGATTACTCAGATGAATCGGTCTGGGATATCGACGCAAAACTTCGAGACGATGTTGATAAAGTTCTTGCTGAGGCTTTGCCTTTTGTAAAAGAGGCTCTTGATCTGAACGTGCTTCCTTATCTCCATTACGATCCCGAGAAACTTTATTCGCTTTTCAAAAAGCATAGCTTTTATGGTGACTACGCGCCCACAGTTTCGGACGCGTCAGACTACAAGACTATCGAGGCGCTTCGAGGCGCACATGAAATTTATAAACAACAGGCTGATATGATGGAAGGAAGTAGTGAATTAGAGGACTTCTGCGACGCTGTTGTCGACCTTCGGATCCGTCTTGAGGGCGGACCTAAATGACGCCTTCATATTCCACTCACAATCGCCATCTGGACGTATGCATAAACGCAGTGTTTTAAACGAGGAAAGTTCTTATCAAAGATCTTGTTGTCGGATTCTCAATTTTGAACATGCTGGACATGCCGTTTTCGCGTTTCCCTTATTATTTGGCGTGGCTTGATAACAATGATTGCACGCACTGCATTTCCACCAAATTCGTTTCTTGGACCCGTATGTGACTTCATAGGGAGACAATTGGTTTTTTTCCGTATCCCAGTCTGCAACCAGATCGGGAAACTTGAATCCAAAACTCTTCTCTGGCGCCACTAGTTTGCCGGTACAGTAGGGGCAACCTCTCCCATTCACCTTGTCTTTGATAGATTGTAAATAATCGGGATGAGTCTCGACATTTCCACAAATCCACCACGCCTTTTTGTGCGAGCCGTGGGAGAAGTCTTCTAAACGCATTTCATTCTTATCAGACCACAGCGCCCGAAGCTCGGGCGCTTTCGTGGCGGCATTATGCTTTTCCGTGACACCCGGGATCCGAGCGCATGCGGCAACAAACTCATCGTCATTTTTAAAAGAGGCCGATCGAAGATAATTTTCTATTTCCGATTTTGACAAGGAACTTCGCAGTTGAGTAATCATTCGTACGACTTGGTTTAAGTCTGATTTACTCAACTCAGGGTGGGGTACAACTATGTCGCAGTAACCCAACTTTTCTAGCGGTGCGTGGCGCACTCTGATGATGTCAACTCCGAGAGCTTTGAGTTCATCGTTTTTCTTGCGGTCTTTCGACTGGGCATCGCGATGCCAAAATGAGCCATCGTATTCAATTGCAATGCGCTCCTCGGGTAAATATAAATCGACCTCTACCCCCTGAAGACGTTCACGATACTGAATTCCGGGGAAAAGTAATTCAAGCTCAGTTAGCAGACGCATTTCCGGCTCTGAACCTTGATTGTTACAGAATCGGCATCTCGAGCCCTTAATAGCCCTGTTTTTTATCGTCGCTTCCCAACTGTGCTCATCGGGAAAGCGACTGCATCGCCACCAAACTTTTTTGGTACTGCCGGCCGAGTAAGTATCAGGAGGTTGTTGATTTTTTTCAAAGTCCCATTCGGCAATCAATTCTGGGTGTGTAGCAGTGAGCGCCGTTTCTGGAGTGATTAATCGGCGCGAGCAAATCATGCAAGTTGGCTTTCCATATCCGGTCCGTTTCCCAATGCCCTGTTTGAAAACGTGTTCTGGATAGTCACTGCACTGCCAATAGACCTCTTTGTTTGAAGCATATCTAACGTCCGATGGCGTTAAGGAACCATTCAGCGTTGGGTGCCATGTATCAGCAATACCTGGGAACAAAGAAGCAAGACTATTGGAAGAGTTGGCGGCTTTGCCGATTGAAGAGCAGGCCGGACAGCCTGATTTCTTTCTCGTTCGATTACATATCCGCGCTTGCCATTGGTGAGCGCAAGTCCTGCATGCCCAGTGGGCTTTCTTATATGAGTACGGTGTGACTTTCTCTGCGAAAATCCCGATCGCGGCATTAGCATCGGTATTCCACTCATCCAGTAAATCAGGAAACATTGCCGCGAGATTATAGGTTTCGTCTATCGCTCTCTTCGGCATAGCCTGTTTCTTCCACTTACACTGCATTTGGTTAACATGGGCCCGACCTTACAGGTACCAATCTTGTATATCGATGTTCGCGTTTTTACAGATCTTTTTAATAGTAGAGAAGCTGATTCGCCCCTTTAAATTGAAGGCTCTCTTCAGTAGTTCGAGGGTAAACGCTGGAACATCATCGGCCGATATGTGAAGACCATATTCATAGTCCTCGCCACCGCTGAAGGCGCGAGCACTCTTTCCATAATCAGTACCGTCAATCTTCAATGAACCGTCATCCAATATTGTAGCGTTGATGATGGTTCCGTCTGGGTCGTCCTCGGGACCCCATTCCTTTTTAAAGATTTCCATTGGCGGTCTCTCTTTTCTCACGTCGCTTCTTTAGGATTCGCGTTAGGACGCCTTGCATGGATGGTCTCTCGCAATGCCAGTCCGCATAATCGTCGGTGAGCAACTCCCATTCAAGCCAGTCAAATTCCTTCGACATCATTGGCACCCGGTTCAACTTTTTCCAGCGCCAGTCCAGCTGTGCTTTTTGTCGTTGCCGTTCCTCCAAGTTCATCTTCCTCCTTTAATCCAGCGATTCCTCGCAAAGCTTTGTCAGTCTTCGTTCGAGTTGCATCTCACCAGCTTGTTCCATCCGCTTCTCGTAGATGGTCCTATACGCGGACAAACACTCCAGCTTGAGTTCAGATAGGGTGATAAGACCTCCGTGGTATCCGGCGGCCATAAAACCATTGATCCAGCGCCGATCAGCCTTAGTTTCAGCAGATTTTTCTCTGAGGTATTGCCGGTTAAGTTTGTCTTTGAGGCTTGTCAAATAGCTTTTTTTTGCCACCGATAGGCGGTCATTTTTCATCGTCGTCCCTCACATTTAGAGCCAACATCACG
>CACCPA010000007.1 GCA_902547755.1 Halieaceae bacterium | reverse complement strand
CGGCGTGAATCGCAACGCAAAATAGGGCGTTGTTCCACGTAAGCTTTATCGGAGGTCAACCATGTCTACTCTTGCAAATATCATTGACGCCATGATGGTGTCGGACTCACCTGCAGACATAGGCTCGCTGGGGCGCGTTGCCTCCTAGCGCAAGCAGCTCGGCCATCTAATCATTACTGAAGTTACAGAAGATCAGGTGGAAGACGCCATCTTACTCTTCATATGTCTATCGATGGACATGCTTTGTATTGTCTAGAACGAGTACTAAAAGACTACTAGCTAATATCTAAGCCAGCTATGGCAACCTTCCCTAGCTTCTTTTGTAGGCTATACTCGGTGCTGACCTGTACACGTTTGTGTACCCGTCTATATTGTCGGGAACATTCACGGCGTCGTATATTAAGCGCCTTCAGTCTGTTTGTTTTGGCGGTAACCATCTGTAAATGACCTACTGTCTAGCCATTAAATTGGACGAGGGAATCGTCTTTTGCTCTGACTCGCGCACAAATGCCGGCGCCGATCGGGTTAGCACCTATAGCAAAATGCAACGGTTTGCGGTTCGAGGAGACCGCTCACTGATTCTGTTGACCGCCGGTAACTTGGCGACGAGTCAGGCGGTTGTGACGCAGATACAGCGAGACCTTCAAGAAAACGCCAAGTTCAACATCACAGAGGCTAAGTATGTATCGGACATCGCCGACTATATTGGTCAGATCAATGTCGCCGAGCAAGAAAAGCACCGGCGCCCCGAGGGGCCCGATGCAGAAGCTTTTAACGCCAGTGCTTCTTTCATATTGGGTGGGCAAGTTAAAGGTCAACCCAGCGAGCTATATCTTATCTACCCCGAAGGCAATTACATTACTGCCTCAGAACAGCACCCCTACCTTCAGATTGGTGAGACCAAATACGGCAAGCCGATTCTGGATCGCATTATTCAGCCCAACACGTTACCCGAAATTGCAATGCGCTGCGGCCTGCTATCGATCGACTCGACAATGCGGTCAAACGCCACCGTCGGGCCACCGCTGGAATGTCTGTTCTATAGGAACGGCAGCCTTGATGGCTTCGAGCATTACTGCAAACTGGAAGAGAGCCACCCTTATCTGACCCGCATACGTCAGACTTGGGACGAGAGCATTCGGTCAGCGTTTCAACAGCTACCCAGTCTCACTGAAGTGTTCGAAACCGACTGATCATCGCGTCCACATACGCCAGCTTGTTATGCACCTGTGGGCTGATCACAAAGGGATAAGCATCCTCGCGACCGAGACTCAGATTCATCTCGTTCAAGCCCACGCTCACGGCTTGCCACTGGGAGATCCGCTCGGCCAGCGCACTGGACGATGGAGCAATATCGATTAAATGATGCGCATGGGCTGTCTCCAGTGCATCGTGCATCAGCAGGTAATGACTCCATGTCTCAGCCCAGTCCTCTAGGGGGTGCGAGCTGGCGTAAGCGCTGATATATTTCTGCTCCCAATCAGCCGGCGGCCCTTCTCGATAGTAAACATCCAGTGACGACCGATAATCAGCGTTCGCATCGCCAAACACCTCGGCAAACAGACTGGTCGCCATCCCATCTCCCGAGAGTAGTGACCAATAGTAGTGGCCCGACTCATGCCGGAAATGTCCCAACAAGGTTCGATAACGCTCCCGTAATTCGATTTGAGCTGCGGTGCGGGCAACGTCGTCAGCCTCGAGCACATTGATAATGATCACGCCCTCAGCAAAGCCCGAAGTGATGAAAGTGTTTGGATAGGTATCAGGTTGGGTACGCGCGTCATCCAAAAAATCAAACAACAGGCCTTCGTCGCCAGCCTGCCGGCCATTGGTCATCGGCAAACTCAATTGGTAAAGCGAATAAAATAGTCGCTTCTTCGCGCGCTCCAAGGCCGCCCAACGCTCAGTGTTAAATGGGAGACTAAGGTTAGGAATGGTGCGATTGAACTGACATGCCCTGCACAAGTCGTGCTCTGACTGAGAAGGCCTTAACCAATTACACACGCCGTGGTCGTGATTGCCACAATAAACCAGATCAGCATGCTGCTCCAAAGGCACTACACTCATGCTTTCGGGGTCAAAACCGACTCGGGCACCACATTGAAGGCACTGGTGGTTGTCAAAAAAAATCGGCGCACCGCAGCTACACTGAAAGCGCTTCATACTCTCTCCCACCTGAACCAGGTGGCCTGAATCGATGCATCAAGGCTGATTAACTGCAACTGGAAGTCATCGATATACTCATGAAGCTCCACACTCGAAAAGTGCTCGGTATCGAGCCGGGCTAGTCGCCGGCTTAGCCGTTCTACTGCGCGGGTAGCCAGATCATGATTGTTCAGCCGCATAAGCTCTTTGCGAGTCTCGCGGACGAAATATTTGATGGACCTAGGAAAGGTACTGCTTAGGAAAATGAAGTTCAGCGCTGCATCTTTTTCAATGATAGGTCCGACTTCGCGGCGATAAGCTGCTGCTGCTGATAACGCTTGTAGCATCGCCCCCCATAGCAGTGGGTCAATCGCACCGAGGCGCCCTGCCCGCTCCATGATATCCCGAGCACCGACATCCATGATCCGCGTCGTCATATCAGCGCATTCCACCAATCGTCCCAACTTAATAAAACCGTACGCATGATCACGCGGCAGCGACGCCGCGAACAGGCCGTTGATCATCTGGCATCGGGAAATTACTTCAGACAGGAAGTTATGGCGGTTACGCCGTCCTGATGCATTTTTGGCGTGGTCCTCGACGAACAAATGGAGCCCATTCACGAGCTCCCATGCCTCTTCCGGCAGTACGTCCCGGGTAGTACGGACGTTTTCTCGTGCAGCTCTGACAGCAAAAGGAATGCCGCAACTCGACTTGTTGTCAGCAATTAGGAACTTCAACACATTGTGCTCGCTGCCTGTCTTAAAGCTGGCGCGGAACAACAGACGCGCATCAAGAATATCGATCATGATGTCCCACGGAGGCTCTGCCCCCTTTGGAATATCCATAATCAAATGGTTATAAGACTGAATCAGCCGCGCGGTATCCTGGGTCCGCTCCAAGTAGCGCGACATCCAATACAGCCGCTCGGCGACGCTGGAGAGCATGCTCACGCTTTACCCTCGACAATCCAGGTATCTTTGCTGCCACCGCCCTGTGAGGAATTGACAACCAGAGAACCTTTTTTAAGTGCGACACGCGTCAGTCCACCCGGGGTCACCCAGCTGTCCTTGCTCTGTAAGATGAAGGGCCGCAGATCGAGGTGTCTAGGCTGGATCTCGCCATCAACATAGGTTGGTGCAGTAGAGAGTGACAGCGTAGGCTGGGCTATGTAGTTTCGCGGGTCTTTTTCAATGAGCCGTGTAAACTTGTGGTGCTCTGCGGCACTACTGTGTGGCCCTACCATGATCCCATAACCACCGGATTCATTAGCGGGCTTCACCACTAACTTGGCAATATTTTTCAGCACATAGTTTCGATCGCGCGCTCGCATGCACAGATAGGTCGGCACGTTATGCAGCAATGGATTTTCTCTCAGGTAATACCGAATCATGTCGGGCACAAAAGCATAAATCACCTTATCGTCGGCTACCCCTGAGCCTGGCGCATTTGCGATCGACACTCTACCACTTCGCCATGCGCGCATGAGCCCGGGCACACCCAACACCGACTCGGGGCGGAACACCTCCGGGTCCATGAAGTTTTCGTCAATGCGCCGATAAATCACATCGACTCGAACCGGCCCGTCCACCGTCCGCATATAGACAAAGTCATCGTCACCCACCATTAGGTCAGTGCCCTCGACCAGCTCGGCTCCCATGCCATGCGCCAGAAAGGCGTGTTCGAAGTACGCCGAGTTGTAGATACCCGGTGTTAGTACAACAATATTAGGGCGTTTGACTTTCCGCGGAGAAAGCGCTGACAGCATCTCGTAGAGTTTTAGCGGATAGTCATCGACCGGTAGAATACTGTAGTTTCTGAATAGTTCAGGCACCACACGCTTGGTGATTTCGCGGTTCTCGACCATGTAAGACACACCTGACGGCACACGCAGATTGTCTTCCAACACAAAAAACCGACCTCTGTGGTCGCGCACTAAATCACTGCCGCAAATATGCGCCCAAGCACCAAAGCGAGGGTTCACGCCTTCACACTCGGCCTTGTAATTATCCGACCCCAACACAATCTCTGCGGGCACGAGACCGTCGGCCAGAATCCGCTGCCGGTTGTAAATGTCATCGATAAAACAGTTCAGTGCTCGGGTCCGCTGCACCAAACCTTGGCTTACACGGGACCATTCACGCGCAGAGATAACTCTAGGGATAATGTCGAAGGGCCAAGCCCGATCGATATTTCCTCCCTCCGTGTAAACGGTAAATGAGATCCCCATCTCCTTGATCGCCAGCGCAGCAGCCGTTCGACGTGCCTGCATCTCACCACCCGACAGACTCTTGAAGAAATTCACCGCACGCCGTGCCGCAACCCGCGGACTGCCGTGCGGGGTCATCAATTCATCAAAAAAATGCCCTGTGCTGTAACGGCTCCACGGCTTACTCATCAGGGAACACCCCGGGTCGGCTCAACTAGCGGTCTATTCTGTCTGCATCTGCGTCTGTCTGCATCTGCGTCTGTCTGCATCTGCGTCTGTCTGCATCTGCGCGTAGCTTAATGACAGGGAATGGTAACGGCCCATTGAAATTACACATCATCGCCGGCCGTGTCTACTGGTCCGGCTGACCTATCTAAATACCCGTGTATTGATCCGAAAATTAAGGCGATATCAGTGTAAGACTTATTTATTTCGGAGTCGGGCGACCTGCTCTCTCATGGCCTGATTCAGCTCTCCAGCGGGCCCACCACCGCCCAAGCGGACCCAAGCCACATATCGACTGGAATCTCTTTGCCGAGTAACGCGGTGCAGATCATAGCGACTGGAAACATGAGTTTTGCAATTTAAGACCGGGGCATCCGAGCCACTCCGATTTTAAATTTTAATGTGTCTTAACGTGTTGTGGCGAGTTCTATCAGCCTTGACATGGTAGAGATCGCCAGTTCGAATCTGGCTGGTCCTACCAAAGTCCCAGATTTCTGTTTTCATTTAGTTTTTATTTTTTGACCCGCTGAGTTGTCGCGTGTTTTGGCGAGTTGCTGCTAACACCAAAAGGCAGCGCTCAAAAAAATTTACTACTTAAATTAGGGTCCCGAAAACTGCAGTACGTCAGAACCGACTTATTACTATAGTTTTAGATGGAGTGCCCTTTTCAATATCCATTACATCGCGAACAATTTCACCGGTAGCCGATTCTCTTCGAAATGAATAAGAGACACTCACCGGAGATTTACCAACCCACGCCGAAAACCATGAATCGGAAGAGAAGGTCAAGTTGGTTGTATTTTCGGGTAGCTCAATTACTGCATAACAAATGGCAACCAGCGTTTTCTGGTGTGTGACATCCATCTCAATTCTGAGATCTTGATACGCTTGAACAGAAATCTCTTCCCATTTAATGGCCTTATGAAACCATTTTGTTAACGCGCCCTTAATTTCCAGTTGCGACCCATCCTCTTCAGCGACAACGTCTCGGACCTCGATTGCAGTGACCGCATACAATTTGTTGTCTTTGAGATTCACAGCAACTCTATTGAGTGGCAACGAATGCGCGGCGGCTTCGGACGACAGTGTAAAAAACATCAATACAGCCGCTAAAAATGCAAACGAACGACATACACTCATGGTCATTCAGGGTGGTCCTTGCGACTGCTCAAACTCTCCTTTTAAACACCGTCCGATGAAAGGAAAAGAGTCGGTGACCATCAAGTAATAAATGCCATCAGGGAACTCAGGTGTGACGCCTCTTCGGCCATTACACTCATCCAGATCTCCAGAGCCCTCAACGTATTCGAAGTCTTGTGAAAATGTGCCCATTTCATACAGCTCAACATCGGGACGTCCTGGGTCAGGAGCTTCTTTTAAGCGCCAACTTGATGTCAGCACCTTTATCTCGGACTCAGCATCCTCGGCATCGGCATAACCATAGCGGGCGTACATGGGGAATCCGTCCACGGCCCAACCCAGAAGAGTGACCGATTCGTTAGCACCCAAGACGTCAAGCAATCGTTCGGGCATACCGTGATAGTGATAAGCACCAGTGGGTTGCACGTGCGCATTATTCATATCGTCACCGAAATCAAACGCGGTCTGACCGAGTGCTTCTATACTCCAGCCGCCCGACGGATCATTTAGGGAGCAATTAGCATCAGATGCACAGGAACCAGCTGTACCCGGATCAAACTTTACGCTGTTCAGGGCGTAACCAACAATCTTTGCCGACTCACCCTCATCTGACACCAAGCTTGGTTCAAGAGGAAAGTTTATTTGAACGTTTTGCTGAGCAATTTGGTTAGGATTGCCCTCATTTGGAAAGGTGCCTACCTCATGATTCGGGACGCCATTTCCATTCAACGCCCTCTCTTGATCATTGCAACTCCAAGTCGCATCGCTGGTCGTATTAACAGACTCATCGTCATTAAATACGTTATGTGCGTAGTCGCATAAAATGCCCTCAGTTGAAAACGAGTCATCTGATGCGGGAGCGTCTGTGTTATTGCCGCCGGCATCGCCCGATGGCGGTGAGACCACCACATCGGATCCTGAAGATCCCCCTCCGCAAGCGGTTAAACAAAGCGCGGCTAAAACGATGGGAAGCCTTGCGATCATTCGTCTGTTCACCAAATTTTTATTTCATAGATACTCGTTTTTACGATAGCGCAGCAAAAATCCGTCGAGGCCTTTTAACTTTTTTGAGGTTTTGGTTTGCCTGTCTCAACGTGTTGTACCGATTTGCTGCGAGAGAGTCTCAGTAGACGCCCACCGTGTTAATATCCGTGTCGAGCTGTGTACGTTTGTGCACCCCTCCATATTGACATGGTAGAGGTCACTAGTTCGAAAAACGCGACCTTAGAATCTATAGAGCAATAAAACGGTAGCATCCCGCCGCTAAGGACATCCTTTGTGGGAAAAGCCTTTTCGCTGACAGACCGCCATCTCAGTTTGAACACCTTGGTCATTTTGTTCACGCATCCACTGATGTAAATGAGTCTGCATTCGCTCCAGCTCGTTTGTCTGCGTGGCATTAAGTTGTCCCGCTAAATTATGTAATTCGAACGGATCTCGCTCTAGGTCATAAAACTCACGCTTTGGTCTTTTTAGATAATTTAAATAACGGTCGGTACCCGCTTCCACCTCATCTGCCAGCTCCTGCTGAAACCAGGTACTCGCCGTTGTGAAGCTTGAAAACTGGGTCTCAGGACGGAGATTTTCAATCAGTTTATAACGCTCTGTGCGTACCCATCTGATCGGGTAAGGGACGCCATTATGGATGTTTTTACTCGTCTGAATGCCGACGGCAAACTCTTTATGGGTATCGCCAGTCCCGCTTAGCAGCGATGAAAAACTACGACCGTCTAAACCCGTTGGGACTTCATTGACGGATAGCTCCATAAGCGTCGGAAGCAGATCGACTGACTCCACGATCGCTGAAGAAATACCTGGACTTATCTTATTGGGCCACCGAACAACCAAAGCCACCCTAACACCCGCGTCGTAGCCGGTCCATTTTGCAAAGGGCAGATCGCTTCCGTGCTCGGATGAAAATACGAAAATGGTGTTGTCGGTCAATCCTCTCTTATCAAGCTCCTCGTCAATCAAACCCACCTCTCTATCTAGCTCGGAAACCTCTGCCAAATAAGAAGATAATTTGGCTCTTAATTCGGGCGAATCATGCAGATACGGCGGCACCGTAATACTGGCTGGAGGGTGGTTTTTCGCGTTACCACGATTCCATGGGATATGCGGGTTACTTGACGCCACAACGAGCACAAAAGGTGTTTTTCCAATACCGTCCAAGAACGCCCTAGTTTTTGCAATACCAAAGGTGGTCTCGCCGGCGGGGCCTTTGTTTTCACCTCCTGCTTTTGTAAACGAAAATACGTGGCGGGGATACACGTGAGATTTGCCAGCCAGTGCCACCGCATACCCGTGTTCTGAAAAGTAACTGACGATGCTCTTTGTATCCTCGTAAACACGTGAATGGTTTCCATAACCGCCGCTTCGAACAGGGTACAACCCCGTATAAATTTGATGCCGTGCCACTGAACACATCGCTGTAGCGGTAAAGGCACGTTCAAAAACGACGCCTTCACTTGCCAACTGATCGATATTCGGAGTGTTATTAGCTCCCATTAATGAGCTCGTCAGCCTCTGATAGACACCCACGTCGTGCCAAGCCATGTCATCAGCAAGGAAAATGACGATGTTTGGCTGCGATTGGTCCTGACGACTCCCCAGAACAGCCGGGGGCTGTTCAGGCAAAGTGGTTTCACGGGGCACTGACTCGCTCAAGTCAGTTATCGATTGCGAACAACCTAGGAGCTTGGCGCACGCCGCAAAAAGCAATAAGTGAAGGACTCTACGTTTACTCAGTCTCATTATTTTTGGCACCGATGCTTGGGTCTATTAGCAGGTATCGTTACTGAATGAGCGCTTTTCGAACGAGTTTTAGCGAACTTCAGGGTGCTTTGCATGTCTACGAACCGTGCCAATGCTTAAAGCGCAACGCCTCAAGCGAGTCCAAAACAGGTGCCAGCTTTTTATTATCCGCAAGATTAAGCGTTGGCAGTAATTCGGTACGATGGTCATAGAGTTCTCTGGACACTATTTCACCTGAAGGCACTGAAACCCAAGCGGTATAGCGATATCGATCATCTCTTACCGACTGCCCATGCAACTTAACCCCAGACACCCAGCGCGTAATTTCGGAATAAGCTGCCTTTTTTGCCACATCCGTTTGACCCAATGTGACGTCCTTAAATGAAGTACCCTCGAGATGACTGGGAAGCTCTATCCCTGCAAGGTCGAGGACCGTTGGGTAGATATCCACCGTTTCGATAATAGCGAGGCTACGCGAACTCTGGGGTATCAGTCTCGGTGAAACCATGAGCAATGGAATTTTTAGATCGACCTCATGTGTAGTGTGTTTTGACCAGGCTCCGTATTCACCCAACTTGTAACCATGGTCACTCCACAACACGATCAGCGTATCGTCAGATAATCCCGTCTCGTCTAACGTTTGCAGTAGATCTCCTATTAAGGTGTCCACATAAGTAATCGAGGCCGCATAAGCACGACGCAGGCGCTGGGTCTGAGCTGGAGTCATGGGGCCCGGTTTCTTCGGCAAGTCATCGTAGTTCCAAATTTCGTAAGCGACTACAGACCACGGCGGTGCGCCTTCAGGCGATTTTTGTAATGCCTGCGAGATAGACCTCTTTTGAGGCGTTGCGTCCCATGCAGATTGTGGGACTCTAAACGGCAAGTGGGGCTTGTGTGTCCCTACAGCCATGAAGAAAGGTGTTTTGCTTGAAGATAGCGATACAAGTGCCGCACGCGCCTGGTCGATATTAAGACGATCAGGCAGCCCTTGATCTGACGCCACAATATCGATCACAGGATTAGGTTGACCGGGCTCCTTTCGCCGCATTCGCATAGCGGGCTCGTGATCAATTGGGGGTTGGCTCCAGCCCTCAAGGTCATCATCAAGATGATGGTAAACCTTACCAAAGGCAAGCGTCTTATAACCCGCGTTCTTAAATGTTTTGTTAAGTGTCGGCAAGTCGGGAACCCACTCAGACACTGGCTGGTCGAGGCGTCTGATCCCGGTGGTTTTCGGTCTGAGTCCCGTGAGTAGCGATGCTCTGGACGGGGCACAAATCGCCTGATGTGCGTAGGCTCTGTCGAACACAATGCCGCGATGAGCCAAGTCGTCGATATTAGACGTATTAGCCTGCGAATCTCCGTAGATGCCTAGATCGGCTCTAAGGTCATCAACAATAATCAGCAAAATATTCTGGTTATTCGACGCTACAACATCGTCCGCCTGTGCAACCGCATGGACTGTCGAAAGAACCACAACACTGCCGATTATTAGCTTTCCTGGAGAGAACATATGAAAACCCTTTAGAGAATCCCTTGATTGACAGGCGTTAAGGTATATCCGCGCACAATAAGCTGAGTCACAGCGGCCAATTTGACCGCATCACTGCGGCATAACCCGCAGTGTGACCATTTCAAGTTCAGGACTCCGGGAAGATCCACCAACCATGATGCTGAAGTCACCAGGTTCGACCTGCCACGACATATCGATACCGAAGTAACCAAGCGCCTCAGACGTAATGTCAAAGTGAATCACTTGCGCCTCACCCGGCGCCAGTGAAACGCGCTGAAATCCCTTGAGCTCCTTCACTGGTCGCGTTACAGCGGAAAAATTGTCGCGAACATACAGTTGCACAACCTCATCGCCAGGCAGTTCACCTACGTTCTTCACCACCACAGAAAGTCGTGTCGACTCGTCCACTGACACCGTTGAGGACGATAACTTAGCATCCGAGTAGGCGAAGTCCGTGTAGCTCAAACCGTCACCAAACTCATACAGATTGTGACTAGGCGCATCAACATATTTACGAACCCTAGCCGTAGGTTTGTGGTTGTAAAAGGCTTTCAGATGACCTGTTGAGTAAGGCACCGTAATGGGCATTTTGCCACTGGGGTTGACGTGTCCAAAAAGTATTTCAGCAAGCGCCCTACCGCCCAATGCACCGGGCTCCCAGGCTTCGAGCAGTGCAGACACGTTTTCAGCAATCCACGGTTCTGCTAGTGGCCTACCGTTAATCAAAACCACAACCGTAGGCACACCTGTGGCATGAATTGCCTGCACTAGGGCTAGTTGCTGTCCGAATAGACCAATTGAACTTCGAGCAACGTTCTCGCCCGACGTTTTCTCTTTGCGCTCGTATCGTAGGGGGTTGCCTCCCACGACCACAACAGCCACATCGGCCAATTCAGCCCGCTTCGCTGCAGTCGCAATCATGTCCGGCTCAATATTTTTTACGGTACCCTCAACGTCAAAATAATCAATCTCTGCAATGTTGCTACCAACTTCTCTCAAACCTTCAATAATCGTCGTAATGTTTTCCTCGGGTTGCCGCAACACCCAGTCGCCCATCAGCGAGTGATTGCTAGCGTTGGGGCCCGTGACAAAGACGCGTGCACCCGCAGAGAGAGGCAAGGTATTGGCATCATTTTTCAACAACACTATGCCCTGTCTTGCCAGTTGCAGCGCGGTTTGCTGATGTTCTTTATTGAACATGACGGTTTTTACGTCGGATAGGTCGACCTGTGCGCTCTCAAATAAACCGAGTCGGAACTTGGCGAGCAATATTGGTCTTACCGCAGCGTCAATTCTTGCCTCACTGATTCGGTGATTAGTGACCAGCTGACGTAACGGATCAAAAAACTTTGGACCGTGCATGTGCATATCGATACCGGCACTAACACTCTGGTACACCGCCTCCTTAAAGTTTTCCGCAGTACGGTGATAGGTGTGCAAGCGCTCGACATCCATCCAGTCACTTACAACAAAGCCCCGAAAGTCCCATTCGTCACGCAAGACCTCTGAGAGTAAAAAATGGTTGGCATGCGCCGGTACGCCGTTCACCTCATTATGCGCAGCCATTACCGAAAAAACGCCCGCGTTGATAGCACGCTCAAAAGGCGGGAAGTGATCCTCACGAAGCGAGCGGATCGATAGGTCCATGGGCGACAAGTTCAGTCCATTACTTGGATCACCGCCTGCGATAAAGTGCTTAGCTGTAGCTAGCACCTGACCCTCTTCATCGAAATTTCCCTGCTGCAGACCCTCAATGACGGCGACGCCCATTTCGGCCACCAGAAAGTCATCTTCCCCGAAAGTCTCGCCCACCCGCCCCCAGCGCGGATCTCTCGCAATATCAATATTCGGTGTAAACGTCCATTGGGCACCATTTACCCTAACCTCTCGCGCAGTCTCCACGGACGACTGTCTGACTAAATCCAGATTCCAGCTACTGGCCATGGTGATGGGTGAGGGGTAAATAGTGGCGCCCCGAACCAAAACGTTACCGTGTATAGCATCGATGCCAATCAATAATGGAATGCCCAGACGACTCTCACTCGCGTAACGCTGTAAGAGGTTTGCTTCCTCAGGGTCGGTGACATGTAAAAAAGAACCTATTCTGCCGGCTCTTATGACGTCCGGGATTTGTGAAGAGTGCAGGCTGGGGTACATGCCAAACGCGTCACTGGCTTTCATCTCTTCCAGAGTCAAATTTTTCTCGGAACGGGCAATGTGCTTTGGTCCTACATATTGAGACATCTGCCCGATCTTTTCGGCCAGCGTCATTCTACTCAGCAAATCCTCAAGTCGCGCCTCGTCACTTAAATCGGCGTTTTTATAAGCCGGCACCGGCAATCCTAGTGCCGGATTTATCAGCGTACTGATCAGAAACAGTAGCGGGGCATATCGCTTCATGTAGTGTTGTTCTCCAGTCGCGAGTTGCAATATGTTCATTTGGTTTAACACACAGTGATGGCGCCTCCTCCACGAATGCCAACTCGAGATTGGCATCCGTTTAGCATCTGCTCTAAGGCCATAACCTGACTTCCGCCAGACCGAAACTAGCCAATACCGACTGACTAATGACATTCCCGAAGCACACGCTACGACCGTCTGCAGCCCAAATTAATGAAGCTGTGGTTCCTCCACCTCTGCCGCTTTCTTCCGAGCCTTTACACGTCTATGGTCGGGAACAAAAAAGTTAGTTAGTCCCGGATCGCTATCTTTCTTTAGCCACCGATCTGGAAACTCAGCAGCTTTGGATCGATCACGCTCCCTAAAGACCGCGCCGCTACTAAACTTCTCTGTGTAAGGCACGACGTGTTGCCCTTGGTTGTTCACCAGTCGCTTAAAGAGCTGTTGCCGCATGGCTGCAACTATGGGTAGATACTTTGGGTCTCCGACAAGATTATTCATCTCTTTGGGGTCATTCTTTATATCGTAGAGCTCTTCCGTATCCCAAATGCCATGGTATTGAATGAGCTTGTAGTCGTCGGTTCTCAGTGCGAATGTTGTGGGGGTGCTGGGAAAATTGAACTCCCAGTAGTATTCGTACAAAAGCTCTTTCCGCCAGTCTGACACTGACATGCCACGCGCCAATGGAAGCAGGCTTTGACCCTCAAACTGGACCGGCGACTTCAAGCCGGCAATATCAAGCATGGTCGGTGCGATATCCAGATTGGCGACTATTTCATCCACCTTATGGTGCTCTGGCAGCACGCTGGGGCCCCAGGCAACAAGAGGTACGCGCATAGACTCTTCGTAGGCATTTCGCTTGTCTATCAGGCCATGCTCGCCAAACAAAAAGCCATTGTCGCCCATCAACATAACAATCGTATTTTCTGCGTAACCATTTTCCGCTAACCAGGCTAGTAGCCGACCGATGCTGTCATCAACAGCCGACATGGCCCGGTGGTATTCCATCTTGTATGCCTGTACGTCCAGTGAACTGTGGTAGGGAAAGTCCACGCCATGCCAGCTATTACGCTGATTTTTCACCCACATGGGTTTTCCATGGTAATTCTCATCCGTATCAGCTTGACTGGCCGGAATAGGAATCTCGCGGTCAGCGTACTGCTCGGCATGCCGCTCTGCTGGGGAAAAGTTGGCGTGGACGGCTTTGTGTGACAAATAGAGAAAGAACGGATTATCGGATGGCCGTTCCGACAAATAATCCAGCGCATAATCAGTGAGCTCATCGGTGATATAGCCCTTTTGTGGGACGTGCTCACCATTAATGTTCAGTTGATTCACGAGACCGTTACGCAGTTGTGTCGGATAGTAATGTCCCTGCCCCGCGAAACTAACCCAGTGGTCGAAACCTGGCTGAGGATCGTCCAAGCTCCTCGATGCCGATGCCGCTTCGCCCATGTGCCATTTACCGACGAATGCCGTGTCATAGCCGGCCGCTTGCAAGTATTGAGGAAAGAAAACGCTGTTAGGATTGGGGGGCGCGTTGTTGTCTACGACCCCATGGTTGTGCATGTATTGCCCGGTCAGTATCGTCGCCCTGCTTGGCGAGCACAAAGCCGTAGTCACAAACGCATTTTTAAAATGCACACCTTCTCGTGCCAGGCGATCTATATTAGGGGTGTCTATGATCGGATTCATAAACCCCATCTCATCGAAGCGCTGGTCATCGGTCAGAATAAATATGACGTTCAGTTGCTGGCTTAACTCATTGGTGGTCTGCCATTGCACATCGAGTATCTTAGATGTTGCGTCCCCCGCCCGGAGTGACACTACGCCGAATATACATAAACACATGGCAATTAATTGAAGGGCAAGAATGCGTTCACGTTTAATCTTCTTCACTGCGTTACTCCTTATTGATGCACCTCGGCATCTTGTACCCGTTGACCCTCAGATCGCTAAATCAGAGCATCAGTCAGGCACTCGCCTTCATAACTTGTCGACACGTTAACTGGATAACGTTCCAAAAATCGCGTCTTTGTCTTTCCCTTTTTCCCTGGTTTAACCCAACTACTGCTGTCCTTTGGCTGCTCCGCGCCAACTGCAGTCAAATAGGTATCTAGGAGCGCCTCGAGTTTGTCCACGCACGCGGCATTAGACTCCGCCATGTCATGCGCCTCACCGAGATCCGTCGCCACATTGAAGAGTAACGAGCGCATCGATTGGTCAAATCTGACTAGTTTGAAATTACCGACGCGAATGGCCGAATGAGGCTCATTGAGCCCCACTTGGTTGTAGTGCGGAAAGTGAAAGACAAGACCGTGGGGCGGTCGCTTAAGATGTGCATCCGGTGAACCGAGAAGCGGTACGATACTGACCCCGTCCGAGTCCTCCGGTACGTGCTGTGACGACCCGGCCAATTCGGCAAACGTCACCATCAAATCGTACCCAATAATGGGCTCATTTGACTGCGAATTTGGCTTGATATCCGGCCCTACTGCCAGAAAGGGAACCCGGATACCACCCTCCATTAGATCCCATTTGCCTCTCAGAAGAGGCGCATTAAGGCCATTTTTATAGGGCCGTCCTCTGTTTACCTGTTGCGGCAATACGGGCATCCCACCATTGTCCGAGGTGACAATAAAATAAGTATTTTCGTTCAAGCCTAATCGCTTATAAGCATCAAACAGTCGGCCGATCGACTCATCAAGATCTGTCATCATCGAGGCATAGGCTACATTCTCATGCAAACTGCCCGGGGTCTGACGCGATACTTGATCGAAAGTTGTTTGACGGTAGGCGAGGTTTGAATGCAACGCATAGTGAGAAACCTGAAGAAAAAACGGCGTGTCGCGCTTGACGTTTTCGGTCATGAATTCAATCGCACGATCTGTCAGAGAAAACATCTTTTTCGGGTCGTCCCCCGAATCGCCATACCACTGGGATTTATCGTTTACGAACCCTCCCTCCTTGTTCCCAGTTTGGCCGTCATGAACGTCATAGCCATACCGAGCCGGATCGGCTTTTATATGCCACTTACCCAAATGAGCGGCTCGATACCTCGGATCGACCGCTTTTAGGACTTGAGGAATCGCCGCTTGATCGTGATTGACATTGTTGTCACCCAAGACACGTGTGTGTAGCAAGCGCGCGGGCGACTTGCCAAACTGTATGCTGTAACGACTGGGAGCGCAGACCGGCGATGCCGCATAGGCATTGGAAAAGCGAATACCCGAGGCCACAATCTGGTCAAGTGATGGTGTTACATGAAAATCACTCTTCGCATCAGGAACACGCTTGTCCATTGACGACGACATTGAAGACCATCCTTGGTCATCGGTCAGCACTAATATGAAACTGGGCGGCTTCGTAACCGCAGGTGTTGCCCACAGCGAGAAACTCAAAGTCATTAAAACCAGTGCGCTTACTACTTGCCTATTGCTCCCTAGCTTCAAGACCTCAACCTGCCCCAACTTTAGGCGCGTCTTGCGACACGGGATTACCAAAAATATCTTTATGCGGTATTGCACTAATGTGCGAAAAAATACCTATACCTGCCGCGGGGAACAAGGGGTGCTCAACCGCGGCTCCCAATAGCCCCGTCGGCATCGCAAAATTTTCTAATGACGACCCGTTAACATCAATATTAATGGTAGGCGTTTGTGCAAAGCGGTCCAACGACGTAAAGGCCGGCGATACCAGTCCGGAAAAAAGATTATGTGAGAGTTGTGGGCCGTTGTGATCATTCCAAACAACGGTCACTCGACTCCCGATCCGACTTCCGGGCACGGCTATAAACGCATTGTTAATGAGATTTAGGTTGCGACCATTGAGCTCTATCTGAGGCTCTGTATTTTCGAATGTTACATAGGTGTTGTTGTACAGGTAGATGTCTTCAGAGACGATACGCTTAGGCGCCGCGAAGTCGCTGACAAATACAGTCTTACCCGGAAACTGGCTTTTAATACCCTCAGGTCGGGCCACTCTCGGCTCTCGACTGCCATCCCCGACACTGACGTTGTAACGCCAGATGACGTTCTTGTTTTTACCCAGAATTTCTGTCCCGTAACCCTCGTTGTCGTAGAAGAAATTGTATTGAACCAGGATATTTTCATTACCAAAATCCACATGCAGACCGCTCGAGTCATTGTGACCGCGCGAACCTATGGCTGCGTTGTACTGAGCCACGATATTTTTCGACCTGAAGAACCAAGCGCCACTGCCGCGGGTTACAGAGAGGGCCTTGTTGCGCAGCGAGCCGGATCTAAGAAAGGTGTTGCTCTCTAACAGCCCCTTATCGACGCCGTTGAGCAAGACACAGCTCCCACCCAAGTCCTCGCAAAGGTTGTTTACGATTCTGATGTTTTGGTCAAAATGATCACTAAGATTGGTCGCTGACTTGTTCTCGGGCGCCCGATGACGAACGGCAATACCAAAGCGACCTGTATACCGAATTACGTTATCGTGTATGTAGATATCGGACGTATTAACCACTGGACTACCGGGTTTCGAAGGTCGGGTCTCGATTCGAATTCCACTGACGGTATTTAAATTGAAGGCTTTACGACGCTTGATTGGATAGACGTGTTTCACTTCAAGATCAAAGAGCTCAAACCCTTTTAGCGCACGCCTCCCTGTATTTTTTATCAAAATTCCGTAGGCATTGGCATCGTCGGTATTGTCTCGGGATCGCTGACGGAAGTTTCGTACTTCGAGGCCCGAGAGAATAATGTGGTCTTTATCCTCGATCAGAATCGTAGCGACCGGCGCACCACGTCGGCCGTTTCCAGCGTCTAACAACGGCCTCGCACCATCGCCGTATCGTGTGAAAGTGAGCGCGTTGTCAGCATCACCCGAACTCGAAACAATGAGCTGCCCCTCGAAGCTGTCACCTGCCCTAAACTTGATCACATCGCCAGGCTGAAAGCGGGTTCTGCTGACTTTTGATACGCTTTTCCAAGGGGATTCAGGCGACAAGCCGTCGTCTCGATCACTACCTGATTCACTCACGTAATAGATGGTACCCGCTTGGGTTGCAGGGACAACTATCGTCAGGCCAAGCGTAACGATGGCACATAACGCACCGGCCCCAACTCTCGCAATACCCTTTGCGTGACTGCCAAGTTCCCCTATTGTCGCGATAACTGTGCCCGCAACAAAGTGGCATACCGGCAGTACTATGGTCACAACTTCACTCGCAATCCAAGCGTGACGCGTCGGTCAGCATCCATCATGCGTGCGATGGGTCCGTCAGGGAAAACGGCCGGCTGAATAGTACGTTCTTTAAGTAGATTAACCCCGCTTAGCGTGATTGCGGTGGTATCATTTAGATTATAGCTCATAGACCCATTTAGCTGGCCACGATCATCGGTGTAGAGAGGTAAGCCATTACTTATATCAGTGGACTCACTGACCAAGAAAACATCTCGGTAGGTGTATCGTAGTCGGGCGGACCACTTCGGTTTTTCGTAGAAGGCTGTGAAGTTATAGGAGTTTTCTGACAGTTTCACGAAGTTGAGCGGTAGCTCCTGCTGCGATCCGTCGCTGGCAATTGCCGCCGGAGAGTTAAACGTCTGATCTCGGCTCCCCTCTTGGTAGGCATAGTTTGCGATGACACCAAGGCCGTTAAACGGCTTTGGCAAATTTCTAAAGTAGTGCTGAAACGCTATTTCAATGCCATCAATTTCACCCCCGGGCAGGTTAACCGGTGAGATACGGTTGACCAAAACACCCTCCTCACCTCCTATCGTACAGGTTGGAAGCGCCAGGGTTGGATCATTGGCGTTCGCGTCAACAGCCCGTGGATTGCACACACCTCGGTAAATAGTCTCTCTACCAATCACGCCATCGAGTTTTTTATGGTAGAAACCCAAACTCAATACGCTACCCTTGCGAGGGTAATACTCAATAGCCAGATCGAACTGCTTGGCAGTAGTTGGCTCGAGCGTGGGATCGCCAACGGTTACAGACTGCGCCGTATTCAGCGGATAACGTACCGTCGGAGATAGATCACCAAAGCTCGGCCGTCGCATAATCTCGGCCGCACCAAACCGTATTTGAACGTCGTCGGCAGGCGACAGCACCAGGCTCACTGACGGAAGTACATTGGTGTACGTCTGCGACTCCGATACATCCCGAAGGGCGCCGTCAGCCAATACCTCGTTGCCGGCGGCGTCTTGATCAGTATTAACGACGCGCACACCAAGGCCACCACGCGCCGGAATACCCAATATCTCCGTTTCGAAGTCTCCGCGAACATAACCAGCCATCGTGCGCTCATCGACGCCGAATCCCTGAAGCGGGTCACTAATGCCATTCACATCCAAGCCTAGAGTATCTCTAAGTCTGTCTCGCTGACCGTAAATGACCGCCGAATTACCGGTAAGGAAATTGTCAAGATAGATGCCACTGCCCTGAAAATCGAAAAAATTGCCCGGCGTTGTTATCAAATATTCGGACAAGTCAGCACCTGAAAAACCTGGGAAGTTTTGTGAGACTTGAGACAAGCGCGATCTATTGATCGAGCGATCACTGAGACGCACACCCGCCTTCACTTCCTGCCAAAAGCCACCATCACGGAACCATGTCACATCCACTTTGCTGGCAATTTCATCGTTATCAAAAAAGCTCTCCTGATCCTTAGCCACAAACAATGAATAATAATTCGGATCAAGCAGTTCAGACCACAAACGTCCACCTGTGGGACCGTACTCAAGCACTCCGTCGCGATAGTCATAGTAAAAAGGAATACGGACCGCAGCACCCGCACTGTGGAAGTTATCAGCACGTTGATCATTAAATTGGAAGACTGTGGTGAAGGACGGGTTGTGGGTCTCTGAACCCGCTGCGCTCACCTCAAATTCGACCTTAAGGTTATCCTGATCCCACTCTCCACCAATGGCGGCCACGTAGGACTCCGTCTCACGAGAGGAGGCGCGGTTATTCGCCCGCAGACGTAGACCGTCGTTAAGGGCGCCGGTATCAGCAAGCTGATCTGCACGCCCGTTTAAGATACCACCGCCGATCACGCCCGAGGTCAGAACCGGGACCTCAATACCTGCGACCGAAACCACTCCATAGGTCGCCTCTGCGGTGCCATCCAACTCTTGATCGCCACCGGCTGAACCAATGAACATGGACTGCCCAAGACCCAAGTTTTTAAAGTCTGTGTAGGAAGTCTCTGCAAAAAGCTTCACGTCGCTGTTGAACTGCCACTCTACTGAACCAGTGAACGCAGTGTTCTCACGCTCCTGAACGCCGTATAGCAGATCGCCAAAACCGGGCTTGTAGTAAGCATCGCCAAGCCCGTCTCCTGTAAAATCAACGTTACTTTGATTGGCAGCACGAACACCAGGGGAGACGCGTAATGAATCCTCGCGCACGGTTTTCTTTAGATGGCTGAAAGTTAGAATCGCGCCCAAATCGCCACGCGATGTTTCGAATTTATCACCTATTGTGGCGGAGAAATTTTCGTTCCAAGTCTCGGCATTTTCAGCAAACTCAGTGCTGGCACGAAATACAGCAAGTCTCTCCTTGAGCGCTAATCCTCTGTATGTCTTGACGTCGATCGTTCCGCCAACACTACCTTCAACCATATCGGCTGTGGGCACCTTTACTACGTTCAGGGATCTCACCAACGCTGCTGGCAGATCCTCGAAGCTCATACCACCGCGGTTGTCACCGGACGGCGTGGTGCCGCGCCCATTAATTTCCACGCGGTTACTTTCACTACCGCGAACCGATACAGAAGAGCCAATGCCTGCGCTTCGACTAATTTGAACACCCGGAATATTCTCGAGCACTTCGGCTAGATTCTCATCCGGTAACTTGCCAATATCCTCGGCATTGATGACCTCAATGAGATTGGAGCTCTGCCGCTTTTCCTCTAACGCGCTCTCCAAACTCTGCCTGATACCGTAGACCACCACCTCTTCCATCGGTTCTGGCGTCGCAGTTTGATCAGCCTCGGGGGCACCCTCTTCCTGCGCCATCGTGTTAGAGATGGATAACGCTGTAATCATAGTGGTTACCAGTGGCCATGCCGCAAATACGCGATTACGATGTCCTCTCATGGGGTGACTCCTAGGTTTTAATTCGATCTCACTCGTAGACAGGGATAACCCAGTATTTGGGTCGCGCCTGTCAAAGCCTGAATTTTTAGAGGTTTGAGCCCTATTTCGGCGCCTATCAAGCAACATCAGATATCGTCCCTGACCAGCCACTGCGCATTCTGCGAGCCGGTACGCACCTTAAATTCACTAAGACCTCGCTGGAAATTAATCCGATAAGACTGCGTGACCGGGCTCGTTTTTTTAGCCAGTGACGACGTCCAATAATTGAGTACATTATTAGGGTTCGGAAACACACTCGTGTTCAGCGCCGGATTATTCTTGGTAACGTCAACTAACGTTTGCATCTCTTTCATATTGGGCAAACGCCAGTCGTCATAGCCCGCGTAGGTGGAGTCTCTTGCTGCCTTCATAGAGCCTCCCCAGACCAAGGTAGATGCAGAGCCATTACTGCAGTCCTCACCCGACAAGCCCTCTGGACAACGCTTCCACATCAGCCCCGTAACAACATCGCTGACGGTTCCATCGCTGTTATCCACAAACCTCGCGGCATCAAATTGAGAGGCGGCGTAGTCTCCAGACACAAGCCTGACTTGGAAATTTGATGTCTTTGCTTTTGAGTTACCGATACCGGCGAAGAAGTTCACTGTCCAGGCATTCGTCCCGACGCCGGAAACAGGGTTGCTCGTCCAATACGACTGGCTCTTACCATTAGGGAAACGCGGCACGTCAAAGGCAGGGTTTTGCCGGCCGTTATTAACAATGGTGAGTAATTCCGTCAGTGAAGGTACTCTCCAGTTGGTTAGCCCACAAAGCCCTTCCGCGTTGGTCGTGTCGGAGAGTGTGTTTCGATTCTGCCATGTTCCCTTATTATTAAATGAATGGGTTCCAGTTGGCGTCTTGATCTCCCACACCAATCCCGTAACGTTGTCACGAACGCAAGACCAATGAGTGCCATCGGCTTCAGTGCCGGACTCAGACCATGTCCCGTTTTGGACCGGGATCTCGCTGCCGTCACTCCCTAATTTCGTGTAGTCAAAGGCGGCGACTCCGGTTCCCACTTTACTGGCCGCAATGGTGGTATCCGCATCCCGTCCTTGGTCACAGTCCTGAGGAACGTGTCCACCGTTTTGAATGGCCTCGGTACAGGTCGCATTGATGCCAGAAGTCCCATTACCACTTACAGTAATTCCGGTGTCATTTAGTGGATTCAATGGCGTTGATGCCAACTCATTACTAATCGGGCTCTCGACTGACCCCGTCAAAGCTGTAACAACCAAAAAATATTGCGTGTTGTTCTCTAGATCAGTCAGCGTGTAGTTAGGGGTAACGTCGAGGACTGTCGCTGCACCATTCAAAGACTCGAGGTTTGCTAGATCATCCAACGCGGCAATACTCTCGGTGGCGTAGAACAAACTATAAGATGTTGCGTCAGTCACATCTGCCCAGCCTATGGTTAGCCGGCCATTGCCAGTCCAAACCATACTGATTACCGGCGCGTCAGGTGGAGCGGGCTCGACAGTCACAGACGCCGTTACAAAGGCTTCTGCGTACACCGAGTCAGCAGCCTTCACCGCTGTGATGGTTGTAGAACCCACACCGACTGCACTAACAAAGCCTGACCCACTTATTGTGACAACGGACTCATCTGCGCTGGAATAGGTGATTTGCCCTGTTCCCTCGCCACCACTTGCCGTAATTGTTTGAGTCTCATTTACCGTAAGCGTGTAATCGCTTGATGAGAAACTAATAGTTTGTTCAAGCAAGTCTGAAACATTGACGGTAGTGGTGGCGCTTGCTTCTTCGTACGTGCTGTCGGCAGCTTTTATTGCTGTGATAGTAACGCTGCCAATAGCCACCCCTGTTACCAGCCCGGCGCCACTTATGGTTGCAATTGAAGGATCACTGCTCACATAGGAAATCTGGCCTATTCCAGGCCCACCAGATGCGAGTACAGATTGTGAAGTGCCAATAACAACCGTGTAGCTTTGCTCCCCAAACGTAATGCTTTGAGACAGTTTTGGTGTGACCGTTACAGAGGTTTGGGCCGTCGCCTCGTCGTAGGTACTATCGGCTGCTTTTGTGGCGGTTATGGTGACAGTGCCGAGACTAATGGCGGTTACCACCCCATCGCTGGAGACCGTTGCGATACTGTCATCGCTGCTAGTAAACGAGACTGCGCCGTCGCCCTCACCACCCGTGGGAATGATAGTAATTTGGTTGGTGACGATGACACTGTAGGTGTCACTGGGAAACGCGATGTTCTGCTCTATTTTGGGCGTGACCGTAATCGCAATGGTTGCGCTTGCCGCTGCATATAGATTATCTGCCGCTTTGGTCGCGGTAATCGTGGCTGTACCGACCGAATTTGCTGTAATAACCCCGCTCTGTGTAACGCTTACCACCGCCTCATCCGTGCTCTCATAACTCATCGCACCTGTGCCAGAGCCTCCAGAGGCCTCGAGCGTTTCAGTATTGCCCACAATCAGCGTGTAGGTGTCACTCTCGAAGCTGATCGTTTGTAAGTTGGTAAACGAGGTAAGCTCGCTCGGACCAGATTCACTGCCTCCACAACCCACCAAAAGGGTCATTAGGAAGAAACCGAATCCCGACTTGAAAATGTTCATTACAGTAACCTTTTGATGACTAATCAGGAGTTATTATTTATCGGGATTTTAAAAAAACCCTTGGTTTTTATACTTTTCCGCAGACTAATGACAATATTGTCAAACCGCAATAGTCGGCGCCATACAAAACTGTATTGCCGAACAAGTGCCGTGCAATTATTAGCTTTTTTCAATGCAGAGCCGAATAAGACGCGCAGTTGATCACTGGAGGTTGACTTTACCCGCGGCTACTCCTGAACTAATGTAAAAAGTGTTTTGGGGACTCTGTCAGTAAATGAATGAGAAGAAGTCGACTCTAGCTTCCGTTGCGAAACTTGCCGGTGTGTCGATTAAAACCGCCTCGCGCGTGGTGCGACGCGAACGCAACGTTAGCGAAAAGACTCGCAGTAACGTTGAGGCAGCGATTCGTAAACTAAGCTATCGTCCCAGTATCGCCGCGCGTGCCGCCGTGGGAACCCGGTCTTATTTGATAGGCTTGGTGTTTGATAATCCGAATTCCGATTACATAGTTGACTTACTGCGTGGGGCCATTCACCAGGCGAGAGAAGAGGGGTATCACTTAATTGTAGAGCCCGTGCGGTCACAACATGACTCTATGGTCCACGATTTGCGTCGGCTCATTATCCAGTCAAATTTGGATGGTGTTCTGCTACCACCTCCTATTTGTGACTCACCCGATGTCCTGGTGGTGCTAAAAGAACAAAAAACCCCCTACGTGAAGATAGCTTCTAGCGAATCCTTCGGTGGTGGGCTTAGTGTTGGCATGGATGACGTGTCGGCGGCTGCAACCATGACCCGGCACCTAGCAGATTTAGGACACACTAACATTGGTTTTGTTCAGGGTCGCGAGGGTACATCAACCACCAGCAGGCGTCTTGAGGGCTTTCAAAGTGCCATGCAGGAGCGAGGGCTTGCTATCAAACCCGAGTACATCTACGAGGGTGACTATACGTTTAAAGCCGGACTGCTGGCCGGTGAGCAGTTTTTCAAACTCGCATCACCCCCGTCCGCTATCTTCGCCAGTAACGATGAAATGGCTGCAGGCTTGGCAATGGCCGCTTTTCGCAGCGGCCGGTCAGTCCCAGATGATGTTTCGATCGCCGGCTTCGACGACAGTCCAATATCGAGAATGATCTGGCCACCCCTGACCACCATCCGACAACCCATTCAAGCCATATCGCAAAAGGCAATATCACTTCTTATTAATGAGCTAAGACAAATAGGGAATGAAGACTCAGTTGTAACCTTACATTTTGACTTGATTACGAGGGGGTCTACTGCCCGCCTCGACCCCGATATCAGTTACTGAGAGGTTAGAGCCTAGTGATAAAGCGAACGCGTCCGAAGACTTCAATCGCTACCGGCAATAGCGATTGAAGATAATATGGCTGATAACAATCGTCCTTTTTACCTCGGTCGATAGGGGATTTCGCTGTCGCTTATCCCTTTTTCGGGTCTTGCATTCTTGTTTGTCAGGTAGTGCATCAAAGCATTTACGGACAGCGCCGCGTTTGGTGTTGGGCCAACAAAAACGTGATCCAACTTGATCAATCCGTCCAACTCCAGATCAAAGAGGTAATAAGGAACAAGCATGGCCTTACCTTCCCGGAAGGCAATAGGCGCAGAAGCGGTCGATGTGAACGTAGGAGAAATAAGTCGCCATTCTTGCTCTTCAGCGAAAGATTGATGCTTTAATAAGGCGCAGATAATCATCAGATCCGCCTCAATGCTTTGAAAAATAGCGTTAACGTCTTCACCTTCTTCGTACATCGATATTAGGCAGTCAACGATGTCATAGGCGAGGTCATGCTGCTTTTTAGAGTCGTAAAGGCATTGCCCAAGGTAAAAGTCCTGTCCAACTGCCAGCGACTGAATCGCCTCGTGGTTGAAGCCCAGGCTGACGCCTTTTCCATGGTTGGAGTACCCACGCCACTGGCTGAGTAAATTGCCGTTAGCTCGAAAAGAGGCTGAAAAAAGCATCGGTCCCTGGTTAATTTGACTGTGCAGCCATTGGGAGAAACTGCTCAAAAACTCCGCTGCAGAAGAACCGCTTCGCGATCGCGCGGTTATCGCTGTATCCAATAGATTGAGAGCATAGACCAGCTCAGTAGAATCGTTCATGTAGCGCAGTTCGGATGCACGTAAATGGCGAGATTCGATGATCCCCATCAAACCCGGTAACGACGTGTAATGGTAAAGCGGACTATCAGGCCGTTTTGAGAATAAGCTGTCGCGAAGTGTCGATATCAACCGTGTCACTCCCGGTAATTGTCTGAAGGAGGCCGCAAACGGGCGTCATAAGCAAAAGATTGAATATCGGTACCCCATTAGGGGTTGCGCAGTTAGCGTAAGGCGCGCTGTAACCCCAAAGACGCACCTGAAGCGGATCTTCAGTACTATAACCCCTTTGCCAACTACTCGTCGTGAATCAGGTCATCACCGTCGTCGTGCCAAAGACTCCCCCGGAACCGTGCTGCGTCACTAGATGGCTGCCTGAAAACGGTGATCTTGCCGCCTTGATCTAAAAACTGCTGGACTTCGTGCTCGATCGTATCGCGCAGTACACGCTTCCCGAGCTCACTTGGACTCGCGAGATTTTCCATGCCACTCCCCCCTTTCCGGATGGCCCAAAATAAGAGGTCGTTGTTGCAAAATATTTAATCTTGTTTGAAGTTTTTGTGATGCCAATAGGTTGGAGAAGCGGGTTGGATAAACCCCCTTCGATCATTACTCACCCTCGAAAACCTTAGTCATCATCGGTGAGTTCTAGATTCTGAGTTTATTCCAGTCTGGCATCGAGCGGTGTCAGCGGAGAGGACCACTAATAATTAGAAATTTATTCGGTCTGTGCTGCAGCCGGAAACCAGTGACTGGTGCGGTTAGCTATTGCCACCAATGAAAGCATCACGGGCACCTCCACCAATACACCTACTACCGTCGCTAGAGCTGCGCCCGATTGCAGTCCAAATAGCGATATGGCCACCGCAACCGCAAGCTCAAAGAAGTTGGATGTACCGATCATGCAGGCGGGAGCCGCAATATTGTGGGGAAGTCGAAGATATTTGGCAGCGCCATAAGCAATAGCAAAGATCCCGTAAGTCTGTATTAACAACGGAATAGCGATGAGCACGATAGCGACCGGCTTTGCCAGAATCGTCTCAGCCTGAAATCCAAATAACAGTACAACCGTGGCCAGCAACCCCAATATTGAAAGAGGCTTCAAGGTAGTGAGTAGTCCAGTCAATCGGGATAAGTCCGACGACAAAGCAAGACTCCGACGCGTGAGATACCCTGCCAGCAGCGGCAAAACCACATAAAGCACCACTGACAACAGCAACGTTTCCCAAGGTACCGACACCTCACTCACGCCAAGAAGAAACGCGGCTATCGGCGCAAAAGCGAAGATCATGATGATGTCGTTAACTGACACCTGCACGAGTGTGTAGTTAGCATCGCCCTTGGTGAGTTGGCTCCACACAAACACCATTGCGGTGCAGGGAGCCACGCCCAAAAGAATCATGCCGGCAATGTATTCGGTGGCGGTTGCGGGATCGACAAGATCGGCAAAAAGCACCCGAAAGAACAACCAACCCAGGGCAGCCATCGTAAAGGGCTTGATAAGCCAATTGATCACAAGCGTTAGCAGCAAACCCTTGGGCCGCTTGCCCACATCCCTAATCGACGCAAAGTCCACTTGCACCATCATCGGGTAGATCATCAACCAGATCAGTACGGCAACCGGCAAATTGACACTGGCGTACTCAAGACTCGCAAACAGCTGAAAGACAGTGGGGAACAGACTGCCCAGAGCAACGCCAGAGGCAATGGCTAGTGCGACCCATAAACTCAAGTAACGTTCAAACAAACCCATAAAACTGCACTCCGATCTCAGTAAAAAAGCTATAGGGGTGTCTCACTGTTAAATAAGAGTCATCCCAAAACCCCTGTTCGAAAGTAGAAAATTTAATGTGAGGACCTGAGTAATCAATCCGACGCCATTTGGACTGTATGAGCTATTGCAGTACCTGCCCTGTATTTATGAGTGCCTTTGTGTCGGGAGAGGGACCAGACCACTCGAAATTCGGTCCAACTGAGCCAGTACCGACCCTTTGAAGCGAGCTACCAATGGCAGTGCTTCCGCCGCTGGTAGTAGTAATTTCCGCTACTCCAATATCGATAGCTAAAAATTCACTACACGGGCCAGAAATCGGCGACAGCCTTCCCTCGTAGCTGAGAAGCTCTATGCATTCTCCGGTGCTGTCTATCAGAGCCATCCCATCTGGCGCCCCGTTTTGGATGCCATTTGTAGGAAAATCTATTACCAGAAATCCGAAATTAGAACCCGAATCTGTGAGAGTGCCCGTTAAGGCGACGGTGTTATATGCGGTGTCATTGAAACCATTGAAGAGTACCAGCGACCATCCGGTTACATCCATTCCCGCAGGCCCCGCAAGCTCCACAAACTCACCTTCATCGACACCATCATTATCGTAATGAAATTCGTTTATCCAAATCGATCCACCGATTGGACCGTCGGGAAGATCTGTTTGCGGATTATCTTGCTCTTCATTCTCAGGCAAGTCCGGCAAGGGTGTATCGTCGCACTCTCCTTGTCGTGAAGCGATGTAGTCAAACTCTGCTTGATCGAAAAGTAAATCATTCTGTACTTTCACCAATACCCACTTTTTCAAATAAGTACAGTGGTAACTAGATTCATTTGGCATCCATTGGGCTGGATCGGCACTGCCTTTAGAGCTATTTGATGCATTACCTACTGCAAGGAATTGATGGGACGTCTCCGGCTTCGTTCCTGCACGAGTGCTTCCAGTATTCGCAAATACGCGCTGTTCCGATGCAGACATATTTCCTAGACCAGAAATCCACGATTCGTACAGAGCGACAACATGATCTATTTCAACAGAAGAGGCATTGTAGTAATACACTCCGTCATAAGGGTCATACCACCTACCTGAAATTACACTACAGCCACCTGACGACATAACTAACTCAAATTGCCCATTACCCGAGTCATGTTGTGCCATCAAAATTTCGTGTCGGTCACTGATGCAGTCATTATCGGTGTCATCCCAGGTTGAAGGACGATCGTAATCGGGGGTAACCACCTGACCGATCGATACAGTGTAACCAAAGAGCGACCCGGTGTTAGATGGTTCCTCCGAATCGCCGGGCTCACCAATGCTCTGATCTTCATTAATTTCGCCTCGCGAGCTCAGGCGCGGCCCCACCCAAACAAAATCCTCACCTTCACGGCCAGAACCAGCTCGCTGAAGCGAAAAATCAGCTGAGACATTTTGCTCGAAGACACCAATATCCTCCCCGAAAACACCGTCACATGCGCCACCACCTGAAGCTGTCATATCGCCAAGATAAGAGATAAATTCGAGACATTCCCCGTCGGGGGATACTAGGCCGAATCCGTCCGGCGATCCGTTTTGCAAGCCAACGGCGTCGAATGCTAGCGTCCCGAATCCACTGCCCGATTGATCTTCCAAGACACCTTGCATCGGAATATTTCCATAATTTCCAGTTTGCCCGCCGGAATAGAGTGCGAGTGAATAACCGTCTAAGTCGATCCCTGCCGTGCCCATCACCTCAATAAATTCATTCTCGTCGGTGCCTACGTTGTCGTAGTGGAATTCATTAATCCAAACTACCAAACTCGAACCATCACCAGGCGTCTCGCCTGTCTCATCATCAGATGGATCGTTAAGCACAGTAACCTCTACAGTGGCTACCGCAGTATCCAGACCATCGCTAACACTCGCGTCAAGACGGTAGACATTGTTCTGATCATCATCGCGCGGCGCCTCGAAGTCGGGGGGCTCCAAAAAACTCAGGGTTTCACCGACAACATTGAAGTGCTCTGAGTCCGTGCCTGACAATGTAAAAACGAGCGAATCTCCATCGGCGTCAGTGGCTGTCAGTACGCCAACGCTGCTAGATCCAGCCTCAGTTACCTCAAACGTGATCGGGTTTTCATCAAAAACAGGCGGAGAATTGGACACCGGGTCGTCCGATGGATCATTTGACACCGTAACGGTAACTGCCACCTCAGCAGAAATGCTGTTATCACTGGCCGCTACAACCAGGTCGTATTCATTATCAGAATCCGCGTCCGTAGGTGCTTCAAAATCCGGTGATTCAAGGAAGGAGAGATAACCTTCAGTGTCTATGGAGAATTTAACCGAGTCAGATCCGGAAAGTACGTACTCCAACTGATCACCGTCAGGATCCGATGCCGTGACAGATCCCACACCCACTGAATTTTCTTGGACCTCAAACGCATATTCGGTCGCTGGAAACGTGGGAGGCGAGTTTGAGACCGGCGGCGTGATTGGTTCTGGTGTCGGTGTGACGTCCGCACTGCCACTGCCCCCTCCACAAGAAACTAATAATAAAAAAAGGGCAGGTGTTATCTGCTTATTTAACATGGAAGTTGGCCTTAATTATTTGGGAGAGGGCGTTGCCCCTTTGACCTTGCCTTTGTCTCACCGGCGGCATCATTGCAGAGGAATCCCTGTCACACCACTGGGGTAGCGTTGTTGTCAAAATAAATTCACATAATCGCAACGCGATATTCTCTTTTCCTTAACCCTATCTTCACGATTAAAGAACAGCCTAACCTATGGTATTGTTAATTTCTTAACGTGGAGTTAGATAATGATGGAAAAGCTTTTTGCGAATGTAAGAGGTGTCGCTCTAGTTTTGTCACTAGGGTTAATGCTCTCGGCATGCGATGATGGCGCTGACGGTGCAGTAGGACCGGCTGGCGCTGCCGGCGCTGCGGGCGCGGATGGTTCGGATGGTTCGGATGGTTCGGATGGTTCGGATGGTTCGGATGGTGCGGATGGTGCGGATGGTGCGGATGCCAATACCGCTATATCGCTGAGGCTAATCGGCAGCACCGCGGCTCTGGCAGATAACTTCGATGAATCTGCAGCTGAAATCGTTGCCTATCATGCGGCGTCACAAACAGCGTATCTGGTGAACTCAAATTTAAAACAGGTTGACGTGGTCGGAATGGCAGATCCCACCTCACCAGCAGTAACGTCCAGCGTCGATGTCGCTGCAGACGTGGCGGCGAATGTCACCAGCGAAGAGCCTCTAGAATTGGGCGGAGTCAACAGCGTTGACGTGTACGGCGATCACCTGGCCGTGGCGATTGAGGCGGACCCCAAACAAGATGACGGTTACGTAGCCTTTTACTCTGTCGCTGGCGGTAGCCCTAGTTTTGTATCTGCTGTCAAGGCGGGTGCTCTGCCTGACAAAGTCGGATTCAGCCCGGACGGCAATTACGCGGTCGTGGCGAATGAGGGCGAACCCAGCGATGACTATTCTAATGACCCCGAGGGTAGCATCACTGTCATCGACGTTTCCGGTGGCTTTCAGTCGCCGACGGTAGCCACTGCCGACTTTACGTCGTTCAATGACAGCGGCACCAAAACATTGACGGGCCCCGTTCGCATCTCGCCCAAGGCAACGGCTGCTCAACCTGAGGCGCCGGCTCCATCAACACCCTGGATTAATGAAATTCATTACGACAACGAGGGGACAGACTCGGGCGAGTTTGTAGAGTTTGCTGTGCCGGCTGGTTTTGATACTACCGGTTATAGATTTCAGCTGATAAACGGCAATAATGGCGCCCCGTATGCGGGCAACACTTTTGCTAACCTTACAAAGACGACGTCGGGCGGTTTAGACCTATACGTTGTAAATCGGCCCAGCAACGGTATTCAAAATGGTGCACCAGACGGGGTCGCACTGTTGGGCCCTGGACCAGATGTCGGCTCTCAGTCCGACGACACCTGCGATATGCTGCTTAGCTATGAGGGAGTAATCAGCAACGCCACCGGCATTTGTGCCGGCGTTACCTCAACAGAGATGGATGTTGTGCAGGGTTCATCAACACCGGTGGGGCAATCTGTTCAGCTGACCGGCACGGGCGATGGTTTCGGTGACTTTAGTTGGGTAGCCGCAGCTAATACAAATGGCACTATAAATACGGGACAAACTTATGAAGTGCCATCCGTCGCAAGCTTCACTGCAATAACCGTGGCACAGGACCTGGAGCCTGAATTTGTCGCCTTCTCAGCCGACGGCGGGACTGCCTATGCGACGCTACAGGAGAACAATGCAGTCGCCGTTATTGATTTGGCCACAGCGGAAGTGACCGAAGTATTTGGCTTAGGTTTCAAGGACTACAGTCTTCCGGGTAACGAAATTGATGCAAGCGATAAAGATGATCGAGTCAATATTAGAAATTGGTCAGTATTTGGCACCTATCAGCCCGACGGATTCGATGCCTATGAAGTCAATGGCACCACTTACCTTGTTACAGCTAACGAGGGAGATGGCAGAGAGTACGAGTCAGACTCCGGTGACTATATAGATGAGATTCGGATAAAAGATCTCGTGCCAACACAGTTCACTGACGAACTCAAAGAAAAGCTTGGCTCTGGCTTTCAAGATAGTGAGAACTTAGGTCGACTTCTCGTAATGACTGATCTGGGACTAGTTGATCAGGCTGCCTGTTCATCGCTTCCTGTCACAGGTCAACCCATCGACAGTAACGAGAATGCGGTTGATGGCTGTGTGTATGAAAACCTCTACTCGTATGGCGCTCGATCGTTCACGATTTGGGATATAGATACCAAGAGACCTGTTTTTGACAGCGGAAGCGATTTTGAAGTCATCACAGCTCAGCAGTTAGGTTCGTCTTTCAACGCCAGTAATGATGAGAACGATGGAGATTCTCGCTCCGATGCGAAGGGCCCTGAGCCTGAAGCCGTTGAGATAGCAGTCATTAACGACAACACGTTTGCCTTCATTGCGCTAGAGAGAGTGGGCGGTGTAATGGTATACAACATTACGAACCCTCAAAGTGCTGAGTTCGTGCAGTATGTAAATCCGCGCGATTTCAACGCAGATAACGCCGCTGTCGAAGCTAATTTAGCGGGTCCGTTAGGTCCGGAGGATATCAAGTTCATCACTCAAGACGGTGAAATGTATCTCTTAGTATCTAATGAGGTCTCAGGCACGCTGAGTGTATACAGTGTTACCGTCCTGTAAATTGATTCGTTAGCCAAAAGCCCGCCATGCGCGGGCTTTTTTTTGCTTGTCGTTCAGCTTTTTGCGATTTCGACTCTTGCGTAAGTTCGTCAAAGTAGTGGATGTAGTCGCATTCACTTCCTTAAAAAAATACCTGGCTGATATTTCGAAGGGCGAGCCACATGAAAACATCCTTTAACGACCTAATTTTATTGTCGGGCATTCTGAATCTCGGCAAAGCTACAGCTGCGATCAAGTCCGCCGCCCACGTAATGATTTTTTTAAAAAAGGCGTTTTTACACTCCCGCGGTTGCAACCATCATATTAGTCTCCGCATACTTGCGCCACTTCGGCTGAGGAGATGAGAAATGAAGCCCACAGAACGCGGTTTTGCGCACATATGCCTTGCAACTCAGTACTCGTATCGCGGTATCCGCTCAGCATGGCAAAACGAGGAATCATTCCGCCAAGAGGTCCTTGTCGTTCTAATCGGCCTGCCGCTTGCACTCTGGTTGGCGCGAGATACGGTGGATTTTCTCTTGCTGGCTCTACCCCTCCTACTACTGATGTGTGCGGAACTGGCTAACAGCGCCATTGAAGCGACAGTTGATCGTGTTGGGGAGGAGTACCATGAACTATCGGGACGCGCGAAAGACATGGGCTCCGCTGCCGTCTTCATGGCAATAGTCATAGTGATCCTAAGTTGGACGACCGTGTGTTTATCGATCTTTTATTTCAATTAATGCACGCGTGCTCGGCAAATCGAGGGGCAATTGACTGACCTACTGGCGCCACGAAATTCATAGTCAGGTTGTGGTTCAAAGGCACCAATACCGCCCCCTCCCCTTACTCCGATGAATCCTCACCACAACATATAGAAAAATACGATTAAGGCTCTCCCGTGTTTGCCTCAATGAGTCCTCGCGTGTTGTGGCGAGTCCTGTGAGCCTTGACATGGTGGAGGTCGCCAGTTCGAAAAACGCGACCGTAGGAGCGTTGAGTCCGCCAGAGCAACGCGAAGGCGCCCGCAGAGTTCAATCGCCAGAGGCAATGGCACTTTGTAACAGTTCCAGAGCGCTCAGCGCAGGCAAAAAAAAACAGGGGCGACCTGCCGCCCCTGCATAGTTCGTTAGAGTTAGTCAGGCATCAACGTTTGACCGAATTAGATACCCATCCCAACCCTGTGGATCCTGACAGGTTGCGACCTCACCGAGCGACGCCATTACAGCCTGCCCTTCCTCGGAAGCCGCAAATGCGGCCGATGACGCTTCTCCCTCCTGAACCGTTTGCCAATAGTTAATCCAGTTAAAATCGAACGGGCCAGAGACCCTCTCTTCAAAATCGGGAGCGCCAATCATGAACCAATAGCTAGATTCTGGATTAGTCTCCGAAGCTGTTGCGAGGAGTGGTAGGTACTCTCCCATCACTACCTTACGCAGATTCTCAGGGCCCTTCCCTTCATTGAAAGCGCAGAAAGTGTTTGTAAGAAAATACGGCGCCGGCTCGCCAGTGAAGCTAGCAGGCATGGCTTGGGGTATGTAGGCGTTAAACCCAAATCGGTTAACGCCGACCTCGCCACCACAGGCTAGTACCGAAGTATAATTCGCTTCATGCGCCTGGCCTGCTTCCGATGCAGCATAGGCTTCCCAACCCGCCGCACTATCGCTTTTAGAGTTCCAACGCAGTACCCAAAGACCATCGTAGCCTTCGATTTCTGCGCCCCTTGGAATATAGCCGAATGCCGCTAGGGCAGGCGCATCCAGACCATCGATGACCGCATTCCAATTCGAGGTTAACTCGGCCAACCTTTCCTGCGAAAAGTCCTCGCCCTCATTGCACCACAAGTACTCGTAATAGGCGTCGGGACCTTCACTGGCCGCGACCTCTTCCACTTCAGGAGCGGCCGCTACAGGTGTCGTCACCTCCATGTCATCCTGTTTGGCACAACCCACACCCGTAATCATTACCGCCAAGACAAAAATAGCTTTTTTCATCGAACTCTCCTCGTTAAATATAAAGTTGCTTCGCAGTCGCCATTCTTAGTCAAGCAACAAATTGTGACAGTCGCGTGTAGTGGATCTAAAACTATCGTTGTGGCTGCTTTAGAACCACACCTGTTCCTGTTAACGCGACGTCAGAACCCTCGATAGTTATCTCGATCGCTACTTGGAAAGAACCGACCAAGAGGATGGGGCTAGCTACAAAATCTAAAAAAGGGGGCTGAGCACCCCCTGGCTTCAATTGCACTCAGTTTGCCGTGTAGAACTGCTCACAGACTTCAAATTGATCGTTTACTACTTCGTCGATCATTGCCAAAGCTTCGTTGTAAGTAGCACCCCAAGATGCCCCAGCAAAATAGTCGTCTATCACGGCTCCATGAGTTTCGACTGATGAAGTAATAGACTTAAGATAATAATTTCCCGCTTCAGTCGTGCCTCCTCCCATTGCAACAAACAAGCCGTTCATAAAGGTCGCGTGTCCTGCCGCAATAATTTCAGCCTCCATCTTTGTAATGGCGGCAATGAATGCCGGTAAGTTCTCCGGCTTTAGTTTTATTCTCATGGCTCTCTCGTAGCCAGGATCTAAACGCGGGAATGGCTTAAGTGGAGCCCACGTCGCGGTGTACTTGAATTCTCTCTGACTCGCCATATCAGGGGCCGCCTTACTGGCGTCGTATTTAGAGCCTCCGACCAGCGCATCAGTCACGCTTCCAAACGCATTCCAGATCATCAATTGACCGACTTCGTCACGTCCAGAAATCGTCTCGCAATACCCCGCGGCATCACTGCCAATGGCCTCAAACAAAGCCGTGCTAGATTTCACAGAATCAATATAACTATCTACATCCGCAGCCGAGACAAATAAGGTTGTGAAGGCACCATTTCCCATAGAATCTGCGCCGTGGTCATCCGCCAACGCGGGGGTAAAGGAGCATGCCGCAATGCACCCTATAGCTATGAATTTGTTCATGATTTCCCCTTATATTTTCTTCGAATAAATACGAGATCGAATCTCGCGGATGCCATCAGAATTTAGCTTCTTCAGCTGGCCATATCAGCTTAAGACAAGCCCTGCTTTTCGCCACTTTTTATCGCTGTGCTATTAAATTTCTGGAGTTGGCTGTGTTATTCACAGGTATTGAAAATATAGGTGTGGAGAAATACTGGCTTTGGTTTGGCGGGGGCGTCAGTCCAAAAACACGACTGTCGGCCATAATCTCGAAACACCGCCTACGCAGTAGAACAGAGCCCTGTCGGCACAACTTCGTATCCCGGCACCTCGGGTTCGTCATCGGTCATTTCCGCGGGGAATCCGGGCGCACGGATATCAAGACCGGTTGCGTCTTCAAGACGCCGAATGATGTTGGGTGACAGTTCCCGCTCCCCGTAGCGCGCGATGCCGTCGTCGAATATCTGACAGATCAACGGTGAGATTTCCAACGGTACGTTATTGCGCTCGGCAATCGCTTGGAACAGGCCCACATCCTTCTTCACTAGGTCCATAGTGAAGAAAATCCCGCGACCCGTTCAAGATCACCTGGCTTTCGGTGACATGGCTGAAAGACGTTCCGGAAGAAATAGCAATCGCCTCGTAGGCCACATTCAGGTCCATCCCCGCGGCCTTGGCAACAACCAATGCCTCCGAGTTAGCCGCCAAATGCACCGTGGCCAGGTAGTTCGTGAGCACTTTGAGCATCGATGCTGACCCAAGCTCGCCCGTATGCAGAACCCGACGACCCAAAGTGGTCAGTAAAGGCAGAATGCGCTCGAATGTGGCTCGGTCACAGCCTGCGAAGATCGAGATATTGCCCGTATCAGCCCGGTGGCAACCACCCGAGACGGGACAGTCGACTGCAGCACCGCCAGCTTCGATCACCAGGTGTCCCAAACGCACTGCCTCGGCCTGATCGGTGGTGGACATTTCCATCCAAATTTTGCCCTCACACACCTCGGGCAGCATTTCCTGCATAACCGCATTAGATGCCGCCGGAGGGGGCAAACAAGTAATTACTGCGTCGCAGTCGCGCATTAGCTGCGCCGCGCTCTCGGCCGCTTTTGCCCCCTTGGTAATCTTTTCGGCTACCCGATCAGGGTTCAGATCCAATACCGTAACGCCATGCCCGTTGCGAATCAGACTGCCGCTGAGCTTGCTACCCACATTGCCTAGGCCGATAAATCCAATTTTCATAGCTACGCGTCCTGTCGGGTTGGAGCTACTTGTGGTGCGCCCAAACGGTTTACGGCTTAAGCTGGACTTACTTCCAGCCCGCCCGATCAAACACCATAATCGCCGCCGCTTGGTTAATACCCAGTTCAGAGGCATTCAACATATCCTCACTAAACTCGCCGAGTCCGACGACGGCTGACGTCGCGGCAATGCCCGGTACTGCTGGGTATTCGTTATTGCCATTGGCGAATAAGAGCTGAGCCGGCTGACTGGTCAGATACTCAAGAAACTTGATGGCATTCTCTGGGTTGGGAGATGTGCTCACGAGGCCAGCACCACTAATGTTGACGTGGGTTCCATTGCCCTCTTGACCCGGGAATACGATCTCTACGGCCGAAGACACGGCTTGGTCAGCTGGATCATCAGACGCGGCCAGTCGCGCAAGGTAGTAGGTATTGGCAACCCCGATCTGGCACTCTCCACTGGCGACAGCACGAATCTGACCGGTGTCGTTACTCTGTGGTGTGCGGGCGAAATTAGCGACCACTCCGGCAGCCCACTCTTCAGCCACGGCCTCGCCCATTCGAGAGACCATCGCTGCCATCAGAGAGATGTTGTAGATATTGCTTGAAGAGCGAATACAAACCTTGCCCTTGTGAGCCGGATTGGCCAGATCTGAGTAGTCGCTCAGCGGCTCGGGTAGACCCGCTTCAGCGTTGTAGACAATGACCCGGGCTCGTTTAGACAGCCCTACCCAAAAACCTTCAGGGTGTCGCATATTGTCAGGCAAGCGCTCATTCAGAATCGGTGAATCAATAGGCTGAAAAATACCGGCCTGTTCTGCTCGCCACAGGCGCCCAGCGTCAACAGTAATCAGGAGATCTGCAGGACTCGCCTCACCCTCGCTTTTGATTCGCTCAATCAGCTCGTCAGCGCCAGCTTCAATCAGATTAATTTTGATGCCTGTCGCCTCTGTGAAGTTCTCGTAGAGCGCAATATCAGTGTCGTAATGACGAGACGAATACAGGTTGAGTTCACCTGCACTTGCGCTTTCCGGAGCATCGTCAATGGAGCATGACGTCAGTACGGCGAGAGCCACCAGCGGAGCGAAGAAGAGCGATCGGAAGCGCATGTCATTACCTCTAAATAAAGTTCGTAAAAGAGTCATTATTCTATTCAACCGGAAGACACCTGTGTCGCGAAAACTGAGCCTGCTTTGGGTATTACCTGCACGCAGGACCCCACCACAATGTCTGCAGCCAGATCTCTCGGGCATTCGAAATCCACTGGTGTACCTTGACCACTCTGGACGGTCACTCGGTTTAACCCACCGATGCTATCGATATGGGTGATATGCAGTCCGTTCCCATCGGTATGCAACATCAACTGGTGAGCGTCCACGATCAGCATGACCGGTCCGTTAGCCAGTGTGGGATTAGTCAGAGCACTCCTATCCCACTCCCCCAATGGTGACGTGACGCCACCATCATGGAGAACGCCCTCGATCATTTGAGGATCACCGAATAATTCCGCGGTGTAGCGAGACTTGGGCGCCTCATATAAGGTGTGGGGCGTCCCGGTCTCGACCATCACACCTTGATCGAGCACGACGACGTTGTCACCCATTGCCAATACCTCATCCGGATCGTGAGTGACAAATACACCCACCGCACCCGTCTCGCGAATGATTTGTCGCGCATCTTTACGAAGCGTTCTTCGCAGAGGAACGTCTAGGTTGGCATAGGGCTCATCGAAGAGCAGGACTGCAGGCTCGGGCGCCATCGCCCTGGCCAGTGCAACACGTTGTCGCTGCCCCCCCCGATAGGCTACCGGGATAGCGATCCGCGCAATCAGACAAGCCGACACGGGCCAGCCACTCAAGTGCACATTCTTTGGCTCCCTTGTTACGTAACCCAAAAGCGACGTTGTCGACGACACTCATGTGGGGGAACAATGCGCCCTCTTGAAACACCATGCCGACCGACCTGAGTTCGGGTGGTACCATCAACGATGGACTCGCCAGCGTGGAACCATTTAGTGCAATCTCCCCTGACTGCATGGGCAACAACCCGGCCATGAGCCGCAGCAACGTGGTCTTACCGCAGCCCGAGTGCCCGATCAAACAGGTAACTTCACCGGCCTTACAGTCAAAAGAAATATCGTTTAAGGCCACATTCTTGCTAAATCGATGCGACACTTTGTTAACTACAAGCACCTGAATACACTACTCGCCGACAATCACTCGCAATAGTCTATGCCTACTCCATCACAACAAGCTAGCGGTCTTCTGGTATTACCCGCGCTATTTGTAGCCGCGCTGGTGTCGTTGCCGATTGTTGTTACCTTGCTCTCCCTAGCTCAGCCCGCCGGTCCTATCTGGGAGCACCTCAGAGACACCGTGCTGAATGAGTATCTGCTGAACACGCTAGCTCTCATGATGCTGACCGGGGGACTATCACTGCTCATTGGCGTCAGCACGGGCTGGCTCATTGGTGCATGCCACTTTCGTGGGCGAGCCACCTTAAGCTGGTTGTTAATGCTGCCGCTGGCATCGCCAGCCTATATCGTTGCGTATGTGTACACAGACCTACTGGAAGTATCTGGTCCCGTGCAGACCACTCTGCGCTCGTGGCTCTCGTTAGGGATAAACGATCTCCAGTTTCCACCGATTCGCAACCTAACAGGCGCTGCCGTTTTACTCTCGCTCGTGCTCTACCCCTACATTTATCTGCTCTGCCGAAACAGCTTCGCGGGACGATCGGGTGCTCAGTTTGATGCCGCGCGCGTGCTTGGTCACGGTCCGTTTAGCGCCTTTTTCCGTATCGCTCTGCCCGCCGCGCGGCCCGCCATCGTAGGCGGTCTCGCGCTAGTACTTATGGAAACACTGGCCGACTTTGGCGTGGTTAGCTATTTCTCGGTACCCACCTTCTCTACCGGTATCTTTCGTACCTGGCTTGGCTTGGGCAACCCTCAGGCTGCATTGAAACTAGCGTCTCTGATGCTGCTATTTGTCGTTGTGCTAGTAGGACTGGAAGAGAGTAATCGGCGGGCCGCTGTCGATCGCAGTGATATAGCCGGAGCCTCGCAGATTAACCTGACTGGCCTCAGGGCCTTTTTAGCCATTTCAGCTTGCGTGCTCCCTATCGCACTTGGATTTGTAATCCCCACAGTGACGCTAGCGCTATACGCCGCTGAGAACGTCAATGCGGTAACCCAAGACAAGTTCCCTCAACTGGCCTTAAACAGCCTATTGCTCGCAATGGCAGCCGGCATTGGCGTTACCCTCATTGCCTGGGTGCTGGCCTACGTGAAGCGCCTTCGCCCAAGCCCACTCACCCACAGCCTGATCCGTATATCGACCTTGGGCTACGCCCTACCGGGCATTCTGTTAGCGGTTGCATTGCTCAAGCCTGTGGGTGGTTTTGATGCGTGGTTGATGGCAATGTGGTCAGGTCTCTCCACGCCACTGCTATCAGGAAGTCTGTTCCTGCTCCTTTATGCCTACGTCTGTCGGTTCTTGACGGTCGCATATCAGTCCGTTGACTCCGGCTTCGCCGGTATCTCTCACGACATCGACGCTGCGGCTAGAACTCTGGGCACAACAACGAGCGAAATGATCCGCAAAATTCACTTCCCTCTACTCAGACCCAGCATCTTTGCCGCCTGTTTGTTAGTTTTCGTGGACGTCATGCGGGAACTACCGGCAACGCTGATCTTGCGGCCCTTCAACTTCGACACCCTAGCGACCCAAGTTTATCGACTAGCCAGCGATGAACGGCTAGCAGAGGCATCTGGCGCCGCGCTACTGATCGTGATTCTGGGCGTATTGCCCGTAGTACTACTTCAGCGAACGAAATCGGGAACTTAGCACGCTGATGTCAGGTAATAGGCGGGCTATTCGGTAGCCGTCGAGTTCGTCATTTGCTTCCACAAAAAGCGCATCGCTATAAGCGCCGGTATGTAGTACCCAATGACAAATATTGCTATCAGCCTTACCTCATTACTCGCCAGCCCTAACATCAGGAAGGCGGGGCCATCGATAAGATCCGTCAGCAACCTAATGAGTATCAAAATAAACAGCATAGGCGCACTTCTCAGGAGATAAGCGACAACAAAGGCGCTGCCCACTGCGAAGTTCCTCGCTGTGTAAAGCCAAGCGGCAAAACTGACCTCAGTGGCTTCAGCGCCACCCAAGAAGGCTGGGTTATTCAAGGCGAAGATTGGCCCTAAAAACATAGGCAAGGTTTCGATGACAATAATGACGGTGAGCCACCAGGGCATCTGACATTTATGGGCAAGTTGATTTATTTTTTGTTCGCCCCCAACCATGGTTTTTCCAATCAGTTTATTTACAAATCCCGTTCAGATGTCTTGCGAGAGACCAAAGGCCTTTAACAACTTGTAGCGAATAGTCGGCAGGATGACCTTACGACCTACTTTCGACCACTGAACAACCCCCGTTTGGAATGACGCTTTGGCAAAAAGCTTTTCGGCATAAGCCGAAATAATGGAGTCTTCCTCCCACAGTAGGGGTTGAAGCCCCACCCACTGCAAGCGATACAAGACCGCACCCCATTGAACATCGGCAAGACTAAAGGCATCGCTCGCAAGCCATCCACCATGGGCAAACTGCCCTGACCCTAATTGGTGCGCTAGGTCCTCGAGTTCAATTCTCGTAGCGTCAATAATGGCAGACATCTGACCCGGCGCAACCATTGCCTCCTTTGTAGCCTCAATTACAGCCCGCTTTTTTTCATAGGCCCCCCTGAGCTTAGGGTCTTTGTTATAGGTGTCGATCAATCTAGTTAGGAGGTCGACTTTGTCTTGGTGGGAGCGCCCGCTCTCAGAGGCCCTCCCAAGTGGAAAGGGTTTCTTCAGCCCCTCAACATGGCCGTACGTCAGTGCCTCAATAAACAACCCAGCAGCCTTATCGACCCAGTAATTTACGAACTCTTTTTCTTCCTCCGAGGCCTCAAAGCATTGATTGGCAGTGCCGAAACGGGTGGCGAGAAGGTCGAGAATGTTGATCGTATCCGTGGTGACTTTGCCATCGATGACCAGTGTCGGCACCACACATCGAGAATTAACTCGCACATAGCCCGGTGAGAACTGCTGGTGGGCGGATAACAAGATGGGGTGCGACTGCCATTGAACCCCCAACTCCTCGAGACCCTGACGGACCTTTTGGGAGTCGAGGGACAGCGGGAAGTGGTAGAGATGAATACCTTGTTGCGGCGCCCACTGATTGGGCACATCGATCAACGGCTCGTCAACCAGATTCGGGTCGGTCACATAGACGGGCCTCAGCCGCACTAAAAACCTCCTCTACTTGCTTGCCTGTTGGCGACACTAGTCACTGGATGGCCTGCACAGCAGCGGGACGAGATAGAGCAAACCAACAACCGGTAATGGCAGCACCCATAGAAGGCACCACCAGCCGGATTTACCGACGTCATGCAATCGCCTTACCGTGACTGCAATGGTGGGTATAGCCATAACGGGGCGATAGAGGAGGACTAGTACACCCACATTCGGGTCGACCATACCCATGGGTACGTAGTGCCCTAGCGGTAGCTCCCGGATATCCACTGTTGCAGTAACGAGAAATTGATCAATGACCGCGACCACCATGTACACGAGTATGAACAGAAGCATGAAGTACCAGAACTCAGATCGAGATGATCGGCCGCTGAAATCAAAGCAACGTGTGAAGCCCGCTATCGACGCCTGAATGAAGGTATTCATGGCCACAGTAGTAACACGAAGATAGAACGCCTGTCATACCTGTGGCCCCCACCAAGCGAATGTGCGACGCACCACTTAGGCTCAAATTTAGGGCCACCGGTTTCGGCCAGTGAATTCGCTGAAATGCTATGGAGTCGCTACACTGAGACCAGACGCGCCAATCGACAATAAGGGAAATCCCATGAGCGATACCTACGAGCCCCCCAAGGTCTGGGAGTGGAAACAAAACAGCAACCAGGCCTTTGCGAACATCAACCGCCCCACCGCCGGTGCTCAGCAAGAGAAAGAGCTGCCCATTGGTAAGCACCCGCTACAGCTTTATTCCTTGGGGACACCCAATGGCGTGAAAGTCACCATCATGCTGGAAGAGCTATTGGCGCTGGGACACAGCAGTGCTGAGTACGACGCCTGGCTGATCAATATTGGCGACGGCTCGCAATTCGGCAGCGGCTTCGTTGCGGCCAACCCTAATTCGAAGATTCCAGCGCTTATGGATCACAGTGAGGAGACGCCTCTGCGGGTGTTTGAGTCGGGTTCGATTCTCCTTTACCTCGCGGACAAGTTTGGGGAATTCATCCCAAAGGATCATGCGGGAAGAACCGAATGCCTGAACTGGTTGTTCTGGCAGATGGGCGCGACACCGATGTTAGGCGGTGGGTTTGGTCATTTCTATGCCTATGCACCGGTAAAGATCAAATACGCCATTGATCGCTACGCCATGGAAGTGAAGCGCCAGCTCGATCTGCTGGATAAGCGGTTAGCAGACAACCGATACATCTGCGGTGATGAGTACACCATTGCCGATATAGCCATCTACCCTTGGTATGGGTCAGTGATTGAAGGAAAAGCGTATAACGCCGCCGAGTTCCTTGAAGCACACACCTACACCAATCTAAAGCGGTATACGGATGAGATATCTCAAAGGCCCGCCGTGAAACGGGGTCGGATGGTCAACCGCCCTTACGGCGCTAAATCTTCGCAGCTACTCGAGCGACATGACGCCAGTGATTTCGAGTTGCGCACTCAGGACAAGCTGGATCCGGATCCGCCTGCAGAAGGCTAACGGGTAGCAAATTAATGCACAATACCCTCGGGTGCAGGCTATTTAAGGCCCTGTTCTACTTAGCATTCATCGCCGTTGCACTCGTTCATATAGGCATCTTGATTTCCCTACTGAGTCATCTAGCCTCAGGTGAATGGATGGAGGCCTTGCCCTACCTTTTCGTCTATCCGGCGATCTGGTTGGGTAATGGTGGGATTGTCATCATGGCTGCGCTGTGGAGCTATCCGCTGGCGATAGCTGCCTCCTACCTAATAACACAGCAGATGATCACGCGTCCTTGGGATGTCTAAACCATCTGCACTAAGCAATTGCGGCCTTCTCTAACATCCGCTCTGATATCTACCAACCGTTACTTAATCCATCCATTTTGGCGCGACGAAGGTAGTCATCCAGGTGCCCAGTTTGGCGGCGATAACGAGTCACAAGATCTTAGCTGATGACCGCGAAGCAGTACCTATTGAGCAGTAGCTGCTAAAAAGCACCCTCAATAACGAAGGTATAGGAGTAGCCAAAGTTACGGCTCCGACGCTCTGAAAACAGGACTTCATCGGCCAGTCGGTCGCTGTAAACCGTTCGCCGGAAGCGGTTTTCAGCACCGAGCAAATTCCAGGCGAAGGCCTTGACGGTCAGCCCCATCACGTCCTTGTGCTCAACGAAGAAGTAAAGCGTTCCGCGGCTTTTGTTGTCGAAACTGACTTCATCGATTCGGACGCTGGGCGCCTGCTCCCCGTAGTCAATAACAGCGCCAATCGCCCAGGGCGTATCGTTGAAATCCTGCCGGAGGCTCAGCTCATAGGACTTGTAAAAGTCTCCACTAATTTTTCGCGTGTTGCCTAGTATGGGGTCCTTCACTTCAGAGGTCATGTAACCGAGCGAGAGATCCGCACGCCCCCCTCTCCAAAGGAATTCATCACTGAGTAATGTCGCGTCGAAAAAGCCACCATAGGCAGAGGCGCTGTCGATATTCCCGGGCGCTTGACCACCTCCCTCGATAGGAATCCGGTCAACAATGTCTTCTACATCCTCATAGAACAAGCTCAAGGTCAGGTTTCCCGACTTACCCAATGACCGCTGGGCTTCGAGGGTAAAGTCCCAGGACTGCGGTGGAACCAAATTGACGTTGGTAACGTCTTCTCGCTCCTGATTCACATCCACCGACGCAATAAAATCAAAAAATCGCAGCTGCCCCACTACTCGCTCAAGCTTTGCTGAGAGAAACAGGTCTTCCGTGGGTTTGTAGTTAAGCGCTAGAAAGCCTTTCGGACGGACAAAGTCGCGTGTGACGTTGGAGCTGCCGGTCTGGCTGATTTCTGAGTACTCAGCACCGACTGTTGCCTGGAGGGTCAACTGCTCGTTCAGTCGCTTGCTGACATTAAGGGTTGACTCGGTGCGCGTCTCCTCGACACGGGCCTTTGCGTCAGGGAGATCAACAGGAACAAAAACACCGTCGGCGCTGAGCCTGTCGAGCTGAGAATCGAGATCGAGGTAGTTCTCCGCAGCCTCTAATGACCATCGCCACTGACTTTCCCAAGCAGGGAAAGAGAACTCGGTCCTGATAATGGACTCGGCCTCATCAGCTTGGCGCGTGAACGCCGTGCCCTCGACCAAGCCATTTACGAATGTCGTGGCAGTGCGATCAATCGTTGGGCTGGACTCAAACCGATGAAGTCCTATGAGCTTTAGGCGTCCCGCACCGAGGTCGAATTCGTAATCAACTCCGATCTCGTAGTTGTGTTCATCCTCGGCCGAACTAAGGACGCGTCTATTCTCGTCGGGCTCACCCAGAAGTCGCTCAGAGGTCTCTCCTCTGTCCGAGTAATTGCCATTCAGCTCGGCCACGAGGTTGAAGGTATTACCGCTCTCAGTAGCATGCGAGTATGAGCCCGAAATCGACGGACGGTCGAATTCGTTGAGTGCTCTTTCAGACCGTGTGTCGGTAACCTCACCTACAGAATTTCGAACAACTTCGTCTCCGGCGTCACTAAAAATGCGTTGCTCGTTAGCAACCTGCACGGTCCATTCAGAATCATCGTCACCGCCTGTCATGGCAACAGTGAACTCACGGAGACGCTCCTCCGAATTTGCCCCTGTGGGGCGGAATCGAGGCGTATAGCGAAATAAGCCTGCGGTCTTCTTCTCAGCCGCCGTAATGACATTGACGACCTGACCTGAAATACCGCCAATATCGAGACTCGCGCCATCGACCACCTCGAGTCGAATGACGCTGTCGACCGAGAGTCGTTCTAGCGCCTCGGCAGGGCCATTGGACTTTCCAGATACTCGATGTCCATTGATGAGGACGTTGGTGTCGGCCTGACCAAAACCTCGATCGCCGCCGCCCTCGTCAATATTAAATCCGGGTACTTGCTTAACCAGGTCGAGTGCAGATCGTGGAACAAACTGCGAGAAATCTTCGGGGTAATAGGTCTGCCTAATCGCATTCTCTTTAGTGGTACTGGCGTCAACCAAAGACACGCTAGTGGTCAGCAGTAACAAGCCGAGAAATACGGATGGACGTCGAAGGTACATGCTAGCGTGCGCGATGTTGCTCAGAAAAACTTGGAAAGTGAAGTATACACTGCCCAAGGCGGCGAGCTGGCAACAAAATGCGACTAGGTAATCGGCTTATAAATTAAGATTAATGGTCTATAGACCCTGCGACACTACTCATATGTTGTGAGATCTTTTTCCAACTTTTCGAAGAGATCGGCTACTGATGAGCTGCCCACCTCTTGCCCCGCAGCAGTAAATTGCTTCAATGCACCGTCAAGGTCAGGGTTCGCAAAATAAACGATGCCATGGCGCACCGGATTCGATGCGGCCTGACTGGTGACTCGGTGAACAATGGCCGCAACCGACCGATTCGAGTGTTGAGTAATGAAGTTCAGTGCTTCACCAAAGTTAATGAGAAGGTAACCATCGAGCACCGGCACATCGCGGAATTCACCATCAAGCTCAATTTGCAAGCCAGGCGAGGTCGCATCAAGAATGGTTACAAATCCGTAGTCAGTATGTGGGCGCAAGCCTAAATCGGGCTGCGACGTATCATAGTGAACGAAGTTCAAGAACGCGGTGCCCTTACCCGAGGCATACCCACCTGAGGCGTCAGTCCAGAGCTCTTCAGGAATACCTGACAGTCGAAACACCTCCCGAATCACTGCCCTACCGATATCATCGAGCTGACGGCCAAACTGCGCGATCTCTTCAGGATAGTGGTCATCCCAACGATGGCGCCGCAAAGCCAGCTTAGTCTGCTGGTTATTCTCGAGCGCGATAAAGCCCTCTAGCTCACCGTACTTAGGGACGTTCCGGTAAGGGCTCTCATAGTCAAAAATGCTTCGACCGAAACGACGTGCTTCCTCGAGGTCCAGCCAATCGGGCACCTTGAGATAAAAGACACCCAGCTCCCACGCTAGATCCTGATCTTGGAAAGTTTCAAAGATCAATCGCTGCGCCTGGTCAATAGCAGCTGTGGGAAGACTAATAGTCGGTTTCATTGATGCCTCAGCTCGAGAGCTGCTCGTCATTTTTCAGTCTAGTCACCCGATCTCGCCCCAGCGAACATCGCGTCGACATTAACACGGTCGAAACGCGCAACCTACGTCAAATAAGCAAGCTTTGTGTTACCGTCGAAATTGATGAAGTTGGTGGGACTCATTCCGCTCATCAGCTTAACGTAATCAAGAGAACAATAAGGTGAAAGCAGATGGCTGAAGCATATATCGTAGCTGCCAAGCGAACCGCAGGTGGTCGCAAAGGTGGCGCACTCGCAGATTGGCATCCGGGAGACTTAGGTGCTCAAACACTCAACGCCATTATTGAGAACAGCAGGGTAGACCCAAGCGCCATTGAAGACGTGATCGTCGGTTGCGTATCGCAAGCAGGCGAGCAATCCAATCAAATTGGTCGTACAGCGGTCCTGGCCTCCAACCTCCCGCAAAGCGTGCCTGCAGTGACCATTGATCGACAGTGCGGTTCTTCTCAGCAAAGTATTCAGTTTGCCGCCCAAGCCATCATGTCCGGCACGCAGGATCTGGTGATCGCAGCAGGCATCGAGAGCATGTCGCGCTGCCCCATGGGCATCAATGCACGCGCAGGTAAGGTGTTCGACGTGCCCACGGACCCCACACCGCAATCGGTGAAAGACCAGTACGGTATTCGCCACTTCAGCCAGTTCGTCGGCGCAGAGATGATTGCCAAAAAATACGGCCATACGAAGGAGGCGCTGGACGCCTACTCGGTAAGAAGTCACCACCGCGGCCGAGATGCGCGTAACACCGGCGCGTTTGATAAGGAAATTGTGGCCATCATGGGCCGAACCGCCGATGGCGGTGCCGCATTGCATCAGCACGACGAGGGCATTCGTGACGACGCCAGTATGGAAGCCGTGGCGCAGCTGAAAATCCTGATGGACGACGGTGCGCTCACAGCCGCCAACGCCAGTCAGATTTGTGATGGTAGCTCTGCTGTCATGATCGTCTCGGAACAGGCACTCAAAGATCACAACCTCACACCCTTGGCGCGCATTCACAACCTCACTGTAACGGCGGGCGATCCTGTGATCATGCTTGAGGAACCCCTCTTTGCGACCGATCGAGCACTGAAACGCGCTGGCATGAGCATCAATGATATTGACCTCTACGAAGTGAACGAAGCCTTCGCACCGATACCAATGGCATGGCTTGAGCACACAGGTGCGGACCCAGATAAGCTCAACGTCAATGGTGGTGCCATCGCATTGGGCCACCCACTGGGTGCTACTGGTACAAAACTTATGACTACGCTCGTGCATGCCCTGCATGCCCGAGGCAAAAAATGGGGCCTACAGACGATGTGTGAAGGTGGCGGCATCGCTAATGTAACCATTGTTGAAGCGCTCTAAATACCCCAACAGCGCCACCTTTGGTGGCGCTTCAAACTGATGCAATGTTGTTCCGTCGGCAATCTCTTGGAAATATTTGCGCATGATCCCTGACTAGGGTTCAATAACGGTATGCCATAAGAATAATTAGGCGAAATTATGGAATCACACATCCTGGGCAGAGTTGTCACCGCGTGCGCCGTTACTGTCGGCGTCGGCTGTTTCCTACTCGCAAACGTTATGTTCTATGAAGCGCTAATGGCGACGCTTAGCCAATGGGCGGACGCCCAGAGCCTTCGGGTATGGAATAGCTCCCCCCATTACTAATAGAAAAACGATCCTCTCTGGGATTGCCCCCCACAAGTTAGATACCCTGTTGTAAATTTAAGCCTAGCCGCCATGCTGGGCCGGAATCTTTTGGATTTTTACTGCGGGAGTCGTCATGTTCATCGAGCCATTCAAAGTCGAAATCTGGATGAACGAGTGGGAGACACGCTGCACCTACAATCTTGCCGAGACCTGCGTCGCCAGTATTACGATTGAGGAACTACTCGCACTATCAGGGCGTGACGACGGGGACCTATCCGAGCTCCTGTCGATGAAACTCACCTACGGTGATATCGAAGGGTCTGACCGCCTGAGAACTGCCATTTCCAAGCTCTACGCCAATACGTCAATTGCTGACATCACCATTACCCATGGCACGATAGCGGCCAATATGCTCGTGCACAAAGGGTTGGTAGAGCGCGGCGACCATGTTGTATCGATCATCCCGACATATCAGCAACACTACTCTATCCCGCGCAGCATCGAAGCCGATGTCACCACACTGAGTCTAGAGGCAAGCGACGGCTTCCTGCCTGACCTTGACCGTCTGCGGGCGATGGTAAGGCCCGAAACGAAGCTCATCGCGTTCACTAATCCGAACAACCCAACGGGCGCTCTCATAGAACGCCCCATGCTGGAGTCTATCGCTGAGATTGCCGACTCGGTCGGGGCTTATCTACTCTGTGACGAGGTCTATCGAGGGACCGGCCAAGTCGGAGACGGGATGGTCCCTTCCATTGTCGACATCTACCATAAAGGCATCAGTACAGCGGGTATGTCGAAAGTATTCTCCCTCGCCGGTCTTCGTGTCGGATGGGTTCTAGCGCCAAAAGAGCTGACCGATAAGATCATGATTCATCGTGATTACGACACTATTTCCGTTGGCATGATTAACGACCACTTTGCGGCCATGGCGCTTGAGAATGCTGACAAAGTACTGGCACGAAGCCAGGCAATAACGCGAGAAAATCTTGCGATTTTGGATAACTGGATTAAAAACGAGCCACGAGTTGACTGGGTCAAACCGCGCGCCGGTACCACCGCAATGTTGAAACTCGACATTCCCATGAGCTGCAGAGAATTCTGTATCGACCTCCTCGAAAAGACGGGGGTTATGCTCACACCGGGGGATGCCTTCGACATGGAGGGTTATGTGCGAATTGGCTACGCCAATGAACGAGAAATTCTCGAGGCAGGCCTATCTGAAATGTCTGCGTACCTGAAGACAAATCTGCCGCCATAAGCCAGTTTTGCTATCGCTGCTTGGAGATAAAATCGGAGACTCGCTGGTGCAACTCACCGTGCAAACGAAACGTTTGTCGATATGCCCAGATACTCCCGATCAGAAAGAAAACCGGAAGACCAATCATCAGGGCTCTTAAGCCAAATACTGTCGCCTCGCTTTGGATCTCATTGGGTACGTAACCGATGAGCGATAACCCAACTCCGATGAAAAAACCGGCGAAAGCTCCTGCGAACTTCACCAGCATGGTCTGGACTGAAAAAATAATGCTCTCGCTGCGCTTCCCCGTCTTGTAATGACCGTAATCAACGACATCGGCGAGCATGACCGTGCCCAAGCCATTGGCAATACCACCACCAAACTTCAGTAGCGCGCCAGCGACAGCGACCAAGACGCCACTCTCGGGTGCCACGATGCTTCCTGCCAGCAGGACTAAACTGCAGGCAAGAGCGAAAACGCTGGCGATGTACCAGGTAAAATGTCTTGGCAGGTGTCGGCAGAGCCACGGGAAAATGAAGATGCCAAGCATCTCGGCAATACCGGAGACCAAGGCAAACATGGGAAACAATTCGGGCTTACCAATGGCGTAGCTGAAGTAGTAAATCGCAAAGCCACCCACCAGCTGGGTGCCGATATTAAAGGTAAGGACACAACCAATCAGCGAAGCTAGCTGATCGTTATTTCGCAAGATGGCGATCACATCCCCAAATGAGAAGCGCTCGCTCGTCACTTGAGTAGCAACGCGCTCCTTCACCTGCGTAAAGGTAATCAGCGCTGATGCGACAAAGGCAATAATGATGAGACCCGAGAGGAGAAGGAAACCCTTGCCTTCATCACCTTCACCCAGGAAGGCGATGCTCGCGAGACCATAGGTGCCGACGATCGTCCACGCGATGCTGGCGAAGAGGCGCGGCCACACAACCAATCGCTCTCGCTCCTCACGACTAGCAGACAGTGCAGGCACCATGGACCAGAAGGGGATATCCATAATCGTGTAGGTGAGGCCCCAGACGATGTAGGTCACGGTGACAAACAACAGCAGCTGCGAACCCGTGAATAGATGTGCAGAGAACAGCGCCAACAAGGCCAGCGAGTTGATCACCGTCCCAAGGACAATCCAGGGCCTGAACTTTCCAAACCGACTGCGGGTGTTGTCGACGATCATGCCCATGACCGGATCAGATACCGCATCAATCATGCGGACAACGAGAAACAACGTCCCCACAAACGCCGCCGGCACACCAGCCACATCGGTGTAGTAGTACATGAGAAAGAGATAAACGATGGAGCAGGCGAAGTCCTTCCCCAGTGCGCCCAGTCCGTAACTGAACTTGGTGCGCGTCGAAATCGCGTCAATCCCATCGAGAGCATCACTCATAGCCCATGACTCCCGAATACCTACTTATCTCAAGCCTTATCATCATGTGCCACACTCAGCCGGCAACCCCATCGATAGGTCTCCGCATTGAGGAGATGCTCGGGTCGAACACTCGGCGTCCACGAGTCATCACCACCAACACCCATGTGGTAGCCATCGATATGGACGTGCAAGGCCGACTGCTCGATGCACTCGAAAGTGTGCTCTGCTCGCATCAGGCTTTCCACTCCGAAGTCGCTGACGGCAAAGGCGAAATCACCGTCGAGTCGTTCAATACAGACCGAACCAATAACGGCCTGTCTCACATCACAGCGAAGTCCGTTATCGCTCGGGAAAATATAAGGAGTCTGCATCGCTTGCCGATCACAGGACCAGTCACCAAGATCGGCTGACAATTTGCGATCGGGATAATTCTCGTGGGGTCCTCGACCAAGCCACGACACAACCTCAGGTTTATCAGACAGCAGCAACCGCATGCCGACGCGTGGTAGGGGCGGCATCTCAGGTTCCACGCTCACCTCGATATCGATATCGACACCACCATCAGCGTCGAAGATGTGTGTCCACACCGAGCTAATAGCCACACCTGCGTCGCTGAGATACTCGTGCTGACTGATAACGGTGGCGTCCTTAACATCTACGCCAGTGCATCGGTGCTCTAGGTCAAATAGACCCGACGCCTGCCACTTGGCTAACCAGGCCTCAGGTGACGGGTTATCCACCTCGCTACTGCAAATATCGTTATCGAGCGGTGCGCGAACAAAGCAGTCGGCCATGGGTGCATCGAGTAGGGCTCTACCATCGGTCGTCCAATCGGTAATGAACCCCGTCGCAGCGTTGAAGTGCCAGCTAACATCGCCCGCCGTTACCAAAAGTTGCTCACCCTGTTGCGAGATATCAGCGGGTCTAGTCTCCCGTTCGACCCTCCCCTCCGCGAGTGCCAAGACATGCTGACTCCGCGCAATTTCATGCCCTGCGGGGAGCGCATTTGTCACGCGTTCTGTCGTGATCCAGGCATCTAATAGAAGGTCCTTCTCGAAGGCTGCTATTAGGTCACCATGGTTATCAATGACGATGGTTTGAGTGCCCTCTGGTCCTATTTCCAAAACTTGCGAGCCTTCATGGTGCGTGTCTCGTAAGGAGCCTAGTCGCCAGTTCAAACGCTCATTATCCGTCGCTCGAAAAAGGTACTCGCTGGTCACGGTAAGGGTGATCGGCCGGTCGCAACTCTCTGCAGTGAACGTAAAGGGCTGCTGGGCTCGCTTCGCTTCAAGGAGTGAGGGATGTGGCGTTCGATCAGGAAACACCAGGCCATTAATACAGAACTGACGATCGTTAATCTCATCGCCAAAATCACCGCCATAGGCGAAGTAACGCACACCCTCGTCACTGACCTGCGTCAGTCCCTGATCAACCCAGTCCCAAATAAACCCGCCTTGCAACCTAGGGTTGGCTCTGAAGGCATCCCAGTAACCTGAGAAATTGCCGAGGCTGTTTCCCATGGCATGCGCGTACTCACAAAGAATGACGGGGCGCGCACGCTCACCTAGCTCTGCCTGCAAATCTGACCAGTGCTGAATGCTGTAAGCCGGGCGGCCATAGGGTGACGGCATGTCATCCACCACCCGCGCGTACATGGGACAGATGATGTCCGTGACAGATGTGTCTGCACCACCACCCTCATACTGAATGGGACGCGAGGGGTCTGCCTTCCTTACCCAGGCGGCCATGGCCTCGTGATTACCGCCATAACCCGACTCATTACCGAGCGACCAGATAATGACGCTGGGGTGATTGAAGTCCCGCCGGACCATCCGACTCATGCGCTCCACATACGCGTGAGACCATGCATCATCATCGGATACTAAACTCATGGGCGTAAGCCCATGTGTCTCGATGTTTGCCTCATCAACAACGTACATACCCAGACGGTCACAGAGGTCATAAAAACCGGGTTGATGTGGGTAGTGCGAGCAACGTATGGCATTGAAATTGTGCTGTTTCATCAACCGAATGTCGGCCTCGACCTGCGCGAGTGATTCGGTGTGCCCCGTCTCGGGGTGATGCTCGTGTTTATTCACGCCGCGAATAAATAGGGGCTTGCCATTGAGCAACAGTTGCCCGTCTGTAATCTCAACCGAGCGAAACCCTATATCGCTCGCTTCACACTCAACGACCTCACCCTGCGCATCGAAAAGAGAGACGACCAAGCGGTAGAGGTTCGGGGTTTCAGCACTCCAAGCCAGAACACTGGGGACCTTGAGCTTGACTCGCGCTCTATCTTTGTAGCGACCCCGCTCGTCGATGAGGTCGGTGCCAATCCGCTGCCGATGTGAGAGCACGGTTGCTCCCGACGCATCGTTAAGCGCCAACTCAACCTCGCCTCGATAAGCTTGACTGCACATCACCTCAACCTCGAGCAAACCCTCTGCGTAGTACTGATCGAGCGTAGCGGTGACTCTGACGTCACTGAGGTGTGTCTTTGGTTTTGAAAGCAGATACACGCTCCGGTAGATGCCGGAGAGGTTCCACATATCCTGATCTTCGAGATAGCTACCATCGCAGAGCCTCAAAACCATGACCGCCAGATCGTTGTCACCGGCTCTAACACTGCGACTGATATCAAACTCGGCCGGAAGGCGACTGTCCTGCGAGTAACCCACCAGATGACCGTTACACCAGACAAAAAATACGCTATCGACACCGTCGAAGACGAGCCGGGTCTGATCAACCAGGTCACTCTCATCGAGCCAGAAACACCGCCGGTAACAACCGGTAGGATTGTCCTCAGGAACAACAGGGGGCTTTGCGGGGAACGGGTACTTCACGTTGGTATAGATGGGTTTGTCGTACCCCTGAAGCTGCCAGTTTCCGGGGACCCGTATGCAGTTCAGTGTGGCCTCAGAGGTCAGCCAGTCATCGGGCACGTCATTGGGTGAGGGAAACCACTCAAACTGCCAATCACCATCCAGCGATCGTAGGCTAGCCGATACCTCACCGGTTACCGCATCGGCAAATGAGCGATAACTATGCAGCGGCGAGTGTGCCTGCATTCTGTTCAGGCTGGTGATTTCCGGCGTCTGCCAAAAACGGAGCGCTTTTAATTGCTGCAAGGTAAGGTCTGACATCAGACATCCCCGCCCTTACTGAAAATATCGTGGAGAACCGCGAGCGGGAGTTTTGGTTGCCGATCGAAATACAGAAGGCCATTAATTTCCTGTTGCACATCGGTCAGCTGCGTCCAAACATAACCCTGTAGCGCTTCAAGTGAGCGAATGTCCGTCATGATCTTGCGCATTCTCGCTTCCAGTACCTCCGGGGTCTCGGCGAGGTTACCGTAACTAAAGTCTTCCTCACTGAACGAACCCATACCGATGCCGCCGTACTCGGTAAGTAATATGGGCAAGCCACTAACATCCGCACCGGGCAAGGCGCCCAAGCGATCTCGACCGCCAAACTCGCTCGTAACCGAACTGTGAGGGTCCTCAATAAGAGCCTCTAGCCGACTCGAGACATCACTGTCTTCGTTGTACAGGTGCAGGGTCCAAAGATCACCGGAGGAATACTCCCACCCGTCATTACCGACAACGACTCGACTATTATCGAGCGCCTTCGTCAACGACGTGACGGCATCGACAAAGCCGCGTTGTTCAGGACGTTCACTCTGATGCCACACACCCCAAGACTCATTGAAAGGAACCCAAGCAATGATCGATGGATGAGCGCGATCGCGTTTTATCAGCTCCATCCACTCCGTGGTCAGTGACTCGATGAGCTCGGTTGAAAACACCCGCCCCGACGGCATCTCCGCCCACACCATCAAACCTAATTTGTCCGCCCAGTAGAGGTATCTTGGGTCTTCTGCCTTCTGGTGCTTTCTTGCACAGTTGAAGCCCATGGCTAAGGTCAGCTCGACATCACGACGCAGCGCCTCGTCCGTGGTCGCCGTGTACCACCCCTCGGGAAAATAGCCCTGATCTAAAACACCCCGCAGATATAGCGGATCACCGTTCAGACACAGCTGACCATCGGTGACCGAGACTTCGCGCAATCCCGCGTAGCTCTCGGCCATATCACGCTCTTCCGTCGCACGATTTAGCAGCGTCAGCCGAACCTCATACAAATGAGGTTGCTCTGGCGACCAGAGTATCGGGGCCTCGATGAAAAGCGTCGTCCGAATTTCTGCTCGCCCTGCCGTCTGAACCTTATCGCTCGCGATCACACGACCACCATCGAGAACCTCGACACTGACTTCACCGTCCACTTGCTCCGAGAAGAAGGCTTTATAGCTGAGAGTCTGTTCCGCGACGTGATAGGAATACGCAGTGGACTCAATCGACACAGCGGTGAGCGGCTCGAGCCAAACAGACTGCCAAATGCCTGTCACCCCGTCGTAATCGATTGGCCAGCGCGTCGTTCCCGCTTGTTTGCCGCGCGGCTGGGTCCATGACAGCGAGTCTTCCACCCGAACGGTGATGCGATTCCTGCCCGGAATCAGCGCATGCTCAATGTCAAAGCCAAAGGATGCGTAACCACCTCGATGTTGACCGACTTCCTGTCCATTAACGAAGACGCGGGTCAGGAAATCACTGGCACCAATTCGAAGTGCAACGCGACTGTCCCAGGCCTCGGGTTTGATAACTTCCCGCTGGTACCAAACCACAGTAGCACCGTCAGGTTCAATAATGCCGCTAGCAGCTGATTCCATGGAAAACGGCACCGTGATGGTTTGGGCATCAGTCCACTGCTCATTAAACCAAGCATCAGTGAGACCTCGATTATCGGGATCAACTCTGAATAACCAATGCCCATTCAGACTCTGCCACTTGTCTCGAACGAGGATAGGACGCGGGTATTCAGTTCTCGGCGTGAACGGGTCGCTCGAATCAGGCGTCGGCGATGTCTTATCTACCTTCGGAAACATGTCGTGACTGTCTTTTTATTTCTCTTTTTTAGCTGTCTGTGTCGTTATAGATGGCACAGAGCCACACCATAGCCGCTTATCGTTTCTTTCGCATTGAGTTGTGTTTCAAATCATCCCTTGGTTACTCTCATCGAGTTACCCACTGGACCGGTTGTCTCCAGCCGGACACGCACGAGAAAATTGCTATGATTAAGCCAAAAGGAATTTCTTTCTCTCTCTCCAAGATCTTCATTAAATCCAGCCTTGGTGCGCTTATCCTGTCGATGAGCACGCTCTCATTGGCCTCTGAGCCAGCACCCGCACTGGATGCCATGGATGTCTTTGAACTGGAGTGGGCCTCCGACCCGCAGGTGGCTCCTGATGGCAAGTCCGTGGTTTATGTTCGTCGCTCCTTCGACGTCATGAGCGATGCCGCCAAAGCCACACTTTGGCAAGTCTCCATTGATGGCAGTGATCATCGACCGCTCAATAGCAACTTGCACCGGAGCACCTCGCCACGCTGGTCTCCTAAGGGAGACAAGATTGCATATGTCTCGAGCGAGACCGGCTCCAGTCAGATTCACATTCAGTGGATGGATACCGGCCAGACGTCGGTCGCGTCACACCTCCAGCAAAGCCCGTCAGACCTCACCTGGTCTCCCGATGGTCAATGGTTGGCCTTCACCATGTCGGTTAAAAAATCGACGCCACCCATCGCCAAGCGTCGCAAAGCACCCGAAGGTGCTGTCTGGGCCCAGCCACCGGTTACTGTCACGACCACACGCTATCAATACGATGGCCGAGGCATCGTCGGTCCGGCTTACCGTCATGTGTTCGTCATCCCTGCCGACGGAGGTGTAGCGCGACAGCTCACATCAGGTGATTTCAATCACAATGGCCGGCTGAGCTGGTCGGCTGATAGCACATCCATCTTTTTCTCTGCTGACCGCTCGGATGATTGGGAGCTCCGCAGTGACGAAGCCGACATCTATTCAGTATCGCTTGGCAGCGGTGCGCTGACACAAATCACAGACCTTCCGGGTGCTGAGCGGTCTCCCGCAGTCTCACCAAACGGCAAGCTTCTGGCCATCAGCTACGAAAAGAGTAGACCCCTGGCCTTCACACCCGACCGTATTGCCACAGTTGATCTGTCAACCAAGGACGTCCGCATACTCACCGAGGCCGTCGATGGCGATGCGACGAATATCCTGTGGCGAGCCGATGGTAAAGCGCTCTACTTTGCCTTTGATGAGCGCGGTGAGCGGTGCATCAAACAGGTAACGCTGAACAAGGCAGTCTCGTCAGTAGCAACAGGATTGGGCGGGACCAGCGTGGGTCGGCCCTATCTATCCGGCGGGTTCCACACGGCCGGTGGTGTCGTTGCCTACACAAAAGGAGGACCCGATCGGCCCGCAGACATCGCGGTCATGCAGCGTAAAACGCCCAAAATCGTCACGGCGCTCAACGATGATCTTCTGAACTACCGATCGTTGGGTGAGGTGCACGAGATTGTCTACAACTCATCGTTTGACGGCCAGGAGATCCAAGGCTGGTACATCACACCACCTGATTTCGATCCCACAAAGAAATACCCCCTGATTCTTGAGATTCACGGGGGCCCTCACCTCGCCTATGGACCCCATTTTTCAGCTGAACTTCAGCTCATGGCCGCTGCTGGCTACATCGTTTTTTACGATAACCATCGGGGTAGCCTCTCGTACGGCGAGGATTTTGCGCTGCTGCTCCAGTACAAGTACTCGAGTGAAGAGGACTTTGCTGACCACATGTCAGGCATTGATGCCTTGATCGAGAGAGGCATTGTGGATGGCGATAATTTATTTATCGCAGGTGGCAGTGCGGGCGGCATCGCCACGGCCTATGCCGTCGGCCTGACAGATCGCTTCAATGCGGCGGTCGCAGCGAAGCCGGTAATCAATTGGGTGAGCAAAACACTGACCGCCGACTCGATGGTGGGTCAGATCTACCATCAGTTCCCCGGACCACCTTGGGAACACCTGGATCATTATTGGAAGCGTTCACCACTGTCTTTGGTAGGTAATGTCGTTACGCCTACCCTTCTGCTGACGGGCGAAGAAGATCGGCGTACACCCATGTCCGAGACCGAGCAGTTCTATCAGGCGTTGCGACTGCGTGGCGTGGATTCAGCCATGGTGCGCTTACCTGGAGCATCGCACGGCATCGCGAGTAGACCGTCGAGACTCATTACCAAGGTCGATCACATCCTCGCTTGGTTTGAGCGCTACCGAAAAGAGGATTCAAACGGCAGGTAGCGTAGCGCCCGGGTATTTGGCGCTTCTCCACGCACGGAGAGCGCCACGCTAGCCCATAGTTGTTGCACGCCCTGGACCAATATTCTGGGTTTACTCATCACTCGTCAGATAGGCCGACAAGTACCTCGGCGTACATCTCTATGGCATCAAAGAGGTTCTTCAAGCGGAGGTTCTCATCGCGACCGTGCTGATTGTTGTCATGGTTTGCAACGGGAAGGATGACAATGGGGGCCTCGAGATTATCCTCAAACAGGTAGATCGGCAGCGATCCACCCATGGTGGGTGTAATCAGTGTCTCCTGATCGCCCAACCGATCGAGTATGACCTTCAAATCGTCGACCACATCGGCGTCAATGGACGTTCGGAACGAGCGGTAACCGCCTGGACGGGGGACCATCTGCAGGTGACGCTCTCGAGCGGCAACCTTATCGGGGCCTTCGGACGAAACGGTCATACCCATCTTTTCAAAATGAGCTTTCAGGGTAGCCAATAAGGCCTCGGGCTTTTGACCCGGCACCAGCCGCAAATTGAGAGAGGCTTGGGCCGTCGGTTCGATAATATTCCGCGCCTCAGGACCCACTCCGCCACCCGAGATACCACGGACTACAATGGCCGGGCGCATGATGGCTGACTCGAGGCGCTCATCCGGTATTTCGTTATTACCAAGACCGAGTTCGCGCTTCAGCTGCGCATCAACTGACGGCATGGCGGCAACGGCACGAGTCTCTTGCTCTGACACAGTTCTAACATCATCGGAATAGCCTGCAACCGCGACACGCCCCTTATCGTCTTTCAGCGACAGCAACAAACGCATCAGGATCTCGTTGGGGTTTGGTGCCCAGTTGCCGTAGTGGCCCGAGTGCAAAGGACGGTTGGGACCAAAGGTCGTAAGATCGACAGTCATGCTACCTCGGACCCCCAATACGAGCTGTCGGCGCCCCAACTGATGCATGGGGCCATCACAAAAGAGCATGACATCGGCGACCAGATCATCAGCAACCTGTTCAAGTACGCCTGCCAAGGTTGGGCTACCCCGCTCCTCTTCACCGTCGAGGATCAGTTTGACGGTGACATCCGGCATCTTGTCCGCAGCCACCAAGGCATCAATGGCGGCCATCAAAGCAATGACGGGTGCTTTATCGTCCCCAGCAGAGCGCGCGACAACGCGCCATGAGGGGTCAAAGGCGTCCTGATCCCAAGATAAGATTTTTGCCTCAGCCTTGAGCGGATTATCCGTCCATAGTGTTGGCTCAAAGGGTGGCGAGGACCACTGACTGGGGATGACTGGCTGCCCGTCAAAATGCGCATAGACCAAGATAGTGGGCGCGCCATCCGAGCCGGGCCGCTCAGCGACCACGTAAGGTGCGCCGCCGGCAGAGACAACCTTAGAGGTAAATCCTCGACTTCCGATGTAGTCCTGAATAAACGACGCATTGTCCTTCATGTCGGTGAGGTTGCTTGCAACGTTAGGAATGCTCAGAAACTCACGAAAATCAGCAACAATGGTGGTAGCTGTCGCTTGATGGTGCTGTCGCGCGATTTCGGCGGGGCTTTGTGCACTTGCGCCTGACGATGCCACACCCAAAAGCACCAACGCGGCTGTCATATTGCGGACGAATGTCATATCGAGCGACTCCAATGAACCCGTCTTCGGGTCAGTTTAACAATCGGGCGACATCGCGTGATGTTGCAATCTCGCCCTGATCAAAATAGCTATCGTGATTCTCTTCGATACTGCGAAGATTATAGAGGTAATTGACCATAAGACCCGCCGATTGCTCTAGACCCTTGTCGCTGAGATCGGCCGCCCAATGAATGGCGTGAAGGCTTGCGCCATTCCCTAGATGAAAGCGGGCCACGGGATCGAGCGCGAGGTTATTGCGGCGTTCCTTCACAAGGTACTGCGCGCAGGCTGTCAGTAAATCGTCTCGTCGTGCATCGGCAGTCTTGGCCGTATCGGTCTTCGCCATCGACCGCATTTCCTCGAGATCGATACCTGTTTCCTGAGTAGCCAGCCAACGGCAAAAACCGGGAATGGGTGAGAGCGTTACGTATCGCTTCATCGTCGAATAACGCTTACCGACTTCTTCAACCACCTGTTTGATCAGAAAGTTACCGAATGAGACGCCAGCCAAGCCGGGGTGACAGTTGCTTATGGAATAAAAGACAACCGTATCCGGCGTAGTCCCCACATCACCCTCTTTCGTTTGATCAATCAGCGGACCAATCGCATCGGGAACTCCCTCGGTTAGCGCCACCTCTACGAACACCAGCGGATCATCGGGCATCGCCGGGTGAAAAAACGCGAAACACATGCGGTTGCCGCTCAATCTGGCTCGCAGGTCATTCCAGCCCTGAATCGCATGTACCGATTCGTACTGAATGATTCGTTCGAGAATGGATGCCGGTGTATTCCAGTCAATCACCCGCAACTCCAGAAATCCGCGATTAAACCAGGAGATAAACTGATGCTTTAGGTCGGTCTCTACCGCCTTAAGCTGGGGGAGGTCGCCGAGCGTCTGAATCATTGCTCCACGCATTTCCACCAATACAGGCGTTGCTTCTGGCGCCATATTCATTCGTCGAAAAAGCTTTATTCGCGGCGCTTCGGCAGCCCGCGACAGCGCGGCAAGATTCGCCTCTGACGGATCGAGCTTGTAGCTCTCCGCGGCAGTTAAAACCACACTACTGTCGGCAGAAAAGCCGTTAGCTAAGGCTTCGAAGAAAAGGCGTCGGTTGTCATCATCTAGCGCTTGATAATCCGCTACGACCTCGCAAGCCAGTGCTAAGCCTGACGCTTCACCTCGGTGATGGATTAGCTGCTTACTTTTCGCCAGTAGATCGCTCGAAGGCGCTTCGAGTGCATTCTGTCGACGGCGCGCCAGAATATCGCGCCCAACGGAAATAACCGAATTTAGGAGTCCGGAAAGCCCAGCCAATCCAGACTCGGGCTCACGATCAGGAACATTGGTTTCCACTTTCGACATCGCGAATAGCTCCCAAAACAGTAGAGTCACTATAGCTCTCGTTCCACAGTGCTACCAAGGATAAAAGACCTTCCTTTCCACTATTTTTCCTACAACGGCGATTTGAATGCATCGCCATGACAATCAGGGCATCTCACTTAACTTTTTCAGCCTACGAGTGCTACGCTGAACTCAAAAATAGCGTTAAGGAATCCCCGTGACTGATATACCCAAAGCCAGACCTGCCAGCACCGTTGTTCTTTTGCGTGACACGGACAATGGCATGGAAACCTTAATGCTCAAGCGCAACAAAGCGCTGATGTTTGCCGGTGGCTTATGGGTCTTTCCCGGTGGCGCATTGGAAGAAAGCGACATTGAGTCGGCTGAAGGCGATATCGCCTTGGCCGCGCGCATTGCGGCAGCACGCGAGGCCGAGGAAGAATGCGGCTTGCGTCCAGATACTGAAAATATGGTGCACCTCAGCCACTGGACGACACCTGTCGTTGAATCTAAGCGATTTGAAACCTGGATTTACGCGGCGCCCCTGGCGGAAGATATGGACGTTGCCATTGACGGAAGCGAGATTCACGACTTTGCATGGATTCGCGTGCAGGATGCGGTAGCACAACACGAGGCGGGCGAGTTTGGCATGCTGCCACCCACCTACATCACGCTGCTCAGCCTGTTGCGTTACGCCACAACCGCCGATATGACCGCTGGTGAAAGCGAAATTCCACCACCCTATGTTTTCCCCGTGTTTACCAAGGCAGAGGGCAAAATGGCCGTGCTGTTCCAAGGGGATGCGGGTTACGAAGCGGGCGATGGCAGCGCTGCAGGTGCTCGGCACCGTGCCATCATGCAAGAGAAAGGGTGGGAATACGTTTACAGCGACGTCGACGATACCTATCCACCCTTTGTCAGGAGTTGAGGCTGGAAGGAACTTTACTTGTAAGCAACCGAGGACGTTATCGTTATGAGCCAGAAGCTTTCCCGAACGAACAGAATGAAGCGAGCCCTCCAAAAAGGAGTGGACGAAATCCCTCAATCAGCTTAAAGGTATTGTGAAGTTCTATGGTTATGTGGGTCTTTTAGGCCTCGCCGCGTGGGCCTCCGGAGCGCTATTTCGCGGCATCACCCGAGGCCCGGACGTTGGTTCGTTCGAAAAACTCCTCGCCGGTGTGATGTTTGTCTTACCCTTGGCCGCTGCGGGCTGCTTCATCCTGATGCGTAGCGCAAGGGAACGTTTTTTTACGTCGATAAAACTGCACCTCAGAACTTTTCGTCGAAAGTAATACCCTGAGGGTAAAAGGCCGAGAGCAACAACGGTCAGCTTAGGTCGTCAGTCCCAGAAACCAACTCTCCTGGGCTGGTCTATTCATTACCACATCACCCCATCAAACCGATTCGCCAGCTCATCCATTGGTAATGGATTGTGATGAATTGAGTAGCGAGCTAGCGGGGAGCCCTTTTTTGAAGATTTTTGCCTGCCAAGCGTTTAGCATGCCGGCGCGAGCAAAAGGGGTGGCACTCCAGCTATCCGCCAGTTGATTACTTTGGAAAATACGCGGGTAACAAGCGACCAAAAGCCAGTTTCGCTCGTATGAGTAGACTTCGAGGATGAACACACAGCTATGAAGAGCCCGGTAACCGATATCTGTAACCTAAATAACGAACTGCCGCCGGACGCACCCGATGCACCGAAGTGGCTGGTCGATGCGTTGCAGGTGCCTCGCGAAGAGGGATGGGTAAACTCGGACGGGTGCAATGTTCACTACTTCCGCTGGGGTGATCCTGAGAATCCACCTCTGCTCTTGATGCACGGTTTTCTGGCCCATGCCCGCTGCATGGCTTTCATCGCCCCGTTTCTAGCTGAACAATACCACGTCGTTGCCTACGATCTATCCGGTATGGGTGACTCAGGCGTTCGTTCGTCCTATCCCGACGCTGTTCGCGCACAGGAAGTGATCGACGTAGCTCGCGAAACGGGTCTATTTGATCACGCCATTAAGCCCATCGTGATCGCACATAGCTATGGTGGGCATGTGGGCCTTGCAGCCATGAATGATTTTCATGAGCTATTCGGTGGCCTCGTTGTTTGCGATCTCATGGTCTTGAGACCCGAGCGACTCAAAGCACACTTTGCGGGTGGACGTCCCATGCGATCGGATACGAGTCGCCCGAACCGAATCTACCCAACGTATGACGAGGCAAAATCGCGTTTTGTGCTCTCGCCAAACCAACCTTGTGGCGAACCTTATCTATTCCATTACATGGCCTATCACTCGCTGAAACAGGTCGACGGAGGATGGACCTGGAAGTTCGATACCAGTGTGTTCGACAGTGATTTCTCCCTGAAAGACCGAATACTCAATCAAGTGGATGTTGTTGTAGCTGCACCTGGCAGAAAAGCCTACGTCTACGGACAGCACAGCGCCTTATTTGATGATGACTCGGCCGATTACGTGCGTGAGCAGGGTGGCGATAACATTCCTTTCATTAGCATTCCCGGTGCACGTCATCACCTGATGCTCGATGAGCCCGTCGCCTTTGTCAGCGTACTTCGCTCGCTGGTCGCACAGTGGCACGCAGCTGATAAAGCGGCTTGAGCTAGTGTCGGGCAGGTGCATTTCTCCAGTGCAATCGTGGCTTCATGGTGAAAATGATCGGCGCCCCTGAAAACAGCGAGAGCGTTCTCATTCCGGTCTTGTTGGCGAGTGCAGGCGTACTGTTCTTCTGCATGCTCGATGCGGTCATGAAAGCCCAAGCGCTGGCCATGGGTGCCTACAGCGCCACGTTTTGGCGAGCCGCAATGGGGGCCGTCTTTGCATCGGCGCTCTACTTACCCAACCGGCCACAACTGGCAACCGGGAGAGTACTGCGACTCCATATTACTCGCGGCGTACTCACCGCATTCATGATGCTCTTTCTGTTTTGGAGCCTGACACAGCTACCCCTTGCGCAGGCTGTTGGCCTGAGCTTTGTCGCTCCAATCATCGCTCTCTACCTTGCGGCCCCCATGCTCGGTGAGCAAATTACACGCGGCGCGAAATTCGCCGCTGTCTTAGGTTTTGGTGGTGTTGTGGTCATCGCCGGCGAAGATATGTTTCAGATGCGTGATGACAACAGTCTGCTCGGTATTGCGGCGGTCCTCATCTTCGCCGTCATGTACGCACTGAATATCATTTTGCAGCGCAAGCAGGCCTTGGTGGCCCGACCCACGGAAATCGCTTGCTATCAAAACGTAATCATGGCCTGCATTCTGGCGATCGGCGCTCCCTTCGCCCTCACCCTACCCGCTGATGTCGTCCAGTGGACTGCCGCGTCAGCCGCCGGCGTTCTTGCCGTCATTTCGCTCATACTGTTGTCCATCGCCTACAGCAAAGCCGAGGCACAGGCCCTTGTCTCCGTGGAATACACGGCGTTTATCTGGGCTGCATTGTTTGGCTGGCTGTTTTTTGCCGAACCTGTCAGTGCGGGCACGCTACTTGGAACAGCACTTATCGTCACTGGCTGTATCGTCAGCACACAGAAGGCAAAAGCGTAGGCATTTAGGGTTACACTTCCTGAATGCTCGGACCGTCCTACGACAGCTTGTATGAAGTTGCCTGCCTACGAAAAGGCGGTGGTGATGTTGTAGAGAGCCTACTACCCACCATTGCAACCAAAGCGCACCTCAGTGGATTGGGCTCCGATCGCTACCTTGCAGAGTTCACGCGCAAGGTATTTCAATCAGGCTTCGTCTGGCGCATCGTCAATAACAAGTGGCCCCAGTTCGAAGAGGTATTCTGGGAGTTCGACATTGAGCGTCTACTGATGATGCCCGACGATATGCTCGAGCGTAAGGCCAGCGATCCAGGCATCATTCGCAACTTCAGCAAGGTCAAGACCGTGCTGGATAACGCGGTGATGATTGCTGACACCGAGCGGCGCGAGGAAAAGACCTTTGGCGAGTTCATTGCCGGCTGGCCGGATGATGACATTACCGGCCTATGGCTATTTTTGAAAAAACACGGAAGCCGACTGGGCGGGAACACGGGTCCCTATGCCTTAAGAACCTTAGGTGTCGATACATTTCTGATTACCGCCGATGTGGAGTTCTTTTTGCGCGAAAACGATATTGTTGATTCTGGGATTCACAGTTTGCGCGCCCTCAAAGCCGCACAGAGTTATTTCAATGGCCTTCGCGAGGAGAGCGGTAGAAGCTTGTCGGAGCTTAGTCGACTCGTCTCGTTAGGGGTCCGAAGAAACCAAATACCGGAGTGAGCCTGCGCATTGCCGACTCCAAAAAAATAAATAAGGAGGTAGCACAATGGGGATAAATCAAGTTGTCGCAGTTTTAAGCGTCGCCGTTCTCGCGAGCTGCGGTCAAAGCCCACAGGAAACGGGCGATAACGCGCCCACTACAACGTCACCATGGCACTCCTTAACCGAAACAGAAATTAATGAAGCAGCTGCCGCCGTAAGCGATGCCTTTGGTGAGGGCATCTTGTTCAATCGTATTAGCCTTACCGAGCCTGACAAGAACAAGGCGCGTGCTTGGCAGGCGGGCGATACAGCAACCCGCGGTGCAGATATTGTCTACAGGCTTAACAAGACCTCTTATGTAGCACGCTACGATTTTGATACCTCATCGCTCTCTGCTCCGAAGGAGATCACCAGCGGTCAACCCATGCTCGCGGGCGAGGAGCTTTTCGGAGCGCTCGACGTGGTCAACCAACTGCCTGAAGTGGTAGCTGCACTGGAACGGCGCGGCATTACCGGCTCGGACGGTCTCTGCCTACCACGTACAGTCGGACGTTTCTTCGCTGATCTTGCAAACCCTGTCAACGACCGACTTGTCCGGTTCGACTGCTTCAACATTCGGGGTCAAAGTGGCTTAGGTCTTCTCCCTACGACGAGTGCTTGGGCGCGACCCGTAGAAGGTATCAGTTTCTTGTTCGACGTTGAGGAATTGAAGCTTATCGAAATCACAGACTCATTTGCTGACGCTGATTCACCACCCAATGACTTTAAAGTCATCGAGTTTCACGAGAGCGCACTCGACACACGGCCAGCACTGAAACCGATCACCATCGAGCAGCGCGAAGGACGAAATTTCGCCGTCACGGGAAGTCAAATCAACTGGCAAGACTGGCGGTTCCATCTTCGCTTTGACCCGCGCCAAGGCACGATTCTCAATAATGTTGGCGTTATCTCGGATGATGGATTCAGGCCCGTTGCTTACGAAATCGCCATGTCTGAGATGTTTGTCCCATACCAAGACCCAGATACCCACTGGTTCTATCGCGCCTACTTCGATATGGGTGAATACGGCTTCGGCAACATGGCAACCGAGCTCAAGGGCGACGACTGCCCACCCACCGCTGTTTATCAGGATGTGGTCTTGCACACCGCGAGCGGGGAAGCCTTCACCGCCGAAAATCGCATCTGTATTTTTGAGTTCGACCCGGGCTACCCCAGCTGGCGCCACCACGAGTCTTTGTATGACGATGTACCCGGCATGGCGAAACACAACTCACGCAGAGCCACCAATCTCGTTGTGCGAATGGTCGCTGTAATCGGCAATTACGATTACTTCCAGGATTACGTTTTCCAGCAAGATGGACGCCTAAGAATCCGACTGATTTCAACAGGCATTGACGCCACCAAGGGTGTTTTCTCGGCGTCGTTAGATGACCCGAGAGCCGCGTCAGAAACACAGACAGGGACTCTCATTGCTCCGTACCGCGTCGGCGTCAATCACGACCACTTCTTCAGCTACCGCATAGATATGGATGTCGATGGTGTCGATAACAATTTTGTTCGTCAGCGGCTGGTGGCCACAGAACAGCCCGACGGGTCGCCTCGCCAGGGCATCTGGACCGTTGAACAAGAGCAAGTACTGACGGAGCAACAGGCGCAAACGGTCATGAAAGTGGAAAAGCCTGCGCTCCTAACCTTTGCCAGCACCACCGCAAAAAACGCGATGGGCTACCCCGCTTCTTACCAACTCATCTTCCCCAATACGCATCCATTGGTGACGCTCGATGATGCGATTTATCAACGCGCGGGCTTTCTCAAGAACAATTTATGGGTGACCCGCTACAAGCCTAATGAGATTTTCTCGACCGGGCTCACCGTCAATCAATCGGATGCTGGTGTTGGACTGCCTGAGTACGTGGCAGACGACGAGACTATAGAAAATACCGACCTTGTCGCATGGCCCATGATTGGCTTCCACCATGTACCCATGGCCGAGGACTGGCCCGTAATGCCGTCAAAGGTAGATGAGATCACGCTGAAGCCGCGTAACTTCTTTAACCGAAATCCAGCACTGGACGTTCCAGAGTAAATTGCGTCTCATGAGGCTGTGCAGAGGAGTTGGATTATGTCGGAAATAACGATCACAGAAATACACCGCTACCCCGTTAAATCCATGTTGGGTGAGACCCCCTCAGAAGTGACGGTTAGCGAACGCGGTATCCAAGGCGATCGCGCCTGGGCAACGCGTGATGAGGTCCGTGGTGGCATTCGCGGCGCCAAGAAACTACCGCAACTGATGCTATTTGGCGCGCGATCGGTCGATGACAATACATCGGAAATTACCGCTCCTGATGGCTCGACCTGCCCAACAAGCTCAGACGAGATGAATCATTGGCTGTCAGAGAAACTTGATCACAGCGTGACCCTGTGGCCGCTACTTCCTCCCGATAACCTCGAGCACTATCGACGAGGCGCCCCCGACTCAGAAGATTTCGAACAGGAACTGCGAGAGATCTTCGGGCGCACCCCCGACGAACCGCTCCCAGATCTTAGTGCCTTCGCGAAAGTCATCGAATTCGAGTCGCCGCCTGGGACCTATTTTGATGCGTTTCCGATCATGCTCATGACGCAGCAATCGCTGGATACGATGTCACACGTAGCTCCAAATTCGGCGTTCGATGAAAAGCGATTTAGAGCCAACTTCATTCTAAATGTGGATGGCTCGACCGATCGATTCCCAGAGCAAGCATGGATTGGTAAAGAGCTGCATATTGGCGAGGTGGTTCTCAAAGTAATCGATACCTGCCCGCGCTGTTCGATGATCACTCACGCCACCGACACCCTCCCCAGAGATACCGACATCATGCGGCATCTGGTGACTGAAGCTGAGGGCAATCTAGGTGTGTATGCAAAAGTCGTCCGCGGCGGCACCATTACTCAAGGACAGACCGTGACGGTCGTGTAACTCAGTCCGTCCTTATTTCGTCAGACCTGAGCACAGCCAATGTACTCAGGACACCGTAATCGTCTTTGCGTTGAAGCTATCCCATGGCCCCGTAATAGCGAGCGTCTTTGTTGGCGCGTAGACGTTGACGAACATTGTCTGTCCATCGGGTGAGAAACAAGCTCCGGCGAGCTCTGTCTGCAGTCGAAGACGCGCCAGCGGATAAGCGTTCCCGTCGGGTGCGATTCCTCTCAAGTGGTTATCAACGACTTCGGTGTACTGATCCTCACAGACAATGAGGTGCCCATTGGGAGCAACAACCACGTTGTCGCCGTAATCAAATTGATGCTTGGAAACGCTCTCGAAAAAGAGTTCCACGCGATCGCTTTCCCCGTTAGGACTGAATTGGATACGGAAAATTTGACCGAGTTTGCGGGCGCCGCCACTGGTTGAGCAGACAAAAGCCTCGCCCTCGCCCATGTGGATGCCTTCACCACGCGCCACCAAACTCGCGCCCTTAGCGGCGGCGCGATGGCGCAGATCGTCGTTGGGGGCTTCGACCTCATCAAGGTCAATCCAGCTTACTTCACCGACAGAACCCACAGCATTAGAAGACCCTGACCAGTTTCTCAGGTCGGGCATACCCTCCACTTTCATGGCTTGCAGACGCCCTCCGCGCGCAAGGTCCCCCGGGACTGCAGGGATGAACCGGTACAGAACACTGTCATCGCGATCTTCTGTGAGATAAACAAGGCCCGTATCCGGGTTCACGCAAGCGGCTTCATGATTGAACCTGCCAAGGGCTTTGAGGGGCGCAGGATCCACCAGTCCCGTGGCCGCTGCAGGCACATCGAACACCCAGCCGTGATACTGGTTGAGACCCTCGCCGTATTTCAATCCGGGGCCTGTGGTCGATTCCTCGCAGGTCAGCCAACTACCCCAGGGCGTGACACCACCCGAGCAGTTTCGCATGGTGCCACCTAGCGAGCGAAACTGATCCAATACCTCTAACGTGTCCTTATTGAGAACAACGTGTGTTGTACCCCCGGGAATAAACTGACCATTTTTGGTGCCAAAGCCGGCACTGAACACTCCACCGCTTTCGTCGGTAGAGACCAGCTCATGGTTACGCACCAGCGCCAAGCGCCCGTCTCCAAGATCAAAGCAACCCATCCCATCGGCTTTATCCGGAACGGCTGCCCCGTCGGTCATGGCATCCCCGAGACTCGAAACAACCTGATAGGAGAAACCGGTGGGAAGATCGAGCAAACCCTGAGAATCGGGGACCAAAGGACCGTAGCCCACCGCGCGTGAAAAAGATCGATCGGGTAAAGACCGAGTGATGCAGCCACTCGCAGACAAGGCCGCGAAGGCTAGGCCAGTCATATGCAAAAACGTTCGTCGTTCCATGATTTTACCGTGGTCATAGTTTTTAACGGTTGGCGTCTTATAAGGACGCGGTCTCAGCCGACTCGCAACACAACCTGCGCCGCCATGCCCAAGCGTAGCAAACTAATCGTTTCTGAACCCATAGCCTTGCAGGGTATTGCAGTGCCCACACCCTCTTTGAGGGGGAGGGTGTAAGTAGACTCGTCTAGGCGTTGTGAGGTTGTTGCGTAACAGCGGCTGAACAACAGCGTCGGTAAGGATCGAAGGGGTCGATGTCAGGCGAGTTTACTTATCTTTGCGTTAATGAGCTCAAAACCACAGTTGGGGGCAACAGCCTGACCCATCCACTCCGCAGGCCAGTTTTGCTCTAGCGTCAGTAGATGCTTAAACAAAGCACGTATCCGAGCACTTTGCCGAAGGTCCTTATGATAGAGCAGCCAGACGTATCTATAAGGGACACTTTCCGTATTCGGTAAGCGCACGAGGTCCTTAAAGCCTGCATCTGCAACGCTACAGCAAGCGAGTGCCGCCACCCCCATTTGATTAGCTACCGCATCGAGGCGGGCAATAGGCGTGTCGACTGAGTGCCTAACTTTGATCCCAAGGTCGGCGGCTGTTGGCAATCCTGCAGGGGCTGTCTGAGATGAGTCAATGAAATTGAGTTCCCGCTTACCCAGTGTTGCATCAACTAGAAGGGTCTTGTGAACATAGAGCCCCATAGTCAGCAAACCAAGCTTTACACCAACAATATCTTTGGGGGGACGCTCCTCAAGCTTTAGGCCTCGAATGGCGAAATCCGCTTCGCGCCGAGAGAGATCCACCTTGTCGTTAGACGACCTCACATCCAGTTGAATGCGAGGGTAAGCCTTTGAAAATTCGTTTAAGCTGCGAAAAAGAAGCTGGTTTACGGGCTTAAGATCCGCAATCGATACCTTCAACTTTCCTGCCAACAATGCATCTCTGCCGGTTAGTCTAAGTTGTCCATCAGATACGATGTCTTCGACCGTTTTCGCGATCGGTAATAATTCCTCGCAGAGCGCCGTGGCGAGAAGTCCGTCAGGGGTCCTATCAAAAAGGCGGCCTTCGATGGCCGCCTCAAGCGTTTCAAGTCGCCTAGCTACCGTGCTGTTACTCACGCCCATAGCGGATGCTGCTGTGCGCGTTGACCCATGACGACTGCAGGCCAACAGCACCTTCAAATCGTCCCAGCTAAGCTCTCGCATAGTTTTCCTTGCTTAAGAAGAGAGCGGCGAACCCTCTTTGTCAGTGAGCACTAATGCGTCACCGGTTATTTTACACAGCAATCTTTGGCGTGAAGCGCCCTCAGGTACCACGGAGAGTTTCACGGTTAGGGTGCCCGAATACTTCTTGCTCCCTTTCATCGCTACGCGCGTTTCCTCACCAAACTTTTCGATTACTTCAGCTTTGCACTGCCCATAGGCAGCGGTCACTGAGGTGGACGCGTTAGCTTCAACGCCCATACCTAAAACGGCCAGTCCAGAAATCACAACAGCTTTAACTTTATCCATGTTTCATTACTCCTTGATTAACGTCACTACGGTATGACGACAGAAAGGATACGCGGGGTTTAGGAGTCCCGCCTGTAACGAAAACGCTGTCAGGCGCCCCAAAAATGGAACGCGAAATGGGGTGGTCAACAAGGGCTGCATGCGGCGCGAAAAAAGGCGAGCGCAGGCGCTTTAATTATTTCTGTTTTCCGCAGGAACAAACCGGTGATCTGTCTGATCCCACCACCAAAAATCGGGCAACGGCACGCGATCAGGCCACTCCTGATCCATGGTGTCACCATTGTAAAGACGGCCATTGATGAGGACGCTATCGATATCGACGGTATTGCGAATGTCATCCAGCGGGTTGCTATTCAGCACGACCATATCGGCCAGCTTCCCTACCTCAATGGACCCAAGATCCTGCTCGACACCAATAATTCGCGCACCGTCGATGGTAGCCGCTCGGAGGACCTCAACCCGCGTCATACCGCCCATGGCAAACGACCACATTTCCCAATGGTAGGCGAGGCCCTGCAACTCACCGTGACCGCCAACACCGACGAGACCACCAGCGCGTTGAATCTTCGCTACCTGAGCTGCCGCCTGCTTGAAGTCGAATTCACTCTCGTGAAGCCAAGCGGATCGCCGCAAGGTCATCTCATCGAGTCGATTCTTAGGATAGAAGCGCTTTAGCTTGGGATCGTCGTGCACCTCAGTGCGGGTGAAGAAGTAATCAACCAAGGTAGGCGCGTTGTATTGAACAACCAACGTCGGGGTATAGGCAGTTTTAGTCTTAGCAAAGACCTCGACAACGTCCTTGTAGAACGGCGCATCCGGCAGCGTGTGCTCGTTTCCGTGCATACCATCGATCGCATGCGTGATATTCATCGCCTGATCGGCAGCGCCTTCGGTGGTGGGCATCAACTCTAGCTTCTGACTGGCCTGCACCACCCACTGTCGCTGCTGACGATTGCCAACCACATAACTTTTGATGTTGTTGGTGTGATAGTGCTTGCTGTAACGCTGGAGATAAGAGTAGGTCTCGTCGTATGACTGGAAATCGGTATCACCAAAAACACCGCGCGCCGTCATGAAAGCACGCTGACCAATAGACTGCCCGGTCTCCACAAAATCCCGGTAAACCAGGTAATCGTTCGATGCTGTTTGTACGTCAAGACCAGCGGTTACCCCATAAGCCACATTGGCGACGAGCGACCAGTTGTGAGGTTCGAACACATCGCTGGTTCTGAACTCCCAGTGGGCATGCGTATCGATAAAACCGGGCACCACAAATTTGTTGCTCAGATCGCGTCTCGTCGCTCCGTCAGGTACCGCCAAGCTGCCATGATCACCGATCGCATGGATGCGATTATCGACTATCAGAATATCTTGCGACGTGAGCACCTCTGCCATGGCATCCGTCGAGTCACCGGACATGCTGATGAGATTGACCTGCTCTAACAAGAGCGCACCGGCTGGGGTGGATCTGGGTACGACTACGTCCATATCAACAGCAGTGACCGCGGGGTGCTCATCTTCAGGAACAAAGCGATCTGATACATCATCCGGAACGGCTACATCTGAATCCGCTTCATCTGCCTCAAAGCTTAGACTCACGAGCGGGCGAGAATGAAAGGTGTTTCCGATGGCCCACCACACACTGTTGCCATCGCTGAACCAACCCAGATAGTCAGCTCCCACGTGCGTTAGTCGCTTTACCGGTACGTTGCCACCTCTCAGGTTGGCAACAACCGCCTGCGCACCCGCTTTTGGCTTTGCAATCCACCACACCTGCTTGTTAGCAAACGCCAATACCGAGTTACCGTCTGGGTGTATGTAAATCGCTTCGGCTCGCGGGGGGTCATCGCCACGCCGGTTACCGCGAGCAGCGTTTACCGTCATTTCATGGCGATAGTCGGTACCGCTCAGTGTCAGGGAGAAGAGTCCGTCATCGCCGGTGAGGTAGACGCGATCTGACTCAGGGCCAAAGTGGGGATAACGTCCACTATCGAGCGCCTTGATAACGGTTTGCTCACCGCCCTTGGCAGGCAGCGAGATCAACTCGAGTGGGATTCTCAAACCCCCAAACTCGCTAAACGTCTGATTGCGAAGAAACTCATTTCCTCGCATAGCAACGATAGTGCTGCCATCGGGACTAAACGCGAGATCGGTGTAAAACGCCTCAATGTCAGTAAGCTGTTTTGGCTTACCCTTGCCATCAGAGCGCATCTTGTAAATGTGTCCGCCGCGCGCATGCGACCAGGTGGTGTAGGCGATCCAACGGCCATCAGGCGACCAGATGGGTTTGAATTCATTTTGATTACTCTTGGTGAGACGCTTGAGATTTTTTCCGTCAACATCCATGACATAGATTTTGGTCAGAACAGACGCGGCAACCTTGTCCTTGTCGGGGGAGGGTCGCGGGTCCTGAATCAGAGTGGCCGTCAGATCGCCTTGCGGCACGCGATAAGGCGCCGTGAGATCCGGTCCAATATCGAGCGCCACGTCTGCCGTGAAAGGGATTTCCTCACGGTCGCCCGTTGCCACATCAACCCGCCAGATTTTGCCGAACACATTGAAGATGACCTGCTGACCGTCAGGCGTGAACGAATAACCGGGTAAGAGATCGCGACTCGGCGGGCGGAAGTTCTCCTGCGCATCGCGCTGAATCGGATACGTCAGCCATCGGTCTGCGCCCGAGATCAGGTCGCGAATTCGCAGTCCTGTCTGAGCTTCGAATCGCGTGCCGTACACCATCAACTGACCATCGGGAGACAACACGGGGCGAAAGGCACCACCCTCGCCTTGCGTCAATGGCTCGATATCGCCTGTGGCAAAGGTGTAGCGACTGATCTGCGATGCAGGGATATCCCGCCGAGAACCCTGACCCTCAGCGAAGTAGAGATGCTCGCCGTCGGGAGAGACCTCGACACCAACACCCCAGAAGCGCTCATTACGCCCCGAGCCCGTCAAGGTCACACCGGAGCCACCATCAACGTGAAACATCACCAGCTCGGTATCGGTAGCGACTCGAGTAACAATGAGGTAATCGCCATCCGAGCTCCATTGGGGAGAAATCATACCGGCGTGGCGTTCCGAGGAGAGTTGTCGAGCGTCGGCACCGTTGATGTCAGCAACCCACAAATTAGTCGCACCGTCTCGATCGCTAATGAACGCAATGCGCTTCCCGTCAGGTGAGATCACAGGCTGGCTGTCATATCCAAGGCCTGAGGTAAGACGAATCGCCTCACCGCCGTCGATGGGCAAGCGATACAAATCGCCCAGCAGATCAAAGATGAGGCTATCGCCCTCAGGCGTCACATCGATGGAGAGCCATGAACCCTCATCAGTGGTAAAACTGAGAACCTCGGTGGCGCCCTCAAGCGGCAGCGTTTCTTGCTCGGAGTCCGCCTGCGCCGCGATCGGTGCCCACGCCATCGTGGCTGCCACTAATACTTGCGTTAGTCGATTCATCTCTGATCGCGTCCATTGTTATCAGGTGTGTGGACTTGATTATAAGCAGACGCGAGCGGCATACGCACGACGATAACGTCGCGGAAACATTCAGGGATTCTGGAAGCGATTGATTGGGCCATCAACGCGCAGCGCGCTGTTTTCGGTAACCCAAAGCGCTCCACCTTTGGCAATTAGCGCCACTCGGCCAAGCGTCTCGACATCCTCCAAAGGATTGCCTGCAACCACGAGAATGTCGGCCTGTTTCCCAGGCTCGAGACTGCCACGCTCGGCGAATACGCCGAGTATCTCGGCGTTGGTTTTGGTTGCGGCCGATATGACCTGAATCGGTGTCATACCACTATCGACCAAAGCCGACATTTCACGCCAAATAGCCTCTAGATGCATATTGAGCGGACTAGCTGCATCTGTGCCGACACCGATGCGCGCCCCGGCCTCGATGAACTGACTGGCGGATTCTTTTGAGTTCCTTATCTCATTCGCCGCATTCCTAAAGTAAGGAAGCTGGTGAAAGTTTTGAAATGACTCCATGAACTCGCGGTAGATATCGTCCGGCATATCCGTTTTGTACTCGGCTCTCTTCAGGCGCGAGGGAAATGCCAGCGTCGAGGGATAGACCCAAACACGATGAGAAATGGTTTGAACGATGGGAATCTCTTCGTGCGAAATAGTATTAATTAACGCGTCCTCATAAGGCGGATTACCGGCGGAGCCAACGTGTTGAAACACATCGACGCCCGCCTCAATGGCCATTTTGATGGCTTGGGGATCATAAAGATGAGCGTGAACTTTAACGCCCCGAGAGTGGGCCGCAGCCACAATGGCGTGATAATCCTCCTGTGTCAGACCTTCCCAGGTCTTAATGACGTCAGAGCCCCGATTAATGAGCTCTAGCGCCTTAAGCGCACCTTCCTCGGGCGATGTGATAACCACCTCGTAGCTGTCTGGGATGGTGTCGTACTGAACACGGGTTATCCAAGGGCCCGACACCAGTAGACGGGGGCCGGGAATTTGGCCCGCATCGATTTTTCTTCGGACATCCAAAATCTCAAAGGGCGCACCTAAGTCCAGAGCTGTCGTGATGCCAGCTCTCAGCATTTGCTTGGCGGCAATAGGCATCACCTCATCTAGGCGTTCATCGCCACCAAGAAATTCGTAGTAACGTTCGTAAGAGCCATGTCCGATCAAATCGACGTGAACATGATTATCGATGAGCCCGGGAAGCACGGTGTGACCTCCTACGTCGATAACCACTGCATTTGTCGGTATCTGAACGTCGTTAGCCGAGCCCACCGCCGTGATAACGCCATCTTCATAGACAACGACCCCGTTAGAAATTGGGGCAACCTCATAACCGTCCAGCACCTGAGCGCCGACCAGCGCGATAGGTCCTACTGGATGCACTTGCCAGGCGGTCGATTTAGGCGAGACAAAAATGAGCCATATAGAAAGAAGTGACGCCCAAAAATGCAGTGTCAGTGCAACGGGCAGTGATCGTCGTGTTAACGAATGTTCAACTCTCATACCCACCTCCGCGCTGACGTAAGAACCACAACGTTAAACGACATTGATGGGGCTGTCATGACGTTCCACTCTGGTTAGCGCCCCTCGGTTTACCGCAGTACTTGGTTCAACTACACTGATTACTATAGAAACTCAAAAATAAAGCCATGACAGACGCAAAACCCAAACGAATCAGACTCAGTCCCGAGGCGCGGCAGGAGCACTTGCTCGATTGCAGCGCGGAAATGATCGCAACGGACGGTATTGCCGGCTTCACAATGGAAGGGCTCGCAAAGCGAGCGAATGTGTCCGCACCACTGGTCTATAACTACTTCCCGAATCGAATCGAGCTCCTTCGGACATTACTCAAGCGCGAGTTCGCGCGGTTTAACAGGCGAACCGCAAACGACGCGGAGCAAGCAACGAGCTTTGAAGATATTGTTCGTGTCGCGGTCAGAAGTAATTTTGAGCACTACGCGCCGGGCACGGTACTACCTATTCTGATCACTCAGCCGGAGATAGCGCGCGTCGTCCAGAACAGATTGGTACAAAACTCGCAAGAAGCCGCCAGCTACCTTATTGAGAAAGTCTCCGAACACTACCGGCTTGACGAAGATACAGCATGTCTCATTGTGCAGCTTTCTTCTGGTGCTGCTTGGTCAGCCGCTGAGCTAGCTGGCAAACGAGGGTTGAGCATGGATGAGACCGTTGAGCTGACGGTCAACTACATCATTGCAGGTATTGAAACGCTCGTGGCGGGAAAGAAAAACGAACGACAATTTAAGTAACACGCCACTGAAATCAAAGCTTACATAGAGAGGCTGAATCAATGACTGTTAATCGCCAATGGCGTCTCGCAAAACGCCCCGAGGGAATGATCGGGGAAACCAATTTTGAATTTGTAGAGACCACCGTTCCCAAGGTCATCAACCAGCAAATATTGGTAAAAAATCTTTACTTTTCTTTTGATCCCACACAGCGAGGCTGGGCAGTCGACCGTCCCAGCTACCTCCCGCCCGTCGGCATAGGTGAGGTCATGCGCGCGGGAACGGTTGGACAGGTCGTACTCTCCAACCACGATGATTTCTCAGAGGGCGACCTCGTACAAACCATGGGTGGCTGGCAGGACTATGCAGTTATCACCCCGGGTGAAGGTGTCATGGGCGTTACCAAAGTGCCTGAGGGAGTCACACCGGAGATGATGCTTTCTGTCATTGGTTTGACAGGCATTACCGCCTACTTTGGTCTGCTCGAATTAGGACAGCCAAAAGCGGGCGAAACGGTGCTGGTCTCAGGCGCTGCCGGCGCCACCGGCTCGGTTGCGAGCCAGATAGCCAAGATTAAAGGGTGTCGCGTGGTTGGTATCGCGGGTGGTCCCGAGAAATGCCGATGGCTCACCCAAGTGGCAGGGTTGGATGCAGCGATCGACTACAAGCAGGGCAACCTGGACGAGCAAATTACTGCTGCCTGCCCCGATAAGTGGGATGTCTTTTTCGACAATGTAGGCGGCGAGACGCTTGAAGCGGCCCTTAACCACCTCAATCTCTATTCCCGTGTTGTCATGTGCGGCGGCATCTCTGGCTATAACGCGGAAGAACCTATTCCGGGACCCTCAAACCTGATGAATCTTGTGACAAACCGAGGACGCATGGAGGGCTTTATTATCCTCGATTACATGCCACGGGCCATGGAAGCCATTCAAGATCTCATGGGCTGGGTAATGTCCGGTGATCTGAAGTTTCAGGTCGATGTGCAGGAAGGTTTCGAGAACATCCCAAATACCCTGCGTCGCCTCTACACGGGTGAGAATCACGGCAAGCAACTGCTCAAACTCGCGGATCCGAGCTAGAACGGTTACAGATACCAGTGAATAACAACAACGTCGGCTTATTAGAAAATAACGAAGTCATTGACCGCGTTTTTGAGCATATCGATAACGGTACGACCGATCTTGGAACAGCGCAGTGGCATGAACCGGTAGAGCACTACACAAGCCAAAGCCGTTACGAGAAAGAGATCGTGCTACTGCGACAGCGACCGGTTGTTTTTTGCCCTTCGGCCGCTGTTCCCGATGCCGGTAGTTTTATCTCGCGAACGGCGGCGGGTACACCACTACTCGTCGTCAGAGACAACGACTTGAAGGTTCGCGCCTTTATCAACGCCTGTCGTCATCGAGGCATGAAAGTAGCTTCAGGTCAGGGCTGTGTACACGAACCTTCTCCTGCCCCTATCACGGGTGGACCTACAATCTCGACGGCTCTGTTCGGGGTATTCCCGGAGAAGCAGCCTTTCCCAATTTGGACAAAGAAACAGCTGGATTGAAGGAACTCTTTGCGGTTGAACGCGGCGGCTTGGTTTATGTGCAACAAGAGGACACACCCAAACTCGACACACTCGAAACCGCACTCAATTTCTTTGAAACATCCCAACCACTGTTTCATCAGAGCGACACGCTTGATGAAGCGAATTGGAAACTGCTCACCGAGACTCTGCTCGAGGGCTATCACATCAAGTCGCTGCACCGCGAAAGCTTCTACCCCTTCGGTTTAGACAATGTGAATGTGGTGGAATCGTTCGGTCAAAACTCGCGCGTTATTTACCCCTTCAAGCGCATTGAGAAACTACGTTTTTTACGGCCTGATGAGCGAGCGATCGAGGGATTTGCGACCCTTGTTTACCACCTCTTTCCTAACGTCAGTGTTTCGGTGCTATCAAAGCATACGAGTGTCACTGTGATTGAACCGCTATCGCCCTCTCGCACCCAGATGTTCTCCTGTTACATCAAGCACGTAGCCAAGAACGGGACTGAAATCAGTCATGAAGAGGCGTTGCGCGACGTTAACTTTGTCAATCAGTCCGGTCAGGAAGAAGATCGTGCTGCCGCGAGGGATATACAAGAAACCGTTACAACGTCCGCTAATTCGCATTTGACCTTTGGCTACTACGAAAAAGCGATCGTCAGTTTTCATCAGCAACTTCAATCCGAGTTGGGGGGCACCTAAAGGGTCAAGCTCGTTACTGGAGCAGCTCAACCTGTCGTCACTACGATGTATCAGAAAAAGGGATAACCCCGGGGGGAGAACAGTATGCAAGACATATCAAAATCGATAGAGGCCTGCGCCGCACGCTATGGTGAGCAAGCGGCTGCCATGCGTGACTACCTAGTGGCGGGACAAGATGCCGCCTTGGCGCTGGATAATCGAGGCCCAATTGAATTCGACGCATCAGGCAAACTGGCTCAACATATTCTGGATGCCTACTCGAAGTACGGATTCTATGTCTTTACTGGGGTGCTCACTGAGGAAGAATGCGAAGACATCGATGCCGATATGGTGGCGCTCAAGGCCTCATTCCCGATCGCACCCGACAGCACGGTCGACGCCGAGGGCCGGCCAGCCCTGGGTTCTGACTCGTTAACACCCCATCTGGTCTGGTCAAAGCCACTGGGCGACCCACTCGGTGGCACGCAGCTCGCGAACGGACGACACCAAGTCAAAATGTTTGAGCCCGAGGCCACGGCTGATACGCCTATGGCATCGCCGTTCATTTTACTCGGCTCACTCCGTTTCTCAGATGCCTGCTTACGGACCTGTGCACATCCACAATTGCTACGGGTTGCGGAAGCCATCAACGGCGAGGACTTTGCCCCCTTCAACGAGGCGCTGTTCATCAAAGAGCCAGGAATTGGTGCTGCAGTCTCATGGCACCAGGACGGCGTGACTCATTGGGACAGCCCAGATTTCGATGAAAATATCCACGGCTTTAACTTCATGGCACAGCTCTATGGAAGCACGGCGGTCAATGGGGTCTGGGTACTACCGGGCAGTCATAAGCTCGGCAAAATAGATATCAAAGACTTGGTGTCTTCATCCAAAAGCGAGCGAATCGAGGGCGCAGTTCCTTTGGTCTGCGATCGGGGCGATGTCGTCATTTGTAATCGTCAGGCGCTGCACGGTTCCTTCCCTAATAGTGGGTTCGAGCCGCGCCTTACCGTTAACTTTGGTTTCCACAAACGTTCATCCGTGCTGGGTGTAAAAGGTGGTGGTATCCACTCAGATGCACAGGTCTTTGGCGATGAGATTATCGCGAGACGGTCGCGCGTTTTAGGTTATGCCATCTCGGCGCGCAAGGAACGATTTCCCGAGGAAACCGCTTACGAGTACAAGCCTTTTGCTGAGCAATCACTGTCGTTTGTTTGGGATGACGCAGCGCGGGCGGACATCCATGACTACAACCGGGATGACCTGAGTATTTAGGTCTCAATCAAGCGAGAGAATATCGGTCAGAAGCGCCTCCACATGGGGCTGGTTCTCCATGTGGGGTAAATGACCAGACTCGGGCACAAAGTGCTCGACGCGCTTGGGGAGTAAACGCTCCAGTTTCTCGGCAAAGCCCGCATAAACAACGACGGTATCGCTGTCACCCCAGATAGTGGCAACCGGAATGCCTGACGCTTGAAGCTCGGCATGGACGCGATCCAGTTCCTGCGAATCATGATTCTTACGCGTCGATATCAATGCGCGCGCAAAGCCTTTATGAACCAGTAACTCAGCGTATTTGTCGTCCCAGTCCTGAAACCTAGTCGGGTCTTTAAAGTCGGATAGCTGACCTGCGGGAAGCTCGGGATAGCGGGCGATGAGCTCATTAATTTCCTCCTGGCTGACCTGCACGTCGGCCGCGCGGCTAACATCTCTGAAACCGGACGACGCCACGTAGATCAGGTGCTCTACCCGCTCGGGCGCAAGGCCTGCTACCTGACTGACCACCCGCCCACCGTTGGATAATCCGAGCAAATTCGCTTTTTCAATGTTCAAGTGATCGAGAAGCTCGAGCACCTGGGTGGCAAAGAGCTCATCGGTGTACGCCACATATGGATTGTCCGAAAAGCCCCGTCCATAAAGATCGAGAGTGACAACACATCGCCCTTTTGAAGCAAGGAAGTCGTAGGTTGGATCCCAGATATAGGAAGGCACCGAGAAACCATGGACCAAGACATCGGCAGTCGCACAAGACACTGCATTAGCCTGCCGATAGTAGGTAACGCCCTCGGATAGCGCGACAAAGGCCGCACCCTCAGGTAGCTCTATACTCGCTCTGAAGGCTGCATCTTTGGTCACCGACTCGTAACGACTATCAGCTGATACCGGCAACGCCGCTGCAACGTACAACGCCAAACTTAGACTAAGTAATGGCAAAACACGTCCCATCACTGCTCTCTCCGGCCGAAAAAGCGTTCCTATCACAAGATCACCGGCGACGTCAGTTGAACATCAGCGCGAGACCACACGGATGTCCACTGATTTTGGATCACTTTGGCTTCATTTTTCTTATTCTGCGCCTCAAGCGCCTTCATCAGACCAAACAAGGACCAACCGTTGTTCTGGTGCCAGCGCAAATCTTTTCGGAACACCGCTTCGGCTTCCTCAAACCGCCCTGCCTCCAACAGCGCATTGCCCAAATAAAGACGCATCGACTGCGGCCAATCGGGTGGCTCGGTATAGTTATTCGTGTCTTCCAAGGCGACGCCCTTTTCAAAGGCGACAATGGCGCCTGCAAGATCCCCCTCTGCAAGCTTTATCTCACCGTCTAAGGCGTGGGCCGCTAACGCAAGAAGCTCTGCCGTGGCCGTAGCTCCAGCGCGATTCACTGAGACATCGGGTGACTGCGCAATGCGTTGAATATCACTGAGCTGCTCCTTGGCCTGATCGAGCGAGCCTTTAGCAATGTGGGCACTGCCTTTGACATACGACAGGACGCCATCACGGTAGGGCGTTGAGTGTTGGAGGCTCTCGGTGGCAAGTAGCTCGTCCCACTGTCCAAAGATTTTAAGCGTCACCCACGGCGCGGCCACCCGCTTCTGCATTCTTCCCATGGGTGTGCCGTGTTGACTAATAGCCTCAGCCATCTGCTTGGCGGATCGTATAGCCAGCTCGGAACTGCCCTGCATGGTGGCAGCATAACGCACGAAATCAAGTGCATGCCCGGCGTGTATTTTGTGTGAGAGCGGGTAAGTGCCAATGTTCGGTAATGGAAGGTCACCCCAGTGCTGGGCAAACTCTTTATCCACGGCAAGCGAGCGCAGATTGTTGTCGATGGCTCGCTGATAATCGCCAACACGCACGAAGATATGCGCGGGCATATGAACCACGTGACCGCCGATGGGTAAAGTCACTTCGAGGGCATCCGCAGACACCATAGCGCGCTCAGGCTCAAGCGAGGCCTCAATCAGATGGACGTGGAGATGGTAGACGCCGGGATGCGGATTGCCGGTGGTAATCACATGCTCGAGTGCTTCTGCGACAGCCAGCGTCTCACCCTTCGCTTCCCCACTCTTATCCCAGTAATCCCAGCGGCGAATCGACATAAAGCTTCCCGCGTAGAGCGCTGCAATATCGGGATCATCAGGGTGCTTTTTGTTGAGCTCACGCATCTCCGCCAGGTAGGCGCGATCGCGCTCGCGAGGGTCAGGAATACTTTTCGCATCATAGAAAACGTAAAGCGCCTTTATTAGCGCTGCTTCCATGGGGGTCGCGCGATCGATGCGGTCTAATGCGGCTTCAATCGCAGCCAATCCCGCGCCTTGCGGATCGTCGGGCATTTGCGCGTAACGGGAATTCGGATTGGGGCCCGCCGCCTGTGCAATCCCCCAGTACGGCATGGGGTGTGTTGGATCTAGTCGTGAGGCTTCTTGGTAAGACGCTATGGACTCGGGGAAGTAAAACCCCCATGCCAAACGCAGGCCCTGATCGAAATAGGTTTGTGCGAGGCCGACATCAGTCGATATTGCACGCGAATAGGTCCCGGACTTAGGCACCAGCACGGCGTGACGGGTGGCAGCGTCCGCATCCGCAGTCATTGCGAAACTCGGGTGACTCAAAGAAACCAACATTAAGGCAGTGAGAAGTCGGGCTATAACATTCATGGGGCACGCTCTCTTTTTATTCCTGATTCATATCGCCAGCTAACCAAGGTAGCGTCAACACTGATAGGACGCCACCCCCTTGGCACGCAGGAGAAGGCATCAGATCACCAGGCTGATGTGCATTTGCAGTCACAGAGGTTGGTAACAGTCCGGTTGCTCTACACCGGCGTAACTGGCTATGGTGCAGGGAGAGACTGGGGCAAGGACAATGCAACAAGAACATCAGCAGTTGTTTAACTCAACGGTTTTGGAGCAGCAGGCGCTTATCCCCGAGATGTACGGATCGGTTGATTTTGGTCAACTCCCAGAACGCTACGTCAGGGACTTTGATCTTGAGACGCTCCGCCCTTCTCGCCATCGCGACTATTGCGAGCGCGTCCTTGAAAACCTGGAGCTTGTAGAACGCATCCGTAACTACACCATGATGGGTGACAAGGTCGCGGACGCCTACGCGTCTCTCATACCTGAGTATGGTTTTAGAGCGCTGGTCTCCATGCTGGAACAAGCCTGTGATGAGGGTATCGAGAGCGTTAAGAACGCACCAGACGAACTCGTCGCTTTCATTAGAGCAATGGAGGCCACACCCGACTGGGTTGATATGGCCATGGTTGAGGAAGGCGCCAAGCACGAGCGTATACCGCTGGGGACCATTTCGCCTTTTGCGATTCGCGGCGCTTTCATTGCTACGTTCATGAATAAGTACACTGCCTTACCCATGACAATGACGGGCACACTGACCGATCAACAATCCGTCCGCCGCGTCTTTGAAACCGCCAGCTTTTTCACTGCGACCGCCATGCCACGGGCTATGGAACGATTTAATCCCGGATTCAAGGCCGCCGCAAAAGTGCGACTGATGCACTCGATGGTGCGCTTTAACATCATGCGAACGGGTAAGTGGGACGTATCGACTTATGGCATCCCCATTCCGCAAGTCGACCAAATGCCCGCCGGACTAATTGGCATTTTCCTTTTGTCCTACAAGCTTTTGGCGCAAGGGCGCACTGACTTTACGCCAGCTGAGCGTGCACGGGTGGAGATGGCACGATATCGGTGCTTCCTGTTGGGTTTACCCGAGGAACTATTGGGTGAAACGCCTCAGGAGATTGTCGATCTGATGACGGCCAGAGACATGTCTCTTCACAAGATTTATGACGATGAAACCTGTGGCGAGCTCGTGCGCGGAACCATGGACGCCGAGCTGTTTACTGATCCGAGTATTACTGGGCGTTTCCACCGCTGGATGGAGCGTGGGTTCTCGAAGTACTTCCTCATTCAAAACTTTTGTGAGGGTAAATCATCCCGAGCTGCGGCGATGGGGGTTCATTTCAAGCTAAACGACAAGATCGCCACGGTCTGCGCGCTAACAACGATTGTGAGCAATTCAAACTTCTGCGCCCTCGGCATGAGAATTCCCGGCTTGCGCCGCTGGCTGGACCGGCGCCTGACGCGAAAACTGGGTAGTTTGCTTAAGACCTACGGTCACGCAGATTTCATTACCGATGCCAACGAGTACAAGCTGGTAGGGGTGAAGTAATCCCGGCCCCCAAAGAGCATGAAGGTAGGAGAGCTACGAACGATAAAGGTCAGTCATCCTGCTATTCTTATTATCAATGAGCTCGCGTAGTTGCCCTGCCGCCTGTGCCACCCTCGCCGGGTAGGCATCTTCCAGCACCTCCCAGCTACGCCGGGTGCGCAACGTATCGTAGTGATTCCGAATTAAAGGAAATTCACTGTGCAGGCACAGAATATCAAGCCATCCTGCTTCCTCTAACCTAAGGTAAACGACAGACAGAGCGGCGTCGCCGAGACCAAATTCTGACCCTGTCAGATAAGGTCCTTCGCTCTCGGCCAAATGTCGTTCGAGCTCTCGCAAATGCACTGCGACAGCGCTCCTGCTCCTCTCAATTAACGTGCGAATAGGCTTTACGGTCACGACTCGCTCCGGCCCTAATAGTCGCGCCATAACGAAAAACATGACTCGTTTTCCGTCATTGTGAAGAGCCAAGCCGCGTAGCAGTGCAGAAAACCTGACGGATTGCATCATTACTGCAAAAAGCGGCAGTGTCAGTCCCGGTATGCAAGCCCCTATGTGAGTACCGATAGCTTCCATTGGATCGAGACTATCTAGACGGCACTTTTCAAGCCAAAACTGATGACGTTCCGGTATTTCCAAGCCATTGGCGCTCTCTAATTGGCGTCCCAGTTGAGTCGTCACATAGTTAACAATCTCGTCAGAATCGATAATGGGAACACCAGAGTGAACCAGCGCCGGTATCAATCCGTTCGGATTAATTCGCAAGTAATCCTGATCGAGAGTTCCGTAACGACCCGTTTCAATTAGGTCTACATGCCTGTAGGTGAAGGCGATACCGTGCTCCGCCAGAGCCAGCATCGTTTTGCGTGAACAATGCGAAAAACCATTTGCATACAATTCGAACTCAGCCTCGTGAGGCACTCGCCCACCGTGTCTAACCCCCGCAATAACCCGCCTTGCACCGTATCTGTGACGGACAAATCCAATGGATATAAGCGAAGCCAAAAGGATCACGAATCCCTTTATCATCAAGCCACCACCCTAGCCTCTTGGTACAGGCCATCCGCGTACGCGGTAATTAACTCAGCGGCATTTCCTCCGCCGAAAATAACTCTATCAGGACGAACCAAGACCGCGTTATAACCCTTATCGTCTAGCCATTGAGATACCAGAGGCGAGAAGTAAGAGAGTGATGGAATGCTTACGCCAGCAGCGCCCAACGTATTTCCATCGATACCAATTGACTCACCAATAAGCCACGCACCGTGCCCGAATAAATCGTCTGAACGACTTCCCTTATGAGTAAACTGGGGAAACAACTCTCCGGCAATATTGCTTTTTGCCTGCAACAATCCCGTGCCTAGCTTGGGATTCGGTATTGCGCCAGAGGCATCGCCGCTGGCTCGCCTTGTTTCGATCAAATTTTTGTCACGAGCTAAGGCCAAATCAGGGTCAGTCACGCACACCACTTTGCCCATCATGACCGCAAGATCGATCATCGCTCTAACATGTGGCTCACGCTCTGTCTGGTAACTAAAGAGTAAAGAGGTACTAGCACGCCCCGCCAAAATTGCGCCTAGCTTCCATGTTAGATTCTCGACATCTCTGATCCCTGAGCAAAGGCCTTGGCCCGCAAAGGGAGGCATCAGATGTGCCGCATCTCCCGCAATCAAGACTCGATCTTGCATCCAATCATTGGCAACCCTTGCCTCAAACGTGTATGTGGCCGTTCGCTCTAGCTCAACCGCACCATCGACGTCCCAACTTGCTAACAGATTTGCCACAAATGCCGGTGCCGATACGCTGTCTTCGTCCTCCTCGGCCTTCAGCATAAACTCCCAGCGGTGTCGTCCCGCACCCATTCGAACACTGGTCGTTGGCCTTTCTGGGTCACATATTTGCAGATTGTGTCGAGGCAATCGAGATGAATCGATTACCTTCGTATCAATGACGAGCCAGCGCTCAGAAAATCCAAGATCGACGAGGGACAGACCGGAATTCGCCCGCACGGCACTATTTGCACCGTCACAACCTAGTAGGAAACGACAGCACGCCTGTGATGCCTTACCCTGAGTATCGAAGTGAACGGTGACGACCTCACCACATGTCTCGTGATGTCGATAGGCGGTGCCATAGCGAGTATCAATAGAATCACATTCAGCCACTCGAGCTCTCAGCACGTGTTCTATAGATGGCTGATGTATCATGTTCGACGGAGGCCAGCCACTGAGCGCAGCAGCCCTTCCCGTATCGAATCTCATCAACACATCGCCTGACACATTCAAAAACTCATAGCGTGTAGAAACCTCAGAAGACGAGGCTACGTCATCAGCCACGCCGATCGATTGAAAAATTCGCATGATCTCGTGATCAATGTGGGCCGCTCGAGGCAACGGAAATATGGATCGCTCCTTTTCAAGGAGCAACACCGAAATGCCGTGTTTGGCGAGCAAAAGCGCTGCGACAAGCCCCACCGGGCCTGCACCCACGACGACGACGTCAAAATCACAGGTCGCCGTCACTTTAGTGCTCTTGAGTAAGCGTGTTCTCGATATATCCGAGGCCGCTGATTTCCGTTTTCACCAGATCGCCCTCTTTCAAAAACTGCATAGGGTCCATTGCAGCACCAATACCTCCGGGCGTGCCGGTAAAAATCAGATCACCGGGCTCGAGCGTCATGGCCTGACTTAACTCGGAAATCATGTCCCAGATCGTGAACACGAGATGTTCTGTATTCGAGTACTGCCGACGCTCGCCATTTACGAAGCACGAAATCGTCAGTGTGTGAGGATCGACCAATTCGTCAGCTGTCGTGATCCATGGACCAATCGGAGCATGGGTATCAAAGCTTTTACCTAAACTCCACTGTGGACTCCGAAACTGCCACGCGCGCTCGGTAAAGTCATTGCCTACACAATACCCAAACACATGATTCGGGGCGTCTTCTACAGAGATACATTTGCCCGATTTACCTATTACCGCCACCAACTCAGCTTCGTAGTCAACGAGATTAGAGACCTTTGGTATCAACACATTATCGTAGGGACCGTTGATAGAAGTGACCGCCTTTGTGAACCATACCTGCCGCTCAGGCACCTCCATATTCGACTCTTCAATATGGTCACGGTAGTTCAAACCAACAGCGAAGATTTTTCCGGGTCGAGCAACAGGCGCGAGTAGTGTCACATCATCCAGATCAATGCCCTCTGCCATCCCGTCGCTCTCCACTTTGGATTGAACGGCAGGCCAATCAGCGGCGATCGCCTGTATGCTGTGACCGTCGCTCAATGGAAACAGTTGATGCCCTTTAACCACGCCCAATCTAGGCTTCGCATCGTGCAAGAACCTTGCGAATTTCATAACTCAATCTCCTCAGCCGCTCTCATTAAGGGGTGAATATCACCCCATTGAACACCCAGCAAATCATCGAGCGTCGCAACATTTGGACGGTTAGACGCGACAAATCGGTCACCATCACTAAAGTGCTCGAGCTCATGTCCCCAAGGATCTTTCCAATAATCAAAGACTTGGCTCCCCAAAATATGTCGTCCAACCCCCCACGAGTGCTCACGTCCGTTTTGACGCAGGTGATCGTGGCCCACCATCAAATCGTCCACATCGGACACCTCAAACGCAGCATGGTTGAACGACGCATCGCCCGGTGCTTCCAAAAGGAAGAGCGAGTGATGATCAGTGGCTGTATTCCCAATATTCAAACGCATAAAGGCGCCAACACTTACCCCGGGCTCCAACTCGATTTCGTCAGACGTCAAAAAGCCAAAGTGTGACTTGTACCAGGATTCTGACTCTCGGAAACTCGCTACGTTGAGCACGACATGGCCAAGGCGCAGCACGTGTGAAGGACCACTCAAACGACGCATGGTCTCGGAGATTCTGTTTGTGACATCTGGATAATTGATCTTGGGAGCAGAATGTTCGCTCGGAGTCCTGGTCTCAGGGCTCTCTGCGGTTACCGCTATCTCGTAGCCATTGGGGTCAGAGAGGAACAGCGTTCTTTTGTGCTTTGTGTCATCAACTTTTTTTCCGGTCTTAAACGCAAGATGATCTAGGGCATCATCATCAGCCACTTCAAGTCCGAAACCAACGAATGCGGGCTCCCCCAACTCGGTGAGATGAATACAATCAGAATCGCCGTGACCCGACATGCGAAGAACCTGCGCATCTCGACTGCCAAGCAAGAGTCCAAATTCGGTTAGAAAATTTTGCATCTGATCGAGGTCGGGCGACCTGAAGTTCACCTGAGACAGCCGTGTAGCATTCACGTGGCTCATATGTCCCCCTTTTTTTAGGGCCTAATAGTTTAAATATTAACTATCACGCATTACTTTTATCTAGGTGAGTTGTTTTTATTTCTCGGCTGAATTAGCGGTCACCTCTGCCCAAGGTTCACGCGTTTCCTCCCCACCAAATGTATCCCAAGGCTGATTCATATCAAAGACAACCTCATTTCGACTTGGCTGTGATTCCAGACGCGCTCTCATACGCCGCAAGATCTCGGGCGCCTCCTGTCCGAGATCATTTAACTCGCCCTCATCATTTTCAAGGTTAAACAAGTACCAAGAGTCGCGCTGAAGAAACGTGGGCACTATTGGCAGCGATGCCTCCTGCACAACCTTCCATGGCCAATCGATCATCGCCTTACTGCCAGCAATCGCTACATGAATCGGCCGCTCGCGAGATTTCGTCTCACCGCTTAAGACTTGACGAAAGCTCTCCCCATCGAAGGCACCAGTCTCAATATTAAGAATGTCTAACAAGGTAGGCATTACATCAGCAAGGTGTAACGGGGAGCGGTTGATGGATGCGCCCGCAACTGTTCCGGGCCATGATACGACTGACGGCACACGAATCCCTCCCTCAAAGACAGATCCTTTGCCCTGGCGAAGTGGGCCATTATCACTGTAGCCATCTCGTAGTGGAGGTATAAGAAACTCGAACAACCAAGGCTTTGGAGCCGAACCGCCGTTATCACTTACGAACATTATCAACGTGTCTTCTCGCAAACCTTTGTGATCAATAACATTCAACACAGACCCTATCTCACTATCGAGATGACCTACCATTCTTACGAGTGTCTCGCGACCGCTGTGCTCTCGACCGGAGCCGTCGGGCTCCTCCAATGGCGTGTGCGGCGCATTGAAGGCTAACAACATGAAAAAGGGTTGCTCCGTAGGCTGGGACTCGACGATTCGGCGAGCCTCGGCCGCTAGTAACGAGGAGGCGTGTCCGTCCTCGCGAATAGTCACTCCATTCCGCTGCCAATCCAAACCACCGGAAAATATGTGGTCAAAGTAACCAATGCCGCCATTCAAATGACCATAAAACGAATCAAAGCCGCGCGCTGTAGGTAAAAACCGGGGATCACTAGAGCCGAGATGCCATTTACCGACTAAATGTGTGCTATAGCCTACCTCTGACAAGAGCTGAGGTAGTAGCGGGAGTTCTATGGGCAACCCCTTTTCCGAGGTGTGAGTCACCGGTGCGTGAACACCATGAGATCTTGAAAATAAGCCCGTCAGTAGCGATGCGCGTGACGGAGAACACGTTGGATTGGCATAAAATTGGTCCAACCTAACACCACTCTCGGCCAGCGCGTCGATGTGTGGGGTGCCAACAGCCGGATTGAGGTAACCCACATCATGCCAACCGAGGTCATCAACCAAGATTATCAAGATATTCGGATAAGCCTGACGGTCACTACTGACGACCATAGTTCCCGCGCACAATGGCGCGGCTGCGGTGAGCGCTAGAAACACAACCAAAGATTTCTGTAGAAGTCCCATCAGTGATCCCTCAAAGTCAAACAATATCGGACGTTTGCGATAAGCTCTCCGTCAGTTCGTTGTTTAAAGCAGCTGTCGGCCCCAGACGGCTGCACTTCTTGTCAAATTCAAGCTTTCGCCCTATTTCCCCTCGAAGACCGGTGCGCGCTTCTCAATGAATGCTTCAACCGCGTTTTTGTGATCAGCCGTTCCCCCACAATGGATGTGGTGCGACGCTTCTAGGTCCAAGCAATCGTGGACATCAGCCGATGTCAGTGCTCGCGCCAAATTTTCCTTCATGTAACTGAATGCCACAGTCGGACCACTCGCTAGCTTCTGAGCAATTTCTGTAGCGCGTTGCTCTAGGTCCTCGGGCGCAACGACCCAGTTGGTCAAACCAAGCCGCTCGGCCTCTTCGGCCCCTATGCGCTCGGAAAGGAAATACAGCTCTCGCGCTTTTGCTGTGCCGATAAGCTGTGACATGAACAAGGTGCCACCGTAATCACCGGAGAAACCGACTTTGGCAAACGCAGTTGTCATGAAAGCCGTGGACGACATAATCCGGAGATCGCAGGCCAGCGCGATAGACAAGCCCGCGCCTGCAGCGGGACCCGCGATAACAGCGAGCGTCGGTTTAGGCATTTTATTGAGCCGACCACTGGTTGAGCGCTGCTTCAATCGCTGCCGGTGTATCAGTATCTCCAGAGGACTGGCGGCCCCCTTGGTATTCACATCGGACATGGCCTTGACGTCGCCACCCGCGCAAAACGCGTTGCCACTACCGGTTACCACCACGCATCGCACATCAGGATTAATCTCTGCATCACTGAGCTGAGCCCCGAGGGCTTGAAGCAAATCTCCCGACAGGGCATTACGTGCCTCCGGACGATTAAAGGTCAGCGTCAATACGCCCTCAGTGAGGTTGGCAAGTAAGTGGTCTGTTCCTGTATCGATCATTCCTTGATTCATATCGCCTCCCGGTACTTGTTAGAGAAAATTAGGGTGAGAGAAAGTTAAAGGCCATGCCACAGACACTAACAACATGACCGTCGCGCTCGAGACCTAGACCATCAGCAGCGGCGCAGATGGCATCAAGATCGACAGCGTCAACATCAATTGCCATGAGCGCCGGTTCAACGGCCGTCGAATCGTGAGAGAAGCGTATTTCTGTTTCACCCATTTCCAAGCGCCAGCCATTGCCTGCCGGCATTAGCTCAATGCCGTAGGCTTCGGCCCAGCATTGTCCCGTCGCTTTTGGGTCGGGCGATCTTATTTCCACCGCGAGGATGCCACGAGCATAGCACCCCGCGCGCTGCTCCCAGCCATCACCGGCCCACAACCAAGACTCGGGAGGCCTCATTTCATCGAGTGAAGGAATCGCACCGGGAACATCCTTGGGGTGCAGGTGAATGGCTTTCGCATTTCCGCGGTCATCAGCAAACACCGTGCGTATGGCAGTATCCGCCAAACGCTCTTGCTCCTGAGCCAGATTCTCGACCTGCACAATGACCATGTAACCGCAGTCACCACCGCGGCGATCAAGAAAACGACCGGCGGCCGTATTGGGCTGCACTGGGCTGACAACTTCGAGGAAACAGTCACCCAATGTGTACAGTCTATTGTCTAGCCCGAAGTAGATGATCTCTGGATCCGCGTAGGACTGATCACAGCCCAGTAAACGACGCAATGTCGCGTCGGTCTTTTCCAAATCTGAGGCCGCAAGGGCAACTTGTCTTATTCGCATTCTCACCTCTCTCATTTTTTTTGAGGTTGCTTTCAGTTTGGACAGTTTTTACCAAAGGTTGCTTTCTATGCCTATTTCCTAACCCTTACTTCCCACCGCTCATTTCCTAAGGCTAGCTTCAGCGAAGCTCATGACTCACTGCAGACATCGGTCTTGGACTAGGGTACCTCACTTCCAAGCGCGGCCTCATAAAGAAAGAACCAGTCTTGCCGGTCGAGCTGAACGGTTTCAGCTGCTGAGATCGCCGAGATTCGATCAAGGTTATTTGTGCCTAGCACTGGCGTGATCTTCGCGGGGTGAGCTAATAAAAATGCCGTGGCTACCGCGGCCCGATCGACACCAGATCGTGTGGCAATGCTGTCCAAGCGATGCGTCAACTCAATAGAGGCAGTCATCAGATCACCTCCTCCCAAGGGAGACCACGCCATAACGAGGTGTCCGTGCTGCTGATGGAAGGCCAGGTCACCATTGGTGAAAGGCGCGATGTGTTTAAGGCTCAATTCGATCTGATTGGTCACGAGCGGATGACGCATGGCCGACTGGAGCAAATTCCAGTCCCAAGGTCTGAAGTTGGAGACTCCCACCGCGCGAATCTTTCCCGCATCGACCAGCGCATCGAGCGCCGCACCTGTTTCATGATGGTCCATGAGCGGGTCTGGCCGATGAATAAGAAGCACATCAATCTCGTCAACACCCATTTCTGCTAGCGAGGCTTCAACACAGGCATTAATGTGCGCTGCCGTCGTGTTGTAGTGTTTAACACGCGTTCCGGAGTGACGGCCTGCATCGATGACAATGTCGCACTTGGAAACAATTTCCATCCGCTGGCGCAGTGAAGGGTTCGCCATCATTGCCGCTCCCATCACAGCTTCGGCGGTGTAGCCACCGTAAATATCCGCCTGATCGAATGTCGTGATGCCCTGATCGAGCGCTGCATTAATTTTGGCATCGACATGCTTCACTGACGTATCGCTGTCGTCTGCGAGCCGCCACATGCCATAAACAAGCCGGCTAAACGACAGCCCCTGCGCTAGTTCGATGCGTTCCATTAGTCTTCCCTCATCTCGAGCCTTTATTGTACGGGTCAAAACTCATGCCAGCGAACTACATAATTCAACGCCGCTCTTGACAGTCACGGGCGTTCTTGGCGATAACAGTAGTGATTTCAGAGGATCGCCCATGATTGAGTTTTTAAATCCAGACGCTGACGTTGGCATTGAAAATATGCCGTACGATTTATCCGTAAAGGTCGACGGTGGGAGCGCCACAACCATTGGTTTGCTGGCCAACGGATTTCCCGACTCCGTGCCCTTCCTTGATGAGGTTGGGAAAGCGATTGGTCGGCTTCGACCGGGGATCAACCTCAAGGCCTATAACAAAGGAAATGCCACCATCGCTGCGCCCGAGAAACTACTCGGCGAGATTGGTGGTGATTGCGTGGGTGTCATCGCCGCCTACGGGCACTGAGGCTCCTGCACTACCGGCACCGTGCGTGACGGCATAAACCTCGCCAAACTTGGCATACCTTCGGTAGCACTGGTTACTGAGGAGTTCTGGGCGCAAGGCAATTTTGTCGCTGAATCACTGGGTATGCCCGGGGCACCCAGAGTTCAGCTACCGCATCCCGTCGCAGGAACCGGGGCGAACAACATGACCGCGGTTGCAGACTCCGTAGCACAGGAAATCCTAGCCGCGCTTGAGGCAAGCAGTGAGTAATACCCTAGCCGCGCGAGACGAAGAGGCAGCACTGGAAGAACTTCATCGCCTCGGCTGCACAGATGGCCTTCCAGTCGTCATCCCCACAGCCGAGCGCGTCAATCGAATGGTTCTGGCATCAGGGCTCGAAGCGGACATGATGTTGGGCACCATGGGACCGGGACACGGCATCGCAACCGTTGAAAAAGTAGCGATTGCAGCGGTTATGGCCGGCTGTCTGCCGGACTACATGCCGGTGGTCGTCGCGGCGGTGAAAGCAGTGATCGACCCCGAGTTCGATCTCACTGAAATGCAGGCTACAACGCACTGCACGGCGCCCTTAATTATCGTTAATGGGCCAGCACGACATACCTGCGGTCCGATCGCGTCGGGTACAGGCGCCCTCGGTCCAGGTCATCGTGCCAACGCCACCATCGGGCGAGCCCTCCGGCTGACTATGATTAACATAGGTAAGGCACGACCGGGTAGTTCCGACATGGCGCTGCTCGGTCATCCAGGTAAGTTCACCTTCTGTTTGGCTGAAGATGAAGAAAACAGTCCCTTCACACCGCTCCATGTGAGTCGTGGTTTCGATGCGGACGACAGTGTGGTTACGGTGCTGGGTTCAGAGGCACCTCACTCGGTTATCTTCGCCGGTGACGGCGATGATCCCAATAGCTACAAGTCGCTACTTGAACTCCTAGCTATGGGCTTAGCTAACCCGCCCAGTAACAACGGTACGCTTACAGGTGGATGCGCAACGGTGGTATTGAACCCCGAACACAGTGCCATTTTGCATGGGGCTGGACTCACGCGTGAGGACATCGCTCAGGAGCTATACCAGCGCAGCTTTGTCGAAGCGAGCATCGTTAAGCGCTTGTTCAGCCAATTTGCAGGGCCCGATCCTCAAGACCGCATGGCATTCAAGGGACCAGAACAAATCTTGATTTTGCAGGCCGGCGGCTCAGGTGTGTATTCGATGGTCATGCCATCATGGTGCGTCGGCGCGCACGCCAACTCAGCTATTAGCGTCAAGGTCGAAGCCGATACGTTCTGCGAAATCCCCGGGCTCTCGAGCTAGCCTCCTCAGTTACAGCGGCGCAATACGTCAATCTTGAACGCTTATCGGCTTGAATTCTGTGCGGCCATATGACTCAACTGCACCGTGGTACCCCTGCCCATCAGGCATGAAAATAGGCACTTCGGGCATGTCCTGCATGCGGTGTTGGTGTACGTTTGAATCTGAAGCCGCTTCCGCAGACTCCTGAGACAGGTACACATCGTAAGTGTATCCGGCCGCCCCGTCGTACTTGCCTGTGGTGACAACACCTCGAACCTGAAGCGGTGAAGCGCCGAAGCCAGGGAACTGTAACCCCTCGAATGATGGGACAATCTCGATTCGGCCCCTATCGAACATGTTGCTATGGACCTGACAATACGGGTAGATGGTAACCGGTGTATTCTCGTTAACGATCAGAGCCACGTGATTATTGTTTTCTATGACAACACCTTCCGCCTCAGACAGGGGCGATGACTCGGGACTGCTTCCCAGCCTGAAGGGGTGTGACGTCAATGACACAACATTGTCAAAGCGGATCGTATCGCCAACTCGCGCATAAACAATGATGTCACTGGCTGTCGCATCAGCACCATCGATCGTGAACTGAAAGCCTCCGGCAGCACCCTCGTCGATGCGGTAACTAAACTCGTTAAAGTCGGGTAACTGAGATGTCAGGTTGGTTAGAGCAGAATTATCTTCTAACCGCCCAAGGATCGCTCCTCTGTAGGTTTCCGCTAACGCAGTGTCACCTGATGCAATTGCAACGCTATCACCCACCACCACACGCAAACCAACATCTGTGAACTGGGCCAGCGTCGATGTATCGTCCGCAACGATCTGCTGCAAGAAACGTCCAAGTGAGCCGGTAACATCCGTGATAAACGCATTTAAGGAAGCGTCATTGATGTCAGCAGCAACGTCCGCGAGTAACTGCACGCTTGAAAATCGTAGTAGGGTATCTGTTGCAGCCGCTCGCTCCACAACCGCAGACTCGATCTCAAGTGTCGACAGCCCCGTTATTGCAGACAGCGAGGCCGTGATAATCGAGAGCTGCGCGTGGTTAAGTGCTAATGCGACCGAACCTTCCTCCGCGGCAATTATTGCCTCAAGGGGATCTCTAATCGCGGCTGATTCACTGACCTGCAGGGACTGCAAAATTTGAACGACACGCTCCTCACTACTGGCTCGTGCAGCTTCTAGCAGGGACCCTAACGGTGAGATGACAAGCGCTTCTTCCGATGCAATACCACCGCTCAATCTAAAGCTAGCGCCAAAGGCTGTACCAGATTGCGGCTCAACACCACCAACCGAAATAATCTTACCTGCGGCATAATCGTCTACGTCAAATGAGAAGGCGCCCTGCGCATCCGTTGTTACTCCTGCTTCGTCCTCGTCCTGTACTCCGTCCTCATTCACATCCTGAAATACCAGTGCCTCACTGAGGTAGGAGCCCGCAACCACAATGCCTGTTACCGGACCGCCAGAGGCGCCAGAGCCCTCATCAACATCGGTAACGGTAATAGTGACTGATAGTGAGGCGGTCGCAGAACCGTCAGATGCATCAACGGACAGCTCGTAAACATTATTCGTATCTGCGTCCTGCGGCGACTCAAAATCGGGGGAAGTGATAAAACTGAGTGCGCCTGATGAGGCAACCGAGAAGCGTCCAGCGTCATCCCCACTGATACTGTACGACAGTGTGTCCCCATCAGCATCAGAAGCGGTTGCGGTCAGGCTAACCTCCGTCGAATTTTCAGCCACCTCGACCGCTTCAGAGTCGGCAGACCACCTCGGTGCATTGTTGGCAGTGCCGTATGAACCACCACTGCCCGACGAGTAGCCACTAGAATCAGAACTGCCTCCGCCACCGCCACACGACGCCAAGACGGACAACACCAGGCAAAGTGCCACCAAACGGGCCATCAAGCCCAACGTTACTGACTGCATTACCTAACTCCGTAGCGCGGTTCATCCGCTTTCACTTACCTTTGCTACGGAAGGGCTATCTTTCAGACTAAAAAGATCCTCGTTTTGTTTAAGCTCTGTCTATGCAAAAACTAGACATCTGTCCAAGTTGGAAAGCCGTTAGAAGCGCTTCTCTTTGATTGCGCGAAGTTCGATTGCGGTTGTGAGCAAGGCATGTTTTTGGCCTTGGACGTGACGGCATGGTGCTAAATAAACCCAAGGAGAACGCGTAGCTGACACTGTAAACCGGCCTTCAAAGACAGGACACGCCCTCCACCAGCGTTATATCCGCAAGCTCCACGGTACCCGGCGTCTCGGCGAGATCGAAGGCGATTCGACTGGTGATATCGGTCCTATCCACTGTCCACGTTTGCGAAAACGTTTGCCAATCAGTGGTGACGTTAGAAGCGAACTTCTGGGTCGCGCCCAATAGCTGATAGACGTCAGCGCCACGGTCGAGGTAGGTGTAAATCCGCTTATCCAAGGAGCTCCGTGCCGAGAAACAGGCCGTATAGGTTCGGTCCTTGTAGATGGGCACTCTATGGAACACTTGCACACGCCAGGGCTCTTGCTGGCTAGCCGTATCAATGTCGGCGATGATCGTTCTATTGGACCGCTCGCAACGAGCCGTACCATTATTGAACTTGGTGAACTCCCAACTACTCGAGGGCAAACCGCAGTCAACGAGATCACCGCGGCTCGCTAAAATAGAGCCCTCGCGTAGCGAGGGTTCGACCTGCTCTGAGAAATAGAAGGAGTCGTTTGTGAACTTACCTAGCGGATTTTGTAGCTGGAGCTGAAAAAAACCACCGCGATCGGGCGCCTCTGATAGTACGACCTCAATTTGCTCATCCACGCAATTAGGTAGCTCACCACTGATACAGTTAACCGAGCCGCCAACCAATTCGCCTTCCACAAAGATCTTAGCGCCCGGATAGATGTGACGCCCTCGCATCTCTAAGCGATTCGCATCATCCAATTCAGCAACGTTGAGCGTGGCAGCCTGTTGCGCAATCGGCGACTCAGGCCAAATCCCGGGTTGCGGATGCAGCGCTGTGACGTTCGCAGGTGGGTGCGCGGTAATCAACGCCTGCAGCTCACCCATCTCAGTCAGTTCTACCAGCTGCTGGTCACTGAACGTCTCTCCCGATTCAATGCCCGTGAACAATCCATTCTCGTAGCGCAGTTGCTGCGTTTCCCCTGTCTCTGGCTTTAAAAGTGATGCTCGCAACGCAATCGTTCCCGCATTAGCCGCTGACAATAGGATAGCTAGTTTCTCAAGCTCCGAAGCTGATAACGCTGTTCCCGGTGCCATACCGATTTGTGAGCCCAGCGAACCTGTATGACCCGTGCTGCCCTCCAATGCCATGCGCCAAATCTGCTCGCTCGAACCGGCTACCCGCCATATTTCTTGTTCGGGAAAGTGGTCAGGGATTCTGAGGATCCGCAAAAGATCCGAAATGTTTAGGCGGGCTTGGGGTAGGATCATCCATCGGTCATAGGCGCCGCGCCAGGTGGGTGCATCCATACCCGTTCTCGGTGTGTTGGTGCTCACCAAAAACGGCATACGATGACAATTACCGCAGTCCTTTTCCATGTGGAACTGGAGCATCCCTTGGAAAGCCGACGGGGTTAAAAGGTTGGTCTCTGGACGCTCTGGTGGTGGAGGGAATGCGACCGACAAGTTGAACAAGGCAAGTGATTGACGCTCTTCGTCAGTCAGTTTGCCGGCTCGCCCCGAGGGTCCGTCCTCACACTCGCCGACGCCGCACATGGTCGATCCTAGCGTGCGGTCCACGAGGACGAGAGAGCAATCAAGCGCCACGCCGCTCTCGCAATCAGGCTCAATAGAGCCGTTGATGTTAGCGGTGTTATTGCCGCCATGAGGGTCACCCATGACACCGTCCCAGTGGTAGGGTGCGGTGTCTCTCAACCCTCGCATGGGCATCGTCAGTCTCGGCTGGATTTGCGTGCAACCGGGTACATCGCAAATGGGTGTATCTAATACCCATAGCAGCTGATCGGTATTGCCATCAATATGACAACTGGCACACGAGAATGTGCCGGTACTCGACGCCTTCGCCGATTCAAACAAATGTCTACCTGCTGCAATCTCGCTTGGGGTCGGATCCTCGAGAACAATGGTTGCCTGTAGGTCGAGCGATCCATTACTCAGTGACACAACGCTCACAGAGGAGTCGCTCGCGTTGTAAATCCACGCCTCATCGCTGCCTCTCAGCGTGATGCCGCGCGGTGTCGCGCCCACCGTCACTCGACTCTGAATATCACCGGAGGCGGTATCCATCCGAAAAACGGTGTCAGAGGCAGCGGCAACACCAAGCAGTGCGTCTCCCTCAGGCAGAACCACAACGTCGTAAGGCGTCGCGAGCGCTCTGCCAGCCGCTGGATGAGTGGGCGGTCGGGGCTCTAATTCATAACGTCGTGTCTGTGGTAAACAACCCTGAGGCCCCGAACAATCGACTCGGGTAATTTGGTTGAAAAACGGTCGATTCTCGAGTTCAGCTAGGCCGTGCTGCTGTGAGCCTGCACGACCATTAGCCATATTCCTCGCATCCGTTTGAGCAATGTATGCAACACCGGACGCGTCAACAGACAGGCCATAGAGCAGCGTCCCCAAGTGATTCACCGATTGAAGGCGCTGCTCGTTCTCCGTGCTGTAGACGATGAGATCGCGATCTGGAAGATCCGTGTTACGAACAATGTCTGCCGTATAGTTGAGCGACAACACGTTGTTGTTATTAAACACATGCTCGATAGCATCGAAGGTGCAGACGTCACCGTCAATGCCATCGGCGGTGCACCCTGAGAGCTGAGTCTGATTATTCGACTCAAAGGGTAAGACGAGTAATTTGTCGCCCACCACTGCGATGGCTCTGGGATCCTGAGCGGGTACATGAAGGAGCTTGGTGACCTCGTACGTCGTCGCATCGATGACCGCTATTTGGTTGGTTTGAGACAGCGCCACATAGGCTTTCTCATTACTCGTAAAGGCAATACCTGCTGGCTCGTCAAACACCTCTTCGCCCGCGGGCAAATCTAGGTGATCAATGACCGCGATGACCGTGTGTAACAAGGGTGAATCGGGTGCGGTATCGATGACATTCACGCTGTCCGAAACGTGGTTGCTGACCCACAACTCGCTGCGGTCTGGCTTCGCCGCCAAGCTCATCGGCTCCAAGCCAACGTCAATCTGCTGAACCACCACTCGAGTGTCCGCATTGAGAACATCGACCGTACCGTTTGGTGTGTTGGTTACGTAGACATAAGACCCCAATGCCAAAATGGGGTTAACGTGAGGACTCATGAAGAGCTGAAAGCCCGGCTGGCTCGTGTCAGTCGACGCCGCCGCAATCAGTCGCTGGTTGAGCTCGAGATCTGTCTCGAGTGGTCCACGCTCAGGAGGCTCCTCGCCACCGGATGAGCCCTCACCGGAGCTGGGCGGTGGTGGAGTGACCACTGGCGCAGGCGGTGCAGACGGAGAACCGCCTCCGCCACCACACGCAGTGAAAAAAGCAGAGAAAATAACCGACAGTAATAACGCACGAGTTGCTGTTTTCATTATTGTATCGCTCGCTCAGTGAGGGACTACCGCACTACGTAGCATTGCTTGGCTATCAGTTTAGGCTAAATACGACCGATTTAAAGGTGGTTTTTTTGCGGTGTCAGTCACGAACCGCTGACCGGACCCGCCTCAAGATTACCCTGGAGAACAAACATCTCTGGATTGAGGCCAAAGCGATCAGTGTAGGGAAGCAAATTCGCCCTCAATGTCTCTATGGCATCCATGTGAATCAGTGTCACGGTGCAGCCACCAAACCCCGCACCGGTCATTCGTGACCCCAGAACACCCTCGGTACCATATGCAATGTCAACCAGACAATCGAGCTCATCACAACTGACTTCAAAGTCGTCTCGCAACGACTTATGCGACGCTGTCATCAATCGCCCAAATTGCGCGAGCTCATCTGCTGCAAGTGCTGCGGATGCGTCGAGCACGCGCGCGTTTTCGGTGATGACATGACGACAGCGCTGAAAAACTATCTTAGACAACTGGTCACCGTAAGCATCGAATAAGTCAGGCGTCACGTCTCGCAGGGACGCTATCGAAGGATCGAACTGCCTGAGTGACGCGACGCCCTCCTCGCACTGACCGCGCCGCTCATTGTAGGCGGAGGACGTGAGCTCACGTTTGACCTCGCTCGAGATAATCACAATCCGGTACTTATCCAGATTGGTCGGAATGTTCACGTGTGACAGGGTTCGACAATCGAGCAATAGCGCATGATTTGAGCGGCCAAGACCACTTGCGAACTGGTCCATGATGCCGCACATCACGTTGGCGTAGCGATGCTCAACTCGCTGACACAAAGTCGCAACATCAACACGGCTCATCTCGAAATCAAAGAGGGACTGAAGCGCCAAGGCTGTCGCTGTCTCGAGTGCCGCGGATGAACTAAGGCCAGCACCCAAAGTTAAATTGCCGTCGATAACAGCATCGAACCCGCCCGAGACCAATCCCATTAACCGCAATTCTTCTACAACACCAAGAACGTAGCAGGACCAATGGCCAGGCTGCGGTTTTTCAAAGTCATCCAGCGGATAGTCAATGAGCTCAACAAACCGACTCGACTTCACCCTCACCCGCTGGCCGTCACGCGCTCTAATACCCACGTAAACACCGCGATCGACAGTCATTGGAAAGACAAAACCATCGTTAAAGTCAGTGTATTCCCCGATTAGGTTTACACGACCGGGAGCCATCACGATCTGAAGGTCATTGTCGTCGCCAAACGTTGCCGCAAATTGTGATCGGATGTGCTCAAACATGATGTGGTATCACTCTTGCCAGCATGTAGAGGTGCACTTAGAGCAACTCAACCTAAATGATCGCCTCTTTGGAAGCCGACGTAAATTGGCCATGAAAATGACGATGTACCGAAAACGAATCAGCCGTGCCTCATTGGTCGTGCTCACTGCGTCTCTACTATCCGCTTGCAGTCTACTTACCGAAAGACCTTATCCGATCAGCGATCACTCGGACGGAAGTCGTTTTTATAACCGCGATGGGTCAGATAAAGGGCTGAGCGATATCAGTCAGTTTTTGTGGCAAAGCCTCTGGAGTGAATCAGCGTGGCCAGAGTCGCTACCCAATCCTGTGCCGTCTGCAATTCCAGACCGCGTGGAGGACGGCATTCGTGCCACTTACATCAATCACGCGACCATCCTTATTCAAGTGGATGGAATGAACATTCTAACCGATCCGATCTGGTCTGAGAGAGCAAGCCCCGTCACCTTCGCCGGCCCGAAGCGGATTCGCGCGCCCGGCATTGAGATAAGCGATCTACCTGAAATCGATCTCGTACTAATTAGCCACAACCACTACGACCATCTCGATACAGCGACACTGAGACAGATACGGCAGCAACAAAACAAACAGCCCGTCATCGTGTCAGGCCTTGGCAATGCGGCATTACTCCGCTCACTCGGCTATGGCCAAGTAATCGAACTCGACTGGAATAACAATACATCCGTCGAGAATGCCACCGTGCATTTTGTTGAGTGCCAGCACCGCTCAGCGCGAGGCGTCTTTGATCAAATGCGAACCTTGTGGGGGTCCTTTGTCATTTAGACAAGCCAGGGGAATATCCATTTTGCCGGGGACACGGGCTATTCACCACACTTCAAGGAGCAAGGGGAACGTTTTGGCTCCTTCGCGCTTAGCATTCTACCGATCGGCGCGTACGAGCCTCGCTGGTTTATGAAAGATATCCACTTGAACCCTGCAGAAGCCGTTAAGGCCCATATCGACCTCAACAGCGAGCAGAGCCTCGGTATGCATTTTGGTGTGTTTCAGCTCACTTGGGAGCCAGTCGGTCAGCCTGTGACCGACCTAGACGCTGCCTTACAAGCCAATCAAATCGACGCAAAACGATTCTGGGCGTTGGAGCCAGGGCAAGCTCGTGTGGTTACCCCTCGATAAAGAGAATGCTGACGCTTTTCGCCTGCCCATCAGGTATTAAATCGGGCTTGGGTGGGAGGATGTTAGTCGCGTTCGGCGTAATGCGTCGCTGACAAAGCTCGCAAGCGAGTAGCACCTGCCTCGGGTGTGATATCTCGTTGAGGTGTCGCGAGCATTTCGTAGCCCACCATGAACTTCTTAACCTCAGCAGAGCGCAGTAAAGGAGGATAAAAGTGCATGTGCCAATCCCACTCTGCGTGCTCAGCACCGTCGGTTGACGACTGATGCATGCCAGCCGAATAGGGAAAGCTACACTCGAACAGGTTGTCGTAGCGTGTGGTCAGCTCCTTGATAATATCGGCAAGATCGTGGCGTTCCGCTGGCGTCATATCGCCCAGATGACGCACATGACGTCTCGCGAGAATTAGGGTCTCAAATGGCCATGTTGCCCAAAAAGGAACTACTACGACGAAACTGTGGTTAGCACAGACTAGGCGGGTTTCACGCTCGAGCTCCACTGCAAGATAATCACCCAACAGAGTTCGGCCCGTTTTTTCCCAATGTGCGCGCATCCTTAACGACTCTTTCGCGGGCTCGTCGGGCACTGTTTTCTGAGCCCAGATCTGCCCATGAGGATGCGGGTTGCTGCAACCCATGATCTCGCCTTTGTTCTCGAAAATCTGAACGTGATTAATGCCCTCCATCGCACCGAGCTCGATGTATTGTGAGGTCCAAAGATCGACTAATGCGTGAATTTCAGCAACGGACATCTCAGGCAGGGTCAGGTCGTGGCGTGGAGAAAAGCAGATAACACGGCAGACGCCCGTCTCGCTCTCTGCCACCAACAACTCGTGGTCCTCATTGCGACCCTCAGGCGTCTCTGAGAGAAGCGGGCTAAAGTCGTTTTGAAACACATAAGGGCCTGAGTAGTCAGGGTTGGTCTGACCGCCTGCACGCTCATTACCGGGGCACAGATAGCATCCAGCATCGTAGGATGCGCGCGAGGGCCTTGATAGGGACTCTTCCTTTCCCTGCCAGGGCCGCTGCGTCCGGTGTGGGGAAACGAGCACCCAATCTCCGATTAACGCATTGAACCGCCTATGCGGATGTTCCTCAGGTTCGAAAACGCTCAATGACCTGAATCTCCCGCGATTAATGCGCCGTGGTGACTGGCAACTAAGCCACTGCCTCAATACGCGCAGGCACAAATTTATGGTGCGGCGTGCCTGCGAATTTATCGCAATCGGAGAGCGAGGTTAGCTCATTGGGTGCAACACCTGATCGAGTTCCATCCTCATTATCAAGGCCAAATCCGTTCGGTATCGCAATGTGACCCGGCAGCATACGGTCAGTTACTTCAACTCGCGCCATCGCTGAACCGACTGCCGTCACAATCCGCGCTTGATCGCCTGTTTCAATACCGAGGTTGGCAGCATCATCTGGGTTAATACGCAAAGACCCATCGGGGTCTTTACGCCGCCAGCCGAAGTCACGATAAATAGTATTCGCGGAATAGTCGCGACGCTCTCCCGCGCTCAAGGCAAAGGGGAAATCGGAATTTGAACGGTCAATAGGCCCCGCTTCTAGAACGGTGAGCTCATCCAACAAGCTGGGGAGGGCTAGCTGAATGCCTTCCTCCTGTCCCATTCTCTCCCACGCCGTCGACATATCATCTCGCGAGAACACAACACCGGAGTGCCCGGCAATGATGGCATCGAAGAGCTTATCGGCCTGCGTGATGGGGTCACCCTCGTAGCCGGCACGCGCCAAACTCGCGCTGTCCCGCATGGCAAAACCGAGCGCTAGCGGCCACATGACGGCGCCCTCTTTTGCCCCCTCAGGCAGCACTTCGCCAAGCGTTCGGTATAGAATGACGGGGGCCAATTTGGACACCATGACATCCTCAGCCATGGCCTGCATAAACCGTTCGCGGAATGCGCCACGACCTTCTTCTTTCAACAAGCCGCGCAGCTCATCAACCAACTCGGTTGGCATCACCCCAGCAGCCTCAACGAGGCGCGCGTGAATCTCTGCCTCAGACAGCGACTCACCCAATGGTTCGAACAAGGGCTTGCGCAAGTGGAAATAATTTTCGGGGAATTCGAAGTTAAAGAAGGTTGCCTCCCACTTCTCGAACTGCGTAGAGGCAGGCAAAACGTAGTCGGCCTCCCGGGCGGTTTCAGTCATGGCGATATCGATCGCAACAACCAGCTCCATCGAGCGGAGTGCCTTACGCATCCGATTGCTATCAGCTAATGAATGCACCGGATTAGCCGACTCGATGATCATGGCTCGGTAGCGATCCGGATGATCCGTGAGAATCTCATCGGCAATGACGTTACAGGGAATCATGCCGCTGATAATGGGCGCCTTCACAACGGGTGACTTGCGTGAGCTGCGTCCGCTGCCCGCTATATTTTGCAGATAAGCGGGGACGTAGTGGCCACCCTCCTTGCCGAAGTGCCCACACAATACCCAAACCAATTTTTCGAGGTAACTAATAAGTGTCGAGTGGTGGTTCATCTGAACTCCCAAGTCCTCGAACATAGCCATGCCCTTGGCATTCGCAATGGCGTCTACCGCTGCGCTGACTTCTTCAACAGCTAGACCCGCGTGCGCGCAGTAATCTGCGACTGAAATGGCGCCAAAGGCTTTCTTGATGTCTTCAATTCCTTGGGTGTGCTCTTCAACCCAGGCTGACGCGTAGCGCTCGTCTTGAACTAGCATGGCCACCATCGCCGCGAGCATCCACGCATCCGTTCCCGGCTTCACTCGCAGGTGAATATCGGCCATTTTCGCCGTCTCCGTGACCACTGGATCGACAACAATCATGGTTTTGCCGGGGTCCTTTGCGAAGTCGCGCAAGAATACACGTGCTCTGGGGATACCGTGCGTATGCCAGGGGTTCTTTCCAAGGAAAAACGCGACATCACAATGGTGGAAGTCGCCTTTGACCATGGATCCGAACATTTGACCGTTGACCCAGAATTCACCAGTCTTCTCCTGCGCCAAAGCACTTGAGCGGTAAACGCTACCAAGCACTGAGCGGGTCGCACTCGAGTAGGCGCCGGGCAAGTGATTCCCCTGACCGCCGCCACCGTAATAAAAGATTTTGTCACCGCCGTGCGTGTCACGAATGGCGGCGAAGCGCTCCATGATCTCGCGGGTCGCGGTGTCCCAATCGATGACTTCGAAGGTACCGTCTGGCTTGCGTCGCAAAGGCGATGTTATTCGGTCCTTACCGTTCTGATAGTGATTCAGCCCCGACGCCTTTTGACAGAGATAGCCCTTCGAAGCAGGGTGATCCTCGTCCCCGCGAATACGCACAATCTCGCGACCATTTTCTCCGCCAGTCTGAACTTTGATGCCACAGTTCAGCTCACAGAGGATGCATGCGCTGGTCATCCATTCTTCGTTAGACATGATTAATCTCCGAGTGTTTTGGGCAACGTTGCCTCGTTATCATTTATTTACGTTGGAAAAACAAGACTATCTCATTGCGGGTCAGACAACAGCCTTTTATAGATTTTGGCACCTGGGTGGGAGACGACAATTAAGGCGAGTTAGCAACTAAAGGTAAAGGCCGCAACGTGGCTGCGCAATGCCCCACAGAAGCGCCGAGGTATAGATCCCGCATGTGCGTTATCACTAGCTATCGTGGTTTCGCGCAGCTGGCATACAAAGCACCAGCGTAATGATAAACGAGATGATCGAGATCGGCGCGGTGTAGGTCAACACGAACATGGTTGTCTCGACCACTGGCGTTGCGCTGCCTGTCATGACGTCCTCAAAGCGCCACGCCCATGCTCGGTAGTGAAGGCAGAGCGAGAAGCCCCAGGCACCGCACAACAACCCAAGGGCCGCCGTATTCTTCCGGACTCGCAGGCCGGCCCAAATGAGCAACGCAACCGCAATGTACTCAGATAAATCGGCGAGCTTTACCATCGAAACACGGGCCCCCTACTAAGCGTCCATACCCAGTAGTAGCCGCCGGGTTTTACGGTGCAGAAAGGGCAATATCATTACGACGACGCAACCCACCGTGATCTGTGTGATCAGCCATAGATCGAACTCGAGCACAGCGCCGCCAAGAACAGCGTAAATGCTGGCTCTAATCGGCGAGGCTAGCATCATGGTCACGACAAATTTCGTAAACGGGAACTGCACAGCCCCGGCCACGATGGTCATCGGGCTTTGTGGGCCCAACGGATGGACGGTTATCAGGAAAAGTGCAGGCACCCCGCTGCGCGACAAAATCCGTTGCAGCCGCTCATTTTTGTCGCCTAGTCGCTTGGTGACCCAATGACTGCCGAGGTAGTACCCCAGTCCGTATTGGACAACGCCGGATAGCGTCAGCCCTACGCCTCCCCAAATAATGGCTTCGGTTAGTCCAAACGCTACGCCCCCCAGCGTGAGCACGACGTGTGTAGAGAGGCCCAGAAACAACCGAATGACCACAAGAACCACGTAAGCTAACGGGCCCCACCAGCCTATGGAATCAATCCAATCGCGAAACTCATGAACTGAGTCGAACGTCAGCTCGATACCAAAATAGTCCGCTACGAGACGACCAGCCATCAAAAGCGTTATCAACGCTCCGACGAAGGTAAAGAGCGGTAACCACCCTCTCATCACAAACTACTCACCTTGGCCATCGTGAAAACAACACTATCAAGCAGTGCGCGCTAACACCTGGCAGCGAAGTAATAACCGCCGCTGAGAAGGATCAATAGATGTTCGCTTGTGAAGACACCGTCGATTATCCCAAATGATCACATCGCCGGGCGTCCAGTTCTGCTCCACGACGTAATCGGCTGGAACTGCATATGACCACAAGTCATCGAGCAGTGCCTCGCTCTCTTCCAATGGAAGACCGGGAATGTATGCCCACTCCCGGCGCCCTAAATACAGGCAGGTATCACCCGTTTCGTTGTGTTTTCGAATGATCGGATGAACAGCGCCCGGTGCATCTCGCGGATCATCAAAGGCTTCAAAACCTGGTCGTAAGTTGCCGACGCTATCGTGTGCCGCGTTGTGCTTGATCGACAATCCCTCGATTCGCTGGCATAAATCCTCGGGCAGCGAGGCAAGCGCTGCACGCTGATCGGCAAAGAAGGTATCGCCCCCATTTTGAGGAATCTCAACGCCCAGTAGGACGCTGGCAGGGGGTGGCACCTCAACGTAGGTCATATCGGCATGCCACGTTGCCTCAGCGTCTCCTAGTCCGCCGATGGGTTTCCCGTCGACCTTAATATTCGAGATAGGCGTGACGTAGAGATTGTCTAGCTGTGCCTTCTGCTCATCGCTCATCCTTCCTATGGGAATTTGCTCCAATGGTCCAAACCGCTGGCTGAACGTTTGAAGCGAGTCCTTATTGAGTGTTTGTCCTTTAAATCGAAGCACGCCAAACGCTAACCATGCGCGGTAAATCCCCTCAAAGGTGTCATACGTGAGATTCGCTAGATCGATACCTGTGATATCTGCACCGAAACTTTCGCTACTAAAAGCTTTGCCACTCGAACCTTTGAAAATAGGAACCACGTTCATTGTTCACTGTCCTTTTTGTTATTCGCTATGTCGAACTAATGATTACGGTTATACGATGTACCGATATCCGTGGCCATCTCATTTTCGGCCAAGAAAAATAATATGGCATACGATATGCCAAAACAAAAGAACGCTCGATGACGAAGGAGTTGCCTCGCTAATGAATATTGACGGAGCCTGCCATTGCGGCAACATCACGTGGAAAGCGGTTGCGAACCCCGACATGGTCGCTATCTGCTATTGCACCGACTGTCAGACCTTCGGTTCATCCGCATTTCAATATACCGCGCGAATCAAGCGCGATGACTTTGAGCTCACCAGCGGGCAACTAAAAGAGCATGGAAAGCTCGCCGATAGCGGTAACGAGCGCTACTACAGTTTCTGTGGTGATTGTGGATCGGGCGTCCATACGAGCAACATCGATGGTCGTGGCTTGTTATCGGTTCGACTCGGTGGCTGCCACCAAAAGGATCAGTTACCCCCCAAACTCCAAATCTGGTGCTGCTCGGCACCCTCTTGGGTATCCGTGGAGAGCGAGATCAAACTCGACAAGCAAGGGTAGCTAGCGCTGCTTCTCGGGCTCTTTTATCTGCCCGCGTACCCCAGTTGTCGCCAGGCCTCATAAACGGCAACCGCAACGGCATTCGACAAATTCAGGCTTCGACTGCCAGGCAACATGGGTAAACGAATAATATGACTAACATCAAACAAGGCTAGCAACTCGGGTGACAAGCCTCTTGTTTCGGATCCAAAGACCAATGAATCACCGGACTGGTAAGCAAGGTCAGAGTGAGCCACCTCACCGCAGGTCTCTACAGCAATGAGCCGGCGATCCCCATAAACATCAATATAACTTGGCAGCGAATCCCAGGTTTGGACATTGGCGAACTCGTGGTAATCGAGCCCGGCGCGCCTGAGCCGTTTGTCGTCCATCTCAAACCCGAGGGGCTCGATGACATGAAGCGACGCTCCTGTATTGGCGCACAGACGAATGATATTCCCGGTGTTAGGCGGGATTTCAGGTTGGCAGAGAACAATATGAAGCGCCGACTCGCTCATCAGAAAACCTCTTCCTCAGTAACGCCCGCACAAGACACGGTTTGAGATTGATGGCTGGCTAACGCCGTAACTATAAATCGAGTTTGGCTCCAAGGCGCTGGATAGTCACTCCGTCGTCCCAGCCACCCTCAATGAGGCTGGCCGTCGCCTCTTTAATGCCTGTATCAATCCGCCACTGCAGATAAGCATCATAGTGGGCAACGCTCTCCCACTCCTCGATCAGGGTGTAGGTATCGGCTGACTCTTCCACATACACATCGAGGCCAATACAGCCATCGAAGCCCCGGGTTGCGCCCAGTGACGCTTTGAATACCTCTGCCATCTCTGCAAGCTTGCCCTCTTGCGCTTTGAAATGCGCGATGATGATTGCTGACATGTTATCTCTCCTTTTTTTAAAATCCCCGTATCCCAAGCCCCTCGCGTCTGAGGCGAGGCCTAGGAGCTAAACGCTACCCCTCATTCGTCTTTACTGCAGAAACCGAAAGACCACCATTGCTCTGTACACGAGTAGACCAAGCGCGCACGCTGACCATGCTGCATATCAAAAATCGGTGCGCTCAATGCTGGCGAAAATTCAAACCCTTGTAAAACAGGGATGGATTATGACTTGGTTCAGGCGGCTAGATGCTTCTCGTTTAGCCCGCTGGGTTTTGCGGGAAAGCCGGCACATCGGGCGATAGCTCAACCCAGTTCTGCTTGGTACTCGACCAGCAATGAAACATTGCGACAAAACTATCGGTGTCGTCGAGGGTTCCTGTCTTTAAGTAGACCATGTCAGGCTGTGCAGGCACTTGAGAGTACAGTGGCGATCCACAGGTACCGCAGAAAAAACGCTTAACGGTATTTCCTGTGTCCGTGTCGCTGTCTCCGTAGAGCGCCAGATCTCCCGTAAATTCGATATCAGTCTTTTGAAATGCCGCGAGGGTTGAAAAGGCCGATCCCGCCTGCTTTTGGCAGTTTTTGCAGTGACAGACGCCTGTCATCATTGGCTCAGCCTTGGTTTCGTAACGTACCTGCCCGCACAAACATCCACCGGTTTTTTTCATCTCGCTTCCTTCTTATTCAATTTCCAAAAAGCCGCTCACAGAGTGGCTGTTTAGATCCGTGCGAGCAAGTACCTGAGCACCTGTGGATGGCGCAAAAACTCGCAAATTCTTAGATTAGGTCTACATTTCAATCTGAGGTCACGTAATGACCTCCAAACTGTTTAGTTGGGGAGAATAAAAATGAAGCGCACCACTAAAGTTTTAATCGTCTTATCGATGATTCTCAGTTCTACCTCGGCACTGGCAGAACGGCTGGAAGTTTTTCGTTGGCAAGCGCTGGACGGAAAAGCCGCACAACTAGCAAGCAGTCTCGTTGAGGCCGCCAAACTTCATGAGAAGAGTGGGGCCAGTGTGGGGGTTTTTCAAATGGACGTTGGCGGCTCGGGGAATACCACCTTTGATTATGTGCTTCGCTGGGATAGCAGTGAGGCATGGGCTAAAACCAAGGCCTATAACAGCGGCGAGGAACTCTCCGCTTTTTTTGCCAAGGCCGGTGCAGATCCGTCTGGGAAACTCATGATGTCTCTGGAGGGACTGAATTGGGACGCGTCAGTAACTTGAGCAAGCTTCGCAGACGACGGGCCCTTCCGGGTATTTATCTGGCAACCGACACCCGGGAAAATGGCCGATATTTACGAGACCTTCATGGCAGCGAAAGCCATTCACGAATCACTGGGTGCTAGAGTCAATATCTACAATGAAGGGATCGGTGGAACCGGAAACATACATTACGTGATGAGTTGGGACAGCTGGTCTTCTATGGCGTCATCAGGCGACGCCATTGCCATGAGCCCTGAATTTAGGGCGCTTCAAGCGTCAGCAACTGGGCAAGTTACGCCCGTAGGCTCTATCCAAGGATTTCCCCTTTACTACTCCAAGTAACAAGGTCCATAAAAAAGCCCGCTCATGCGGGCTTTTTTATTTAATCCTTCTTCAAAATAAACCCACAATCTGTCCGTCAACCACATCAATGCTTTGACTCGCAGGTACCTTAGGCAGTCCTGGCATGGTCATGACATCGCCACAAATGACCACAACAAAGCCCGCACCAACAGACAAGCGTACTTCACGAATATCCATGGCATGGCCCGACGGCGCGCCCTTTAATGCAGGGTCAGTGGAAAATGAGTACTGGGTCTTAGCGATACAAATCGGCAAGTGGCTATAGCCCTCATCGGCCAATTCCTTAAGCCGCGTTCGCACCTTGGCATTAGCGGTCACCTCGGATGCGCCATAAATCTTGGTAGCCACAGCTTCCACCTTTTCAAACAAGGTAGCCGAATCTGGATAGACAAATGACTGATGGTGGGTGTTGGCAGGCGTGTCGTCGGCGTCGCAAAGTGAGACCACCATCTCCGCAAGCTCTGTTGCACCTGCACCGCCATTTGCCCAGTGGCTTGATAGCGCCACCTGAATACCACGAACCCGGCAGTGCTCGACAACAAGATCGATCTCGGCCTGTGTGTCAGCGATGAACTGGTTAATCGAGACCACTGCGGGAACACCGTAGTTATCGCGAATATTCGTGATGTGACGATCGAGATTGGCCAGCCCTTTCTCGAGAGCCTCAAGATTTTCCTCGGTCAGATTGTCTCGAGCGACACCACCGTGGAATTTCAAGGCGCGGACTGTGGCGACCAATACCGCTGCCGATGGGCGAATACCAGCCGAGCGGCACTTGATATCAACGAACTTCTCCGCACCTAGGTCGGCGCCAAAGCCCGCTTCGGTAACCACATAATCAGCCAGTCGAAGGCCTGCTGTTGTTGCAATGACGCTATTACAACCGTGCGCGATGTTGGCAAACGGTCCGCCATGAACAAAGGCAGGAGTGCCCTCAAGGGTTTGCACGAGGTTGGGCGCCAACGCGTCCTTCAATACCGCCGTCAACGCACCTTCGGCCTTTAGGTCAGCTGCCGTCACCGGCTGACGTTCGCGGGTGTACGCAACAACGATGCGGCCCAAACGTGCCTTTAAGTCATCAAGATCGGTTGCCAGACAGAAAATGGCCATGATTTCGGAAGCGACGACGATGTCAAAACCGTCTTGTCGTGGGTAGCCGTTACCGGGACCACCGAGTGCAACGGTGATATCTCGCAGCGCACGATCATTCATATCAAGCACACGCTTCCAGGTGATGCGCCTTACATCGATGTCGAGTGCATTACCGTGATTAACGTGGTTATCAAGAAGCGCAGCCAAGAGATTGTTGGCAACGCCGATGGCATGCAAATCGCCATTAAAATGGAGGTTTATGTCCTCCATGGGAATGACCTGCGCGTAACCACCGCCTGCAGCACCCCCTTTCATGCCAAAGACCGGTCCTAACGAGGGCTCACGGAGACAAATGACTGTGTCCTTCCCAATTTTCTGCAATGCATCTCCCAGACCCACGGTTGTGGTGGTTTTACCTTCACCGGCTGGTGTTGGGCTGATGGCCGTAACCAAGATCATGCGCGCCCTG
>CACCPA010000006.1 GCA_902547755.1 Halieaceae bacterium | reverse complement strand
ATGCGAACAGCATTATCGTCCGGTACTGATGAGGAGAAAGAAAGAGCTTCTATCGAGGTCATGTCCAAAGCGTTCTCTAAGATGTCAGATGAGGTCGCTACACTTATTGATGCGCGAACTCATGAGCTCGTTGTTGCTAAGGATGAGATTAATAGCTCCATCCGATATGCAGCGAAGCTTCAGAACGCATTGCTGCCTAAAACATACCCGGGTGATATCGACATAAATGTTGAATGGCGTCCTCGAGATTTGGTTGGCGGCGATATCTATTTCATCAAGGACTTACCAGACAAGGTTTATATAGCCGTAGTCGATTGCACAGGACATGGTGTTCCCGGAGCATTTTTATCAATCATCGCTCGAAGTCATTTAGATAAGGCAATCACGCCTGACAATTATCAGAGCGCCGGGGAATACCTGTCTCAGGTGAACAGTCTTCTAAAAGATACATTGAGCAAGACTGATCAGAAAAACACAAATGAAGAGGGCTTCGACGGTGGCGTTTGCATCTACTATCGCAGTAGTCGCAAACTCGAATTTGCGGGCGCCAAGGCCTCTATCTTCCAGGTGCAAAGTGATGGCGCTACAGAGATGGTTGGCGATAGAAAATCCGTCGGTTCGACTCGAGTGAAAGAAGGATTCGAGTTCTCGACACACGAGATCAATGATCCGAGTGGCTCTTTTGTCATGCTTACTGACGGTATAACTGATGTAATGAGCCCCGAGGAACGACCAATAGCCTTCGGAAGACGACGAGTTTTGAAGCTTTTGCAGCAGGCTACTGATAGGTCCCCTCGATACATAGTGGAAAAAATAATGAACAGCGTTGACTTGTATCGAGGTGAAGCGCCGTTTCGTGATGATTTAACACTTTTAGCTTTCTCGTTTAACGAGTCAGACAGCTTAGAAGGCGAATCTCTCGCTGGTGAGGAGCAAGCATGATTTTTGAACAAACTCAAAGGACGCCCTATGTAGAATTAACCTCGCGGTCCTGCGCGATCCGAGGGGAGTGTTATCCAGAGAACATATCTGAATGGTCCGGACCAGTTTTAGATGCCTTAGAAGAGTCTATAAGCCTGGAAACTGGCACCTTCAAAGTTGTGATTGAGCTCTACTATTTCAATAGCTCATCGGCTAAGTTTCTTTTTGATTTCTTTGAGTACCTCGAAGAAACAGCAGAAGCTGGTCGCGAGATCGTAATCCAATGGTGTTATCGAACCGAGGACGACACTATGCTGGAGGCAGGTGAGGACTTTCAAGAAGATTTAGAGAGCTGCACCTATGAGCTCGTCCCAATCGACGTTGAACAAACTGCGTAGGTAGATTAGAGGAGAGCCCGGTAATGAGTCCAAATAAAGACACCGTTGGGTTACACACCTTCATGCAAAACCGTCAAACACTGTTCTGCTACTCAGGGCCCATGACCGAAGATTTACTCACTACAATAGCAAATCCTGTGCGTCATCAACTGTCTGACAAAGAAACAGAAGAAGCGGTTGCAAATAGAGTTTTTGGTGTTTTCATCGAGCAAGCTCAAAATATAATTAGGTATTCTCATCAGAAAACAAAGTCCACTGGTGATAGTGTCGGAACTATCGCCATATCGCTTGATGACGATTGCTTTCTTATAGAGGCCGTTAATGTGGTCTCGGAGTCTAAAAGAGATGTACTCGAGTCAACGCTGGTGGATTTATCCGTAAAGGACCAACAGGAGTTGAGAAAGCTTTACCGTCAACGTTTGAAAGATGGTCCACCCGAGGATTCTGCCGGCGCAGGTTTGGGCTTTATTGAGATGGCTCGAAGAGTGAAAAAATTTGAGTTTGACTTTCAGGCGCACGAGTTTGGTGCACTCTTCGTATATCGTGGTTGGGTAACCTGAGTGTCTATCTAGATAGTCGTCGCCACTGGTGGTTCGAAAGTATGGAGCGCTTTATTTCTTCGCTTCATTCTTGATAGCGTTCATCTTGAAAAGCACCGATATCGCTAAGTGCTTTGGCCAGGCTCTGCTTTGTTGATTCGAGTTCTGCAGTGCTCAAATTGTCCAGAACAAAAGATACATTCCGCTCACCTAATGCCATTGATACTGATTTAGTGCTCCTAGACGCAATCACTTTTCGAGCTTGAAACTCCCCAATTCCTTTTAGGTGTATTGGTGGAAGTGCATCTGCTTCGATAGAGTCCTTAACAAGATTATAGGTATCCTCAGATATGTAAATCGATCCATTGTCTGCGGCGGTTTCCAATCTCGAGGCACGGTTAACCGCGGCACCGATTGCCGTATAATCTAACCTTGACTCGCAGCCAAAGTTGCCAACAGTGGCGAACCCGGTGTCGATGCCGATTCTCATTTGTAGCTGATCCCTCAATCCGTACTTGGCCCACTCGTCTGCCAAATTATCTAATGCACTTAGCATCTCAATCGCCATATTGACGCACTGGATGGCGTCTTCTTTTACACCTCGGGTTTCCGGATCGCCAAAGAAAAGCATGATACCGTCACCAATGTACTTATCGATAGTTGCACCATGATCTAGCGCGATGTTAGTCATCGTCTCAAGATATAAATTGAGTAGATCCGTTACATCCTCAGATTCCATACTCTCAACATAATTAGTAAAACCACACAGGTCGGAGAAGAAAACTGTTAACTTCTTCCGACGGCTAACCCTGGTGCCGTGTCGAGAGCCAGAAAAAATTGAGTTGTACAACTGCGGACTGAGAAACTTGGATAACTGAGCTGACATGCCTTCCAGTTGCTCATTGGTCTCTTGCGCTTCCGTCTTTAACTGATTTAGCCGTTGCTCGTTCTTATCGCTGAGCTTGATTATCTTTTTGGTCGTTCTCAGCAGCTTGCTATATTGATCTACCAGGCTATCAAAATCAGACTGCGAAAAAGTACCGTCATCTTTGATCTTTTTGAAATCTGCCAGTACTTTAGTTTCTTGACTGAAAATATCGGTGTCCATATCTCTCGACTCTTTTTTACGCAGCGTTTCCGTAAGAATAGACCTAAGGTCAATAATTTAAAAAGTTTTTGTTGTCTTGCAACCCGTTGTAACCCTCGATGAATTTTTGCGGTATCTACTGGACTCGTAAATAAGAGCCTTCGTTTAGTTTTCTAGACGATCTACCCTTGTTCCGTTGCAATTTGAATGCAAGTCGCAACCTACTAGCGCTCCATTTCAATTTTTGAGTTGCCCCTGACGTTGCTAGCCGGTAACTACTGCTACCGGACAAATGCGGTAAGCCCCCCGGGGGTTAAATATGAGGGGCGCGGCAGCACCTACATGATAATACCTTCGGTATATTTTTGGTCTCATTCAAGGTGTGATACGCTTATAAATACATGAATTAATTGGGATTTTTTTGTTATGTGTGTCGCCCCTTCCGCACCATCTAACGAAAAAGCTCCATTAATGGGGCTTTTTTATGCGTCAAAAAAAGGTCTTAGGTGCTTATTTTTTTGAAGCGCCTCCCAAGTTACGGGCGGAAAGCTCAATTAATCAGAGCTCGCGCTTTCCAACCGATCCCTGTGCTTTTCCTTGGCCAGTTCCTGCATGTCGGCGACGGAATCGCTCTCATCGACAATTTCCGCACCGAGCAGTGTTTCCAGAGCGTCTTCCAAAGTCACTACACCTGCGGTTTGACCGTATTTATCCTCGACTACAAACAGATGCATTTGGTGAGTGATGAAGAGATTGATGAGTTTATGGACAGGTAATTTATCCGAGACATAGACCACGTCACGCCGCAGTGATGCGATGGTGCTCTCACCTGCGCCGGTTCGCTCAGCCTCGTACAAATCACTCCGTAGCACATGACCCGTGACCGTATCGACAGAATCGATATACACCGGCATTCGGGAAAAACGACGAGACTTCTCGAGGGTCAACGCGTCGTTCACGGTGGCGTTTTCATCCAGCATATGAACGACTGTTCTCGGTGTCAGAATATCTTCGGTGGTGACTGACCGCATGCGCAGGATATTCTGGAGGTAGTCGTTCTCCTGTGACATCAGTGCGCCATGCCGTTTACCTAGCGAGGCGAGCGCCAGAATTTCTTCGCGAGTCACTGTACTCATTTGCTTGTTGCCCATGATCTTGGTCAGCCGAGTGGACACCCAGACGAGCGGGTAGGTGAGGCGCACCAACCAAACAATGGCATGTGCTGCCGGGATAGCGAGACCGCGCCAATACATTGCACCTACTGTCTTAGGAATGATTTCCGAGAAATACAGAATGGCGAGTGTGAGCAACACGGCAACTAACGTCTCCATTTCGGGACCAAAGACGTTGAGTGCCTGAGCGCCCACACCGGCTGCACCCATCGTGTGAGCAAAGGTATTGAGTATCAAAATGCTGGCAAGGGATTCATCCATGCGCTTGCGTACCTTCTGCACGACGGCACCAGCGCGGGGCCGGTCTTGCGCCAATCGCTCTACAAACGTAGGCGTCATGGAAAGCAGCACCGCTTCAAGAATAGAACACAGAAACGAGACGCCGATGGCAATCGCAAGATAAACAATGAGAAGTGTCATTGAGTATCCAAATCCCCCACATTATCGGTTTACTCGTATCTTTATAGCACAGCCACCCGCCTGGGTCGGTTTTAAAGAACGGATTTGAGAAGTCGCACCGCCGCGGCTATCAGCGGGAATAGGGTGAGAGCCGTCCCACCAATTCGCAGCGGTGCACTCGACATCATGAAGCCAAAACACACACCGTGCATGAGTCTGCCCAGCAGGAAGGAGCCTCCAAGCACGTGTAGCGTCGTCGGGGTAACAGATGTCCCGGGTAGCGTTTCCAGAAGGTAGAGCAAGATCAGCATGATCGGCGCGTACTCAGCCAAGTTGCCGTGAGCTCGAACTACTCGTTCGAGCATCTCGTCTGGAGAGGCCCCAAGGATTAAGAAAGCGAACATTGGGTTGCCTCGCAATGCGATAACACGCATCGAGAGAAAGACAAACCAAAGTGCGAGCAGGCTGGCGTAAAGTGCTGTGATCATGGGAGACCTTCTTTCGTTGATAGTCCCCTTACGCGACTAACCATAGGCCGGTTTTTCGTTGGTGCTAAGGGCGTTATCTCTAGACGAGCGAGGCGACTTTTTCCCCTAAGTGGCGCGCTGATGTCCACTTACCGCCGAATACACTGATCAGACGATCAGAAACTTCGATCTCGGAGTCTCTACTCGCAGAACTCATGTCACCGGGAGCCGCATCACGAGGGCGAACAATGGGTCTGACACCAGCAAAAGAAGACACGATATCGCTTGTTGAGAGTGGCTGAGATAGATGCTGATTTAGAATCTGCAAAAGATAAGCGCTTTCAGCATCGGTGCAGACGATCTGGTCTGATAAATCATGTTTGTGTTCAGTGGTGCCGAGCAGCACATGTTCCGCATCGAGCGGGATGACAAAAATGATCCGTCGCTCACCCGGCGCTTGCAGAACCAGTGCATGTGGAAACGATGCTTTTACAATAAGGTGTGAGCCGCGCACGTGGTCAATGGTGAATTCAGAATCAATATCTGAGGCCTCGAGAAGTGTTGCCGCCCACGGACCAGCCGCGTTGATTACCCGGTCGAACTCGAGGGTCTGGTCTGGAGTGTCGATGCGGCCCTCGCGATACAGGCGCTCGATGCGCGTGTTTTCGACGATGCGCACAGCTTGCTTCCTTGCCTCGTCCATGAGGCATTGAATCAGCGGCTCGTAGTCCATCACGACGTCACAGTAACTGGCGCCGCCGCGAAGGCCTTGAGGTGCTAGATTTGGGAAGACACGTTTAAGGTCCTCGCTACTGTGTAACTGACTGGGCCCCACAGAGAACCGCCCCGCCAGCCATTGATAAATCAATGTGCCGGCAAAGAGCAGCCATCGTCCCCGCTTCGCCCCTTGGTAAACCGGGAAATAAAATCGCTCGACACGGGTTGCATTGGGGGCGAAGCGAAGCCAGCCATCACGCTCGATCAGAGCCTCGCGCACCAGCCCAATGTGACCTTGCTCAATATAGCGAATGCCGCCGTGAAGCATGCGAGACGATGCGCTACTTGTCTGGTCAAAAGGCGTGCTTTCGTCGAATAGCCGCACCTGGTGACCGAGTGACGCGCAGGCGGTCGCAATGGACACGCCATTGACACCTGCACCAACCACCGCAATACGTTTTTCTGACACCGCAGACTCGCTTATTAATCGCTGTAACACCGGGCTATGTCACAACAGTACCTCATGAACTGTTGCGAAAGTGTTATCGACATGACAAGGGGTCGAAATATCCTCGCGACCTGCCGATAAGATTGCTCGGTCAGACCTCAAAACAGGGCCACGAATAGTTACCAAAAAGTGGTAGAAAAAAGTCTAATTTCTAACACGATTTTCTGGCATTTCCCCCCATTTATGACGTTAAAATGACGTCCGATTTGAGGCCTTTATTAACAAGAGAGAAAGTCGTATGAGCGAGCGAGCAGGACGACGAAAAGGAGGCGGTCGCGCAGGTCGTCGTGAGGCGAGAGCCAACGCAGGACCGGCGAGTGCACCCTTCATACAACGGAAGATTCCCTACGTTGAAATTCTAAGTGAAGAAGGCCTTCAGCTCATTGAGGACAATGCGGATCGATTGCTTGAGGAAGTTGGCATTGATTTTCTTGACGACCCCGAAGTAACAGAGCTCTTCAAGGCGGCGGGTGCCAATGTTGACGCAACTCACGTGCGCTTTCCGCGGGGCATGTGCCGAGAAATCATTCAGGCGACGGCGCCTTCAGAGTATGTCCAGCATGCGCGCAACCCAGAGCGTAATGTCACGATCGGCGGGAAAAATACGGTACTCGTGCCAGCCTATGGTTCACCGTTCGCTCATGATTTGGATAACGGTCGACGCTACTCGACGATCGAAGATTTCAGGAATTTTGTGAAACTGGCTTACATGGCGCCCGGCATTCACCACTCGGGCGGAACCGTATGTGAACCGGTGGACCTGCCGGTTAACAAGCGTCACTACGACATGGTTTACAGCCATTTCAAATACAGTGACAAGCCCGTGATGGGTTCGGTAACCCACTATCGTCGCGCACAAGATTCAGTTGATATGGCGAAGCTTGTCTTCGGTGATGAGTTCGTCGATCAGAACTGTGTATTTACGAGCCTGATTAACGTGAACTCGCCCTTGGTCTTTGACGGAACCATGTTGGGGTCGTTGAAGGTCTATGCACGAAACAACCAATCCTGTGTGGTGTCACCCTTCATTTTGGCAGGTGCGATGTCGCCTGTGACGGTTGCTGGCACCTGTACTCAGATTCTCGCGGAAGCGATGGCCGGTATTGCGCTGACACAGCTCATTCGCCCCGGGTGTCCTGTTGTTTTCGGTACGTTTGCGGCAGCTGTATCGATGGCGACGGGCGCACCAACGTTCGGCACGCCAGAGCCCAGCCAGGTCATCTACGCCACAGCGGCGCTCGCACGTCGACTCGGTGTGCCATATCGAAGTGGTGGTGGCCTATGCGCCTCGAAACTGCCCGATGCACAAGCGGCTTATGAAGCGGCTAACACCCTTCAAACGGCTGCCCTGGCGGGCGTTAACTTCATGCTGCACACGGCTGGCTGGCTCGAGGGTGGACTCGCCGTGGGCTACGAAAAATTTGTTATGGACTGCGATCAAGCAAACATGATCGCGGTCTTACTCGAGGGGATGGATCTTTCCGAAAATGCCCAGGCAATGGATGCATTCCACGAGGTGGGTCCTGGCAAGCACTTCCTTGGTTCTGCGCACACATTGAGCAACTTTGAATCGGCGTTTTATCGCTCGACCATTGCCGATAACAACAGTTATGAGCAGTGGTCAGCTGAAGGCAGTCTAGACGCTGCGCAGCGGGCGAACGGCGTCTGGAAACAAATGTTGGCGGACTACGAGCCACCGGCTCTGGATCCAGCCATTGATGAAGCGCTACTGGATTTCATGGCGCGTGAAAAAGCATCGTTCGCCGATAGAGACTACTAGGCGATTAGCACGGAGACATCAGTAATGTCCGATGAAGAAGACATCATCCTTTCAGAGCTGTCCGATGAGGACCTTGTGCTACAGATGCATGACGACCTGTATGACGGATTGAAAGAGGAAACCGAGGAAGGCACGCAAATTCTCCTCGATCGCGGCTGGACCGCTGAGCAGGTGCTTGGAAAGGCGCTGGTCGATGGTATGACGATCGTCGGTATCGACTTCCGGGACGGTATTTTGTTCGTGCCTGAAGTGTTGCTTGCCGCAAATGCCATGAAAGGTGGTATGGCTATTCTTCGACCTTTGCTGGCGGAGACGGGTGCGAAGCCAGTGGGCACCATGGTTATCGGTACCGTGAAAGGCGACATCCACGACATCGGTAAAAACCTCGTTGCCATGATGCTCGAGGGTGCGGGCTTTGAGGTCTATGACATCGGCATCAACAATGCTGTTGAGGATTACATTGCGGCGCTTGAGCGTCATAAGCCTGACATCCTTGGTATGTCCGCACTGCTGACCACAACCATGCCTTACATGAAGGTTGTGATTGATGCGTTGAAAGAGCAGGGCATCCGAGATGACTACATTGTCATGGTGGGCGGAGCGCCGCTTAACGAGGAGTTTGGCGAGGCCGTGGGCGCTGACTCTTACTGCCGGGATGCGGCTGAGGCTGCAACCACTGCCACTCGGCTAGTTGAAGCTCGTCGACTCGCTCAGGCCTGATCCCACTTGGGGCGCTTACTCGTCATTGGCTGTGGCGCCCTCGCGGAAGAGCTTTCAGCGCTCAAAAGAGCCAATCAGTGGACCGTGCTTGATATTAAGTGCCTTGATGCGGCATTACATAATCGTCCCGAGCTAATAGCCGATCGGCTGGAGTCGGCACTAGCCCAACATCATACCGAGTACACCAATATATTGATTGCCTATGCCGACTGCGGTACCGGTGGTGCCGTTGATCGCGTTGCGCAGCAGTTCAACGCCCAGCGGCTACCGGGGGCCCACTGCTACGAGTTCTATGCAACCAGTCCCGTGTTTGAGGTGCTCGCAGAGGCAGAGCCAGGGACTTTTTATCTGACAGACTTTCTCGTACGCCACTTCGATCGGTTGGTGATTGAAGAGATGAAACTGGACGCGCACCCGGAACTCGAGGACATGTTATTTGGTCGTTACCGTAGGGTGGTTTATCTGACCCAGGTCGATAGTACTGAGCTTCTTGACCAGGCAGAGCGGGCGGCCACGCGATTGAAGCTACCTCTAGAAGTGGTGACAACGGGCTACGGCTTGTTAGCGGAAACGGTTGAAGCAGAAGTTATTCGTGTCATCGCCTAATGTGCTTTGATTGGCGTACAACAGATTGAGAAGCCCCTAATTCCAATTCACCCCAACCTCTAACCGATCAATAAGGAAGATTAACAACGTGCAAAGAATCGATGTCTTATGGAGAGATATTCCTTCCCAGGTTCAGATCAAGCGCGGGCGAGAGCGCGGGAAATACCTTCTGGAGCACCGGTTTCAAGCGGCGATAGATCGCTCTGCGATGCGCGCGGGTAAGGGCGGCAGTGATGCTTATCTCGAGGAATGGCGCCGGATAACGACATCAATAGAGTCAGATCTTTCTCCGCAGGAACTGGCCGAACAAATAGGGAAAACCCTCGAAGCGGAGATTAGTGACGAGGCGCTCATGGCCATGGTAGCAAATAAAGGTTTCAACGACGCGAATTAACTTGCATCCGACTCTATGAGACGTTAAAAAACGCGCCTAAATTCAACCATCGTATTCGGTCGAGCGGTAAGAACACGAGCACATGGTTTTACAATAAATAGTGCACGACAATGACGGGTAGGGTCGTGCAGGAGACACTCATGACCACCACTATTATCAGCTCGGCCACCAGAGAAGTTCGCATCGGTTTCGATCAACCGTTCGTTGTCATTGGTGAGCGCATCAACCCAACTGGGCGAAAAATTCTCGCTGAGGAAATGAAGAACGGGGACTACAGTCGCGTGGAGGCTGATGCATTGGCTCAGGTCGCGGCAGGCGCCCAGATGCTGGATGTGAATGCAGGTATTCCGCTGGCGGATGAGCCTCGCATCCTCGCCGAAGCAATACAGTTAGTTCAATCAGTGACGGACGTACCACTGAGCATCGACTCCTCGATTGTTGAGGCTCTCGAGTCCGGTCTCGCGGTCTACCAGGGCAAAGCCCTCGTTAACTCGGTTACGGGTGAAGATGAAGTTCTCGAGCGCGTGCTTCCATTGGTTGCCAAACACGGTGCTGCCGTTGTCGCCATTTCAAATGATGAGACCGGCATCTCTGAAGATCCCAATGTGCGTTTTGAGGTAGCTAAAAAGATTGTTGAGCGCGCCGCTGACTACGGAATTTCCCATGAGGATGTGGTCGTTGATCCGTTGGTGATGCCAATTGGTGCTATCAATCAGGCGGGTGTGCAAGTGATGGAGCTCGTGCGGCGCTTGCGCAGGGAGCTCAAGGTCAACACCACTTGCGGCGCTTCCAACGTCAGCTTTGGTTTGCCTAACCGAAATGGGATCAATGCTGCTTTCTTGACCATGGCAATGGGCGCGGGTATGACTTCGGCAATCACCAGTCCATTGCACGCCGAGGTGATGCAGGCGGTTCGAGGTGGCGATGTCATGATGGGAAATGACCCCGATTGCGCGAATTGGATTAAGGCGTACCGTGAGCCTGTCCCGGAGGGAGCCGGCGGCCGTCGTGGTCGTGCTGGGCGTCGCCGAGGCTAACGCGTAATACGTGTCTAGCGAGCAGGTCAAAGTTCTTTTTTTACCATCGGGGAAGCGCGGCGAATTTCCGAGGCACACCCAATTGCTCGACGCTGCCCGCACCTTGGGCGTGGATATCGATTCGGTCTGCGGCGGAAGAGGTCTGTGCGGTCGCTGCCAAATCTCCTGTATGTCGGGTACGTTCCAAAAGCACAAGATGACCTCAAGCCCAGGGCATCTATCGCCTCTGGTTGCCACGGAAATAAAGTTCAACGAGCGCAAGGGCCCGTTACCTGAGGGACGGCGGTTGAGTTGTCACGCCGAGTTGCTCGATGACGTGATTATTGACGTGCCGCCCGAGAGTCAGGTGCACCGCCAAATTATCCGCAAAGATGCCGAGCACCGGGATATTCAGCTCAATACCTCGACGCGTCTCTATTTCGTAACGTTGCGAGAGTCCACGCTGGACGATGCGCGGGGCGAAGCGAAACTGCTCATGGCCTCGCTTGAGTCCGAGTGGGGTTTGACCAACCTTCGCATTGAAACCAGCGAGCTGGTGAAGCTGCAAGTGGCACTGGCATCGGGTGACCGAGGTGTCACGGTAGCCGTTTTTGAATCAACACAGATTATTGGTGTCTGGTCAGGTCTCTTCGACGCGCTGCGGGGTGTGGCGGTTGACGTAGGCTCCACGACTGTCGCTGCACACCTGTGTGACCTGGCTACAGGCGATGTGCTGTCATCGGCCAGCGTAATGAACCCGCAGATACCGTTCGGTGAAGACCTGATGAGTCGCGTCAGTTACATCATGATGCACCCCGAGGGTTCTGAGGCGATGAGCTCCGCCATTCAAACAGCGCTGAGCAAGCTTTTTGCAGAGCTGACCGAACAAGTGGGTGAGACGACTGACAATATTTTAGAGGTCTCATTAGTTGCCAACCCCATCATGCACCATTTGGTTTTGGGCATTAATCCAATCAATTTGGGGGGCGCGCCGTTTGCTTTGACCGTCGACGAGGCTGTCATGCTGAAAGCCCGTGATCTCGGTCTCGATACCCACAGCCAAGCACGGTTATTTGTACTGCCTTGTATTGCCGGACATGTGGGCGCTGACACGGCAGGGGTCATCCTCGCCGAGAGCCCTGATAGTGATGAGGCGATGAGTCTCATCGTCGATGTGGGCACCAATGCCGAGATTGTGCTCGGTAATAAAGAACGGCTTCTGGTGTGCTCGAGCCCAACTGGCCCCGCTTTTGAGGGCGGTGAAATTAGCGCCGGACAGCGTGCTACTGCTGGGGCAATCGAACGCGTGCGAATCGATCGTGGGACGCTAGAGCCAAAATTCAAAGTGATTGGTTCCGAGCTTTGGTCAACGGAGGTGGGTTTCGCGGATTCGACAAAGGAACTCAATATCACTGGTATCTGTGGCTCGGGCATTATTGAAGTCGTCGCTGAGATGTTCCTTGCAGGGATTGTTTCGGAGGATGGCATCGTTGATGGAGCGCTCGCTGAGCGCAGCTCACGCGTCCGGTCTAACGGAAGAACCTGGTCCTATGTGCTTTATTTTGCGAAGGATGAGACCCAGCGCGATATCGTTGTGACTCAGAATGATGTGCGCCAGATTCAGTTAGCGAAGGCTGCGCTCTATGCCGGTATTAAGTTACTCATGGACAAGATGGGCGTGTCAGCCGTCGATCGTATTCGTCTTGCCGGTGCCTTTGGCAGTCACATTAGTGTCGAACACGCCATGGTGCTGGGCCTGATTCCCGACTGTGCTGTTGATCACGTGTCCTCTGCGGGTAACGCAGCGGGTGTTGGCGCTCGCATAGCGCTTCTTGATCACGAGGCCCGTAGCGCTATCCAGCAGACGGTGAACCGTACCGAGCGAATTGAAACAGCAACGGAATCTGACTTCCAGGACTACTTCGTCGCGGCCATGGCATTCCCTCACAAGACGGATCCCTATCCACACTTGTTTTCCCTGGTAGAGCCACCGTTGAAGAAAGTGGTCGAGCAAACTGACGGTCGACGGCGTCGACGGCGCCCTTAATTGACCGCCAGAGCTAGTCATTAGCTGTCAGTGAATAATCCATCACACTGCGGATACGCGACTTCTAAATCAGTCCACGATATCCGGCCAAAAAAAAGGAGCCCGTAGGCTCCCGTTCATAGACTTTAGCTTTTTGGTCGCTCGTTTGTTGGGTCCAACAGTGCACCATAACCTACCTTCATTACTCTGGCTTCGTAGTGCTCGCCAAAGTACTCGATAAGTACGGTATCACCTTCTTTCGCCTTGTCTGCAGGCAGATAACCCATGGCGACATTCACGCCGAGACTGGGGCCGAACGCCATACTGGTGGTGTAAGACCGGCGACCGTGCGAATCGATGATGACTTCTTTCGATTCTGGGTCGAGGATGGGCCAGTTACCAACGGGGTAGCGCACGACACCGTTACCGTCGGTTGTGTCTTGCAGAACAAAGGTGCAAAGGTAGGCTGCCTGCTCGTCTAGCTCGCGCTGTTGCACATAGGCCTGTTTACCATGGAAGTCCGCTGCCTTGACCTTGGGTCGAGCTAGACCGGCTTCATACAGATTGTACTCAGTCTCCAAGTCAGCATTCTGGAGACGCAAACTCTTTTCGAGTCTTCGGCTGTTAGCGTAAGTCTCGATACCCACGGGTGTTACCCCGAGCTCAAACAATGCATCCCAGATAGCCAGGCCATCGGAGAATGGGAAGTAAAGTTCCCAGCCTTGCTCGCCAACATAGCTGATACGGAAGGCCCAAACCTTGACGCCGCAGACTGTGATTTCCTTGGTCGTCGCGAATGGGAAAGCCTCGTTGGAGATGCTCTCAGGTTCATCCATTAACTTGGCTAGCGTGACTCGCGCCTCAGGTCCCCACAGCCCCAGAGTCGCCAGCTCTTCGCTGCGATCATGGAATGTGACATTAGCGAAGCCCTTTCGGTCACTCATATCACGCATCCAAATGTAGTCACGGTGACCAGTATCACCACCGCACACCACTCGGAAGCAATCTTCCGCGAGCCTGATGATGGTGAGGTCAGACCGGATGCCACCTGCGTGATCGAGGAAGTGTGTGTAAACGCCTTTTCCGATAGCGGTGTCCGCACCGACCTTGGCCACAGAGAGGTATTCCATAAGGCCTTCAGCGTCGGCACCTTCGACATCAAAGATGGCGAAGTGCGAGAGGTTGATCATGCCAACGCCGTCGCTCAGTGCTAGCTGTTCCGCATTGGAGACCTCCCAGAAGTGACGGTTATCCCATTCAGCTTCTCTGGTTGGCACCTGATCGCGATACTTCGTCAGTAATGTCGCCTCGTTGGCCGCGTAACCGTGCGCTCGCTCCCAACCGGCAACTTCCATGAAGTATCCGCCCAGAGCTACTTCTCGCTCATAAAAAGGGCTGACGCGCATGCCGCGTGATGTGGCGAAAGGTTCGCGTGGGTGAACCGCAGGGGTATATATCTTTTGCGCAGACTCGTAGCATCGGCTGCGGACGTAGTCATTGCCCTTCTGGATCGGATAATGACGCGCACAGTCGACGCTGTGAATATCTTGCTCCGTGCGCCCATGCGTCATCCACTCAGCGAGCAACTTACCTGCGCCAGGTCCTTCTTTGACCCAAACTGCCTCACATAGCCAAAGGTTTTTGACCTCGGTTGATTCGCCGATGATGGAGCTGCTGTCCGGAGTAATAGAGAGAAGTCCATTGAACGATCGCCGCTCTTCCCAGCCAAGCTCTCCAAGAACAGGAGTTAGCTCGATCGCTCGCTCAAACGCTTCCATCACCTGATCTAGCGTCATGTCGCGCATCGAGGGCGAGAGTCGTGCCTCCCCGGGTTCAGCGATGTCAGTCGGGTCTACCAGTCGAGGCTCAAACGGCTCGTAGTAGCCCCACTCCAACAGGCCTCCTTCCGGAGTGGTGGGGTCTCCCGTATCTCTAACGTAGGCTGAGTTGCCTTGGTCACGCATCAAGGGGTAGACGATGTCTTTACCCGTTCCCTCGAGGTGATCCCAAGGTCCAAAAAACAATAATGGGTGCTCAAGTGGCATCAGCGGCAGTTTTACGCCGGCCGTCTCAGAGATGAGGTTGCCCCAAATACCGACACATAAGACCACGTAGTCGGCCCGAATCGTGCCTTTATGAGTCTCAACTCCCTTGATCTCGCCGTCTTCGACAATAAGTTTTGTGGCGGGGGTGTAGGCGAAGGCTTTTAATTTGCCCGAGGCCACTGCCTCATCAACTAGATCGCCGGCTACTTTCTGCGAGCGAGGCGTCACAAGACCAGCATCGGGGTCCCACATGGCACCTTGGATTTGGTCTTCCTCCAACAGTGGGAACTTCTCCTTCGCCTCGGCCGCAGAGATCATGTAAGCGTTGGTACCAAAAGCTTTACCTGAGCCAATCTTACGAATGAGTTCTAGCATCCGTTCGTCATCGTCTTTGCGGGCAACTTCGAGACCACCGGTCTTTATGTAGTTACCGCGCTTTGCATAGAACTCTCGGCTGTAATTAGTGATTTCGACATTTAGCTTGTCGTGAGACGTCATGTAGCAAAAGTCCGATGCGTGGGATGTCGAGCCGATATCCGTTGGAATCGCTGACTTTTCTAGGCCTACGATATCGTCCCAGCCTTCTTCAATCAGGTGGTGAACCACCGATGCACCGACGATACCACCCTGCCCTATGACAACGACCTTGGCGTGTTCTGGTAAAGCCGCCATGAATGTCTCCTCTTGCAAATTATTCTTGTCGACAGGCGCGGAGTTTATGCCTTGTGGGCTTCAAACGAAATAGATTCGGTCTCGATTTAGCGGTACTTGTTGACGCATTAATCGACGATTAACCCTCGCGTGTTAGCCTTCCTGCTTTAGACAAAAAATCGTCAGCTTTTTGTGCGGATTTTTGATGCTCTCTATGACGATCTGTGTGACGGTTTGAGAGTCTGTTTGTCCGATTAAAGGTGCCTCTATTTCTGATGAAAAATGCAAGCCTGACCGCCATCGCCGGAATTACCGCCGGGCATGTCACAGATGAATTGAATATGACAGGTGTCACCGTCGTGCGCTTTGCCGGCGACGGCGCGAGAGCGGCTGTTTCTGTGCAAGGAGCGGCGCCAGGAACGCGTGAGACCGATTTATTGGAGCCCGGTAATTTAGTCGAAAAAGTTCATGCCATTGTCCTGACTGGAGGCAGCGCCTATGGCTTGGATGCGGCGTCAGGTGTTATGGCGGCGCTCGAGGAAGAAGGCGTTGGATTACCCGTTTCCGAAGAGACGGTTGTTCCCATTGTGCCCGCGGCCGTCTTGTTTGATTTGAACGTAGGGTCATCGAACGTAAGACCCGGCAGTGATTGGGGTTACAAGGCTGCTCAGGAGGCGAATGATTCGCCCATTGCATCTGGCAACGTCGGCGCAGGAATGGGTGCGACAGTTGGCAAGCTGTTAGGTCCCTCCCGGGCGACCAAGGGAGGCTTGGGTAGCGCGCGTATTGACCTGGATAATGGCGTTATTGTCTCAGTACTCGTGGCAGTCAACGCGGTGGGTGAGATAGTCGATACCGTCAGCAATACTGTCGTCGCCGGGATCCGTGCAAACGATGTTGGTCAGTATGACTCAGCCGTTGATGTAGCACTCGGGAACACTGCAAAGGCACCGGTTGCTGGAACCAACACCACCTTGGGTCTCATCGCCACCAACGCAAACCTGAGTAAAGCTCAGTTAAAAAAAGTAGCCGAAATGGCACACGACGGGATGGCACGGGCGATCCGGCCCATTCATACGCAGTTCGACGGTGATACCGTGTTCGCTGTCTCTATGCCTGGGTCTGAGGTTGAAACGACCCCTGACGCCCAGTTGAATAGTATTGGTATTGCCGGAGCGAAGGCACTTGAGAACGCCATTGTTGCTGCTGTCCGATCCGCCAAATCAGTTGGCGATGTCGTTGCCTGCTGCGACTGGCATAACGACTGAGATACGCTCACCCAGCCTGGGGCGAAATTGCTCGATACCTTGGCGTTACAACCTCATAGAACCCGGTTTCCGCCCGTTCCCAGCATTCGTCGCAGGCGCCCCTTTTTTGTGCGTTTCTCCCTTGACGCGGCACCCCTGACTCCCTAGACTCTCGCCCCTCAGTCGCGGGACCCTTGGTTGCAGACCCAGAGTTTCGTGTGAATGCCTTCGACGATACAGGTGTCGATGCAAGGGGCATTGTTAAGACTTGATGCGGGGTGGAGCAGCCTGGTAGCTCGTCGGGCTCATAACCCGAAGGTCGTCGGTTCAAATCCGGCCCCCGCTACCAACATAGCGCGTTTGTTGGCGCTGCATTTTAGGCCCCTTGTTCGGGCCTTTTTTGTGTCTGAAATTTGCCGAGGACGGCGATGAATACGATGGGTGGTAAAGAGAGCCAGCTGCTCACCATGCTTGAACCGACAGTCGGTATGTTGGGCTATGAGTTATGGGGATTGGAGCTATTGAGCCCCAACCGTCGTCCTACATTGCGGGTGTACATCGACAAAAGTGATGGTGTCACCGTAGATGATTGCGCATCGGTCAGTCGACACATCAGCGGCGTTTTAGACGTCGAGGATCCCTTTGTAGGTGAATATACCTTAGAGGTGTCTTCACCCGGTATCGATCGCTTGCTGTTCAAAAAGGAGCAGTTCGCGGCTTACGAGGAGCAGCCGATCGAAGTGAAGCTTCGATTCCCTTTCGTGGGTCGTCGAAAGTTTCGAGGTTGGTTTTTTGGGTTTGATGGTGACGACATTGTGGTACGCGTTGACAAGCATGAGTATCTGCTGCCGTTAAGCAGCGTCGACAGAGCACGTGTTGAACCCACACCTGAGTGGATTGAGCGCGCTCGGCCTACCGCGGTCAGTGCAGTGGATGAGAGTTTAAAAGAGGGCGATTCGGTCCTCGATGATGAGAGTGAGACATAGCGAATGAGCAAAGAAATCTTGATGGTCGCCGAAGCCGTTTCGAACGAGAAAGGCGTATCCGAAGACATCATCTTTGAAGCTATTGAGCTGGCGCTAGCCACAGCGACAAAGAAGCGATACGACGAGGAGTCTGATGTCGAGGTGACAATCGATCGTGACTCTGGCGACTACGTCACCAAGCGTAAGTGGTTGGTCGTGCCCGATACGGAACTTGCGCTCTTGGGTACACAATTTACGACTGAAGAGGCGATTGAAGTTGACGAAAACCTTCGCCCAGGTGATGTGCACGAAGAGGTCATTGAAAATGTGGGCTTTGGCCGTATCGCGGCGCAAACTGCCAAGCAGGTCATCGTACAGCGTGTCCGAGAGGCTGAGCGTGCGCAGGTTGTGGAGCAATACAAGGACCGCATGGGTGAGCTTCTGGCAGGCACAGTGAAGAAGGTCACGCGCGACAACATTATCTTGGATCTTGGTAACAACGCAGAGGGCTTGCTGCCTCGTTCAGAGCTGGTGGGACGAGAGACATTTAGAATGAATGACCGCGTTCGGGCAATCCTGCTCGAGATCAATGAGGAATCACGAGGGCCACAGTTAATTCTCTCACGCGCTTGCAAGGAGATGCTGATCGAGCTCTTTAAGATCGAAGTGCCCGAGATCTCCGAAGGTGTCATTCAAATTCGATCGGCGGCGCGAGATCCTGGTTCTCGCGCAAAGATCGCTGTGAAAACCGGCGATCAGCGTATCGATCCTGTGGGTGCCTGCGTCGGTATGCGAGGGTCGCGGGTACAAGCGGTATCCAACGAACTCGATACTGAACGCGTTGATATCATCCTATGGGACGACAACCCCGCGCAGTTGGTGATCAACGCCATGTCACCTGCCGAGGTTGAATCCATTGTTGTTGATGAAGACAGCAACACTATGGAAGTTGCGGTTGCCGAAGATAACCTAGCGCAAGCGATTGGCCGCGGAGGACAGAACGTTCGTTTGGCCTCAGATCTCACCGGTTGGGCCATCAATGTGATGAGTACGGATGAGGCGATCGAGAAGCAGGAGGCCGAAGCCGGCGAGATCATGGAGACCTTCATGAATGCTCTCGACGTCGATGAAGATGTCGCTGCTGTACTGGTCGAGGAAGGGTTCACCACAGTTGAGGAAGTCGCTTACGTGCCTCTGGAAGAGATGGCTGGTATCGAAGGCTTCGATGAGGACATCGCAGAGGAGCTTCGTGCCAGAGCTAAGGACGCACTGCTGACCATGGCGATCGCGTCTGAAGAGGAGCTTGGCTCCAATGAGCCGGCGCAGGATCTTCTTGAGATGCGAGGCATGGATAAGCAACTTGCCTATGTATTGGCAAGTATGAGCGTTATCACCATGGAGGATCTCGCTGAGCAGAGCGTGGATGAGCTCATGGATATTGAAGGTATGACTGAAGAGTGGGCTGCGGAGCTCATCATGACTGCTCGCGAGCCGTGGTTCGCGGAAGAGGGGGAGTCTGCGTAAGTAGCGGATTAAGCGAAACGACAGACGAACAACAGCGAAATTAGAGAGAGACGAAATGGCTGAAGTAACGGTAGAGCAGTTAGCAGAGACCGTGGGAACAGATCCCGATAAGCTGCTTTCGCAGATGAAGGATGCGGGTCTTCCGCACAAGAAAGCAGACGAAGGTGTCTCTGATGATGACAAGCGTACCCTGCTTGCCCATTTGAAGCGAAGCCACGGTAGCGAGGAAGCGGCGCCTCGAAAAATCACTTTGAAGCGCAAGTCGGTGAGCACCCTCAAAACGGGTGGTAGCTCCGGTAAGCGCACGGTGAATGTTGAGGTCCGCAAGAAGCGGACCTACGTTAAACGTCCCGAAGCGAAGGAGAATGCCGAGCCTGAAGTTCCAGAGGTGGCGCCTGCTGCAGGGACAGGGGCGGAGCCAGTGCCTTCTGCTGATCCCGTTTCAGAGGCGGATGCGCCGGAAGTGGCTGCTGAAACCACCGATACTGTGGAGACAGCCGAGACTATGGATGCACAGGACGATGCTGCGCCGTCGACTGAGGTTGTCGAGGAGACAGAGGAAGATCTGCGTAATTTAGACCCTGAGGTACTTCGGCAGCGTGCAGCTTCTCGTCGACGTGCCGAGGAGGAAGATCGTAAGCGTAAGTTGGACGAGGCTGTCGCTGCGCGAAAAGTGGACGAGGAGCGAAAGAAGGCCGAGCAAGAGGCAGCTCAGAAGACGGCTGCTGCAGAGAAAGCGTCAACACAAGGTGAAAAGCGACCTAAACGCTTGCATGAGGCACCTTCGAAAGATGGTGGACGTGATTCGGATGACAACCGGCGAAAGCCTAGCCGAGGTCGTTTAGATCGCTCGAACATGTCGGGTGGTCGCGGGAAGCAGAGAGGTCACAACCTGTCGCTGAGCGATATTGAAGCAGCTGAATCAGGAGTGGGGCGTGCGCGCGGCGGTAAGCGACGACGTGGCGGCGACGAGCCAAACCAGCATGCCTTCGAGCAGCCTACTGAGAAGATTATTTACGACGTCGAGTTGCCAGAAAATGTCAGCGTGGGTGATCTTGCGCAGCAGATGGCGGTGAAAGCGGGTGTGGTGATTAAAGAGCTCATGAAGCTCGGTGTAATGGCAACCATTAACCAGATGGTTGATCAGGACACAGCGAGCCTCGTGGTAGAGGAACTTGGCCATCGCATCAGGTTAAAGAGTGATGATGAGCTCGAGGAGCAATTAGAGGAGTCTCTGGCAAGCCAAGCGGGTACACCTGAACTTCGAGCACCCGTGGTTACTGTGATGGGTCACGTCGATCACGGTAAGACATCGTTGCTTGACTACATTCGTAGCTCACGTGTCGCCGTCGGTGAGGCGGGTGGTATTACCCAGCATATTGGTGCTTACCATGTGAAGACTGATATGGGCATGATCACTTTTCTCGATACGCCTGGTCACGCGGCCTTTACGGCGATGCGCGCCCGTGGTGCTAAGTCCACGGACATCGTTATTTTGGTGGTCGCCGCCGACGATGGCGTGATGCCGCAGACAGAAGAGGCGGTCCAGCATGCACGAGCGGCTGGTGTGCCATTGGTTGTTGCCATTAACAAGATGGATAAGGAGGGCGTTGACCCCGACCGAGTCAAAAACGAATTGGCTGCAAAAGAAGTGATTCCGGAGGATTGGGGTGGTGATACTCAGTTTATTCCTGTGTCAGCGCATACAGGTGAAGGCATCGATACCTTATTAGAGGCCCTGTTGTTGCAATCGGAGTTGCTTGAGCTGAAAGCACCAGCTGACGTTCCAGCCAGCGGTCTCGTGATTGAGTCGCGGCTTGATCGAGGACGCGGTCCTGTGGCGTCGCTATTGGTACAGCAAGGCACCCTGAATCAAGGTGATATCGTTCTCGCAGGCTTACAGTATGGTCGCGTTAGAGCCATGCTGGATGAAAACGGACAGCCGATTGAAGTCGCTGGTCCGAGCATCCCTGTTGAGATTTTAGGCCTTGATGGGACACCTGATGCGGGTGATCCCTTCGTAGCCGTTGAGAGTGAAAAGCGCGCTCGTGAAATTGCAGATTTCCGTCAAGATAAGCAGCGATCCAGCAAGCTGGCTCGTCAGCAAGCCGCCAAGCTTGATAGCATGTTTGAGACGATGACGGCGGGTGAAGTGCAAACGCTGAATATTGTCATCAAGGCGGACGTTCGAGGTTCACTTGAGGCACTCCAGTCTTCATTGTCTGATCTGGGTAACGAAGAGGTTAAAGTCAATGTGGTTGCTGGCGGTGTTGGTGGTATCACCGAGACTGATATATCGCTGGCTATAACGAGTAGTGCGGTTATCTTCGGTTTCAATACGCGAGCCGACGCCAAGGCGCGTGGCTTGGCTGAAAATGAAGGCGTAGAAGTTCGCTACTACAATGTCATTTACGATCTCATTGACGATGTTAAGGCAGCCTTGTCGGGTATGCTGTCGCCAGAGTTGCGCGAGGAGATTGTGGGTATCGCTGAAGTACGGGATGTGTTCCGCTCGCCCAAGTTTGGCCTTATCGCCGGTTGTATGGTGACGGAGGGCACGGTCTATCGCTCCAAGCCTATCCGTGTTTTGCGAGACAATATTGTTATCTACGAGGGCGAGCTCGAATCATTGCGTCGCTTTAAAGATGATGCGAATGAGGTTCGAAGTGGTACCGAGTGCGGTATCGGCGTGAAGAACTACACCGACGTAAAAGTGGGCGACCTCATCGAAGTGTACGATGTCAACGAAGTTGCCCGGTCTCTGTAGGTAAAACGCTTTGGGTCAGGAGTTCAGCCGAACTGAGAGAGTCGCCGACTTTTTGCAACAGGAGCTAGCAAAGCTCCTGCTGCGCAGTGTTCGCGATCCGAGGGTCGAGTTTGTCAGCATTACGGCGGTCGAGGTCAGTCGAGATTTACGTTTCGCGAAGGTCTTCTTCACCAAGTTAGGCCTAGATGACGCTAAATCGGCAGAAGAGGTGACTCGTGTACTCGATAAAGCCGCTGGTTTTCTGCGTAGCGAGATCGCTCGTGAATCGACCTTGAGAACCGTGCCCAAACTCACGTTTAAATTTGACGAGAGCGTTGGCCGCGGTCGTCATATGGAAGCGCTATTGGGCAAGGCTCGTGCATCGGACGATCAAAATCTGGACCCCTCGGGCGTAGACGAGACCTAACATGGCGCGCCGGCGGAAAGGGCGGGCAGTCACAGGTATTCTCGTTCTCGATAAGCCTATCGGCCCCTCATCAAATCAAGCACTGCAACGCGTCCGTCACCTGTTTAATGCGGCCAAGGCGGGTCATACCGGTAATCTGGATCCGTTGGCGAGTGGCGTGCTACCTATTTGTTTGGGCGAGGCCACCAAGCTCTCACAGTTTTTACTGGACTCCAATAAAGCGTATGACGCGACGGTCAGTTTTGGTATCAAAACGACCACGGGTGACAGTGAAGGTGAGGTCCTTGCGGAGCAGACTGCTGAGGCGCTGACAGCCGATCATGTCACCGCCGCGCTTACCTCCTTTGTCGGCGAGTTTGATCAGACACCTCCCATGCACTCCGCATTGAAAGTTGATGGCCAGCCGCTTTATAAGCTGGCGAGACAGGGTAAGGAAGTTGAAAGAAAGGCGCGTCGGATTACTGTTCATTCGATTGAAATGGCCTCGTTTGCACCGGGCGTCGTTGCAACATCGGATATTCGAGTGTCCTGTACTAAGGGGACCTATATACGAACACTGTCAGAGGACATAGCGGAGGCAGTGGGACTGCTGGGTCATATGAGCGCTCTGCGAAGAACAGCGACCGGTCCTTTTGATCTAAGCCAATCGATTGGTCTGCAGAAGCTGGTCGATGTGGCCGAAAGGGAAGGGCCCGATGCGCTTGACCAGTTTCTCATCGATCCCGAGATTGCTGTGGGTCACCTAGAGAGGGTTGAACTCAGTGATTCTGCGGCTTTCTACCTAAAACAAGGACAACCGGTCATAGTGCGAAATGCGCCGCTTAGTGGTATGGTGCGCATCGCTGAAGCGAGTGGGCCATTTTTGGGTATCGGAGTGATACTGGACGACGGCCGAGTCGCTCCGAAGCGACTGTTTGTATAGCAGTCATTAATCAGCCCCCCTGTAAACCTGCACGGGTGGGCTCAGAGTAACGCAGGTTGGAGAAATATCATGGCACTAGATGCAGCACGTAAAGCTCAAATCGTGGACGACTACAAGCAGTCTGACGGCGATACAGGATCACCCGAAGTTCAGGTCGCTCTTTTGACCGCAAATATTGAGCAGCTACAGCAGCACTTTAAAGAGCATGCGCAGGATCACCATTCCCGTCGTGGTCTCATTCGCATGGTTAACCAGCGCCGTAAACTGTTGGATTACTTGAAGCGCAAGGACACATCTCGTTACGCAACATTGATTAAGCGTCTTGGCTTGCGCCGATAAAAACGACTTAAGGCCGGCTTTATGCCGGCCAATTTATTTTGGAGATAGTTAAGTGAACGTTGTTACTAAAACTTTCCAGTACGGTGGCCAGGAGGTCACGCTGGAAACAGGACGCATAGCGCGTCAAGCCTCGGGAGCCGTTATGGTGACCATGGGCACTACCTCCGTGCTTTGCACAGTGGTAGCTCAACAGAAAGCAAAGCCCGGACAAGATTTTTTCCCATTGTCCGTACACTACATTGAGAAAGCCTATTCAGTGGGCAAAATCCCAGGCGGATTTTTCAAGCGCGAGGGGCGACCTAGCGAAAAGGAAACCTTGACCTCACGTCTTATTGACCGACCTATCCGTCCGCTCTTCGCTGATGGTTTCATGAACGAGGTGCAGGTTGTCTGCACTGTCATGTCGGCTGATTTGGACACTGATCCCGATATCCCCGCCATGATTGGCACGTCGGCGGCGCTCGCAATATCAGGCTGCCCCTTCAATGGCCCCATTGGTGGTGCTCGCGTTGGCTTCAGCGAGGCCGAGGGCTACGTACTAAACCCTGGCTACGCTGCGCTCAAAGAGAGCAAGCTGGATATGGTTGTAGCGGGTACCCGCGACGCGGTCCTTATGGTTGAGTCGGAGGCAAAAGAGCTTTCCGAAGACCAGATGTTGGGAGCAGTTCTCTACGCCCATCAAGAGATGCAAACGGTCATCAAGGCAATTGACGAGCTGGTTGAAGAAGCCGGTAAGCCACGTTGGGATTGGTCAGCGCCAGAGGTTGACGAGGCATTGCGAGCACAGGTTGAGGAAGCCGCAGGTGCTGATCTGGGTGAGGCATACCGCATCACTGAGAAAGCCGCGCGATACGAGCGTGTAGGTCAGATCAAAGATGCAGTAGTCGAGGCGCTTGCCGTTGAAGACGGTCCTTATGCGGATGACATCAAGGACGAATTTAAGTCGCTCGAAAAGCGCATTGTCCGTCAGCGTATTTTGGCGGGTGAGCCGCGTATCGACGGTCGTGATGGTCGTACGGTTCGCCAGATTGCCTGCGAAGTTGATGTGCTGCCAAACGCACACGGTTCATCACTGTTTACGCGTGGCGAGACACAGGCGATTGGTGCCGTGACGCTCGGTTCAACCCGTGATGCGCAGATCATTGATGCGCTCGAAGGCGAGCGACGCGATCCTTTCATGTTGCATTACAACTTTCCTCCCTACTCCGTGGGCGAGGCGGGTCGTATTGGCGCAACTGGCCGTCGCGAGATTGGTCACGGCCGTCTAGCGCGACGTGGTCTGGCAGCGGTATTGCCAACCGATGAGGAGTTTCCTTACACCATTCGTGTTGTATCCGAGATCACAGAATCCAACGGTTCCAGCTCCATGGCATCGGTCTGTGTGGGATCGCTCGCGATGATGGCGGCAGGCGTACCTTTGAAAGCTCCTGTCGCCGGTATCGCCATGGGTCTGGTGAAGGAAGGCAATCAGTTTGCGATTCTCACCGATATTTTGGGTGATGAGGATCACTTGGGTGATATGGACTTTAAAGTCGCGGGTACCTCGGCCGGTGTCACTGCCTTGCAGATGGACATTAAGATTGAAGGTATCAACGAGCAGATTATGGAAGTGGCATTGGAGCAGGCATTGCACGCTCGTCTCCACATCCTCGGCCAGATGAATGCGGTACTGGAGTCTGCGCGAGAGATCACATCCGAAAATGCACCGAGCATGGTGACCCTGAAAGTAGACTCGGACAAGATCCGCGACATCATTGGTAAGGGCGGCGCAACCATTCGTCAGATCACTGAGGACTCAGGTGCTACGGTTGATATCAATGACGACGGTACTGTGAAGGTCTTTGGTCAAAACCAGTCGGCGCGCGATGCGGCGGTTGACATGATTATGGCTATTACAGCTGAGGCCGAGGTTGGTGCGGTTTACACCGGCAAGGTCGCTCGAATCGTTGATTTCGGTGCGTTCATCACAATTCTGCCTGGCAAGGATGGCTTGCTCCATATTTCTCAAATTGCCAATGAACGGGTTGAGAACGTCAGCGATTATCTGACCGAGGGACAGGAAGTTACGGTTAAATGTCTCGATGTCGATCAGCGCGGACGCATCAAGCTCTCTATCAAAGAGTTGCTGGAAGATGAGGCGGTTGATGAAGCCCCATCAGCTGATGCTGAAGAAGTTGAAGACTCTGTTGCTGAAGAAGCTGTCAGTGAAGAAGCGACCGAGGCATCGGATGCAGACTCAGGTGCTGCGGAAGAGGTAGCGGACGAGGAAGCCACTGACGATGCGGCGGACGCCGAGGAGGCATCAGAAGACGCGTCTGATGATGCAGATGAGGATGAGGCTAAGTAATCACGCCTCACACCAAAAAGGCCCGCAGCAGCGGGCCTTTTTTTTTACTTGAGCGTTTTTTGCCTGGGAGATGGCTTGTATCTAAGAAGGCTTGCCGCGCCTTGTTCAACCTCGAAGATTAGGCTGTCTCGCGACCTGCTACCAACTGTTCAACGACCGATGGGTCAGCGAGTGTAGAGGTGTCCCCGAGGCTATCAAGCTCGTTTTCGGCAATCTTACGCAGGATGCGGCGCATGATCTTTCCCGATCGTGTTTTAGGTAGGCCGGGCGCCCACTGAATTACATCAGGCTTAGCAATTGGACCGATTTCTCTGACACAAAGCTGTACGAGTTCAGCGCGTAGCTCCGGCGAATCCTCTACGCCAGTCACCGGTGTGACATAGCAGTAGATACCTTGTCCCTTGATTGGGTGTGGATAGCCGACCACTGCCGCTTCCGAAATGTCATTGTGCAGCACGAGCGCGCTTTCCACCTCGGCTGTTCCCATACGGTGCCCCGAGACATTGAGTACATCGTCCACGCGTCCGGTAATTCGGAGGTAGCCGTCCGCATCGCGCAACGCACCGTCGCCAGTAAAGTAGTAACCGTCGTAGGTCGAAAAGTAAGTGTCGATCAGTCGCTGATGATTACCATAGACTGTTCTGATTTGCCCAGGCCACGAGCGCTTGATCACGAGATAGCCCGCGCCTTCTCCTTCAATTTCACTGCCTTGCTCATCGAGGAGGGCAGGTTCGACACCAAAGTAGGGGAAGCTGGCATAACCCGGCTTCATCGCGTGCGCCGAAGGCATTGGGGTGATCATTATGGCCCCAGTTTCTGTTTGCCACCAGCTGTCGACAATGGGGCAGCGGCTATCGCCAACGACTCGGTGGTACCACTCCCACGCTTCAGGATTAATCGGCTCTCCCACCGAACCGATGATTCTCAGGCTCTTTCTTGAGTACCGAGTAACAAAATCGTCCCCAAGAGCATGCAACGCACGAATGGCGGTCGGCGCCGTAAAAAAGGTATTGATTTGGTGCTTGTCGATGACTTCCCAGCAACGGCCGCCATCGGGGTAGGTGGGGACACCCTCAAACATCACGGTGGTAGCACCATTCGCTAGAGGACCATAGACGATGTACGAGTGTCCAGTGACCCAGCCGACATCGGCGGTGCACCAAAACACCTCGCCCTCACGGTAGTCGAATACGTACTTGAAGGTACTTGCTGCCTGTAATAAATAGCCACCAGTGGTGTGGAGCACGCCCTTCGGCTTTCCGGTCGAACCCGAGGTGTAGAGAATGAACAGCGGTGCCTCGCTGTCCATGGACACTGGCTCGAAGTCGGAATTCGCGGCGCGAGTGCTTGCTCTGTATGGGATATCCCTATCGGCGGCCCAGTTAATCGCAGCGCCCGTGCGCTCAAGCACAATCACCGTATCGACCGACGGACAATCTGCTAACGCTGCGTCGACATTTGTTTTCAGCGGAACCTTCTTACCGCCCCTCAGGCCCTCGTCAGCTGTGATGACCATTCGACAACTAGCATCGTGAATTCGATCTTTAAGCGCCTCCGGGGAGAACCCACCGAAGACAACCGAATGGATGGCACCGATCCGCGTGCAGGCCAACATCGCATAGGCGGCTTCGGGCACCATGGGCATGTAAATGCAAATGCGATCACCGGCGCGCACACCTCGATCATGCATAACATTGGCGAGACGACAGACCTCGTCCTTGAGCATTTGATAGCTAATGTGTTGGCTTTCGCCCGGATCATCGCCTTCCCACAATATGGCGGTTTGCTCAGCACGAGCGGGCAGGTGCCGGTCAATACAATTGACTGAGGCGTTCAGTTTCCCGCCGTCGAACCAGCGTGCGTGGCCAATGGATAAATCGCTCTCGCACACCGAATCCCAGGTCCTGTCCCAAGAGAGGAACTCACTGGCTTGCTGGCTCCAAAATGACTCTGGATCCTCCAGTGATTGCCGATACATGTCGTGGTATTTCTCCGGCGTAATGTGCGCGTCGGAAAAATTAGGTGGGACGGGATATAGGGCCTCGTTAGACATGCAATGGATCCTTGTGTTTCTATCACTGCGCTGACGCAAAACTTGCGTCTTACCTCAAAAACAATAATGCCGTATGTGTTTCTGTAGTGAAACAAAATGCGTTTGGAAAAGGGAGATATCCAGCGAATGGCCGAGGATAAAAATGTAGAGCGACGGCAGCAATTTGCGGCTAGGGTGCGGAGCTTAATGTTACGCCTACTCGTTGTCTGGTTCGTGGTCAGTTTCGGGTTTGGCATTCTATTGGTTGAGCCACTCAACGAGATAAGGCTCGGTGGATACAAACTTGGGTTCTGGTTTGCACAGCAGGGATCTATCTTCATTTTTATTGCTCTGATCTTCGCGTTTTCCTCTGTTATGACGCGTCTGGAACGCGATTATGTAGACGGTGAGAAGGAGTCTGGAAAATGAGTCTGACGGTTCTCACCTACTTGGTTGTTGGTTTTACTTTCGCGCTTTATATCGGAATTGCGATCGCTACCCGCGCATCGTCGACAAAAGACTTTTATGTTGCTGATGGCGGCGTGCATCCGGTCGCTAATGGTATGGCGACAGCGGCAGACTGGATGTCCGCGGCATCGTTTATATCGATGGCCGGTCTGATTGCACTGTCCTACAACGGTTATGGTGGTTCGGTATTCTTGATGGGCTGGACCGGTGGTTACGTATTACTCGCCCTGCTCATAGCGCCTTATCTGCGGAAGTACGGAAAGTACACAGTCCCTGACTTCATCGGTGAGCGCTACTACTCAGATACGGCGCGAGTAGTAGCGGTTATTTGTCTGATCTTATGCTCTGTGACCTATGTCATTGGTCAGATGAAAGGCGTGGGTGTGGCGTTCTCGCGGTTCCTAGAAACCGACTATGAGACCGGGCTTGGTATCGGCATGTTTATCGTCTTCTTTTACGCCGTCCTGGGTGGCATGAAAGGCATCACCTACACCCAGATTGCCCAATACGTCGTATTGATCACTGCCTACACCATTCCGGCGATCTTTATTAGCTTGCAACTGACGGGTAACCCACTGCCGCAACTAGGTTTGGGATCAACGCTTGCTGGTAGCGATGTCTATCTGCTCGACAAACTTGACATGATCTTGGTGGATCTTGGCTTCCAGGAATACACCACAACCCTCCGCGGCAGTACATTGAATATGATGGCGTTTACAGCCTCTCTCATGATCGGCACTGCCGGTTTGCCGCACGTCATTATTCGTTTCTTCACGGTGCCCAGCGTTGCAGCTGCCCGGCGATCCGCTGGATGGGCGCTGGTATTCATCGCCTTTCTCTACACGACGGCACCAGCAATTGCCGTGATGGCACGGCTGAATATTGTCGATACTATGCAGCAGTCTGACGGACAGGCCCTCCTGATAGAGGAAAAGCCTGCTTGGTTTGAGAAGTGGGAGCAGACTGGCTTACTCCGGGTTGAAGATCTCAATGGCGACGGTCGAATTGAATATACCGCTGACCCCGAGACGAACGAGTTAACAAAACTCGATAACGATATTTTGGTTCTAGCCAATCCGGAAATTGCCCAGCTGCCAAACTGGGTCATTGCACTGGTGGCAGCGGGTGGTCTCGCAGCAGCACTGTCAACTGCCGCCGGTCTGCTGTTAGCGATATCAAGTGCCATCTCACATGACCTCTTGAAAAGCACCTATATGCCATCTATTTCCGAGAAGGCCGAGCTCAGGGCTTCCCGAATCGCGATGGCCGCGGCGGTATTGGGGGCAGGTTACTTGGGACTGAATCCGCCGGGATTTGCTGCAGGTACGGTCGCGTTGGCATTCGGACTCGCCGCGTCCTCGCTGTTCCCAGCGCTACTCATGGGTATCTTCGCGCGCAGGGTCAATCGCGAGGGTGCAGTCGCGGGGATGCTCGCCGGGATATCAGTGACCTTGCTGTATGTATTCCAGCATAAGGGCATTATGTTTATCCCCGGTACTTCATTCCTTGGCGGTATGTCCCCGAACTGGTTCTTTGGGATCGAGCCCAACGCCTTTGGCGTCGTGGGAGCGATCGTGAACTTTGTTGTGGCGTTTACTGTGAGTAGAGTGTCCGCACCGCCGCCTAGTGAGGTAGAGGAATTACTGGAGTTTTTGCACGAGCCCAGCTCAGTGGCGTCGCAGGCACCGCCGGGGGCGGCTCACTAACTGCTGGCTATACGATTCGGTTATCGATGAGTCGGGTAGTGCCGAGAAACGCCGCGCCGAAAATTGCGGTTTCCTGATTCAGTGACGAGGCTTCGGAGAGGTTGTAGGTGTGACGCGCTTCGAGGTAATCGACCGCGAAACCGGCGTTAGCGAGTATGGCTTTGCCTTCCGCTATTACAGTTCCAATGTCGGAGCCCGACTCTGCGACTCGTTTAGCAGTCTCCTCCAGCGTCCGTGAAAACAGTGGTGCCAGCGCTCGTTCGTCGTGGCTCAGATAGCCATTACGTGAGCTCATGGCGAGACCGTCGGCCTCACGCACGGTAGGTACCACCTCGATTTCTGTATTTATCGAGAGGTCACGAACCATTTTTTTTATGACTAGCACCTGCTGGAGGTCTTTTGCCCCGAAGGCTGCAACATGGGGCCTGACAAGCCCCAAGAGCTTACTAACCACCGTTGTGATGCCACGGAAGTGACCGGGTCGCGAAGCGCCGCAGAGCACGTCAGTGAGTCCAGGGACATCGACCGCTGTATGATGAGATATACCGTCGGGGTAAATATCAGTCGTCGTGGGTGTAAATACAGCGGCAGTTCCCGCCGCTTCGAGCTTTGCTAGGTCCGCCTCAAGTGTTCGGGGGTAGGCATCCAGGTCCTCATTGCCACCGAACTGCATGGGATTAACAAAGATAGATGCGACGACGACATTACTCTGCTGCTTTACGACATTAATGAGCTGGATGTGACCTGCGTGTAGGTTGCCCATGGTGGGGGCAAAACCAACACGTTGGTCAGGTGCCAGCGACGCGCGCCACTCGCGCATTGCGTCAGGGCTGCGCAGAATTTCCATCGTTACTGGTACGTGTGCTGTGCTTTCGGATAGGAGCCGTCTTTAACTGCTCGAACGAAGGCGGCGATTGCATCTTGGATAGAGTCAGCGCCTTCCATGAAGTTCTCCACGAACTTAGCCGGCTTTTCCGTAAGTCCTAGCAGGTCGTGGAGCACAAGTACTTGTGCATCAGTACCTGCCCCTGCACCGATACCGATAACAGGGATATCAAGTTTGGATGAAATGTCAGCGGCGAGTTCCTCTGGTACACATTCAAGAAGCAAGATACTGGCGCCGGCATCCTGAATCTCAACCGCATCAGCCAGGATCGATTTTGCTTCCTTGGGTGTTCTTCCCATCACTCGATAGCCACCGAACACGTTGACCGACTGAGGCGTCAGGCCCAAGTGAGCGCAAACGGGGATACCGCGCTGTACCAGCTGGTGAATGGTTTCACTGAGCCAGGTTCCACCCTCGAGTTTCACCATCTGAGCGCCTTGCTGCATGAGCTCCATAGAGGCCGCAAGCGCGACGTCGGGTGATGAATAGGTCATGAACGGCAGGTCGGCGACAATCATCGACTTTGGACGGGCACGGGCCACGCACTCGGTGTGATAGACCATGGCTTCCAGAGAGACGGGCACGGTTGTGTCATGGCCCTGCAGCACCATACCGAGCGAGTCTCCCACGAGAATACACTCCGCACCTGCATCGCTAACGAGCCTGGCGAAGGTAGAGTCATAGGCTGTGACCATCACAAACTTTTCGCCAGAGGTTTTCATGGCTTCAAGCTTGCTCGTGGTTATTCGATCGGACATCGACCTGACTGCTCCTTGATGGTTCTCTTAGTTACGTTAATCGATGAATGTTGGGTTGAAATAGTGCCGCCCCGCTTTTATGTCGAGAGCATAGTCGACTAGTTGAGCAAAATCGTCATGTCGATTCACTAAGTCAATCTGGTTGGCATTAACGATTAACAACGGCGCCGCATCGTAGTAGAGAAAGAATTCGCTGTACACCTCATTTAACTCTTCAAGGTACTGCCGACTAATTGTCCGTTCTGATGCAATCCCTCGACGATCAATTCGCTCAAGAAGACGATCTACCGATGCCTGCAGGTAAATAACCAAGTCGGGCGTGGGCGCGTCGACCGTCATTTGGTTGTAGACCTTGCTGTATAGCTCGTATTCATCGGCATCGAGATTTACCTGAGCGAATAGAGGGTCTTTATCGATGAGGAAATCAGCGATCCTCAGAGGTCTAAAGAGATCTTGCTGTTTGAGGTCGTCAATTTTCTGAACGCGTTGAAAGAGGAAAAATAGCTGTGTTGCTAGCGCGTTCTGTCGGCGGTTTTCATAGAACTTCGAAAGGAATGGGTTTTCGTGGGCGTCTTCAAGTAGCAATTGGTAGTCAAATAGCTCCGCAAGCTGTCGAGCTAGCGTTGTTTTTCCGACGCCAATGGGCCCCTCAATCGCGATGAAGGGCTGCGGCACTCGACCTCTAAGATCAATTGGCTGTGTGGTTCCATCTGTCAAAACATACCTGCCTAGGCCACTGTCGCACCGCTGATATCGATGTCCTGACACAGCGAAATCGACTGATGCTTGAGTTCATCGCGAAGCGTACCAAGATCATCCAGTCCTGGCACCTTGTGATCAGCCCCAAGTAGCTCAATCATCGGTTCCACGACAAAGAGGCGTTCACTAATGCTCGGATGCGGAATCAAGAGGTCGATATCGTGAATTAGCTGCTCACCCATTTGAATGATGTCTAGATCGATACAACGCTCACCCCAGTGCCGCAATTTCACACGCCCCATTGCGTGTTCAATACTTTGCAACTCATTGAGCAGACCGGTGGGTTCTCCGCTGTATTGACAGGTGGCGATCGCATTAAAAAAAGCCGGTTGATCCTGAGGTCCCATGGGAGGCGAGGTATAGAGGCTAGAAAGGGTGAGGTCGGTCAGTCTCGAAATTTCCGACATTCGGACATACGCCTCTTTGATTCGCTCGGGCGGGTTGTCGATATTGGCCCCGAGCGCAATGACGGTGAGTGTCATTGGTTACGCTTTCTTCGACGAGGACGTTTGCGTTGCGGGATCTCGGTCGCTGGCAAACTGCCAACCACATCTGGAAACAGCTGTTGCTGTTCTTCCCAGAATGCCACAGTCGACTTAAGTTCTTCCGAGGACTCGGATCTCAGCAATAACAAATCAAATGCCGCTCTAAAGCGTCGTTGCGACAAGACCGACTTCACTCGCTTTGAGGAGCATTTTTCGAGCCTGGGCTGAAGCTCCCAAATTTCCCGCATGGGAATTGAGAATCGTTTGGGGATGGACACTCGTTGCAACGTGATCACGAGTACCTGTTGGCCAGCTGCATTGATGGGCGATCCCTCGTGGGCACCAGCGCTGGCAATATCGCGACCTTTGGTAGCAACCGCGGGCCACAACAATGCACCGAGGAGGAAAGCCGGTGTCACGGGCTTTCCCCTAGCAATTCGTGCATCCGTGTTCGCCATCGCCTTCAGAATAAGGTCTCTGGACGACGGGTCATTCATCGCCCTGATAGCCTCAGGGAAGAGAGGCTCCAATAATCCGTGCTTTGCTAGATGCTCTATCGTGGGCACCGCAAATCCGGCCATAAGGAGTTTGAGCGTTTCGTCGAACAGACGCGCGGCGGGAATATCGGCTAGCAGTTGCCGGCACTGGCCAATAGCTGCCTGACTCGTTTCCTCGATAGTGAAACCCAATTTTGCCGCGAATCTGACGACCCGTAGCATTCGGACTGGATCTTCGCTATATCGAGTAGCCGGGTCGCCTATGATTCGAACGAGCCGCTGTCGGATGTCTTCTATTCCATCGAGGTCGTCAAGGATAAGTTTATTGACTGGATCCAGGTAGAGCGCGTTGATGGTGAGATCGCGCCGCGCCGCATCTTGGTCGAGCGTCCCGTAGACATTATCGCGAAGTAACAGCCCTTTCTGAGACTTTACGGCGGTTTGGGGAGCTCCATCATTGTGATGACCACGGAAAGTTGTGACTTCGATGATTTCTCTGTCCATGCGAACGTGGACAATCTGAAATCGTCGCCCAATGATGCGCGACCCGCGAAATAGGGCAACCACCTGCTCCGGGGTGGCATTGGTTGCCACATCAAAATCTTTTGGTCGCTTGCCCAAGAGGAGATCCCTGACGGCGCCACCAACGATGAATGCGCTGTACTCATTGTCACAAAGTCGCTCGACGACAGAGACCGCAGCGCGCGACAGCGCGGTGTGATCAATCAGCTTACTGGAATCAATAGTTTGCAAAGTTGAGGACTCGAAAGCGACAAGCCGCGATCTTATCAACTCAGGTGCTGTGAAGGGAAAAAAAGAAACTGGGGGAAGTTACCTTCCCCGCCCAGGTCCGTAGTGACACATATTATTTTTATTCGGCCGCTTATTCTTATTTTGGCTCTGTCCCATTTAATGCATTTGCCATGCCACTCATATTTTTTCTTTATAAAACAGCATGTAAATGTTTTTTAGGTGTCTGACCACTAGGGGTTTATTACAAAAGTGTTACCGAAGTAAACCCTCTGATGTTACTTATCGCACCATGTGGTGTGTTAGGCAGCGCCTCGCTTACGCTTTCTGGGAAGGTCGAAGCGTTGTCTCCGCTCCCAAAGACATTTTCTGCTGATACCGAGCTTCTGAGCCAGCTCTGTTTCGTTCATAGCATCTTGATTCTCTAAAACAAAACGCTGGAAGTAGTCTTCGAGTGACAATTCTTCAGCGTCGGTTTCACCCTCGATTCTCGACTGAGAAGCTTCAAGCTTTGGCTCCTCAGAGGGCGGAGTACTAAATACTGATACAACAGAGGTATGACTGGGAAGGTTGAGGTCGCTCATGGCAATGATGTTGCCATCTGCCATGATGAGTGCTCGTTCGATGGTGTGCTCTAGCTCTCGTACGTTACCGGGCCAGCTGTAATCTGACAGCGCGTTGTAGGCCTCATCCGATAATGCCTTGGGCTCCACCCCAAGGCGTCCAGCCACGCGTTTTACCAGCCAGTTGGTAAGGCCTTCAATATCGTCACCACGCTCTCTTAATGGTGGTAATTCGAGTCGCAACACATTGATGCGGTGAAACAGGTCACGTCGAAAGGCATCGGTATTCTCTAGTTCCATCAGGTTCCTGTGCGTTGCGCAGATGATCCTGACATTGACGCTGGCACTTTCAACTGAGCCAATACGTCGAATCTCCCCTTCTTGAATGAATCTCAGCAGTCGGGCTTGGGCTGAAGGCGGAAGTTCTCCAATTTCGTCGAGAAACAGTGTTCCTCCATCGGCAGCTTCAATCAGTCCTACTCGCTGTGCATTCGCGCCAGTAAACGCACCTTTTTCGTAGCCGAACAATTCAGATTCAATCAATGTTTCGGGAATCGCAGCGCAATTGACTGAAATGATCGGTTTACTCGCGCGCTCACTGGTCTGGTGAATGTGGCGTGCAACGAGTTCCTTTCCGGTCCCCGTTTCACCAATAATTAAAACGGTCGAGCTCGCTTTAGCTGCTTTGTTTGCCATCGTCATCAATGCGCGCATGCCCACTGATTTGCCAACAAAGGCTTCGACGGCAGGCGCTGTGTTTTCCGCGCTTTGTGACGTGGCAAGCGACGCACGTCGAATGCCATCAAGAACGTCTCTGATGGGTGCAGGCTTCGCCCAATAATCACGCGCACCTGCCTTCATGAGCTCTACTGCTGATCTTAGTGATGCGTGTTGTGCATGGATAAATACGGGAACGGGATACAAATCGGCTATCAGCTGGTTCGCGCCTGCCTCATTGCGTCCGGGATCTAGGATTGCAGCATCAACACGCTCTGCAGTCTTAATCGTACCCAGCGCCGAAAAGGGCGATGCTTTGATTACTTTCAGTCCTTCAGCCGCTAGATCGTCAGCTGTATGTGTGGCACTGATGGGGTCATCGTCGAGCAAGAGAACCGTAAGCATTACAACTCTTTCCTCCCAGAAATCGCCGGAGAGGCTAACATGAACATTTACTTAAATGTCACCTAGGTAACACTTATCGTGTTGAAAAGTTACAGATTTTTTGAGTTTAGCGCGTCGCGCCGCCAGTTTACGGTCGCTAGTTGCAAAATATCCTCAACGCGATCCACGTTTTGTGGGGGAGTTGGCTGTCCTAGAAAGGCCAGGGCGCGGCGAAGATTCGCGTTGGGAGTATCCGTATCAATCTCCTGGGCGCCGGTTTGTTTACTGAGCTTGTTACCTGATTGATCGGTGACGATAGGTAAATGGCCGTACTCGGGTGAAAGGCGTCCTAGGGTTTGATGAAGCATCATTTGGCGAAGGCTCGATTCAAGTAGATCAGCCCCCCGAATCACATGGGTGTAGCCCTCATCGAGGTCATCGATCGCTGTAGCCAGCTGATACGCGATCAGTCCATCTCTGCGTTTAACAATGAAGTTACTGGGTAAAGCCGACGCACGTTGTTCCCCAAGAAATAGGTCCTTGACTCGGTCGGGGGCATCACTTGGTACATGAAAACGAACGCTGCCTCCAATATCTTGGCGATTCCTGCAGTCTGAAACGCAGGCGCCAAGCTCACCCAAGGTGGCTCTGGTGCAAAGGCAGTCGAACAAATGATCCGCATTTCTGAGTTTGGACAGCGCATCTTTATGCGCCTCACGACGCTGGCTTTGGAAAATAATAGGCCCATCCCAGATCAGGCCATGGCTTTCTAGGCAGAGGGGGATGGATCTAAAGCTAGCTTTATCGTGACGCGGTGGGTCGATATCGTCGATACGCAGGCACCACTCGCCCTCATGTGATCGAGCGTCGAGAAAGCTACCCAAAGCTGCGACCAAGGAGCCCATGTGAAGTGGGCCCGTGGGTGATGGGGCAAATCGTCCTCGATAGATCAAGTCCGTAGCGCCCCCGTATTAACCTAGCTCTTGGCGTTCCTTGATTTCTGCCAAGGTCTTGCAATCAATGCATAGCGTCGCCGTAGGCCGTGCTTCCAGCCGTTGAACGCCGATTTCGATACCGCAGGCATCGCAGTAACCATAATCGTCGATTGAAATTCGCTCTACCGTGCCGTCAATCTTTTTGATCAGCTTGCGCTCACGATCGCGCGCGCGTAGCTCAAGGCTAAATTCTTCCTCTTGCGTCGCTCGGTCCGCTGGATCTGGGAAGTTCGCGGCCTCGTCCTTCATATGACCAACGGTTTTGGTTACTTCATTTACGAGGTCGGCTCTCCAACTGAGCAGAAGCTGACGGAAATGCTCCAACTGTTCCTCGTTCATGTAGCTCTCACCGCGCGATGGCTTGTATGGCTTGAAGTTATCGAACTTCTGAACCTCACCGACAGCGCGAGCCACATTAGACGGTACTTTTGCCTTTGACTTGGCTTTAGCCTTCGGGACCGCCTTTGCTTTTGGCGCCGCTTTGGCCTTGGGTGCCGCCTTGGCTTTGGGCTCTGCCTTCGCAGCTTTCGCCTTTGGCGCTGCTTTTGCCTTGGGGGCCGCCTTGGCTTTGGGCTCTGCCTGCGCAGCCTTCGCCTTTGGCGCTGCTTTCGCCTTGGGAGCCGCTTTCTCTTTGGCCGTTCCCTTGGTTTCCGTTGTCTTCTTAGTTGCCATATGGGTTTCCGTTGAAACGCATGCGTAGTGGGGCGCAGTTGACCTGCGCGGTTGGGCACGGGAAGCTATCAGAATTGTGGGCCGTTGACTAGCGGCTTTTGAGTACGTTTGTAACATGGCGTGGAGAACGCATAATTGCAGCTGTGTCGTGAGGTGGCCATAAGCAACATGACGGACCAATTGTTGGCATTAGGACTCGCCGAGCATGGACTGGTAGCTCACGACGAGCGGACCACGCTGGACTCCGAAGTATCACGACAGTTCAGGTTGCTGCAGCGTGACGCGAGGGCTGAAGGCTTTGAACTGATCGCTGCTTCGAGTTATCGCTCTTACGCCTCGCAACTGACTATTTTCAATGCTAAGTGGCGCGGCGAACGTCCTGTGCTCGATGACGGTGACCGTGCGCTCAGCCGAGAGTTGTATTCTGATGAGCAATGGTTGCATTGCATACTCCGGTTCTCAGCTTTGCCAGGGACATCTCGCCACCATTGGGGTACCGATCTCGATGTGTTTGATCCGACGTTATTACCCGAGGGGCAGAAACTCGCATTAACGCCAAGCGAGTACAGTGATAGCGGCTACTTTTCAGCACTGACACGTTGGCTAGACCAGGCCATTGCCAACGGACAATCTAGAGGCTTCGGGCGACCCTATGACTCTGACCGAGGGGGGGTATCCATAGAACCGTGGCACTTGAGTTACCTGCCGAGGGCGATTCAGCTGCGAGCTCATCAGTCTCCCGAGGCTCTTCTCGATTTATGGGACCAATCACCACACCTAAGACCAGAGGGGTTTGCGCTACTATCTCGGTGTTTGGACGAGATCTTCGCTCGATACGTCCTGTAGGTTTACCAGCGCTCGTCAGGCGGTAGCTTTTTGTCCACAAGGTGTTTCTCGAGTTTGACGTAGACCGGGAGACCATTGGTGTACTCCGGGTAGGCTTCTCCCGCGATAAGGGGGGCAAAGTACCGACGAGCCTCGGCGGTGATACCGAAGCCGTCATCGCTAAAGAAGCTTCTAGGCATCATTTTTTCTTGGTTTGCGACCTCGTCTAACGGTGCAGTACCAATTTGCCATTCATAAGGAGCATCACTCACACGCTCGATAGTAGGCATCAGCGCATTCTTTCCTTCCATAGCAAGATCAACAGCGGCTTTGCCAAGCGCAAAGGCCTGATCGAGATCGGTCTGACTCGCGATGTGACGCGCTGCGCGCTGTAAATAATCGGCGACAGCCCAATGATGCTTGTAGCCATGCGCTTGCTTAATCAGGTTGGCGAGCTTCGGCGCAAGGCCTCCCAATTGAACATGACCAAACGCGTCTCTGGATGTTGAGCCAGATAGCAACTGACCATCGGCTGTTTGGGTTCCTTCCGATGCTACGATCACGCAGAACCCGTATGTCTCAACGGTTTCTTTTACCTTCGCGAGGAACCGCGCTTCATCGAAGGCTATTTCGGGAAACAAAATAATGTGTGGTGCATCGCCTTGTTCATGTGCAGCTAATCCAGCGGCGCCGGCAATCCAACCCGCGTGCCGACCCATCACCTCCAGAATGAACACCTTCGTCGACGTGGAGCACATGCTCGCAATGTCCATGGCGGCCTCTTGGGTTGACAAGGCAACGTACTTGGCGACCGAGCCAAACCCAGGGCAGTTGTCGGTAAACGGCAGGTCGTTATCAATGGTCTTGGGGATATGAATCGCCTGCAGAGGAAAGCCCATTTTCTCGCCAATCTCGGATACTTTCTGACAGGTATCGGCTGAGTCTCCGCCGCCGTTGTAAAAGAAGTAGCGGATATTGTGTGCTCGGAAGACCTCGATCAACCGCTCGTATTCGGCTCGATTCTCATCGATGCCTTTGAGCTTGTAGCGGCAGGAGCCAAAGGCGCCCGACGGCGTCGTCATGAGACCTTGAATAGCCTCTCTGGATTCTTGTGAAACATCTATCAACTCTTCGCGAAGTGCGCCGAGAATACCGTTCTGCCCTGCATAGATGTTTCCAATCTTGTCGGGATAGGTCGCTGCTGTTTGAATGACCCCCAGTGCGCTGACATTGATAACAGCAGTAACGCCACCTGACTGTGCGTAAAAGGCGTTTGGGATTTGATCTGCATACATCGATGTCTCCTTTTGCGGCTGACTTAAGATCACAAAGAACATGATACGCTTGCCGCTGCATTTTGGAGCGCTTGATGTCTACACGCGTACACATACTCGGTATTTGTGGCACCTTCATGGGGGGGGTGGCACTGCTAGCTCGCGAGTTGGGATACGAGGTGACAGGGTCTGACGTCAATGTGTATCCGCCCATGAGTACCATGCTCGAGGCCGCGGGAATCTCTGTTGTAGAAGGATATTCGTCTGAGCATTTAAAGCCTGCGCCCGACCTGGTGGTGATCGGTAATGCCCTGTCTCGCGGTAATGAGGCCGTCGAACATGTACTTGACCATCAAATACCCTACTTGTCGGGCCCGCAGTGGCTAGGCGAACATCTATTGCAGGGCCGACATGTCGCGGCTATCTCAGGCACTCACGGTAAAACAACCACATCGTCCATGCTGACCTGGATATTTGAATGCGAGGGTCTGAATCCTGGCTTCCTCATTGGAGGCGTGCCCTTTGGGTTTGAGGGATCTGCGAGACTGGGGGAGGGGCCGTTTGTCGTTGAGGCAGACGAGTACGATTCGGCCTTTTTCGATAAGCGATCAAAGTTCATTCATTACAAGCCTCAAACCTTGGTGGTGAACAATCTTGAGTTCGATCACGCCGACATTTTTCCCGATCTCAATGCGATTCAGACACAGTTCCACCACTTAGTCCGCTGCATTCCCTCGAGTGGACACATTATCGCCAGCAAGGGTGATGCGATTGATGAGGTTCTGAATCGTGGGTGCTGGACATCGGTCAGCCGCCTTGATACTGGCTCACCAGGCGATTGGTCGGTGCAGGCTCGAGATAACCACTTTGGCAAGTTCGAGATCAGCTCGCCCCCGGGCGATAGCGCATCGATTACATGGGGACTGATTGGCCGTCACAATGCTGAAAATGCGTTGGCGGCCGTTGCCGCCGCGCACGATATCGGCGTTAGTGTGAAGGATGCCTGTGAAGCCCTGTGCCGATTCGAGGGGGTCAAGCGACGGTTAGAGCTCTTGGGAACACCCAACGAGATTGCTGTCTATGATGATTTTGCTCATCACCCGACAGCCGTAAAAACCACACTTGACGGCCTGCGCCGCGCTGCAGGTAAGCAGAGAGTGGTTGCAGTCATCGAGATTCGTTCAAACACGATGAAGCGCGGGACTCATAAACAGGAGCTTGTGCCTGCAACGGAGCACGCTGATCTCGTATTTTGGCTCGAGCCTGGGGAGATTGATTGGTCCATGACCGAAACCACATCGGAACTCAATGGGCATTTTGTGTTCAGAGATACGACTCAGCTGCACGACGCGCTAGTAGGGCAACTTCATAGTGGTGATCATGTTGTGATCATGAGTAATGGAAGTTTCTCCGGTCTTCACCGGCAGTTGCTACAATCGCTGTCATCTTAGGACAGCCTCCACGGAGTTTTCAGTTTGTCGATTTATGAGCGGGCGATCTTTCGCCACTTTGGTCTAGTTATTCTGTTAATGATGGGTCTGGCAGGACTTGCCGTATCGCAACTGGATAAGGTCCGCTTGGATGCGTCATCGGATTCGCTGCTACTTCAAGGCGATCCGGATTTGGCTTTTTTCAGAGAGGCAACCGATCGCTACGAGAGCTACGAATTTCTGATCCTAACCTGGGAGCCTGCAACCCCTCTCTTGAGTGACGAATCGCTAGAGGGTCTTGCGGGTCTGGTTGATGATCTAGAGGCTGTGAAGGGTGTCAGAGCCGTGACCTCGGCTCTGGATGTGCCTCTGTTGGAAAGCCCTCCGATTTCACTCATAGATCTCTCAGATTTAGATGCGATCTCGACGCTTAGAAATCCCGATGTCGATCGTGGGCTCGCGCTGACGGAATTTACGACAAGCCAGCTTTATCGAAATTTGTTAGTGAGCGAGGGAGGGGATCTCACTGCTGTCCAAGTCACCCTGGAACCGAACAAAGAAATTGAGCGATTGGGTGATCTGCGGAATGAATTGCGACGTCAGGTCGCGTCTGGCGCATCACCCGATGTGGAAGAGGAGCTAGCGAGTGTGGAGTCGGCTTATGACCAGGCGACGCGCACCGTTAATGCCGAGCGCGCGGAGCTGGTGGCCAGCGTCCGGGCTGTGGCAGATGCCTACCGAGGGCAAAGCCAAATCTTCGTAGGTGGTGTACCTATGATCGCAGCCGATATGCTCGATTTTGTGCAGGATGATCTCGTCACCTTTGGGTTGGCTATTATTGGCGTCATGGTCGGCATGCTGGCACTGATTTTCCGGGACTACCGATGGGTGATTGTACCTATTGTCAGTTGCTCGCTCTCGGCTTTAATCATGCTAGGAATCCTAGGATTCACGGACTGGCGGATGACCGTTATTTCTTCCAACTTCGTGGCTGTTCTTCTCGTAGTAGCCTTGGCACTCGCTATTCATTTGGTAGTGCGCTACCGGGAACTCGAAGTAAAAGAACCCGATTTAGCTCGAGCTGCCAGGGCAGTGCGTGCGGCACAACTCATGTTCGTACCCTGCTTCTACACGGCAGTCACAACCATGGTGGCGTTCACCTCATTGGTGGTTGCGGGTATCAAGCCTGTGATCGATTTCGGTTGGATGATGACCGCTGGTATCATTGTGGCCTTCCTTATCAGCTTCACCTTGGTGCCCGCCCTGATCGCCTTGCTACCGGAGCTCAATGCAGCGGGTGCGACGGATGAGATGAGTATGACGCGACGGTTTGCCGCGGCGGTTGAGCGCTTCGGTGGCACGGTGATCGTTATTACGGGTCTGTTGGTGGTTTTGGTGGCCATTGGCTTGTCGCGACTGCAGGTTGAAAACCGATTCATTGATTACTTCAAAGACACCACTGAAATCTACCAAGGGATGGAGCTTTTGGACTCTCGACTGGGTGGCACCATACCGCTCGATATTATTTTGTACCCGCCCGCGGACGAGCCAGAGGAAGTTATGGCGTTTGCTAGTAAGGGAGCGGATGCTGGATTTATCGATGAGGGCTTTGATGACGTGGAAGCCTTCGATGCCGAGTCGGGTTTTGAGGGTGACGACGACTTTTGGGAAGATGACCCCTTTGGTGAGGATGTGTCGTTCGCAGATGAGAACTCTGCAGAGATTGGCTATTGGTTCTCCCTCGAGGGCCGTGACTTAATCGATCAGATTCACAGTATTGTTGAGTCTCGTGAAGAGTCAGGGAAAGTGTTGTCCCTATCCACAGGCTTCTCGGTTATGGATCGCCTGTACGACGATAAGCTGGGAAGTGTTGAACTCGCGCTCGTTGAGAGGAGGTTGCCAGAGGAGGTTGCCGAGGTACTCATTGCGCCTTACTACGACCCGGTTGAGCAACAGGCACGCATCACCGTGCGAGTGATGGAAACGAGCAAAACCCTTCGCAGAGCTGAGTATTTAGAATCGCTCTACGCACAAATCTTGTCCGATACTGGTCTCGATGAGACCCGAGTTAAATTCACGGGGTTGTTGGTCCTCTATAACAACGTGCTGCAAAGCCTTTACGCGTCTCAAATTGTCACGCTGGGTGCTGTTTTCGTCGCCATTGGGCTTATGTTCCTGGCGCTTTTTCGATCGGTATCGCTCGCCTTGTTAGGGCTTGCCCCCAATATCCTTGCCGCCGGATTGGTATTGGGTGTCATGGGCCTCACGGGTATTCCTCTCGATATTATGACTATCACCATTGCCGCCATTGTGGTCGGTATGGGTGTCGATAACTGCATCCACTATATCCACAGATTTCGCAAGGAATTTGCAGTTGATAAGAACTATCGCGAGGCGATGTATCGAAGCCACGGTAGCATCGGCCGGGCCATGTATTACACAACGCTGACCGTCGTCGTTGGCTTTTCTATGCTGACCTTATCCAATTTCACACCGAGTATTTATTTCGGTGTCCTGACCGTTATGGCGATGCTTGCGGCGGTCATGGGTGCTCTATTACTGCTTCCCAAGTTAATGCTTACCTTCAAGCCGCTTGGACCTGAGGCTGCCTAATGGAATGTCGAGCTGGGTGCGGTGCCTGCTGCATCGTACCCGCCATTCACACGCCCTTTCATGGTATGCCCAATGGCAAGGGGCAGGGGGAGCGATGTGTGCATCTTGATGACAACTGGCTCTGTGGATTATTCGGCGACCCGCGACGCCCAGCCTGCTGTAGCCAATTTCAGGCGGAGATCGCCTTTTGCGGTAGCTCGAGAGAAGAAGCGCTACAGTTGTTAACTAAACTCGAAGTATTGAGCGATCCAAAAGGAGCCTGAATTGACCGATATCCCTTTATTTCCTCTTGGAACTGTCCTTTTCCCCTCGGGTCGCTTACCACTGCAGATCTTTGAGCGGCGTTATGTGGATATGATTTCCAAGTGCATGCGTGAGGGAACCGGCTTTGGTGTTGTGTGGATAAGGCGCGGCTCGGAGGTTGCCGAGGCGTCGGTAACAAATCTTGACCTCGGTGACTACGGGACGATGGCGACGATTGTTGACTGGGACCAGCTTCCCAATGGTTTGCTCGGGATCACGATTGAAGGCGCCGAGCGTTTCCATGTCGAAGAGGTGTGGCGAGAAGATTCAGGCCTCAACATGGCGCGGGTTGATATTGAGCCCTCGCCTGACGCAGTTGAGATTCCCGAAGAAGGCCGGTCCATGATCGATGTGCTGGCTGGATTGCAGCGTCACCCTGAGGTGCGACGACTCGATCTTACGGTTGATACGGGTAATGCATGGAACATCTGCCATGTACTGACACAGCTTCTGCCCATCGATAACTCAGTTAAATATGAATTGCTGGGTATTACTGACATCAACATTTATGTCGATGAACTAGATGAACTATTAAGCGAACTCTCGGGTTAGCTTATTCCTCGTCAATGCTGTGTGCCTCGGGCCACGACCACCCGCCGAGCGCCTGCCAGCGATTAACGATTCCCGCGAATAGTTCTGCAGTCTTTTGTGCATCGTAGTCAGCAGAGTGTGCTTCGCTGTTACTAAATTCTATGCCAGCTCTTTTACAGGCCTGCGCGAGCACCGTGTGTCCGTAGGCCAGACCCGCGAGTGTTGATGTATCGAAGTAAGAAAAGGGGTGAAACGGATTTCGCTTGATTTGGCACCGTTCAGTAGCGGCGTTCAAAAAGCCCGCATCAAAATGCGCATTGTGACCGACCAGAATCGCTCGGTTACATCCCTTGTCTTTTACCTCGCGTCTAACCTCACCAAAGATATCTCCCAGCGCGATTTCCTCGGGTACTGCTTCGCGTAGTGGGTTTTCCGGATCTATCCCTGTGAACTCAAGCGCTGATGGCTCAAGATTGGCACCTTCGAAGGGGTCGACATTTCTCGCGATGGTGTGACTGACCGACAGTTGTCCTGTGTCATCCAGTTCGAAAAAAGTCGCGGCGATCTCAAGGATGCCGTCGGTACTTGCATTGAAACCACCCGTTTCAAGATCCACGACAACCGGGAGAAAACCACGGAATCGGTGCTTGAAAAGAACGGAAGAAGTGTCGCTCATTGAGTCTTTTCCAGTCGCCATTTGAGGAGTTCACCAGCCCGCAACGGGACCACGGTGCTGGGCCCAAATCGGAGGCTCTCAGGACTCAGATAATCGACTCTGACAAGATCGATGGTCTCATCATTTCGTGCTCTTCCGTAGAAGTCGGCGCCAAAGTGACTGGTAAAGGCCTCTAATTTATCGAGGCTGTTCTCCTCCTCGAAGACTTCGGCATACAACGGAATCGCTGCATGTGCACTGTAGCAACCGGCGCATCCACAAGAGGATTCCTTTGTTTCGACGGTGTGTGGCGCTGAGTCTGTGCCAATGAAGAACTTTGGATTACCTGAGATTGCCGCCCGTCTTAGCGCTTCTTTGTGTTGACGACGCTTTAAGATAGGGAGGCAAAAAAGGTGCGGTCTAATACCGCCGACAAGCATGTCGTTTCGATCAAAGAGTAAGTGTTGCGGTGTGATCGTTGCCGCTACTCCCGGTCTCGACTCCGTAACAAAATTTACCGAGTCCTCGGTGGTGATGTGCTCGAGGATGACTCGTAATGCTGGGAACTCCGTGGTTAGAGGCGCCAGGGTTCTCTCGATAAATTTTGCCTCTCTGTCGAAGATATCCACGTCCAGATCGGTCACTTCCCCGTGAATGAGCAAGGGTAAATTATGCGACTGCATGGCTTCAAGCGTGGGTTTCAGATTCTCTAGCCCTGTTACACCTGCGGCTGAATTTGTTGTCGCACCGGCAGGGTAGAGTTTTACACCGCATACGAGCAAAGACTGCGCAGCCGCTGCAATATCGGCAGGGGTGGTGCTGTCAGTCAGATACAAGGTCATAAGGGGTTCAAACTGTGGGAATCCCTCTAATGCAGCCATGATTCTGCTGTGGTAGGCCGTTGCATCAGATACATTTTTGACTGGTGGTGTCAGGTTCGGCATCACAACTGCCCGGTTTGCCCAGGCTGCAACGTCGTTAACCGTGCGCTCTAGCATGTCGCCATCGCGCAAATGGATATGCCAGTCATCTGGCTTCGTAATCGTAATGCGGGACATTTTTCGACCTTTAATGACGCGTGGGCGTTAGTTTAGCAGCGATCGACTGTCCAACGGGCGTCGCCCCGCGTAAACTTCACGCCGAATTTACAGGAGTCGTCAATGAGTAGCGTAAATAAAGTCGTACTGGCCTATTCGGGCGGCCTAGATACCTCGGTGATCGTTCGATGGTTGCGAGATACCTATGATTGCGAGGTTGTGACGTTTACGGCGGATATCGGTCAAGGTGAGGAGGTCGAGCCGGCGCGTGCCAAGGCTGAAGCCTTGGGTGTCAAAGAGATTTACATTGACGACCTGCGGGAGGAATTTGTCCGCGATTTTGTTTTTCCCATGTTTCGAGCCAATACGATTTACGAGGGCGAGTATCTACTCGGTACATCGATTGCTCGTCCGCTGATAGCGAAGCGACTCGTGGAAATTGCCAATGAAACGGGCGCGGATGCGATAGCGCATGGTGCTACGGGAAAGGGTAATGATCAAATTCGATTTGAATTGGGCGCCTATGCACTAAAGCCGGGCATTCAAGTGATCGCTCCTTGGCGGGAGTGGGACTTGAACTCGCGTGAGTCCCTCATGGCCTACTGTGCTGAACGCTCGATTCCCGTTGATTTCTCTTCTGCTTCGAAGAAGTCTCCGTACTCCATGGATGCGAATTTGCTCCACATTTCCTACGAGGGTGGTGTTCTCGAAGATCCCTGGTGTCCACCGGAGGAATCCATATGGCGTTGGTCGGTTTCTCCCGAAGCCGCGCCTGACACCGGCGTTGAACTGACGCTCACGTTTGAGGCAGGCGATGTTTCAGCGATTGATGGCGAGCCAATGTCTCCTGCGACGGTGCTTGCGCACTTAAACAAAGTGGGTGGCGCGCATGGCGTGGGTCGCTTGGACATTGTGGAAAACCGTTACGTAGGAATGAAGTCGCGCGGTTGTTATGAAACCCCCGGTGGTACTATTTTGTTGCGTGCGCACCGTGCTATTGAGTCTCTAACACTCGATCGCGAGGTGGCTCATTTAAAGGATGAGTTAATGCCACGTTACGCAAAATTGATCTATAACGGGTACTGGTGGGCGCCGGAGCGGCTGATGCTGCAGGCAGCGATCGATGACTCGCAAGCGGTAGTCAATGGTGATGTTCGTGTCCGGTTGTATAAAGGAAACGTTATAGTGATAGGCCGCCGTTCAGCCGATTCGTTATTTGATGATGCCATCGCAACGTTTGAGGATGACGCGGGTAAATACGATCAGGCAGATGCAGAAGGCTTCATTAAATTGAACGCATTGCGTCTGCGGATTGCGGCTGAGAAAGGGCGATCTGTACTAGGCGGCGAGTAGCAATAGCACTGGGCTAATGAGGTCCACGGGTAACGAAGAATAAAAAGGCATACGTTATGAACAATACGCCAGAAACAGCGATCCATACGGACGTAATGATTGTAGGAGCTGGGCTCTCGGGCATTGGCTCTGCAGTTCATTTGCAAAAGCATTGTCCCAACCGTAATTACATGATCATCGAGCGACGCGATGCTATCGGTGGTACCTGGGACCTATTCAAATACCCAGGGATTCGCTCCGATTCGGATATGCACACGCTGGGTTACAACTTTAAACCCTGGCGTGCTCAGAAAGCGATTGCGGATGGGCCTGCCATTTGGAACTACGTGAACGAGACCGCAGACGAGTACGGTATCAGGGAGCAGATTCGTTTTGGTCATAAACTAATTGCCTCTTCGTGGTCGACAGAGTCGGCCTCGTGGTTACTGACGGTTGAGACTGGCACTGGTGAAACTCAGTATTTCAGCTGTAATTTCCTCTTGATGTGTGCCGGCTATTACAACTATGACGCGGGCCATCAACCTGAATTTCAAGGTCGTGATGACTTCCAAGGTACCTGGGTCCACCCTCAATTCTGGCCCGAGGAGCTCGACTACACAGGTAAGAAGGTGGTTGTCATAGGTAGCGGCGCGACTGCAATGACCTTGGTTCCCAACATGTCGCAGCGTGCTGAAAAAGTCACCATGGTACAGCGCTCACCGACTTACGTTGTGTCGAGACCGTCGGTGGACCGAATTGCTAATTTCTTGCGCGCGATCATGCCGTCGAGTTGGGCTTACGGTTTGGTTCGTCTCCGCAACACTCTATGGCAGCAGATCATTTACAACCAGACGCGAACCAATCCGGATCGCGTGGCACAAACCTTACTCGAGGACGTTGAAAAGGCGGTAGGTGACATCGTAGACGTCAAGAAACACTTCACACCGACCTACAACCCATGGGATCAGCGACTCTGCTTAGTCCCTGATGATGATTTATTTACCGCGCTGCGCACCGGTAAAGCTGAGGTGGTGACCGATACTATTTCGCATATTGATGCGACCGGCCTGGTTACCGGTTCGGGCGAACACGTTGACGCGGACATTATTGTTTCCGCGACAGGCATTGAGCTTCTGAACTTGGGTGGCGCTGATTTTAGCGTCGATGGTAAGCCTGTGAATTTCGCGGATGAATGGACTTACAAAGGGGTCATGTGTTCCAACATTCCCAACATGGTTCAAACCTTTGGTTACATCAACGCATCATGGACCTTACGAGCCGACCTCACCGCAGAGTGGGTTTGTCGGGTGCTTAACCACATGGAAGAGTTTGGGTTTGAGCAGGCAACCCCACGTATCCCCGAGTTGCTGGCGAAGACCATGGAGAAGCGTTATTGGATACATGATTTTTCCGCCGGTTACATGCAGCGCATGATGCCCAAACTGCCTCGTCAGGGAACTCAGATGCCGTGGGTTAACCCGCAAAACTATCGTAAAGACAAGAAGATGTTTCGGGGCAGTGCCATCTCTGATGGCGCCTTGATTTTTACATCGCGTCACGCTGAAGCAGAGCCGCTGAAAGCAGCGAGCTAAGCGTCATGGATAGGGCACTTCAGGAGTCATACATTGACTGTCCTTACTGCTGGGAGTCGATCTCTGTTTTGTTGAACCCGGAGGACTTGGGGGAGCAGTACATTGAAGATTGTCAGGTCTGTTGTCGGCCCATCGAGTTCTTGATCACGCAAGGTGGCATGGGTGAGCTCATGGCCGTGGTATCGGCCGACTCGGAATAATACGGCTACCTGTTGCTCCGTACGTATCTGGCTTATTCTCGGGGGTAGGTTGAACATGCGGCTCTTTATGATGATGCAAACGACTCTGGTAACTCTCTCGAAATTGTTTGGCCTTGGCGCCCTGGCGCTGACGCTATTGCTTTCCAACAGCCCCCTCGCCGCTGAGCGGAACATTGAAACCACGGTATTGGCGAAATCGACGCAAGACTGGGGTGGTTCGACACTGGAGCACTATGCTGAAGGTCAACCCGAGGTCACCGTGGCGCGAGTGACAATTCCTGCCGGCATGGCATTACCTCTACACGAGCATCCGTTTATGACTGCTGGTGTCGTTCTACAAGGAATCATTGAAGTGAGAACCGACAGCGGGAAAACACACATCGCGCGAGCGGGCGATGCTGTTGTCGAATTGGTAAATCAGCCGCATGGTGGCGCCAATATAGGCGATGAAGATGCGGTGATTTTGGTGGTGTATGCGGGGGTTGAAGGTCAGCCAGTAACGGTACCGATTACCCCTACAGCGCCTTAAAAGACGTTAATCCTTCAGTCCCAGCTCGTGCCGCAAGCTCCGCGTTTGATACGGGTGTCATCCGACTTTTAATTCGGCTGCCTGTACAGCTTTTATGTAGCTCTCAATGAATACTCTTTTATGAACGCCCTTTAATGAAAGCTTTTTAATGAAAGCTTTTAATGAAAGCTTTTAATGAAAGTCCCTCGACTTAACTGCCAGACGACTCAGTGCATGACTGTGGTCGTATAAGGCGCTGGCAATAACGTGTGTGACGCCGTCACGTGACTCGACGGTGCCCTTGATCAGTAGGAGTTGCGCGGTCATCAGTGCGGCTCTGAACTGTTCTTGAACGCCAGGCCAGACCACCACATTGATGTTTCCTGTTTCATCTTCGAGTGTAAGGAACACTACACCTGACGCAGTTCCCGGTCGCTGGCGGCAGGTGACAAGTCCCGCTGTTCTTACAAAGCGGCGATTACCCATCGTGATGAGCTCCGACTGTTTACGGCATTGATCGAACGGCGATTGTTGTCGTAAGAGTGCCAGGGGATGCGCGCGCAGGGTTAGACCGGTACTTTGATAATCAAATAAAACATTTTCCGTCATTGAGGGAGGAGCAATGGCGAAAGCACCCTCCTCGGCAGATGAGTGTTCATCAATCAGTAACGGTTGAGCCTCTTTGACAGCCATGACAGCCCAATGTGTCTTGTGACGATGTCCCGAGAGTGATGACAAAGTATCAGCAGCAGATAGTGCTTCCAAATCGTCCTTATCCAGCTTCGCACGTCGTTTAAGATCTATGACCGACTGGAAAAGCCGTGTGCGTCGTGCATCTATCAGTTGCTCTGCGCCGCGTTTGCTAAGTCCTTTAACCAACCGCAGCCCTAAGCGAATGGTGTTCTGCTGTGACGGTGGCGTTGACAGCAACTGGTGGTCCCAGTCGCTCGCGTTGACGTCTACAGGTAGCGCGTTAATACCGTGTCGCTCTGCGTCTTGAATGAGCTGTGAGGGCGTATAAAACCCCATGGGTTGGCTGTTGAGCAGGCCGACATAGAAAGCGCCGGGATGATGGCGCTTAAACCACGCGGATACATATGCTAGCAAGGCGAAGCTAGCCGAGTGTGATTCTGGAAACCCGTAACCACCAAAGCCTTTAATTTGGTTGAAGAGCTGGTCCGCAAATTCTGCGCTATACCCTCGATTTAACATGCCTGTTTTGAGCTTATTCTCGAATGTCAGCAATTTGCTGTTCTTCCCCCAGTTGGTGATAGCCCTCCTAAGTGAGTCAGCCTCTCCGCCACTAAATCCAGCAGCCACCATGGCGAGTCGAATGACTTGCTCCTGAAAAATCGGTACCCCAAGCGTGCTTTCAAGTACGGACTGAATCGCTGGATCTGGATAAGTAATGGGTTCTAATCCGGTACGTCGCCTAAGGTAGGGATGCACCATGTCGCCCTGGATAGGTCCCGGTCGAACAATGGCAATTTCGATGACAAGGTCATAAAAGCAGCTCGGTTTTAACCGCGGGAGCATCGACATCTGCGCTCTGGATTCAATCTGAAACACACCCAAAGAGTCTCCAGTTTGCAGCATGCGGAAAGTGGCCTGATCGTCTTTCGGGATGTCCTGAATACGTCGAATGGCGGGCGTATCTCGCTGAATCAGAGCCAGTGTTTTACGAATAGCCGAGAGCATCCCCAGCGCCAGGATATCTACTTTCAGTAAACCCAACGCTTCGATGTCTTCTTTATCCCACTGAATGACAGTTCGGTTTGGCATGCTGGCATTTTCGATAGGCACCAAGTTTGAAATAGGGCCACGACTAATGACAAAGCCGCCGACATGCTGAGATAAATGTCGTGGAAATCCGAGGATTTGCTGTGTCATTTTTAAGAAGAGATCGGCCTGTTGACTGCTCGCCTGAATGCCTTGTTCCTTGAATTTGGCCGTGAGCTCTCGTTCTCGATTCCACCACGCGAGTGATTTAGCCAGGTCTTCTACGAAGACAGCGTCCATTCCGAGAGCCTTGCCGACATCTCTTACGGCGCTGCGCGAACGGTAGGTGATAACTGTTGCTGCGAGGGCAGCGCGCCGGCGGGTATATTTTTCGTAAATGTACTGAATGACTTCTTCGCGTCGCTCATGCTCAAAGTCGACATCGATATCAGGTGGTTCATCACGCTCCCGTGATATGAAGCGTTCGAATAGCAGTGATACGTGTTCGGGCGACACTTCAGTAATGTGCAGGCAGTAACAGACAACAGAGTTAGCTGCCGAGCCTCGACCCTGGCACAAGATGCCCCTGCGGCGTGCGAAATTGACAACGTCATAAACGGTGAGGAAGTAATACTCGTAGTTGAGTTCTGTGATGAGTTCAAGCTCGTACTCGATACGTTTGTGTATGTCACTTGGGACGCCGTTGGGCCAGCGCTTATTCGCACCTTCTGAAACACACTCGCGCAAATAGCTGTTGGCCGAGTGGCCGTTCGGAACCACTTCTTCCGGGTATTCGTACCGAAGCTCATCCAGACTGAAATGGCATTGCTGTGCCAGTCGCAAAGTCTCGCCAATCAGTTCAGAGGGGTAGAGTGGGAGCAGCTTATCGAGGCGTCTAAGATGTTGCTGACTATTACTCGATCGTCGTTTCCCAAGTTCCTGCACTGAACTGTTGTGGCGTATGGCCGTTACGACATCGTGCAACATCTTTCTGCTCACAGAGTGCATCTCCACACTGCCACAGGCGATGAGTGGCGCCTTTAGTTCGGAGGCAATCTGCTGTAACTCGGCTAGGCGTGCGGTGTCGTCGTGGTGTAGGAGCTGGGTAACTCCAATCCAGAACCGGTCAGCGAATCGGCGTGACAGTATGTCAGCGTGGTGTTTTTCCTTGTCAATGTGTGTTGGTAACCAAATGATGAAGCAGCGCTTGAGGTGGAAATAAATATCGCGCAGGTGGGTCAGGTACTGCCCTTTTTCGCTACGTCGACGCGAGCGACTGATCAGATTCGATAATTCACCGTAGGCCGCCCGTGATGGTGCAATAGCGACGAGTTTTAACCCTTCACTGACATTAAATTCACTGCCAATGATGAGTTTGAAATCGAGCTCTTTTGCGACGACATGTGCTTTGACAACACCTGCAAGAGAGCATTCGTCCGTGATCGCCAAGGCGGAATAACCCAGATGTACCGCTTGCTCCACCAGTTCGGATGGGTGCGATGCGCCTCTGAGGAAGCTGTAGTTACTGAGGCAGTGAAGCTCGGCGTAGGACATATCAAAATACTGTATTTTTATACAGTATAATGACTTTGGCAATAAACCCCACATCGATTCAGTTGTCAGTCATACTGACGACTGAATCTTCAAGTGAAGGAAGTCCACGCCATGTTTAAACGAATGGTTACTGCCTGTATTGCTGTATTGATCGTGGGTTGTACTGGTCTGCCCGATGATGTCGAGCCTGTCGTTGGTTTTGATTCTGAGCGTTACCTCGGCAAATGGCATGAAATAGCCCGTCTCGATCACAGCTTTGAGCGTAACCTAGAGCGCGTTACGGCAACCTACGGTCTCAATGAAGATGGTTCAATTTCTGTGTTGAATAAGGGTTTTAACACGCAGAAAGGGGAGTGGCGCCAAGCTGAAGGTGTGGCTAAGCCGATGGGATCCCGGGACGTGGGACACCTCAAGGTTTCTTTTTTTGGTCCTTTCTACGGTACCTATGCTGTGTTCGAGCTGGCGGACGACTACAGCTATACCTTTGTCTCGGGGTACAATACGGACTACTTATGGCTTCTAGCGCGTGAACCGCAATTAAGCCCGGAGGTACGTGAGCGATTCATTGCACAAAGCCAGTCGCTTGGTTTCGAAACAGACGATTTGATATGGGTGGTGACCGAGTAAACCTGTCAGTGGAGTGGGAATATCGCCCCGAACTACGTCATATCAATCGAATAAACCGTGCAAAAACCAACAGCGGCTGTGACGATCTTGAAAGATCCAAACAGGCTGCCCACTGTCTGTTTTGGCAATGTAATAGTCGCGACTGGTGGGCTGACTCCACCAGTAATCCTCTAGCCGCTCAGGTCCTTTGACAATATTTAGTGCATCCATCCAGTACAGTTGATTGCCTCGTTGGCTGATGGGCTGAGGTGCGTTTAGCAACCAAAATGGACGGTTGCGTGTTGAAGCATCGTCGGCCTCTGTTGTCAGTTGGTTGGGGTCGGCATAAGAACAAAACTCTGGCAAATGTTCAGCGCGTTCGTAGATATGAGTGACCGCCTGAAAACCCAGGCGGCTGCGTAGACGGTCAATCAATTGCGATAAGGGTTCCTGATGTTTCGATTCTAAAAAGAGGTCCTGGGTCCGGTGTTGCGCTGGAGCCAGCTCACAGGCCTCGAGCTGTATGCCTTCAATCAGGTCTTCGAAGGTCATCTGATCGAGCTTAAGCTGCGACTGCTCCAGCCAGCGTTTAGGATTGTTATGGCATTCACTACTGCGGATGTCTAAGGCTGTGTGTTGCCCTTGGGTGGGTATAAATACCCATCGCAGTTGCGGCGTTTCAAGTTGTGTATGCCGAAGGAATAAAGAGAGCTTTTCCAGTAGAGCCTCCATTGCCGGAATCAGCTCCTGATTATTTTTTGATCCGTAACCGAGCCAGGCAATGTCGTTGTATTCCGGGTCGGGTTGAAAATCCTCCAGAGCGACTTCAACCCGACATAAGAGCCGGTCAATCCATGAGAAAAATTCATGACTGCAGCGTTGCTTAACGGAAGTGCTGGGTAGTGACAGTAGTTCCTTGAAGGTACGAATGCCGGCTTTAGCCAGCGCCGCTGTGTCTTTGGGGAATTCATCAAGATAAGACAAAGGGATGTGGGATAATTGAGACCCCAAGGGCAGTCCCTGGTCAGCAATCGATGCGATAGAGGCGCGATTAAATTGGCTCAGTAGCCACGCTGATTCGCGACTGGGTCCAACACCTGCAAATACACTGAATCCGCGTTGATCGAATTCAATAGCGACTTTTTTCAGCAGAGCTTCGAGCCCACCATGAACCAAGAGGCAGCGACTGATTTCCAGCTGCAAGCAGTCACCTCGCCACAAGCTCAATGTCGGTGTAATGGAATACGCCCATTGCCTTAGGCGTTTGAGTGTCTGGTGTTCCTTCTCGCGATCTCGGCTGAGTAATTGCAAGGGATGTCCGCTGAGTAAACCACTGACGGTCGATTGCTTTAGGCCTGTCGTCACGCCTAATGCCTCGACTTCGTCATCACAGGTTACAACTCGGCTTGCCTCAATAACGACGCGCAAGCTGGCATCACCAAAACTCGGTTTTGGTATCAGTGCCTCGAGAGGCAATTTAGGAAAATGTAGGCAAAGCCAGAGCACAGATTCAACGCATATACTGTTTATTTATACAGTATATGGATGATGGCTAGTTCACAAGCGATAACCTCTTGATCTAGTAGCCTGCACAATCTTTGACCGTATTAACCCTGCCTGATGCCTCGTAAGATGACTTTTCGACTTTCTGCGGGGTCAATCACCATGTCAATTTCCAAGTAGGCTGCGGCTTCGGTCGCACGACCTTTCTCGTACATGTCTGCCACCAATTTTCCGTAGAGCGCATCACGCGCATCGCCTTCGGGCACCGCTTCCAGCTCTTTTTTGAAACCTAGCCTGACGGCACCTTCAAGTCCCATACCGCCAAACTCGCCCTGCGGCCAACTAGCGGTGATGGTCGGAAACTCAAATGAGCCACCTACCAGCACCATGGCACCCAATCCGTACCCGCGTCTGAGGAACAAACCCACCCACGGCGTATCGACACTGGCCGCCGTATTGAAGAGCTCGGGCATCACTTTCGCTGCACCCATTGCTTCGCTATCGGGTCCCACCATAAATCCGGGTGTATCGACAAGGGATACGATGGGTAATCGCCATCGCTTGGCCAGCTCCATCATTTCACCGGCTTTTCTAGCAGCGTCGACATCCACCGCGCCACCCAAATGGCGACAGTCGCTCGCGATGACCGCAACGGGATGGCCTTCAACGCGGGCTAAGGCTGTAACCACGGCACGTCCATAGACTGGACGCAGTTCGAGTACCGACTGCTGATCGAATAACACGTCTATGACCCGTCTAACGTCATAGGCCATACGCCGATTCTCGGGCAGGATGGTTCTTAGCGCCATCTGATCAGCAACAGCGTCTGGCTGAACGGTACCTTGGCCGTAACTCAAAGCCCATTTCGCTAGTGCGGTGGCATGGGCTTCGTCCTCAGCTAACAGATCGATTGCACCTGCGTTGCACAATGTATTGACTGGTCCGATTTCATTGGGATGAAAACTACCGAGACCACCGCCTTCGATCATGGCAGGGCCCGCCATGCCGATCGATGATGATTTGGTTGCAATACGAATATCGCCCGCGCCAAAAAGAGCGGCATTGCCCGCGAAGCAGTACCCATTATTCACGGTGACACGGGGCACTTTGCCGGTCAGTCCCGCCCAGCGGCTGAAAGAGGTACTGTTCAACCCCGCAATATTCACCTTAACGTCGGTATCCCCCGGACGACCGCCACCACCCTCGGTGTACATTACAAAGGGTAGGCGCTCTCGCTCTGCAACCTCGAAAATTCGGTCGAGTTTTTGGTGATGGAAGAACCCTTGTGTACCGGCTAGCACACTGTAGTCATAGATCGCGACGGCGACATCGCTTCCCCCGCCTGCAATGAGGTCTTTATTGATCGTTGCTGTACCAGTGATTACACCGTCGGCCGCAGTATCAATGCGCATCGACTCGGGATCTCTTCGTCCGCGCTGGGCTGCTACCGCCAACTGCCCGTATTCCACGAAGCTGTCGCCATCGACCAGATCTGCCAAATTTTCACGTGCAGTTCGAAAACCTTTTGCGTGACGCTTCTCCCGCGCCGATTTCCGCACCGCATCTGAGGTATCGGCGGTTACCTGATCTAAATGCGCTTGGGCATCGATTTGAGTCGGTCCTTTTGACACAGTTCGCTCCTGCGATCGAATTGCTAGACCATAAGGTTCATATCCTGCTCAGGCAAGTTTTCCCAAAGCTGAGGCTCGGTGCTTATTGCTGGGTTACCATGGGCGCTTCACCGGTTGTTATCAGAGAAACACTTATGCAAATTCTACATACCTTCCTCGCCGCGACCTGCGCCGTCACACTCTTGCTAGCTGGATGTGGCGACTCACAGATTCAGTCCAGTGATACCCCGGTGGTTAGCAACGTGCCAGCTGCACAGTCTGAGCATGAACGTTTGAACGCGTATTTGGCGCAAGTGTTCGCCGATAACCTCGCTAGGCAGCCCTTTACGGCAAGCTATCTTGGCATTAAAGACCGCCAAGATGAGTGGAACCCGCAATCAGAAGCGTTTCAGGATGAGGAACGGGCTCGGATGGAAGCGGGATTGGTTGAGCTCGACGGGTTCGATCGCTCAGCGCTACCCGAGGCGGCGCAATTATCGCTTGATCTCTATCGCATGTCGCTTGAGCGGTCGCTCATGCTCGATGACTTCCGTCACCACGCTTACGCGCTACACCAATTTCGTGGTGCTCATACCAGTATCCCCAGCTCGCTCATCAACATTCACCGGGTGACCTCAGTCGTAGATGCTGAGGCTTATGTAGGGCGGCTGAAGAATGTTGAGACCTATTTAGGGGAGGTTGAGGAGCAGCTCATACTGCGAGCTGATAAAGGGTTTTATCTTGTCGACTGGATGTACCCAGCTATTTTGGAGTCCTCGAGTAATGTCATTAGCGGTCAGCCCTTTGACGATTCAGAGAACCTTTCGCCTGTGTGGTCTGACTTTCAGGCGAAAGTCGCCAAGCTCGAGCTTCTAGAAGACGAAGAGGCGCGCCTGCTCAATGCTGGGCGCGATGCCTTGGTGTCCCAGTTTAAGCCTGCGTACACGCGTTTTATGGCGACTGTCGAGCGCCTAGCGCAATCGGCAACGGGCGATGATGGGGTTTGGCGGTTTCCCGATGGTGAGGAGTACTACCAGCGCCTGCTGAAGTGGTTCACGACAACTGAGTTAACGGCCGATGAGGTTCACCAGCTAGGCCTGACCAACATAGATCGTATTCATGACGAGATGCGATCGATCATGCGACAGGTCGGCTTTTCGGGAACGCTCCAAGAGTTTTTTGTGTTTGTTCGGGAAAATCAGGAGCTGCGTTACCCCAACACCGATGAAGGTAGGGAGCAGTACCTTGAGGACGCGCGATCGGCTATAGCACGCATGGAGGAAAAGTTGCCCGAGTATTTCGGTGTGCTCCCAAAAGCGGAATTAATCGTTAAACGTGTCGAGCCGTTCCGAGAGCAGAGCGCGGGTAAAGCTTTCTATCAGAGCCCACCGCCTGACGGATCGCGTCCCGGTATTTTTTACGCCAACCTGTTTGATATGTCGGCGATGCCAAAGACCGATTTGGAAGCCCTAGCTTTCCATGAGGGATTACCCGGACACCATCTTCAGCGCGCCATTACAGCCGAGTTGGAGGGTGTTCCCGATTTACAGCGCTACCTCAGTTTTACCGCATTCTCCGAGGGGTGGGGCTTGTATACCGAGCAACTGGCTTACGAAATGGGATTTTACGAGTATCCATATTCGCGATTTGGGCAGTTGGCAATGGAACTCTGGCGAGCGGCGCGATTGGTCGTGGATACTGGCATCCACAGCAAGCGCTGGAGTCGTGAGGAGGCAATCGCCTATTTGGTCAACAATACGCCCAATGCAGAGTATGACTGCATCAAAGCCATTGAGCGCTACATCGCCATGCCCGGGCAGGCGACTGCCTACATGATTGGGAAACTGCGCATTGTTGAACTTCGCGAGCAAGCGCGCGAAGCCTTGGGAGATAAGTTTGATATCCGGTTGTTCCACGACACGGTGCTTGGCAGCGGCCCGGTTCCGCTTAACAAGTTGGCAGAGAACATCGATGCTATGGTTCGAGTACAAGATTCAGAAGGATAAGAGCAGCGAAACCTGATCACATGACTCTAATGATCATCAGAAATGCAAGTGTGGTGAGTAGCAGTTTGAGTAGTGTCTGAAATAATTTCTCGGGCAAGCGGCCTAGCAATTGCAGCCCAATGAGTGTCCCGCCAAAGCCAGCTGTAATCATGGCCGCGAGCGGGACAAGCCACTCGTACCACACGAAGCCAAGCCCGCTAAACAGCACGATGCGAAGAAAGTTCATTGTCGAGACGCTGGCAGCCATTGTGGCGACCAGCTCTTGCCGGCTTGCTGCTTGGTGTCTGAGGTAGGCCGCAATCAAAGGACCGGTTGCGCTAACAAATACCCCAATGAAGCTGATGCCAATGCTAAAGAGCAGACTGTGACTGCTTCGATGGGTTTTTATGGCTGGGATGGGTACCCAGGTGACCAGCAGCGTAAAACCCGCGAGTAGCAGGGTGAGCTGTATCTCATTTAGCCAAAAAGCGCTAAAGGGAGCAGCTGCGAGGGTGCCAATGACAGCGCCGATGACCAATGGCCAGAACAAGCGCATCGAGAGATGGGGGCGCGTCATGATAGCCCGTCCGGTATTGGAGCCAAGCTGAACGACGCTGTGCAGTGGTACGACAGCGGCGATAGGGACGGTTACGACAAGCACCGCGAGCACCAGTGTGCCACCACCAATACCGACTGATGCAGTGAGCATTGAGGCGATGAAGCTGGTTGTGACCAGTAACAAAAAGATATCACTTGTGATGGGTAGTTCAGGCATCTCACATCGAGCTAGTTGGTACGCCGAGAGCATAACGCAGTCAGGTCTAAGGTTAGAGCATCTTCGATAACGTTAGATAAGTGAGAGACCCCGAAACTCGGAGGGGAGCCCGAGTCCCGGGGTAGTGGGGAAGCGTAGGGAGAGTGGGCGCTATGCGACGGGCGTTAAGAACGTACCTGTCTTAGTAGCAAGCGCCTTACTGCGGTGTGTAATGTCATGAGTTTCCAGAATAGGGTTCGTGGGTAACCGCACATCGACTTCGCGTTTACCGCCACGCTGTTTGACGACGGTGACTTCACGGTAGGCATTAATGTGTAGACGTAGCGATACAGGTGTTGAGTCAGATAGCGCATCGCTCGATCTGAACAAGAAGAGTAGTGTGTCCGTACTGGCGGCGGCTAACTGCAGTTTGCGAATCTCTGCATAACGGAAGTGAGTGCTCCCTAACCAGGTAAATACTGTGCTGCAGGTTGTACTGCGAACTGCTTGCTCGGTAGCCCATAACGTTTCATCACGGTGTTTCGGATGAACCATAAGTACTTGCTCAGTGGGGATATGATGGGCGCGTAATAATGGGGCATAGGGTGTGTGTGGTGCGTTAATGAAAGCTTGCCAGCGCTTCTCGCTTGCCAGTTTTTGCATTGTGGGTAGAAAGAGTCCCATACACTCAGCACCATCCTGATCGCTCAGGACTTCGACTGCGCCGTGGGTTGGCCAACCATTGAGGTGAAGCTCTTTATCGAGGCTCTCAAAGCCAGTGGGGATACTTTGTTTGTTATGCCAGTCCGCATTGGCTGACTTAGTGGTTAGAATGACGCGTGAATTACTGCGTCCTTCACTGCCCTGCCAGGTGTCTGGACGATTGATGATTTGCTCTATGGAGTAGCTCATGATGTGCTCCGAAAATAAGACTAATGCGTGCTGAAAAGGCATTAGTAAAAATACTGTATAAATAAACAGTAGTTCCATTGTGATTGAAAAGCAAGAGAGGCGATATTTGTGTGTCGTGAAAAGCGACAGGTTGCTCATTCCGCATTAAGAGAGCCTCGATTTCGGCGTTACTACCCGGCGAGTTGGTTCTCTGGTCTCGGGAGCTGGATATTGCGCTTCATCCTGGGCTGGAGTGCCTGGGAGCTGACAGCATCACCCCTATGGGTCGGCATTGTGGGCGCGTTGATGTTGGCTCCGGCACTTGTTTTGTCACCTTATTTTGGTGTGCAGTCAGATCGGGTTAACCCTCGGCACGGCCTAATTTTTTCAATGGTGTTCCACTCATCCATCGGTCTTACTGGCGCCATTACGACCTTTCTTGGTGCCTTCGATGAGCTGACGCTACTGTTGCTCGCGGCAGCGCTGGGGTCTGCATCGGCGTTGCATAATCCCATGCGCTTGGCGCTCGTTCCGCTTCTGGTTCCTCGAAGTGCGCTGCCGAGTGCTATTGGGCTTGTCGCCATGTCCTTCAATATTGCCCGCATCTTGGGCCCCGCAATGTGCGCCGCAATCATTGCCCAATGGGGTGTTGGCTGGGCTTGGCTCGTTGCTGTCTGCATTTTCGGAACCTCAGGCGTGATTTTGACAACGCTTCGCGGGGTCGGTGCACGGGAAAGCCGCTCTGACAAAAGCGTCAACAGCGAATTTATTGAGGGGTTGAACTACGTGCGCAACACCCCTGTGATCATTCTGATTCTTTTGTCGACCTTGGTTAACGGTCTCCTGGGCCGCAGCTTTATTGAATTACTGCCCGCCGTATCAGGTCGGCTGCTGATGGGTGGGGCGAGCGAATTGGCTTGGCTGACCGCTACCGCAGGCACCGGTGCAGTTCTCGGTGGCTTGTTAATGAGCCGGCAGTCCGCTGATGTCATCGGTCTGTATCGCCTGATTTTAGTGGCGCTTTTGGGGGCAACGTTACTGCTTGCCACTCTGAACTGGTTGGATGCGCTGATAAGCCTCGCTGCTGTGGTGGGCCTTATTACCTTTACGACGACGATCGCAGGTACTGGATGTCAGGCACTGACCCAGCTAGTCATCGACCCGAATTACCACGGACGCGTCATGAGTCTGTGGTCGATGACAATGATGGCATCTCCTGCACTGGGGGCCGCCACCAATGGTGCCCTTGCAGAGTGGGCAGGGTTCGTTACGACCTTCGCTGTAGCGTCAGCGCTGGGGGTGTTAGCGGTACTGGCGCTTTACGCGCGCCGGCGGGTTGTTTCAGATTTCGCGCCCGAGGCGATCGCGACAACAAGTGACTCGAGATAGTCCCAGCAGTCTCTGGGCATCAAGCCTTTGGCACTGCCATCTGCGGCAAAGTTGAGGTGCAGGCAGTGATCAAGACTCTCCGGCGTGTGTCTACCCAGTGCCTGCTGCATCAAATTCAGTCGGCTGCGCCAAACGCCTAATCGATCGAGTGCAGCGCCTGCCGGTGTACCTTTCTTTACAGCAGACGAGGCGTCGATTAGGAGTCTGAGCTCTTTTGATATTGGCCAGAGAATGGCGGGTGCCGCGCTGCCCTCGGCTTTGAGTCCCCGCAGCGCGCGCAGAGCACCACGAGCATCGCCGGCAAGTGCGGTATCCACCATATTAAAGGCGTTGTAGCGGGCGCTGTTACCAACCGACTGGGACACGATCTCAGTTGTGATATGTGTGTCGTTGGCCAGCAGGGAGAGTTTCTCAATCTCCTGTGCGGCAGCGAGGAGGTTGCCCTCCACGCGCTCGGCGAGCATGGAAATCGCCTCGCGATCACACTTCATGCCTCGCCGGTTTACTCGCTGCTGAATCCAGGAGGGGAGGTCACGTGGATGAATCGGCCAGACGGTCACAACGGTCCCGCTCTGATCCAGCGCTGTGAACCACTTGGCGCGCTGCGACTGCTTGTCAATCTTGCCCGCCACAATCAGCAGTATGTCCTCACTGTCTATCGACAGGTACTCCTGCAGTGCCTTGCTGCCTTCTGCGCCCGGCTTACCGTTCTCAACCTGTATCTCGATCAATTTCCTGTCGGCAAAAAGCGACATGGCGCTGGCACTTTGAACGAGGTTCTGCCAACTCTCTTTGTCCGACGAATCAAAGCGCTCTCGATCAATACAACCGGCAGCACGAGCAGCGCGCCGGATCGCATCGGCACATTCCTGAACAATCAACAGTTCGGCACCGGTGACCAGGTAGCAGGGCCGCATGCCCTGTTTTAGATGTTGCTCTAGCTGCTCAGGTTTGACTTGCATGGTACGCGGCAATGCCGTAATCCAGTCGGCGGGTGAGCGCTTCCACAAGGGCAGTGCGTAACTCCTCTTGCAGCAGTCGCATTTCTTCCGTTTTGCCGACAACGTTTAATGGGTCATTGAGCATTTGATCGACAACAGCAATGCGTTCGTTGTCGATGAGCCATTCCCCGTTGAGCTTTACCGAGAAGTTCACACTGGCCTGCAGCTCGAGTTCAGCTGCGCGCGCACGTGCGGTTAGGGAAAGGCTGCGCTGCTCAAACGCTTCAATATCGACGTAGAGGACTAATTCAGCCTCGATCAGGGGGAGTAAGGCTGCCCCTTGGCGCTGGAGTTCACCGCGCAATTGAGCCGCGAACTCACTGCTGGGAGCCTGACTGACAACGGCGATTGGATAACGCCCCAGCGTGGCCGCCCGGTCACTCTGACCTCTCAGCTCAAACCCACAACTGACAAGCGTGCTAGCCAGCAACATCAGTGCGGCGCGGCGTAGCAATCGCTGCCATTGATTAATTGGCAACCACATTGACCAGTTTTCCGGGAACGACGATGATTTTGCGCACCGTCACGCCGTACGTGAAGCGTTGGACGTTATCGTGTGTGAGTGCTGTTTGCTCTATCGCTTCTTTCGAGGCATCGGCGGCCACCGAGATCTTGGCTCGTACCTTCCCATTCACTTGAACGACAATGTCGATTTCGTCTCGGGCGAGCGCGCCTTCATCGAGCTCGGGCCATGGCGCCTGAAGGATGTCGCCACCTGTAAGCTGGCCGAACAGCGTTTCACTGATATGAGGCACGATGGGGTTCAGTAGCGAAACGGCTGTCGTTAACGCCTCGTCAACCACAGCCGCGTCCTCTGCCGATTCGCCGCTGTGACGGCTCACGTCATTGCAAAGCTCCATAACCGCTGCGACTGCCGTGTTGAATGTCTGCCGCCGACCGCAGTCATCACTGACTTTGGCAATGGTCTCATGCGTTTTTCGGCGAAGGTCTTTTTGGGGTTTACTGAGGTTCGCTGTTTTCACATCAACAGAGTCTTCGTGTACGGCACGATCTTGAACCAGTCGCCACAGGCGCTTCAAAAATCGGTGCGATCCCTCTACACCGGCGTCTGACCACTCCAATGATTGCTCTGGGGGCGCAGCAAACATACTGAACAAACGCACGGTGTCCGCGCCATAGCGGTCAATCAGCTCCTGAGGATCTACCGTATTGCCTTTGGACTTTGACATTTTGGCGCCATCTTTGAGCACCATGCCCTGAGTCAATAGGCGTTCAAACGGCTCATCCGAGTCGACCAGCCCCTCGTCACGCATCAACTTGTGGAAAAAGCGAGCGTATAGCAAGTGCAGGATGGCATGTTCGATACCGCCCACATATTGGTCGACCGGAAGCCAGTAGTTAGCAACTTCTGAATCGAGCATGCCTTTGTCATAGTCAGGGCAAGTAAATCGAGCGTAGTACCAGGACGATTGTATAAAGGTATCGAAGGTGTCGGTCTCCCGTTCGCAATCTTCCCCGTTATGACTGAACTTCCGCCAATCCGGATCTGTCTTAATGGGCGATGCCACACCTTCCATAACAACATCTTCTGGCAGTAACGACGGAAGTCGATCGGCCGGAATAGGGAGCTCCCCCCCATCGGTAAGATTCAGCATGGGTATCGGTGTACCCCAATAACGCTGTCGCGAGACGCCCCAGTCCCTAAGTCGGTATTGCGTTGTTACCTTGCCGAGACCTTTCTCCTCGAGAGAAGCAGCAATCTGATTAAAGGCTTCTTGGAATCCTAAGCCATCATAGGTATCTGAATTTACGAGCGTTCCATGTTCGGTATAGGCAGCGGTTGACACATCGGCGGGCTGACCAGCTGAGTTATTGATAACAGTGACGATGGGCAGCTCATATTGATGGGCGAACTCCCAATCGCGTTCATCATGCGCCGGTACGGCCATGACTGCGCCTGATCCGTAATCCATCAAGACATAGTTAGCTACCCACACGGGCACCATGTCGCCCGTCAACGGGTGAACAGCGCGTAACCCTGTATCCATCCCAAGTTTCTCAGCGCGTGCCATATCGGCCGCAGAGACTGAAGATTTTCTGCAGCGATCGATAAATTCAGCGAGATCCCGATTTTCGTCTGCTAGGGCAAGGCTTATCGGGTGCTCGGCGGCGAGACTGATATACGTAACGCCGTAGAGTGTATCCGGGCGTGTTGTGTATACCTCAATTTTGTCGCGTTCAGCGATGGGGGCGGGGAGCTCAAAACTCAATTCAAGGCCGTAGCTTTTACCTATCCAATTCCGCTGCATCAGTTTTACAGGCTCAGGCCAGCCCGAGAGCTTATCTAGGTCGTCGAGAAGTTCATCGGCGTATTCGGTGATGCGAATGAACCACTGCGGTATCTCACGACGCTCTACTTCCGCTCCGGAACGCCAGCCTCGCCCATCGATGACCTGTTCATTGGCGAGCACTGTTTGATCTATAGGGTCCCAGTTAACGGTTGCCATTTTTTTGTAGACCAGCCCTTTTTCATAGAGCCGGGTAAAAAACCATTGTTCCCATTGATAGTAGTCTGGAGAGCAAGTCGCTAGCTCACGGTCCCAGTCGTAGGCAAACCCCAAGCGCTGTAGTTGCTTTCGCATCTCCGCTATGTTGCCTTTTGTCCACGTAGCGGGTGCCGCTTTCTGCTGGATGGCAGCGTTCTCTGCAGGCAAACCGAAGGCATCCCAGCCCATGGGTTGAAGAACATTCTTACCAAGCATTCGCTGATAGCGCGCGATGACGTCCGCGATGGTGTAGTTGCGAACGTGTCCCATATGCAGCTTACCGCTTGGGTAGGGGAACATCGCCAGGCAGTAAAACTTCTCCTGTGTAGTATCAGCCTGAACCGAAAATGTCTTATTCGAGAGCCACGACGACTGGATCTCCGTTTCGAGGGTCTCTGGATGGTATTCGGCTGAGCTCATTGTTTACGACGTCTAGGCTGTGAAATAAAACATCAAACAGTTTATCAGTAACAGCCCTGCTGGCGCCTTGCTTTTATGCCGATAAATAAAGGAAAAATTAGACTGATCAATAAAATGGGTGCGCTTCCGAACCGAGCAAAGGGTGTGAATCCCCCTCGTGGTGTCACTTCATTTTCGAGCGTTGCTCGTTCGAATTGTGGGAGCTTAGCGACAATGCCGCCCTGCTCATCGATGATTGCGGTGATGCCGTTATTCGCGCCGCGTATCAACGGCTTTTGAAGTTCCAGTGCGCGATAGCGAGCCATTTGAAAGTGCTGGTGTGGTCCGTGACTAGAGCCGAACCATGCATCGTTCGAAATGGTGATTAACAGGTCGGATGAACGCGAGCCCTTGGCAACGAAGTCAGGGTAAACAATCTCGTAGCAAATAAACGGTGCTAGCGATCCCATACTGCTGGAAAGTGGGAGTTGTGACGGGTTTCCTTTTGAGAAATTGGACATGGGTAGATCGAAGAAGTCGATGACGCCTCTCAGACTCTCTTCAAGTGGCACAAACTCCCCGAAGGGTACCAATTTCTGTTTATTGTATGTCTGGGAAGACTGGCCAACCGAAACAATACTGTTAAAGCGCCGATTACCTACGCGAGTGGGCATGCCGGTAACGATGGTACCTTCATTGGAACTCGCAATGCGTCGCAGTTCAGACATGTAACCGGGGGCCTGATCGAAGTAAAAAGGCAGGGCGCCCTCCGGCCAGACCACAAGATCAGACGAGGGCGAATAAGCCTTGGCATGTTGAAGGAAATCATTGAGGAGGATCGGGGCATTGTTCCTCTCCCAGGTGTCCTCTAGTGCAATGTTGGGCTGGTAGATCGCGACCTTGCGAGCTTCACCTCTTGGCTCTGTCCACTGAACGGAACTGAGCAAGTAGCCCGCTCCGGCGATCGACACAATCCACGACGCCAGCGTGATACCGCGTGAGGCACGCCGATCAATCACGATTTCTGCCACTGCTGACGCCGTGACCGCAATAAGCCATGACACCCCAAGCACACCAATCACCGGCGCCCATCCCGCCATCACGGTATCCAGCGCAACATAGCCAGCAAATAGCCAGGGAAAGCCTGTGAGTAGCCAGGTTCGAAGCCATTCGAAAGCCACCCAGAGGCATGCAAAAAAGATGATGCGTAACCCGAGTTGAGCGGGTCTAAGTAGCGCGAACACGGCCGCTTGGAGGGCGAATAGAAGTGCCAGTCCGGCGCAAAATAACGTCGTTAACGTCAGCGCTAAGACGAGTGGTGCGTGACCATAGACGTTGATGCTGACATATACCCACGAGACGCCGGCCCCAAAGAAACCCAGACCGAAGCACCATCCTAGCAGCAGGCTAGGACGCCAAGATTGACCTGTCAGCGCAAGGGCAAAGAGGGCCATGCTGACGAGGCACAAGAGCTTCAGATCGAACGGCGCCAGCCCCAGAGTGAAGATCGAACCCGCCAGAAGACAGAGTAGTGCGCGACCAGCAAGACTCTGTATGATCATGACTCAGCCTTTTGGCAGGACCGTGACACGCAGACTGTTGAGTTTGCGTTGATCCGAATTAATCACTCGGAACTCGAATCCATCGAAGTCGATCGTTTCGTTGCGTGTGGGTAGTCGACCAAAGGCCTGCAAGACTAAGCCGCCAATGGTGTCGAACTCCTCGTCACTGAAATCCACGTCGAATGCTTCATTGAAGTCCTCGACCGGCGTAAGTGCTTGGACAAAGTAACTGTCCTCGGTCAGCTTACGGATGTGGATTTCTTGATCGGTATCGGTCTCGTCTTCGATTTCACCGACGATTTCTTCCAGAACGTCTTCAATCGTGACCAGGCCTGCAACACCACCGTACTCGTCAATGACAATGGCCATGTGATTGCGTGCCTGCCGGAACTCTCTCAAAAGCACATTGAGACGTTTACTCTCCGGGACGATAACCGCAGAGCGCAAAAGCGCCGAGATATCGAAGTTTGCATCCGGATTGAGGACGAAGGGCAGTAGGTCTTTGGCCAGCAGGATACCGAGTACGTCATCGGTGCTTTCGGCAACCACGGGGTACCGCGAGTGTCCCGTGTGAATGATTTGGGGTAATACTTCTTCCAGTGTTGCGCCAACGCGAATGACGACCATTTGAGCGCGAGGGATCATCACGTCTCGGGCTTGCATTTCTCCAACGGTCAGCGCGCCTTCCATAATGGTTTTGGCATCTTCATCGATGACCTCGTTTTCGGCTGCGAGCTCGAGGAGGCCCTCAAGATCAGCACGCGTGTAGGGTGTACCAGTTACCATCTGAGTGAGACGGTCAAGCCAAGAGCGGTCGTCGGTATCGTTACTTCTTGAGTCGTGAGTGTTCATTTGATGTTGAGTGTCTCAAGCGTTGTAGGGATTGGGAATGGCTAAACCATCCAGTTTTTGTATTTCAAGTGCTTCCATGATCTCGGCGTCGCTCTCATCAATGTGGTTGTAACCCAATAGATGAAGCACGCCATGAATCGTGATGTGCGCCCAGTGATGTTCTCTCGGCTTTGCTTGTTCGGCTGCCTCTCGGTTAATGACTTCATCACAGAGAATTAGATCGCCTAATAGACCCGTGCGATGTTGCAGATCAGCATCGACTGGGAATGAGAGCACGTTGGTATCGGCGTATTTATCGCGATAACGCGTGTTGAAGTCGGTCATTTGGTCACTGTTGACCAGCTGAATACTCAGCTCCGCGCTGTCACCGATGGGCCTGTTTGAGTGATCCCCGCTGAGCGCAGACATCACCCAGATCCGGAAACTCTCGTCATCAGGCGCATCCGCCTGGTTGCGATCGACATGAACGGTTACATCCATTATCGCCGCTCCTCCGAGTTTGCCATGATCGCGTCATGCTCCTCGTACGCATTAACCACGCGTTGGACTAACGGGTGGCGAACCACATCTTTTTTTCCGAACCAGGTGAAAGACACCCCGTCGACACCCTCAAGGACCTGGGTTGCGTGCACAAGCCCTGAGGGCTGGCCTCGTGGGAGGTCAATTTGCGTGGCATCACCGGTTATGACGGCAGTCGATCCAAAGCCCAAGCGAGTGAGGAACATCTTCATCTGCTCGCGGGTCGTATTCTGCGCTTCATCGAGAATAATGAAGGCATTGTTAAGCGTGCGACCGCGCATGAACGCCAGTGGTGCCACCTCAATGACATTGCGCTCAATATATTTTGCGACCGTTTCGAATCCCAGCATCTCGTAAAGTGCGTCATACAGGGGTCTCAAATAGGGGTCCACTTTTTGTGTCAAATCCCCCGGTAGGAAGCCCAGCCGCTCACCCGCCTCGACCGCTGGGCGTACTAAGAGGATACGCTTAACGTCTTCTTCAAGCAGCGCTTGAACGGCACAAGCCACGGCGAGGTAGGTTTTTCCGGTACCTGCAGGACCTATTCCAAAATTGAGGTCGTGACGCTGAATATCTTTCACGTAGTTGATCTGGCTGTGACCGCGAGGCTTGATGGTGCCGCGCTTAGTTTTAATACCCTTGACAATCGGGGCGTCCGAGGTAGTCGGTGCTGACTTCAGAAGCTCAAGGTCCGCTTGCTGAAGTTGCAGGTGAATGGTCTCTGGACTCAATCGGATCCCCTGCGTTACGTCGCGGTAAAGCTTTTTGAGCAGCCGCTCACTCGACTCTCGCGCCGCATCGGGGCCAGATACTCGGATTTTGTTGCCTCTATTACTGATCGATACCCGCAATCGGTCCTCAATCAGCTTGAAATGGGCGTTCAAATGCCCGCAAAGCAGTGCAACATGCTTCGCGTCTTCAGGTTCTAGGCAAAATGAAGAGGATGTGATGTCCTCCCGACTGTCAGGCTCGGGAGGTGCCGGGTCAATGTCCAAGGACTGTTTGGCCGCTCATATAGTTGTGGGCAGGTGAAGATACTCATCTTTCCGCCCATGTCAACTCGGAAGCGCTCCTCTGAGCGAATTAGGCAGTGCCTCGAGGATCTCAACTGTTGCGAACTCGCCGATAAGGTCATGATCTAAGCACGAGAAATTAACAACGCGGTTGTTCTCGGTCCGACCTGCCAATTGCCCGGGATCTTTCTTGGAAACGCCTGTAACCAGGATTCGCTGTGTCGTCCCCACCATGCGACGACTAATCGCCATGGCCTGTTGATTGATACGTATCTGAAGCAGCTGCAAGCGCTTTTTCTTAACATCCTCGGGCGTGTCATCGGCAAGGTCCGATGCCGGAGTACCCGGACGAGCCGAGTAAATAAAGCTAAAGGACGTATCGAAACCGACCTCTTCGATCAGCTTCATCGTCGCAAGGAAGTCCTGCTCGCTCTCACCGGGGAATCCAATTATAAAGTCAGAAGAAAGCGATATGTTCGGGCGAATAGCTCGCAAGGCTCGGATCTTCGCTTTGTATTCAATCGCCGTGTGGCCGCGCTTCATGGCCATCAAAATTCGATCAGAGCCACTTTGCACCGGTAGGTGGAGGTGGTCCACTAACGCTGGGATGTCACGATAGCACTCGATGAGCGCATCGCTGAACTCGACGGGGTGCGATGTGGTGTATCGAATGCGCTCGATGCCGGGTACTAAATTGACCAAACCCAATAGCTCGGCGAAATCGACAATATCCCCCAAATGGTTCTCGCCTCGGTAGGCATTCACATTCTGCCCAAGCAGATTGACCTCTTTGACACCCTCGTTTACCAGGTGAGCGATTTCGGCAATGACGTCATCGACAGGTCGTGAGACCTCTTCACCGCGAGTGTAGGGAACCACGCAAAAGGTGCAGTACTTGCTGCAGCCTTCCATGATGGAGACGAAGGCTGTCGCGCTGTCACTGGTCGGTTGCGGCAGACGATCGAACTTCTCAATCTCGGGAAACGAGATATCAACGACTGCGCTGTCGCACTCGCTTCGCGTTTCGAGCATCTCAGGCAATCGATGGAGTGTTTGCGGGCCAAAAATAAGGTCTACGTAGGGTGCGCGGTCGCTAATGGCCTCGCCCTCTTGGCTGGCAACGCAGCCACCCACGCCGATCACCACCTCTGGGCGCTCGGCTTTTATCGCTTTCCAGCGTCCCAACTGATGAAAGACTTTTTCCTGCGCCTTTTCCCGAATAGAGCACGTGTTCAGGAGAAGCACATCGGCTTCCTCGGCGTTGTCGGTTCGCTTCATACCATGGCTTTCCTTGAGAAGGTCGCCCATGCGCGCAGAGTCGTACTCATTCATCTGGCAGCCATGTGTTTGGATAAAGACTTTAGACGGCGTTTTTGTGCTCAATTGCGTGTGCTCGAAAGATCAGTAGCGCGCTATTATACCGACGTACACAGGGATTTGGCCTCCCCAAAAACCTTTCGAATTTTGGCAAAAGTGGTAGCATAGCGCGCCCGCATCGGAACAACATGAGCACTATGTCGAACCAACCGGTCTACAAAATCATTTTTCACAACGGTAAACAGATCTTCGAGGTCTACGCCAAACACATCTATCAGAGCGATATGTGGGGTTTTGTGGAAATTGAGGAGATGCTGTTTGGCGAACGCTCGGCGATTTTGGTTGATCCGGGCGCAGAGAAGCTCAAGTCCGAGTTTTCAGGCGTGAAGCGAAGTTACATCCCAATGCAATCGATCATCCGCATTGATGAAGTAGAAAAGCAGGGTGCTGTCAAGGTCAGTGAAGGCGGGGACTCGGGCAAAATTGCGAACTTCCCACTGACGCCCAATATGTCGTCAAGCGTATCATCAGAGGAATAAGGCTACGGTAAGCGTGCGGTGACAATGGCACGCATGGGCGCCGGATGGCCTTCGACCGTCCTGTTGTTATCAGCGCTGTCGAGAAAGTTTGACAGAGAATAAAACGTCATCCAGTCGGTCGAGCGCTGTTCGGCTACTGTGGTCTGATTTACATCAATCAGCGTCACATCAACAAATCCAGCCTTGCTCATCCACTTCATTAGCGCCGCCGGGCTCGGCAAAAACCATACGTTACCCATGCGAGCATAGCGATCCGGGGGCACAAAAACGGTGTCCTCGCCACCCTCTACGACCAATGTCTCCAAAACCAGCTGACCGCCCGAGACCAAGGTGTCGCGCAGATCCGTCAGGTGGTCAATCGGCGACCGGCGATGGTAAAGCACGCCCATGGAGAAGGTGGTATCAAAGGCTTTTAGTTTCGGCGGTAATTGTTCTAACGCAAGCGGCAGCACATGAACGGTATCGATATTCAGGTAACACTGCATCGCTTTGAATTGCAGTACGAACAATGGTGTTGGATCAATGCCAATAACCTCCGCAGCTCCGGCACCTTTCATCCTCCAGCAGTGATAACCGCTCCCGCAACCGACGTCCAATACGCGCCGGCCCTTCAGGGAATCTATGGCGTGTGCGAGTCGATCCCATTTGAAGTCTGATCGCCATTCGGTATCGATATTCACACCAAAGAGTGAATAAGGCCCTTTGCGCCAGGGGTGCAAGCCGCGCAGCGCTGTTTCGAGTTCCATGAGCGTCTCTGCATTCACCGTGCCGGATGCAGTGATGGCACTGGCATCGAGATTAATGACCTCTGCTTTAAGTGACGGCAGATCGGCGACAGCTGCTCGCCAGCGCGGTAGGTCACCGAACCGTTTTTCTGACATGCCTTGAGAGAACTGGTCTGGCATATCCCATAGCCAGTGACGAAGGCTCATCTCCTCCCATCGACGGTCGAATGCTTCGATATCAGCAATGAGTTCTGGCGGTGTCTCAAACATTTCAGGCAGTGCCGTTTAGGCGATGGCGATAAAAGAGGCGAAATTCAGGCACTGGAACCAAATGCTAGAGCGTGAGTACCCGGCCTCAGTTAGCCGCTGTGCGTGTGTCTCAGCCGTTTCCGGAATCAGTACGTTTTCAATGGCATCGCGCTTCTGAGCAATCTCGAGGTCGGTATACCCCTGAGATCGTTTGAAGTCGTGATGCAGATCGATCATCAGCGCATCCATGTCAGGGTCGGGTAGCGTCAACTTTTCGGACAGTATTAGGAGTCCACCCGGCACCATCGCCTTGCGTATTTTTGTGAGCAACGGCAATCGCTTTTCTATCGGGATGAACTGGAGTGTGAAGTTCATGATAACCACGCTACTCCGCTCGAGCGGTAGCGTCGTTACATCCGCGAGATGCCATGTAATATCCGACTCAATCTCTTGCGCTTTGCTGATCATTGCCGGCGAGTTATCGACACCGACAAGTCGACAGTCGCGGCCATTGAGTGCACCCTCAACAGCGCGAATGGACTCGCCCAGGGAACACCCTAAGTCATAAATATGAGTCCCTTCCTGAGCATATTGTTCACTTAGGATCCCACTCATTCGAACCACGGTACCGTAGCCCGGTACGGATCGCTGAATCATGTCCGGAAAGACATCGACAACCGCGTCATTGAAGCTAAAGGTGGAGGGCTCCGCCACCAGTTCAGCGAACAGCGTATCTCGATGATTGGGGGTTGCGTTGTCTGTCATAAGTGCTCGGTCATTGAGCTTAAGACGAATAATATCAGGCATTTAAGGGAGTTCGGCCTTGCCGTATACTCCGGTCTCATTTTTTTACTGAAAGAGTCACCGATGTTAGAGCAACTCTCCGTACTACCGCCTGATCCGATTCTTGGACTCGCCGCTGCCTGCCGTGCCGACCCAAATCCAGACAAAATCGATTTGACGGTCGGTGTGTACATGGACGAGGACGGTATTTGCCCGGTATTTGAGGCGGTAAAAAAAGCACAGGCTGCGCTCGTGGCGGAGGAGGTCACAAAGGCCTATCTCCCCGCCGCTGGTGATGAGGCTTATCTGACAGGAATGAAGTCGCTGGTCTTCGGTGATGACCTTGCGGGTGACGGGTCGCGCATCACGGCGGTCCAGACCCCTGGCGGTTGCGGTGCGCTCAGAATTGCATCCGAGGTGCTGGCTGCGGCATCGCCCGATGCTACTGTTTGGGTCAGCAATCCCACATGGCCCGTTCATATTCCGCTCATGGGATCGGTGGGCTTGAAGTTCGCTACATACAGCTATTACGACCCGGCTTCGCACGGTGTTGCTTTCTCGGGCATGGTTGATGATCTGAAAGGTGCCAAAGCGGGCGATGTGGTTCTTTTACACGGATGCTGTCACAACCCGTCTGGCGCTGATCTGACGCTCGAGCAGTGGTCGGTGATTGCTGATATGGCGATCGCTCAGGGCTTCACTGTACTCGTGGATCTGGCGTATCAGGGGATGGGGCAAGGCCTGGCCGAAGATGTGGCAGGCTTGCGATTGTTAGCGAGTCGATTGGGCGAGTTGATTGTTGCTGCGTCGTGCTCAAAGAATCTCGGACTCTATCGCGAGAGAACAGGGGTTGCCCTGTTTTATGGGAAAGATACGCAAATAGCAGCGGCGACTCAGAGCCATGGTTTGGGTGCGGCTCGTCGGGTGTACTCCATGCCACCTGCGCATGGCGCCTTGGTAGCCGGGCGCGTGTTAAGCACGCCTGAACTGCGCGCGTCATGGGAAGCAGAGCTCAGTCAAATCTGCCGCCGTATGATCTTACTGCGGACACAGTTGTCCGACAAGCTGTCGGCGAAGACCGATCGGGACTTCTCATTTATTGCCAAGGAAAACGGCATGTTCTCGTTCCTCGGCTTATCGGTTGAGCAAGCACAGGGGCTGCGCAAAGATCGCGGTCTTTATATGCTGGATTCTTCGCGGGTTAACGTCGCCGCGTTGAATGATCGCAATATGGATATTGTCGTGGACGCCGTAGCGTCCGTTTTATGACGTCAGCCCTCGAGTTCGATTAACCGCTCCAGTGCGTTATCAAGCGACTCACCAACTTGCGTGAGTTGTTCGAGGGTTTTACCGACCTCGGTGGGGTCGCCATTAAAAAAGTTGGCGCTACCGGTTTTGCCCTCGAGCTCAGCTTGCTGCTCCTCCAACGACGCAATCAGTTCAGGAAGCTCATCGAGTTCGCGCTGTTCTTTATAACTGAGCTTGCGTTTTTTTGGCGCCGGCTTTGTTGCGTGCTGTTCTTTTGACTGATGGCCCTGCTTCGCAGCTTTCGTGGCGCTTCGGGCTTCATCAACGGTACTGAGCAGGGTGCCCCCCCGTGCCTCCCAGTCAGAAAAACTGCCTGCTTGCTCCTCAACACTGCCATGCTCGTCAATGACTAGAAGACTTGTCACAACGCGATCCATAAAGTCCCGGTCGTGACTTACGAGAACGACTGTCCCAGAAAACTCGAGGAGTACCTCTTCTAGCAGTTCAAGCGTCTCAATATCGAGGTCGTTTGTGGGCTCATCCAGCACCAGCAAGTTGGCGGGCTGAGTAAAGAGCTTGGCCAAAATAGCTCTGTTCCGCTCTCCGCCGGAGAGTACTTTTGTTGGTGCTCTCACGCGGTCTGGTGAAAATAGGAAGTCGCCCAGATAGCTGATTGCGTGACGCTTCTTGCCGTCAATTTCGATGAATTCCTGACCGCCACAAATATTATCGATCAGCGTTCCATTGGGATCCAAGTGGCCCCGTAACTGATCAGAGTAGGCGACCTGTAGCTTTGTACCTGTCTTCACCTGCCCTGCGGATGGCTCAATGTCACCGAGTAACATCTTGATAAGCGTTGTTTTTCCCACGCCGTTTCTACCGACAATGCCGACGCGATCGCCGCGTTGGATGATGGTATTAACCCCGGTAATGACCGGTCGCTTATCGAAGGCGACCGAGGCATCTTTGACTTCAGCGACTAATTTTCCGGAGAGTGTGGCGTTCTCCAGCGAAATGCTTGCTTTACCTACTTGGCTTCGGCGAGCCGCGCTATCCTCGCGCATGGCTTTTAGGCGGCGAACGCGCCCCTCATTACGCGTTCTTCGTGCTTTGATGCCTTGACGAATCCACGCTTCCTCTTGAGCCAGCTTTTTATCAAACAGTGCGTTCGCCGTGGCCTCCGCAGCCAACTGCTCTGCTCGATGCTTCAAAAAGTCCCGGTAACTGCCTTCCCATAGCGTCAGCAGACCTCGATCTAACTCCCCGATCCTATTGGCAATCGCCTGCAGGAATCGACGATCGTGCGTGATAAGCACGATGGCCCCATTAAAATTTTGAAGCTGCTGCTCCAGCCAGATGATGGTCGGGATGTCTAAGTGGTTTGTCGGCTCATCCAGGAGTAAGACGTCAGGTTCCGAGACCAAGGCCCGAGCCAGGGCAACGCGTCGACGCCACCCGCCTGATAGGTCCTGCAATTTGGCCCGGCCGTCCAGACCCAGTTGAGACAATGTCGTCTCTACTCTGTTTTGAAGCGACCAGCCGTCATGCGTATCCAGTGCCTGCTGAATCCGCGCCATCCGAGCTAAGTCGGCTTCCGCCTCTGCGCCTAGCAGCTCCGCATAAGCCACGAGTAGCTCCCCGACCTCATCGAGGCCGCCAGCCACCCAATCGAAAACTGTCGCATCGCCCTCTATCGGTAGCTCTTGCTCTAAACGGGCTAGCTTCACCGTGGGATCCAGCCACCGCTCTCCGTCATCTAGCTGCTGTTCGCCCGTTAGCACCCGAAACAAGGTTGTTTTTCCAACGCCATTTCGGCCCAGCAACCCCAGACGCTCTCCCTTTGCGATAGAAAGATCAAGGTTGTCGAGGATGACTTGCGTGCCGAAATGCAGCTCGGCATGACTCAAACGCAAGAGCGTCATAATGGGTACTCCTTTACATAAACGAAAGTGTACTTCAGTACCCGATTTGCCTGTCGATTTTGTTAAACTAGTGCCGTCGTTTAGGGGGGCAAAATGACAACAGCAGTTCACAACCACCATGACAAACTGATCGGCCGATGGCTGACGGTTTGTGCCGTGACCATTTTCGGAATGATTTTACTCGGGGGCGTTACCCGCCTTACGGAGTCGGGTCTCTCCATGGTCGATTGGCGTCCCATCATGGGAGCGATGCCGCCCTTATCCACTGAGGATTGGGTCTACCTCTTTGATCAATACAAACTGTATCCCGAATATCAGCTAGTCAATCAGGGCATGACGCTGCCGGAGTTCAAGAAGATCTTTTGGTTCGAATATCTGCATCGCATGCTGGGTCGATTGATCGGTCTAATGTTCTTCGTTCCCCTCGTGGTGTTTCTGTGGATGGGCAAGGTGCGAGCGTCACTCAAGCCCCACATGTTCGCACTGCTCTTCCTTGGCGGATGCCAGGGGTTGATGGGTTGGTACATGGTTCAAAGTGGTTTAGTCGATCGTCCGGATGTGTCCCAGTATAGGCTAACAGCTCATTTAGGTCTCGCGATCGCAATCTACGCCTACATTGTCTGGTTGATTATTGGCTTGTTCTCGCCCGAGAGACAACAAAGAGATGGGGCGCTTAACAGCGTCTTTGGCATTATTGGGCTCGTTTATCTAATGATTCTCAGTGGCGGCTTCGTCGCTGGAACCAATGCCGGGTTGTCGTTTCCGACCTGGCCATTGATGGGCGATAGTTTTGTACCGCCGGCGCTATACCGAGACGGAGTAACCTCGGCGTTCGAGCAGGTTACCACTATCCACTTTAACCACCGTATGTTGGCCTACCTCACCGGGGCTGTGCTGATCACTGCGGCAGTACGCGGCTTGCTGACAACGACCGATCGGCGGCTGAAGCTGGCCAGTGTTCTGATGCTCACCGCGGTGTGCTTTCAAATTGTATTGGGCATATCCACGGTGTTGACGCACGTCGATATCACGATTGCGGCGGGCCATCAGAGCGGCGCAGTGGTGCTCCTGACCGCGGTTCTTTTTTGGGGGCATGTCTACCTAACACAGAGCGCCGATTAAAATCACTTTGTTCGCTCAATCCTGAGCTAAAGAGTCTGTTTTGCTGATCGCCTGAGTTAACATGTTTGAAGGAAAATGTGGTGCAGTCGCAATGGCGGAAGAAGAATTGAATAAGCGGGACCAAAAGGAGTCTCAATCAGAGGTGATTCGCGCTATCAGAGACGCGGAGCTTGCTATTGATCGGATTCGAGAAAGCTTTTCTTTGATTTTTGGAATGCTGGAAGATCGAGCACATGAATGGATAGATAATTATGAGGCGGTCCAGCCAAGCAGGTCTGGAAACCACGATGAGGGGGAAATCGAGGAGCTGACAAGTCGACATCGCTCGAAGGTGAAGCCTCTCTGGCTAGCGGAGCGCGAAGCAATACAGTCCGCAATCGCTGCAAGTGGAGGCAGTATCACAAGGGCCGCTGTGTTGCTGGAGGTTGCGCCGTCAACGTTATACCGCAAGCTACGGTCTTGGGAAGATGCTTAGTTCCCTCGTCATCGAGACTTGTTGCTGCTCCCGCATCAATTGTCTACCCAGTGCTTAACTCATGAAAGCACTGGTTTGCTCCTCGATAACTGATGATTTTGCTGATATCCGTGTGGAGGACGTGGATTTACCAGAACCTGGCTATGGCGAGGTTCGCATCCGGATTCGTGCCACCAGCCTCAATTTTCCCGATATTTTGCTATGCCAAGGTAAATATCAGCTCAAACTTGAACCGCCGTTCACGCCGGGTATGGATATCGCGGGTGAGATTGATGCTGTCGGTAAGGGCGTTGAAGATTTTGCGGTTGGGGAGGCGGTTGTCGGAGGCATGCGCTTTGGCGGCTTTGCGGAGTTTGCAGTTGTTAGCACGGAAGGTCTTCAAAAAAAGCCAAGTCACCTTAGTTTTGCCGAGGCTGCCGCCTATCAAGTGGCTTATTTGACGGCCTATGTGGCTTTAGTGCGACGGGGGAATTTGCAAGCGGGAGAGACGCTGCTGGTTCATGGCGCGAGTGGTGGTGTCGGTATGGCCGCAGTCGATATTGGTAAGTTATTGGGTGCCACGGTCATTGCGACGGGTGGAAGTGATGCAAAACTTCAGCGTGTTCAAGCTTACGGTGCGGACCACGTCATCAACACGGAGCACGGATTTCGCGAGCAGGTCAAAGCGCTGACGGGTGGACGGGGCGCCGATGTGATCTACGATCCGGTGGGCGGAGATATCTTTGACGAAAGTACGCGCTGCATCAACTTCGATGGTCGGCTATTGATCATCGGATTTACCAGCGGGCGCATTGCCTCAATACCGACCAATATTCCGCTGATCAAGGGCTTCTCTGTAATGGGCGTAAGGGCAGGTGAATACGGTCGCCAGTTCCCTGAGAAGGGCGCCGAAAATCTCCAAATCATTTGGGATTGGGTCCGTGAAGAGAAAACGAGGCCTCACGTCCACGCCGAACTGCCCCTTTCCCAATCGGTCGAGGGGTTTCGGATGCTTCAACAGCGAGAGGTTATTGGGAAGCTGGTTATTTGTCCTGACCGCTAGCAGTGCTAACTGGGCCTTTAGATTTGCTTCGCCGAATGTTTAGTATCTTCAATCGGGCCATACGTACTTCCGCATATCGACCTTGCGATGGTTAACAGCAATACCTTCTTCGGTGAGGCGATCACTGGCGATATCGTTGCGCGGACAGGTGATCTCGCCATTGTGTCCCAGCACACGATGCCAAGGTATGGATGTATCGGCAGGTAGTTGTGAGAGCACTTGCCCCACCCAGCGAGCCCTTCTAGGGAAGCCCGCGGCCGCAGCAATTCTCCCAAACGACGAGACTCGCCCTAGTGGAATACTGTTGACCGTGAGTAGCAGTCGTTCGCGGGCCTGCTGATCAGAATCAGTCGGCAATGCGAACTCTTCCAACCCGATTCGAGCTGCTCTGGTGTATCAAGAGGTCGCCGCCTTGTGTCTCCCAAGTGTGGCGAATAATGCCGATACCGGAGGGTACTGCCCAGCTTTGAAATTGCTCTGTGGCGGGATCGAAACGTACCAGGGCATCGGGCCGCATACCGCTCTCGTTGTACCAGACAATGTCGTTAATAACCGTCATTGAATAGGGATGAGAGGTGGGTCCACTGGGTGAATTCCACTGTGTGACCTTTCCCGTATCCACATCCAGCTTTCCAACTTTCCCTAGACTTGAGTTGACGAACCACACGTTCTGATCACTGTCGATGTCGAGGCGTCGAATCCGCGTGGCTGTGTCTGGGATCTCGTAATAACGAACCGAAAGGCTGTCCGGATGCATTCGGCCAATAGCGTTGGTGCCGTTGTAGGCGATGAAGAGATCACCCGATTTACCTACCTTGATGCCATAGGGCTTTTTGCGCGTCTCGATTTCTCGCAGTTCGCCAGTCTTTGGATTGAGCCTACCCAACATATTGGAATGTTGACTCGTGAAATACAGATTCCCATTGGGATGAAACACAGCGGTATGAGGGTCACGGGCGCGGGTCGGGTATTCCTTTATGGATCCGTCGGCGGGATTGAGTCGGCCAATGGTACCGTTACTGTTCCCCGTGTACCAGATGAAGCCGTCTGCGTCGGGAACAATAGAATGCGGACGCGCTGAGCTCGGTAGCTGATACTCCTGCATGGCGCCTGTATTTGGATCGAGTCGCCCAACGACTGAGGCCCACATACCGGTCCACCAGATAGCTCCGTCGCGTGACTCCACCGGATCTCGCGTGCGCTGACCTAGGGTGGGTGTAACCCACTCCTCGATAGTGATGTCCGTGTCGCCTTTTACCAGTACCGGCGCTTTTTCCGGCTTGTGCGGATAGTTCGCGGCGAGGTACTGGCTTATTGCCCGGTCGCGCTCTGGCGGTAGCTTGACCATACTGGCGATCAAATGAGACCACTCCGCGGGCGTGTCATAGCCCTGGGCTAAATCGAGATAACGCAAGCCATGACAGGCGGCGCAGGTCTCTGCCACGTCTGCTTTTACGTCAAAGTTTGAGCCAAGCGAAGTGGTCTCAGCATGCACCAGACCCACCCAAAGCAACGGAAGTGCAGCTAGTGGCCGCATGATTAGACTCGAAGTAACGTGCAGATCTTGTTGCCAGAGGGGTCCCGAAGATAAGCAAGGTGGATCGATCCCATGTCGCCATCGCGAACACCGGGTGGGTCTTCACAATCCGTTCCACCATTGGCCAAGCCGGCTTCATGCCAGGCCTCTGACGCTTCAACACTCGGCGATGCGAATCCAATAGTGCCACCATTGGCTGCGGTCGCGGGGTTGCCATCGATGGGTGTTGAGATCGCAAAAATTCCGCTATCCGTGATGTAGAACACGCGGCCTTTGGGGTCCATGACGCCGGGTCTGTAGCCCAGTGCACCCAAGGTCGCGTCATAGAATTTACGTGATGCTTCGATATCTGAAGCGCCTAACATGATGTGGCTGAACATGAGGTGAAATCCTTACTTTGATGTTTGGCTAAAGGCTACTCAAGGTCACCTAGCCTTGTCGAGCGCTCATTGATTCCTCGAGCTCACCACTACGCTTTTGCAGGGGTGCCCTTTTTGAGCAGTACCCCATCTCACAACTGACTCGTGGTCCGGCTCAGGTGTTCAGGCGCTTAGCTGAACCGGAACACCATTCACTGCAGCATTACCCGATAGCTGATCGAGGAACTGATCATCGGTTACGTCATTACAGCTGACCCCAGCGTGCGAATTGGCCACTTTTGATCGAGTGCCGTCTAATCCATGGCCATAACCGTGCGGGAGGCTGATCACCCCTGGCATGACTTCGGTTGAGGGCATTAATTCAGCTGAAATGCTCCCTGCGCGACTGGTAATGGTCACGTGCATTCCTTCATTCCAGCCCTCTTTTGCAACGTCATCTGGGTGCATGAGCAGCTGGCAGCGATCCTTTCCTTTAACTAGGCGACGATGATTGTGCATCCAGGAGTTGTTGTCTCGCACATTGCGACGCCCGATGAGGCGATAACCGGCCACATCCTCGTTCATGTCTGATTGCAGACGTTCGATATCGGCTAGTACCTCAGGAATTGCCAGTGGAATACGTTTATCATGAGTTTGTAAGCGCTCAGGGCAGGAGGGCTTTAGCGGACCAAAGTCGATGCCAGATGGATGTGATTTGAGGTTCTCGATGCTGAGGTTCCACTCTGACTCCTTGCCGTAGGGCCCGGCTTGAAGCGCCGCATCCACCACTTTATGGGGTGGTACTCGAGGCATCGACTCAACTCCGAGTCGCTCGGCCAATCGGTCACCAAGCTCGGCAAAGATTTCCCAGTCATGGAGTGCGCCCTCTGGCTTGTCAAAGACCGCTGGCGTGTAGCGCGCCGTGTTTCGTATGGCGAGATTATGAAAAGCAAAATCGTAATTGTCGTGCTCAAGAGGGGAAGTGGGTGGCAAGATCACATCGGCGTGACGGGTGGTTTCATTGAGTGCCGGATCGAGGGAGATCATGAAATCGAGCTCCTCGAAGGCGTCATCCACCGCGCGGCCATTCGGCGTTGAGAGCACCGGATTACCTGCGCCGGTGAACATCAGTTTGATTTGACCTTCACCGGGAGTGCGAATCTCGTCAGCGAGAGCCGCGGCTGGCAGTTCGTAATTGAACTCCGGTAGTCCGCGTCCTCGACTCGTGAAACGAGCGAAGCCGCCGCGACTGCTATTCAGCACTTGGTCCATGGCGGGGCGGGTGAATAAACTGCCTCCCGGCTTGTCGAGGTTGCCTGTGACCACGTTAATGACCTGAATAGCCCACTGACAAAGTGTCCCGTAAGCCTGAGTGCTGACGCCCATTCGGCCATAACAAATAGCCGCTTTAGCTGTCGCCATATCTCGCGCAATGCTTTCAATGCCGGAAGCTTCAGTACCTGTAACGCTTGCAGCCCACTCAGGGGTCAGAGAGGCGACAGCACTTTGAACCTCTTCGAGGCCATCCGTGAACTCCGCTAAGGCGCCCAGCGCCGTTAGCTTGTCTCGGAATATGACGTGTAACAGCGCGAGGAGTAGCGCCGCATCTGTTCCGGGTCGTATGAAGTGATGATCGCTAGCAAGCTCGGCTGTCTCTGTTCGGCGTGGATCAATAACCACCAGCTTCCCGCCACGCGCTGTTAGATCTTTTATCCGTTTTCGGACATCGGGTACCGTCCAGATACTGCCGTTTGAGGCGAGTGGATTGGCGCCGAGCATCAGAAAATAATCGGTGCGATCGATATCAGGAATCGGCAATAGCAGCATGTGGCCGTACAGCCACATAGAGACCAGATGGTGCGGTAGTTGATCCACTGACGTTGCAGAGAAGCGGTTGCGTGTCCGTATGTGGCGGAAGAGATTACGCTGATGCGTCATCATGCCGTAGTTGTGCGCTGATGGGTTTCCAAAATAGGCACCAATCGCATCTACGCCGTGCTTTTGAATGGTTGAGGCCAAAGCATCGGCCGCAAGATCAAGGGCTTCCTCCCACTCGATCTCCACGTGTTCGTAGACGCCAGCTTCGGACCGAATGCGCATGAGTGGTTTTCTCAATCGGTCTGGATCTTCCTGAATATCCTGCAGTGCGACCGCTTTGGGGCAAACATGTCCTCGACTCAATGGATCGTCTTTGTCACCCCTTATATCGATGACCTTATCGGCTTCAGTTTTTATTATTAAGCCACACATGGCCTCACAAAGATGGCAGACACGATGGTGAGTTTGAGTCGATGCAATAGTCACGGTGATGTACCCTCGAGATATGACTGTCGCCACGCCGCTCGGCGAGCCTTAATTATTTTGTTGCTTCGTTAGAGTACATGAGTTGAGCACGCTTTGTGGATGTCTACTCTTTTTATGGGGTGTCAGTGTGATGACAGGATATTGTGAAGCCGAGGTAAAAACCTGTAGGGGTCACTTTTGAAAAAGATTCTGTTAATCGATGGGCACCCGGATGAGACGAGACTCACAAGTGCATTGATATCGGCTTACAGGAGCGGTGCTGAGGAGGCCGGTTATCAGGTCTCACAAATCGTTATTTGTGGCCTCGCTTTCGAGCCCAATCTGAGGTTTGATTATAAGCAGCGCCTTGAGCTCGAACCCGATTTGCTTGCAGCCATTGATGCAATAGAGGCGTGTGATCACATGGTCTGGGTTCACCCCGTATGGTGGGGGGGGCTTACCCGCCTTGCTGAAAGGTTTTGTCGACAGAATATTCCTTCCGTCGATCATGTTCGATTATAACGAGGCAAAACCGGGTAGCATAGGCTGGGATGGCAATCTCGAGGGAAAGACGGCCCGCATTATTGCGACCATGGATACGCCTAAAATCCTGTATCGGCTGCTTTATACTGCGCCCAGTGTCAATCAGCTAAAGAAAACAACGCTTGAGTTTTGTGGCGTAAAACCGGTGAAGGTGACGCAGCTCGCACCCGCAAAAGGCTCGACGCAAGAAAAGCGAGAGCACTGGGTCAAAACGGTTCATGAGTTAGGAACGAAAGGCGCTTAGCTGCAACGAGCGTTGCTCTGCTCTAACAATGGAGCAGCACTTAGCTGAACGGCCGGTAGAGGCTTTGTTGGGGTTCTGTGAACCACTTAGGCCCCTGATCGGTCATGTAAAAGTGGTCTTCCAGTCGAATGCCAAACTGACCGGGAATCACAATCATGGGTTCATTCGAGAAACACATGCCCTCGGCGAGCGGCGTGTCGTCGCCTCGAACAAGGTAGGGCCCCTCATGAATATCGAGGCCAATCCCGTGTCCTGTTCTGTGAGGTAAGCCCGGCAGTTGATAGTCGGGGCCCAAACCGTGACGCTCGAGTACTGACCTCGCAGCCGTGTCGACCGCGCCGCAAGGACTCCCCAGTTGTGCTGCATCTAACGCCGCTGCCTGCGCTTCTTTCTCAAGGTCCCACAGAGCCTCAACCTTTGAATCTTGCTTATCCAACGCATAGGTCCGGGTAATGTCCGAGTGGTACCCACCCACGGTACACCCGGTATCGATCAATATGAGTTCGCCTTTTTGCAGGACCGGATCGCCCGGGACACCGTGCGGGTATGACGTACCCTCGCCAAATTGCACGGCACAGAAAAAGCTACCGTTATCGGCGCCTCCCGCTCGATGAAGATGGTCTATTTTAGCGATGACCTCGCTCATTCGGAGCCCAGGGCGTATCCATTCGAAGGTCTGCTGATGTACCTGCAGGGTGAGGGACTTAGCGGCCTTGAGTAGCGCGAGTTCTGTTGTGGACTTTTGGCCTCTTAGCGATTGGAATAGGTCGCCGGCCGACGTCAATACTGACCGTGTTGCCTTTGTAAGCGCATGGACCTGCCCGAACGAGCAGTTTGGATCGACACCGACCCTCGAAAATGAGCCCTCGGCTAAAACATGTGTAACGGCCAGTCTCGGGTCCTCATGTTCCTCCCACCAAACACAGTCAACGGGTGAGGAGAGGGCTGCTAGCAATGCCATATCCTCAAACTTAGGGCAAACAAATACAACGGCACTTTCTGATATGACAGCACAGACCAAGCGCTCGGTTTCGCGCCATGTCAGCCCGAAGAAATAACGCATGTTGGCGCCTGGCGTGACGATAACTGCGTCAAGCTGATGTGAGGCCATGCTCGCTTGCAATCGTGCCAAACGGCCTTGCCGCTCTTCTGCAGTGATGGGTTTTATAGTCTCTGTCATTGACATAAAAAGTGCTGTCCTGTGTTTTCCTCTCGCGCTTCGCCGCGCCTGTCTTGCCTCGGTATTGTACTCCGAGGAGCGTGCTATATTTGCGCGCATGCGGAGGTGGCGCAACTTGAATAACACGCCTAGAACAGATTCTTTTTCGCGAACGTTTTATATCGCCAACCTGCTTGAGATTTTCGAGCGAATCGCTTGGTACGGATTCTTCACGGTATCGTCCCTGTATATGAGCAGCTCGCCGGAGGCGGGTGGGCTGGGGTTCAGTGACACTGAGCGCGGTGTCTTACAAGGCATCATCCCTTTCTTTGTGTATGTGCTTCCTGTCGTCACTGGTGCATTAGGTGACCGTCTGGGCTACCGACGGATGTTTCTCATTGCCTTCGCTATTTTGACTCCGAGCTATTTTTTATTGGGACAGGTGCATCAATTCTGGCCCTTCTTTCTCGTTTACATGTTAGTTGCGCTCGGCGCGGCAATCTTCAAGCCGCTGGTTGTTGGCACCGTAGCTCGCACCGCTAACGAGCATAATCGTGGCAGGGCCTTTGGCATTTTTTACATGATGGTCAACGTGGGAGGCTTTCTTGGTCCCGTAATCGCCGGCTATGTCAGGGCTATCAGTTGGGAAAATGTGTTTTTACTCTCTGCTATAGCGATTGGCATTAATCTACTGATTGCGCTCGTATTGCTTGAGGACGACACACCACGCGAGTCGACTATCAAGGCGACTTCAACCGCACTCAGGGACGCAGGTCAGGTGCTGGGTAATGGCCGCTTTGCGGTGATGCTTGTACCGGTCATTCTAGGCTTGATGGTAGCAGGTGGTGGATGGATAAGCTGGCAACATTACGGATTGTTTTTGTTGTTGTGGGCGGGCATTCAGTACCTCTGGGATCGAATGTCGAATCCGGGATCAGAGCTGTGGTATCGCCAACCTTTGCGCGTAGGTAACGCTCCCTTCCTGGTCTATTTGCTTGTGCTTTCCCTGTTCTGGGCTGTCTATAACCAGATTTTTCTAACACTCCCCTTATACGTTCAGGATTTCGTGGATACGTCCGATATCGTCCTCTTCGTGGACGCCCTATCTCCGAATTTTGCTCATTACCTTGCGCCGGTCGACCCATCGAAAATTGCAGTCGAGCTGGGCGCAATGGCCGCTGATAAGCCTGACGTTTCAGACGGTCTTCGCCAATTGGCGCAATTCCAGATAAGGGTGCCTGAGGAGGCCTGGTTGTCTGGTATGCAGTCACTGAGGTCGGGCGATACTATCGCTGACGCACTCGCGTCAGAATGGGCCAATCGGTATCGCCAGATAAGTCCGGAATACATCATTTCTTTCGATTTTCTATCGATTGTCTTGTTTCAGTACTTCATCAGTCGTTGGGGTGAGCACCGAGCACCCTTTGGCATCCTGATTCTCGGTACAGGCATGATCGGGCTATCCTTTTTGCTGGGCGGTACGGCACATATGGTGTCATTTGGTGGCCTGCTCGCCATTGCTAGCGTTGTGGTCTTTGCCTTCGGTGAGATGTTCGCCTCTCCGAAAAGTCAGGAATACGTGGCCTCGGTAACGCCCGCAGCACAAGCGGCCCTGTTCCAGGGCTACTATTTTGTATCGATTGCTATTGGTTACCTATTCGCTGGCATCATGTCGGGATGGGCTTATGGTGAGATAGCAGTAAAAGCGGATAAACCGTTTTTGATGTGGGCTGGGTTTGCCGCGTTGGCCATGGTTGCTATGGGTGCGCTTGCCTTATTTAACCGCCATTTGGCGCCTGCAATGGCCACCGGTTCGGGCTTAGGAGCTGAGACACCATGATAAATGTGAAAACGATTGCTGCGGCTTGGCAACCGGATCGTGTGACGTCACTCCGTCAAGCCATGTCAGCGATGGCGCTCGATGCGCTCGTGGTACCTCGATGGGATGAGCAGCAGTTTGAGTACGTTTCTGTGGCCAATGAGCGACTGGCGTGGCTAACCGGTTTCACGGGTAGTTGGGGGTTAGCGGTACTTACCCACAATGATGTGATTCTGTTTATTGATGGTCGCTACCCAGAGCAAGCGGCACGAGAAACGAGTGCCCAGTGGGTGACACTTCAGCACCTCTATGAACAACCCCCTGAGGAATGGCTCAAGCAACACGCGCAGACGAGTTGGCGTGTTGGTTTTGACAGCGAGGTGATGACGCCGGATTTGTATGACCGTCTTATCGCCGCGGGCGAGCAAAAAGGTGCAGTGATGCAACCGACTTCAGGAGACCTGTTTGAGCAATGTTGGCTTGATCGGCCCGTTACCACCCCCTCAAAAATGACACAGTTTTCCAGCGAGTGGGCGGGTGAGTCCGATGCCAGCAAGCTAGGGCGGGTTCGCGAGCAGATGCGATTATCCGAGGTCGATTGGCTCATCGAGACGCAACCCGACAATGTGAACTGGTTGCTCAACATTCGGGGACACGACTTACCCTATTGTCCGGTGGTGCGTGCACGGTTACTCATTGGCTTGGAGGGAGAAGTCCATTTATTTGGCAACTTCATAACAAGTGACGTTGAGAGCCTTGTTAAAGCTGAGCTCTCAATTCAATGCCATGATCGCGATCAATTTGTGGCTATCCTCAACGAGAGAATTCAGACCGCAGAGCGGCTTTGGGTCGATCCGGTACAGGGACCCCAATGTGGTCGTGATGCGGTCGAGGCTCGGGGTGGCGATGTATTGCTTAAGCGCAGCCCTATTACGGATTTGAAGGCCATAAAAAACGAAACCGAGTTGAGCGCACTTCGCAGCGCCTGTTTGGCGGACAGTGCAGTCTGGGCGCGCCTGCTGCACTGGCTGGAGTCCGCCGTTCATCGGGAAGCCATTACCGAGCTAGCGGTGGAGACGCGTATTCATGAATTGAGGACAGCGGTTGATGACTACACGGCGCCCAGTTTCAGAACAATTTCCGCGGCGGATGGTAACGCGTCGTTAGCCCACTATTCGGCACCAGAAGATGGAGGCGCATGCTTGCGTCCTTCAACTTTGTTCTTACTGGATTCGGGTGGGCAGTTCAGCCGAGGAGGCACGACCGATACCACCCGGACGTGGTGCTTTGAGCCTCCAACCACTGAACGTCGTCGTCTGGCCACCAGTGTGTTGAAAGCGCACATCGCAGTGGCGCAACAAGTTTTTCCTAAGGGGACATTTGGGCATGCGCTAGATAGTGCCGCACGACAGCCGATGTGGCAGGCGAAGCTAGATTACGATCACGGCACGGGGCATGGAGTAGGGCACTATCTCAGTGTTCATGAATTTCCACAGCGTATGCAGAAGTCGGGTACAGGTGTGGGACTTGAGGTAGGTATGACCCTTACCGTTGAGCCCGGTTTTTACCGGCCTGACGAGCTGGGTATTCGACACGAGAATCTATGTGAGGTGGTATCGCGCAGTGATGGATGGTTGGGGCTTGAAAGCATGGCGTTTGTTCCCTTTAACCGTCAGTTGATCGATGTCGCTATGCTGACGATGCCCGAAAAAGCGTGGATTGACGACTATCACCGGCAGGTCCGAGAACGGGTAAGCCCTTTGTTGGGCGATGATGGCGTTATTGCGTGGCTTGAGATGGCAACGAAGCCGCTCGCCGATCATTAAGTGGACCCGTCGATGAGCCTTTGTCACTGTCATAACATGAGTAGCGCGAGAGTTGCTCGATCGGAGTCACGCAATGCAGCAGGCTGATCCTATCCATATTGTGCAATGTCACGCCTGCGGCGAAGTGGGTGATGTCATTGTCGATGGTGTAGCGACACCTCCCGGTGACACATTGTGGGAGCAGTCGCGGTGGATCGCGCGCGACGAGACCTTGCGTAACTTTGTGCTTAACGAGCCACGCGGCGGCGTGCATAAGCATGTGAATTTATTGGTGCCACCCAAGCATCCCGAGGCTGATGCGGGCTTTATTATTATGGAACCTGCTGATACGCCTCCTATGTCGGGTTCCAACTCTATGTGTGTCGCGACGGTACTTCTCGAGACCGGGCGAGTGCCCATGCACGAGGGGACGAACACCCTCGTCTTGGAAGCGCCCGGAGGTCTTGCTCGTGTCACTGCAAACTGCAGAGCCGGCCGAGTTGAATCGGTAACGGTGACCAATCACCCCAGTTTCGCAGGCCATCTAGATGCTGTCATCGAGGTTGAAGGTGTTGGGAGCATAAGTGTCGATACAGCCTACGGCGGGGATAGTTTTGCAGTGGTCGACGCGCCCGCGTTGGGGTTCAGTCTCACACCTGACGAGGCCAAGGATCTTGCTGATCTGGGAGTGAAAATCTCAGATGCGGCGACGGCGCAGTTAGGGTTTCACCATCCAACGAATCCCGATTGGCGTCATATCTCTTTCTGTCTATTTCGTAGCCCTGTGGTTGCGGGTGAGACGCGTCATGCGGTTGCGATTCGCCCTGGGAAGATTGATCGCTCGCCAACGGGTACCGGGGTATCGGCCCACCTCGCTTTACTGCAGGCGCGCGGAGAAGCTGATGTTGGTGCAACACTGACGGCGCGTTCGATTATCGACTCTGAATTTACTGGGCGTATCGGGGAGTTAACTCAGGTGGGTAATGTGCCAGCGATTGTGCCCTCCTTGACGGGCAGGGCATGGATTTACGGTCGATCGGAACTGATACTCGCGCCGGATGATCCCTGGCCACAAGGCTACCGCGTGGCAGATACCTGGCCCGGTGCATAGGGCGGTCTTCACAAGGAGGTATAGAACGGTGCACAGGACATGGAGTGAACAGTGAGTGAAAAGGAAGTGAGTTTTAGTTTTGAGTGACACCGCTTTAAGTCCACTGCTGGTGTTAGGTCCTGAGTTAACCGATCACTTGAATTGGACTGACGCTGTCGAAGCGCTTCGTAAGGGGCATATGTTTCCGCGAGCGGCTATTAGCGACATGTTGATGCCGATGGCGGAGGGCGAGTTGCTGACACGCTCCGCAGCCATTCCCGGGCTTGGTGCCGGAACCAAATCCGTAACGATACGTCCCAATAACCGGGCACTCTCACCACCAGCACCCAGTGTGCAGGGACTTTTCACACTCTTCGACGAAGACCGCGGTCATCCAGTAGGCCTTATTGACGGTGCGCTACTGACGTTCTGGAAGACCGTGGCAGATTCGTTATTGGGGGCGAGTTATTTAGCGCACAAGGATGCTAGATCTCTGGCGGTCATCGGCACAGGACCCATCGCAAAAGGACTTTTGGAGGGTTATGTCACGCTATTCCCTGACTTAACAGATATCCGTATTTGGGGGAGAACGCGGGCACGGGCTCAAGCGATCGCTGATGAAATGACGTTCCCTTTGGTCGTCTGTAATTCGGCCGAAGATGCCGTTCGAGGCGCCGATATTGTGACCAGCGCCACGGCATCCAGTTCGCCAGTCATTAAGGGAGATTGGGTTAAGCCGGGTGCACATATTGACCTCGTTGGTGCCCACGGCCCCGATATGCGAGAGGGAGATGATGCGCTCATCTCACACGCGTCGCTATTTGTAGATTCACGCGAAACGGTGCTCAAGCATATTGGTGAACTTCGTATTCCTATCGCAAAGAGGATCATTTCGCCTGCTGACGTTAAAGGCGATCTTTACGATCTTGTCATAGCTGATAGCCAGCAACGTTGTGATGACGAAATCACCCTCTTCAAGAACGGTGGTGGGGCTCATCTCGATCTAATGATGGCTCGGCACTGCCTTGAGCAAGCTAGTAAGCGTTAACGAACTGGAGCAAATAAGGGTTGTTTGCGGGCATAAAAAAAGCAGGGGCACGAGCCACTGCTTTTCGAAAGATATGGTAGCTACGGGTGGACTTGAACCACCGACCCCAGCATTATGAATGCTGTGCTCTAACCAGCTGAGCTACGTAGCCACGAGGGCGCGTAGTGTGTCGATAAATGGTGCATAGGTCAATTCCCTAAGGCCCCATTTCACCACTTTTTCTCTTCTCTGAGTGTCGCTACTTTCAGGTATCCGCATTCGGGTCAGACGTTGAATCGGAAGTGAATTACATCGCCATCTGCCACGGCGTATTCCTTGCCTTCGAGGCGCCATTTACCGGCCTCTTTAGCGCCGGACTCACCCTGGTAGGTAATGAAATCGTCGTAAGCGACTACCTCGGCACGAATGAACCCTTTTTGAAAGTCTGTGTGGATAACGCCTGCGGCTTCTGGCGCTGTCGCTCCCACTTTGATCGTCCAAGCGCGTACCTCCTTTGGACCTGCCGTAAAGTAGGTCTGAAGATTCAGCAATGAATAGCCTGCGCGAATCGTCCGATCGAGACCTGACTCTTCCATCCCCATATCAGCGAGGAACTCGAGTTTCTCGTCATCTTCGAGCTCAGAAATCTCTGACTCCAGCTTGTTGCAGATAGCGACTACCCCTGCTCCTTCACTCGCTGCATAGTCGCTGACAGCATCGAGGTGGGGGTTATCTTCAAATCCATCCTCCGCCACATTGGCGATGTACATCGTCGGCTTCGTGGTCAAAAGATGCATGGTTTTTACGAGGGCCTGTTCATTGTCATCGAGCTCTAAAGCTCGCACCGGTAGCGCCTCGTTGAGGTGTGGCAGCAATTTGTGTTCCAATAGTGATTTGGTTGCCACAGCGACTTTATCGCCACTTTTGGCTGTCCGCACAACGCGCTGCAGTTGCTTTTCACAGCTTTCGAGATCAGCGAGCGCAAGTTCGGTGTTAATCGTTTCAATATCGGCCAGCGGATCGATCTGGTTAGCGACATGAATGACGTTCGGATCCTCAAAGCAACGTACAACGTGTGCGATCGCGTCAGTCTCTCGAATATTGGCGAGGAACTGATTGCCCAGTCCTTCACCTTTTGAGGCGCCCGCAACCAGTCCAGCGATATCAACGAATTCCATTGTTGCGGGAATAGAGCGCTCAGGTTTAACGAGTCCCTCAATGGCTTCTTGCCGAGGGTCGGGCACCGACACAACGCCCGCATTAGGTTCGATGGTGCAGAACGGGAAATTCTCTGCATCGATACCTGCCTTTGTCAGCGCATTAAATAGGGTCGATTTTCCGACATTAGGTAAACCGACAATGCCGCACTTGATACCCATATTGAGGCTCCTTACAAATCTTCTTTCGTCTTGTCACTGCTGTGAAGCCGCGTCATCGCTTTCACATCCTCACCGTCGAGAAGCAGTGGTAAAGCGCTTAGTGACTCATCAATTGAAAGATCAATCAGTCCCTGTTCAATTTTGGAGGCTTTGCTTAATACCCAGCCTGAGACCTTGCTCGCGTGCCCCGGGTGCCCGACGCCCACCCTCAGTCGCCAGAAGGCCTTTGACCCCCCAATGGCTGGAATGACGTCCCGAAGACCGTTATGGCCCCCGTGACCACCGTCGAACTTGAAACGGCTAGCACCGGGTGGCATGTCGAGCTCGTCATGTGCAATGAGGATCTGCCCAGGTGCTATCTGAAAATACTTGGCCGCCAAGCCCACGGCTTTCCCGCTGTGGTTCATGTACGTGTCAGGAATCATCAGACGCAGATCGTGTCCCGCCACAGTACCTCTGCCCAGTCGTCCAGCTAGTTTTTTCTCGGACTTGAGCTCGATACCGTTTTGTTTTGCGAGTGCTGAAACGAAATCGGCACCCGCATTGTGGCGGGTGCCGATATATTTTTCGCCAGGATTACCCAGACCGACAATCAGTCGAATGCTGGGCATGGCGATTAGCTCTCGTCGCCGGCGTCTTCGCTTGCTGCGTCGTCAGCGGACTCTTCTCCCGCATCCTCATCAGCTGCACCAGATGCTCCTTTGCCACCTCGTGGCGCCAGTACACTGGCTACGCCCATGTCACGGTCATCACCAAGGGCAAGTGCCGTTGAGGTCACGCCCTCGGGTAGCGTGAGATCGGACAGGTGAACAATATCGCCCACCTGGAGGTCTGCCATGTCGACTTCGATGTATTCAGGAAGATCAGCGGGGAGAGCGAGTACTTCAACCTCGTTGACTGTGTGCTGGATTCGACCACCACCCAACTTCACACCCACGCAGGTCTCTTCGTTGATGAAGTGCAGAGGAACAGAGACTTTAATGGCCTTGTTCGCTTCGACCCGGAAGAAATCAGCGTGCATCGGGAAGTCCTTTGCAGGGTGGCGCTGAAGCGCTTTCAAAATCGCTTTCTCTTTTTTGCCATCGTAAGCCACTTCGATAATCGCTGAGTAAAACGCCTCTTTCTCGAGGTGCTTTTCGAAATCCTTGCGGATCAGCGATAGGCTTACCGGGGCACTGTCACCCCCATAAATGATGGCGGGTACTTTTGCTTCGAGTCGGCGAAGGCGGCGGCTCGCACCTTTCCCTTCATCGCTACGAAGCTCGGCTTCGACTACAAAAGTGTCAGACATGGTCTGTCTCCTTTGAAAAACACCTGTGAACTTGCGACCGGTTCAAAGGTGGGTGGGTTTACGCTGCCTACGAATCGAACAGCGCGCTAATGGATTCTTCGTTACTGACGCGCCGGATAGATTCCGCGAGTAGGTCAGCAATCGTTAACTGGCGAATTTTCTTTACGCTTTTGGCCTCGTCGCTCAGCGGAATGGTGTCTGTTACGACTAATTCGTCCAGCTCGGAATTGCGTACATTGTCGAGCGCCTTACCAGATAATACGGCGTGTGTGCAGTAAGCGACGACTTTCGTCGCGCCACGCTCTTTGAGGGCGTTGGCTGCGGAGCAAAGTGTCCCTGCTGTATCGACCATGTCATCAACCATAATCGCGGTGCGGCCGTCGACATCACCGATTAGGTTCATGACTTCAGACTCGTTCGCTCTCGGACGGCGTTTATCGATGATGGCCAGATCGGCATCATCTAGTTGTTTTGCGATTGCTCGCGCACGAACAACACCACCGATGTCGGGGGACACCACAACCACGTCCTTGAAGTTACAGGCGACGATGTCGTCATTCAAAATTGGCGAGCCATAAACGTTATCCACCGGGCAGGTAAAGAAGCCCTGAATCTGTTCGGCATGCAGGTCGACCGTGAGGACACGATCTACGCCCACACTGACCATCATGTCCGCAACGACTTTTGATGAAATAGGTACTCGGGCAGAGCGCACGCGACGATCCTGGCGTGCATAACCAAAGTAGGGCACAACCGCTGTGATTCGACTTGCCGATGCGCGCCGGAGTGCATCAATGATGAGCAGTAGCTCCATCAAATTATCGTTTGTCGGCTCACAGGTACTTTGCAGCACGAATACGTCTTTACCACGAACGTTCTCATTAAGCTCAACAGTCACTTCGCCATCAGAAAACTTATCGACCTTCGCACTACCTAATTCAAGGTACAGTCGACTCGCAACCTTCTTAGCGAGATTACGGTTCGAGTTGCCGGTAAAAACCATCATTTTCGAAGACATGCGTGGCGTCCTGCGAGTAGAAAATGGCTGGGGCGGGAGGATTCGAACCTCCGAATGGCGGGATCAAAACCCGCTGCCTTGCCGCTTGGCGACGCCCCAATAATTATTTGTGCTACACCACTGTGAAGCGATTAATTCCCTTGGCAACGAAAACACTAAACTCGCCTTTCGCAGCCTCAGCTACGCGCTGAGCTTCTGCTTGCGATTGGAAGCTGGCAAATACACACGCGCCGCTCCCTGTCATCATTGCCGAACCGTGGTTAGACAACCAGTTTATGGCTGTATTCACCTGCTCGTATCTGCTTTCCACTACAGGCTGCAGATCGTTGCGGACCGGCCCTTCAAAAAAGGCCGACACTGTAATTGGCGGAGTATTGCGTGTCAATTCTGGAGCACCGAAGATTTCGTGTGTTGAGACATGACAATCAGGGTAAATAATCACAAACCAGCATGCCGGGAGCTCAAGTGGCGTCAGTTCATCGCCAATACCCTCCGCCCATGCTGACGTGCCCCTAACAAAAACGGGAACGTCAGCGCCTAGCGCGGCGCCTTTCAGGGCAAGTTCGTCAACACCGTAGCCTAGATCAAATAGGTCGTTCAGCGCCAAGAGCGTGACTGCAGCGTTGGAACTACCGCCACCAAGGCCGCCACCCATCGGAATGACCTTCTCGATACTAATGGCTACACCACGGTCCTCGGGTAGCCCTAATGACGCCGCCGCACGGAAAATGAGATTGTCCTCGTTCGGCACACCCGCCACGGGTGGATGTACCGCAATGCCGGGCGTTTCGGTTATCTCAAAGCGCATCCGATCACCCCAATCCAGTAACTGAAACGCTGTTTGAAGCTCGTGATAACCATTGTCTCTTTGGCCAGTCACATGGAGGAAGAGGTTCAGCTTTGCCGGACTGAGCGCTTCAATCACTTGCTTACTCACTACTGCCTACATCCCATTGGTTAATCATGATCTTAAGGCCGTAATCGCCAAAACGAACACGCAACACCTCTGGCGTTGCGAACTGTGCGGAGGTGGACCAACGTATTACTTCGCTGCGAACGCGATTGTTTGAAGACTTCGCACCGGTCATCAGTCGCGCAATATCGTTTGGTAGGCTAGTTAATACATTAGCGAGCCGTTCTTCTAGGGTGCTGGCGGATAGGAGGATTCGCTGTCCTTGGGTGTTTTCTTGATAGTATTCGTCGGAGTCCCTGACCAAGATGATTGACCGAAGTCCCAAGCTGTCACTGAGCTCGACACGGTCTTGCTGTTCCGACAGGTGAGACCAAATAAATCTGAGCGTTTGCCGCTCGTTCTCGCTGGATACCAGCATTTTTCCGCGTGCTTGCCATGGGTTTGTATCAACCAATGGCTTCAAGTCATCTGCGGGTCGTTCTACGGTAGTTTGAAGGCAACCAGAAAGAAGGGTGGCGAGCAGGCTGTAGACGAGTGATCTGAACAGCATGATCACTCAGGCAGGGGAATAGCGAGTCGACTCGCTGTTTCACGGAGATGTTCATTGTTGGGCGAGGCGCGCCATTGGTTCGCGATGAGATCCCTCGCTTCGACCTCTCGTCCCTGCGTCCACAAGAGTTCAATCAAATGCGCTGCCACCTCAGGATCTGGGTATTGCTTGTAAGCTTCCTTGAGCAAGAGTTCCGCTTGGCGGTCCTTACCCAGTTTGAAGTAAACCCATCCAAGACTGTCGATGATGGCCGGATTGCGCGGATCTTTGGAAATGGCCTCCTCTAGCAATCCCGCTGCCTCTTGAAAGCGATCAGTATTGTTCGTTAGCGCATAGCCCAGCGCATTCAGCGCATTAGCATCTCCCGGATTGAGGTTCAGTATTTGTCGGTAATCGGCTTCGGCCAGATCAAAGAAGCCTGCGCGCTCTCGAAAATTGGCTCTCGCGACGAGAAGGCGGGTCGAGGCCGGGAAGGCACTGATACCCCGGCTGAGCACCGACTCAGCCTCAATCGATCCCAAGGTCTGCAGCGTTTCGGCATGCAATGCAAAATTGAGCTCAGCGCCGTCAGCGTGAACTTGCCGGTGCTGTTCAAAAAAGGCGTTGGCCGCTCCAATATCACCGCGTGATACCAAAATAGCCGCAGCTTCTTGAAGTGCTCTTGCGTAATTTGTCGAGGGTCCAACTGCGCCAAGCGCCTTTAGAGCACCCGACACATCGTTAAGCTGAATCAGTGCCAGTGCTTTAAAGAACTGTGCGTCATACTCGCGTTGGCCGTAAGAAAGTGCCCTATCAAGGTGAAGCAGGGCTGACGCGGAATCGGATAACTCGATATCCAGTACTGCCGCGCCTATCAGATGATCGACGGTTGCCGCTGGATCTGCGACCAACACATCAAATTGCTCTTTGGCCTCTGTCAGTTTCTGTTTGCCCAGCAAATAGCGCGCATATTGGTAGCGAAGTAAACTGCTTTTGGTTGCTTCAATGGCCTCTACTAAGGGATTAAAAGCATCGGGAACATCAGCCTGCGAGAGAATTTCCGTCAGCAGCAGTGTCCCTCGCTCGTGAAATGCCTCGATGGTGAAAAGCTTATCCAGCTTCGTCACTGCAACATCGCTATTTCCCTGGCGCCACTCTAACAATGCGATGGCAAATAAACTTCGAGCATCTTCGGGATAGTCTGATTGAAGCGCTTCTAGCAGGTTACGCGTCGCAGCCTTAGTCTCCGGAGTTTGACCTCCATAGTTATTTAGCAGTGCAGCTGGGTTGATATCGGATCCAGCGTCGAATGCACGTCTCGAGTAAGTTAATGCACGGGCGATATCACCGCGCTCTATAAATACGGCGGCGACAAGTGTGGACGCGCTTCCATCACTGGGATCCAGGTCGGATACACGAACAGCCATTTCCAGCGTTGCATCCAGATTGCGAATGTATTGCGCGAGTTGAAGCGCGCGTCGAGCAATCGCCGGATCAGGGATCGCCTGACTCGCGGCCATAAGGTGCATCAGCCCGGCATCCAGATTGCGTTCTCTGATGGCGAACTCTGCATGAAGCAGTGTCGATAGATGTTGACCGGGTATATCAGCGTAAGGGTGGCTGGGCTCTGCCTTGGCCACTGTCGGTACAGCTTGTCTAGTCCCAGATGGACTTTCGGCAAGATCCACGCTCGCGCAACTAGAGAGCGTTATTGCCAAGAGTCCAATGATGTAATGAAGCCATCGCATGGCGCGTATGATGACACACCCGACGAAATCGGCACACATCCTCTCGAGCCCCTATTTCTCTGGTATGATTCGTAGACGTGTAGATAGCGATTGACAGTTATGCCGTCAAACTTGGTTGTCATAGGGGTAAATCACGACTCTGCGTCCGTAGCGGTGCGAGAGCGTGTCGCCTTTGCGCCTGAGTGTGTGCCTGAAGCTATTTCTGAACTTATGGCGGAGACTCGCCTGAGTGAGGGTGTCATCCTGAGTACCTGCAATCGCACAGAAATCTACGGCTGGTTTGGTACTGACGGTGAAGCGGCGCTGGCGGGTGATGAAGTCATCGCCTGGTTATCCAAGTATCACGCGATTGCATTGGACGAACTGGCTACCTGTACTTACCGAAGTCACGGCGTCGCAGGGCTTACTCACCTTGTTCGAGTTGCCGCAGGACTTAATTCGATGGTCCTGGGTGAACCACAAATTTTTGGTCAAATTAAGTCGGCGTTTGCGGTATCGCAGGAGAGCGGTGGTATTGGCGACTCTTTGAGCAAGCTATTCCCCGAGGCCTTCCGACTCGCGAAGCGCGTACGGACCGATACGGCGATAGGGGAGAACCCGGTGTCAGTGGCTTATGCAGCTGTGGATCTTGCTGGTCGAATATTTTCAGATCTCTCAAATCGCACAGCATTATTGCTCGGTGCGGGCGAAACCATCGAGCTAGTGGCTCGGCATCTGAATGAGGCGGGCTTGGGCAAGTTGATTGTGGCCAACCGGACGCTCAAACGAGCAGAAACGCTGGCAGATCAGTTCAGCGCTGAGGCGATTCTTCTCGCTGACGTCACCGAGCGGCTCCCCAGCGCCGATATTGTGATCAGCTCGACCGCAAGCCAGCTCCCCATTCTGGGCAAGGGCGCAGTCGAGGAGGCGATTAAGGCGCGGCGCTATCGTCCGGCTTTATTGATCGATCTGGCCGTACCCCGAGACATCGAACCGCAGGTTGCCTCTCTGTCCGATGTTTATCTGTACACGGTTGATGATTTGCGGGACGTCGTCGAAGAGAACGTTCGATTGCGAAGCCATGAGGCCAACAAAGCCGACAAAATCGTCGAAGAGGGCGTGGTCGAGGTTGAAGCTACTTGGTTGCAGCGTGCCTCGGCAGATGTCGTGAGGAATTATCGCGAATCTGCAATGGCCATTCAGCAGGCAGAACTTGAGCGTGCGTTGAAGGCACTGGAGAGCGGTAAATCGCCGGAAGAGGTGATGACCCGATTGTCGCGCGACCTCACCAATAAACTTATCCACGCGCCGACAGCGGGTCTCAAGCAGATCGCAAAAGAAGGTGATCGTGTTAATGTCTCGCGTGCAGCAGAGTTACTCGGCGTGTCTGCATCCATCCCATCAGACGGCTCGTCGACCCTACAGTAGTTCGATAAGGGCAGCTTATTGTGAAGATGTCGCTTGTTACCAAGCTCGAATCGTTATGTGATCGTCATGAAGAGGTCGCCGCTTTACTTGCGGACGCCGGAACTGCATCAGACCCCAATAAGTTCCGCACTTTGTCACAGGAGTATGCGCAACTCGATGACGTGGTAAAGGTCTACGATGGGTACCGCCGCGCAAAAGATGACCTGGCTGAAGCACAGGTGATGCTCGAAGACAGTGATCCCGATGTGCGAGAGATGGCCGAAGAGGAAATTGGTGCGGCTGAGAGCCTCATGAGCTCTGCTGAAGCCGAGCTGCAAGTATTAATGCTGCCTAAGGATCCCAAAGACAAAAGTAACGTGTTTCTGGAGATTCGTGCGGGCGCCGGCGGCGACGAGGCCGCCATTTTTTCCGGTGACTTGTTTCGCATGTATAGCCGCTATGCGGAGAGTAAGCGTTGGTCGGTTGAAGTTATCTCAGAGCGTCCCGGCGAACACGGTGGCTATAAGGAATTAATCACACGGGTTGCAGGCGAGGCTGTTTACGCGCACCTCAAGTTCGAATCCGGCGCTCACCGAGTGCAACGTGTACCCGAGACAGAGTCCCAGGGTCGGATTCACACGTCTGCATGCACGGTCGCTGTGATGGCGGAACCTGACGAAGTAGAGGAGGAAGAAATTCGCAAAGAGGATTTGCGGGTCGATACCTACCGGTCTTCTGGCGCGGGCGGTCAGCACGTCAATACAACGGACTCAGCAGTTCGTCTGACGCACATCCCCACGGGCATCGTGGTTGAGTGTCAAGATGAGCGCTCACAACACAAAAACCGAGCTCGGGCGATGTCGCTGTTGCAGGCTAAACTTGCCTCGGCAAGTGAGCAGCAGCTTGCGGCTGAGCAGGCGGAGGAGCGACGAAACCTTGTGGGCACGGGCGATCGCTCGGACCGTATCCGAACCTATAACTACCCCCAGGGGCGCGTTACCGATCATCGGATTAACCTCACCTTATACAAACTCGATGAATTGGTTGAGGGTGATCTGGATGCCGTGATCCAACCGTTGCGTCAGGAACATCAGGCAGACTTGCTCGCCGCCCTTCGCGAAGAGTGAAGACTGTGGCGAGGTCTGTGGTGAAAGCCATGGCGAGGACTACAGTAAGTTCACTAGCGACGGCTTTTGTGAAGATCAAACCAAGCGGTGCCAGGCAGTGAAGCTCATCCAATGAAAGTGAAAGAAGCACTGCGCGCCTTCGGAACCGACTACCGCGATGCGGAGTTGTTGCTCTTGCACTGTCTCGGGAAGGTTGAGCGAAGTTGGTTGATTGCTCACGACCACGATGAGCTACCGAGAGATGTGATCGACTCATTTTCATCAATGTCCGAGGAACGGCTTAAAGGAGTGCCCTTGGCCTATCTAGTGGGTCATCGAGAGTTTTGGTCGCTGAAGTTTAAAGTAACGCGCGATGTGCTTATTCCTCGACCCGAGACTGAGTTGCTCGTGGAGTGGGCTGTGGAACTTGCATCCTATTATGACCTCGATTCAATGCTCGATCTGGGCACCGGAAGCGGTGCTATCGCGCTTGCGGTCCAGCACGACTTGCCGCATCTGTCGGTAACGGCCAGCGATGTCAGTGAATTGGCATTGCGCGTTGCTCGAGAGAATGCGCAGGATCTAGGGTTGCCTGTTGAGTTTGTTGAATCGAGTTGGTTTTGTGCCTTAGCGCAGAGACGCTGGGCTCTCATCGCATCAAACCCTCCTTATGTCGCGGCTGATGATGCTCATTTACAGGAAGGGGACTTGCGATTTGAACCCAACACAGCCCTGACCGATGGAAGGGATGGGCTGTCGTCGATTCGGGAGATAGCGTCCAACGCGCCTGACCACTTGGAAGCCGGCGGTTGGCTTTTGATCGAGCACGGTTATGATCAGGCGGCGGATGTCCGGTCGATCCTCGAACTGAATGGGTTTTCAAAGGTGAGCCTTCGGCATGATCTCGCCGGCCGGCCTCGAGTAACAGGAGGGTGTTGGCAATGTTGAATGACGAGTTACTGGAGCGCTACTCGCGCCAAATTCTGTTGCCAGAAATTGATCTGGTGGGTCAGGAAAACATTCGGCAAGCCTCAGTGCTAGTCGTTGGCTGCGGCGGTCTGGGATCGATGGTAGCACTGTTCCTAGCGGGTGCCGGCGTCGGTAGGTTGACCTTGGTCGATGCGGACAGCGTTGAGCTGAGCAATCTTCATCGTCAGCTGGCCTTTCGCGAGAGCGATATTAATCAACCAAAAGCGCAGGCTCTCAAAAATCAGCTTTTGTCGCTCAATTCAGAGATCACAGTGACTAGCGCTCTTCGGCGCTTTGGTGACGATGCCAAGTCCGATGCTGAGGTACTCAGTGATGTCGATATTGTGATCGATGCGACCGACAACCTTGCTTCACGTCATGCCATCGAGCATTTGACTCGCGATGCACAAAAGCCCTGGATTATGGGGGCGGCCACGCGGCTTCACGGGCAGATTGCCGCCTTTAGTCAGTCGAGAAAAGAGGGCTGTTACCAGTGTTTAGCGCCAAGCGAGGACGACAGTGGAGGTTTTGATTGCCGTAACGAGGGCATTCTAGGTCCGGTCATTGGGGTTATCGCCGCTTGGCAGGCACAGGATGCGCTGATGTTTTTATCAGGCCAACCCCTTGAGTGGGGCGTCTTGCGCATCTACGATGCTACGCAGCAGCGAATCGACCGGCTCGCGATTACGCCAGGAGACGGGTGTCACATCTCGTAGTTGGGCGTGAATCCGGTGGGAATCGGCTGACGAAGTAACAACACTAGACGCGCGGCGATCATGACCGATGCCACTGCGACTCCAACGATAATCCCTACCCAAAAACCAGCGGCGCCATCGAAAGCGTTGTCTGCATTCATAACGCCAAGGTAATAGCCGAGCGGAAGTGCTATCAGCCAGTAGGCGACCATACTTGCGATAAAGGGAAACCGTGTTTTCTTGTAGGCTCGCATAGAGAAAGACCCCACGATTTGGACTGCGTCAATGATCACGAATAGCGCGGCAAAACTAAGCAGTCGAACTGCCAATAACGAGATATCCCGAGAGTCGGAGTAAATGCCGACAATGGCGGTAGGGAACGACAGTAAGATAATCATGGTCGTGACGCTGATGACGCCAGAACACAGAATGCCCGCCTTCAAGGCCATGAAGACACCCTGCTGATCCTGAGCTCCCAATGCGTGCCCCATTCGGGTTGCCATTGAAGACCCGATGGCGAGCATTGGAATGTAAAACATGTCCCAGACGTTGAATGCGATCTGGTGTGCGCCAATTGCAACATCACCCAGCGACGAGACTAGGAGCGCAATACCGGCGAAGACCGCAGTCTCAAGGAAGAACGTAGCACCCACCGGAGCACCAATGGTGAGTATCTCTTTAATGGTGGTTGGGTCAGGCGCTACCGGCCGTAGCGGTGGCATGAACTGCTGCAGCGACTTTTTAGTCAGTACATAGAGAGTGATGATAAGTGCGGACAGCCACATTGAAATGGCCGTTGCGATGCCACAGCCTTGAGCACCCATGGCTGGGATGTCCCCAAAACCGAAGATGAACATGAAGTTCAGCGGTATGTTGGCGATGAAACCGATGACCGATGCCACAGCAAATGGCGATGTGATTCCCACCCCTTGCATGTGATAACGGAGGGCCATGAATATCCCGATCGCCGGGAAGCCAAACGCCACCATTTTGATGTATTCGCTGGATTTTCCCGCCGTTAACTCATCGATGCCGAGCCAGGGTAACCCGAGGTGGCTGTAATAGCATAGGGGAGCGACGATCAAACTGAGAAATACAGACACCCATAAGGTCTGCGGTAGATGGTCCCGAATGCGTTGTATTCGACCCGCGCCAAAATCCTGCGCAATGATGGTGGAGGAGGCAAAGATGACGCCCAACACCACGAGATAGAGCGGGAGCCAGATGTTAAACCCGATGGCAATTGCGGCGAGGTCTTTGTCGCCGAATCGGGCAGCCATGATGGTATCCACAACGCCGGTGCCCATCTGTGCTGTTTGCGCAATCAGCAGTGGCCAGCCGATTCGCCAAAACTGGCTTAGCTCCGCTCGCAGTGTGGGGGTTGGATGATTCATGTTTGTCTCGCAGTTAGGACCGCACTGTATCACGTGCTCCAACGGTTGCCGCATCCCGTCATGCGAATAACGCGGGCACCTCCAGTTCAGTGTGCTATGCTCGCGCACCTCTGACGAAAGGACTCATGAACCCTTGAGTGAACAAGCCGTTGGAGCAACTGAAAATTCAGTTGCTCACTTACCCGATATATCGTTTGGCAGTCTCGGCCTCGCTCCCTCGCTCATGCGCGGAATTGAGGACTTGGGCTTCGAGAAATGCTCGCCCATTCAGGCTCAGATTTTGCCCCATACATTGGAAGGGCACGACGCGATTGGTAAGGCGCAGACGGGTACGGGAAAAACGGCTGCTTTTTTGATAACGCTGTTCAATGACCTGCTAAACAACCCCATTGAGGGAGAGCGCTATCTGGCTGAGCCTCGCGCCGTCATTTTAGCGCCGACGCGCGAGCTGGTTATGCAGATTGCTGATGACGCGCGACAACTTGGGAAGTACACTGGTTTGTCGACGGTCACGCTTATAGGTGGCGCGGATTACGCGAAGCAACTGGTGAACGTGAATGATCGGGTCACCGATATTGTGGTCGCGACACCGGGAAGGCTGATTGACTTCATCCAGCGCGGCGATATGTATCTTGATCGCGTCGAGTCACTGGTCCTCGATGAGGCAGATCGAATGCTCGATATGGGATTCATCCCTCAGGTGAAACGCATCGTTCGATCGACTCCGCGCAAGGAAGACCGACAGACGCTCCTGTTCTCGGCGACCTTTAGTCAGGACATCATGAATTTGGCACAACAGTGGACGTTCGATCCCATCACGGTGGAGATCGAGCCGGAGCGGGTGGCGACTGAAAATGTCGATCAGCGCGTCTATCTTCTCGAGAGTCGCGACCGCCTAAATGTACTAAAGCGCATTCTTGCAACGCCCGAGGCGACCTCAGTCATTGTCTTTGCCAATCGAAGAGATGTCGTCCGAAAGGTCCATGAGCGTTTGCAGAAACAGGGTCTCGACTGCGGCATCTTGTCAGGTGAGATTGCCCAGGTAAAACGCACTAAGACCTTGGAGCGATTCAAGTCGGGCAAGCTGCGCGTGTTGATTGCGACCGATGTGGCGGGGAGAGGTATTCATGTCGATGGCGTGAGCCACGTGGTCAACTACGACCTACCCGAAGACCCCGAAGACTATGTGCACCGTATTGGACGAACGGGCAGAGCGGGTGAAAAGGGCGTCTCTATTAGTTTTGCCAGTGAAGACGACGCTTTCTTATTGCCGGAAATCGAAGCCTTGTTGGGTGAGTCGCTAAAATGCACCCAGGTTCCAGAGGAAATCCTGGCTGACTAATCGTCAGCAGAGGGTCCTCTTTCCTTATCGATTGACTGCTGAGTGGCCAGCGTTTTTTTAACGTAGATGACGGAGTTCATCGCACCATAGCAAAGTAGCACCCGCTACCGCTGCAGGAATGAGTACCAAGTTGAGTATCGGAATTCCCGATACAAATGCAACAATGGCACCAAACCCGATCGACGTTCCCCGTCGCGCACTGCAGGCCTCGCGTACTTCCCTGAACGGGAGTCGATGGTTGTCCATGGGGTAGTCGATAAATTGCAATGACATCATCCACGCCCCAAGAATGATCCAGAGAAATGGCGCCGCGAAATTAAGTCCCGGTATGACGCTAATGATGACGACCAGTAAGGCCATAGGCAGGTAGTGAAACAGCTTTTGTAATTCACGCAGGAACCCTCGGGGGACTGATAGGGCGACCTGAACCACTGAGCTTTCGTTCTGGATGGCTTCACCTGTTACCTGTTCTTCCACTTTTTCCGCGAGTAGCCCGTGAAAAGGAGAGGTCAAAAACAACACGATGAAAATAGATAGGTAACCTGAGAGTAACGTCCCCACCAACCAAATGATCGGAGTGACGATCCAGGTGATAAAGCTCAAAGTCTCCGTAATTTCGCCGGTAATGTCGGTATAAAAACCTGACATCAGCTGGTAAAGGCTGCCGGCGATCAAGGCAAACACAGCGATATTTGCGAGCAATGGGATGATGGCGAATCGCCGCAGCCCCGGCTGGATCAGCATGGTCATGCCGCGAAAAAAATAACCGACTCCCTTGAGTAATCCGGACATGACTTGTTATTCCACCTCGTTACTTGCTACGACTGACAACAAAACGTCAGACCTGTGACTATACTATGGCAGCTGATGTCGGAAACACGAACATGCAAGACGATGACCTATTTGCGAGCGAAATGAGTGGCGTAACACCACTAAAGCGTGAGCCACGTGAGCGACTTGTAAAAACTGAGGCGGTCGATGTCAGTCAACGAAGGCAGGCAGCCACTCAGTCGGGTGCGCGCAGCGATAATCATCTGTCGGATGATGGTATACCGCCGCTAGACGCCTGGTATGTACTGCAGTTTAAGCGGCCCGGCATTCAAAACGGTGTTTACCGCAAGTTGAGGCTGGGTCATTACGATATTGAGGCCCGCCTCGATTTACACCGTTTTACGGTGGCAGAGGCCCGAACCGAAATTTGGTCATTTTTCAAAGAGGCGCGGCGATTGGGGTTGCGAACCCTGCTGATTACCCACGGTAAAGGCTTCGGCAATAAGGAAAAGTCAGGCTCAGGTGTACTGAAAGGCTACGTCAATCGCTGGCTGACGGATATTGAAGACGTTCAAGCTTTTCATTCGGCACAACCACAGCATGGTGGCACGGGCTCTGTCTATGTGCTGTTGCGCAAGAGCGAGGACAAGAAGCGTGAAAACCGAGAACGCTTCATGAAGGGCCGAGTTCAGGACGTCTAAGGCGAGCTTGTTTAGCCCAACTTCTGTTTCAGTAGCTGGTTTAGCCTCTGAGGGTTCGCCTGACCTTTTGAGGCCTTCATTGCCTGCCCCACGAAAAAGCCAATCAGTTTCTTCTGCTTGCCGTCATCGGCTGCGCGATATTGATCAACTTGCGCTGGGTTATTAGCGATGAGCTCGTCTACGATGGTTTCCAGTGCACCACTGTCGCTGACTTGCTTCAAGCCCCTGTCTTCAATGATGCGGTCGACATCGGGTTCGCCAGCCCACAGGCCTTCGAAAACGGTCTTCGCCATTTTGCTGGAGAGCGTTCCATCATCGATTCGGCTTATCAGCGAACCGAGACCCTCGGGTGTGACCTTGCCCCCACCGATTGCCAAACCCTCTTTATTCACTGCTGCGCTTAAATCGCCTAGCATCCAGTTTGCTGTGGCCTTGGGATTATTCGAGGCGGCACAGCAGGCCTCAAAGAACTCAGCCGTGGCACGATCTTGGGTGAGCAGATTGGCATCGTACTGACTCAAACCCAGCTCGGTGGTGTAACGACCGCGTTTAACGGCAGGTAACTCGGGCAAGGCGTCGCGAATACGCTCAATGGTTTCATCGTCGATGACAATAGGTAGTAAATCCGGGTCCGGGAAATAGCGATAGTCATTGGCCACTTCCTTCGATCGCATGGACCGAGTCTCGTCATTGTCTGGGTCGAATAATCGGGTCTCTTGGACCACACCTTGGCCACTCTCCAAAAGATCTTGTTGTCGCTCGGCTTCAACATGAATGGCGCGCTCGATAAATCGGAACGAGTTGATGTTCTTTAACTCTGTTCGGGTGCCATATTCTGTTTCCCCTTCCAAACGCAGCGATAAATTGACATCGCAGCGCATCGATCCCTCCGACATGTTGCCATCGGAAATACCAAGGTAGGTGACGAGCGCATGGAGTGCCTTCAGATAGGCCACAACCTGCTCTGCCGTTCGAAAATCGGGTTCCGTAACCACCTCAAGTAACGGTGTTCCGGCGCGATTCAAGTCAATGCCGGTGTGCCCGGGAATGGCATCGTGTACCGACTTTCCCGCATCCTCTTCGAGGTGAGCGCGGAGAATTCTGACGGGGAAAATTGACCCATCTTCAAGTGGTACCTCAAAGACACCTTCTTTAACGATTGGCTCGAAAAATTGCGATATCTGATAGCCTTTTGGCAGATCGGGGTAGAAGTAATTTTTTCGGTCGAACCGCGACACCTTGCCGATTTCAGCACCCACACCGAGGCCAAAAACGACCGCCTGACTCACGGCAGCATGATTCAGGACTGGAAGGGTTCCCGGTAGCGCCATATCTAAAGGATTGGTCTGGGTATTGGCATCAGCACCGAAGGCCGTGGCCGATGATGAAAAAATCTTGGAGTGTGTTGAGAGCTGCAGATGCACCTCTAAGCCCATTACCTTTTCCCACTTCATCCTGTCAGGTCCTCGAGATCCGGTGTGAGCGAGTGCCAATCGGTTCGTATCTGGAATTGATGAGCAATGTTCAATAGTTGTGCTTCACCAAACCGCGAACCAATGAGTTGCATACCTACGGGCAGTCCGTCGACTAACCCCGCGGGGACGCTTATGGCGGGTAATCCCGCGAGATTGGCGCCAATGGTGAAGAGGTCTTCCATGTACATGTCTGTTATCGACTTAGAGCCATCGTTGAGAACGAACGCAGTATTGGGTGCAGACGGCCCGACAATGACATCGACGTCCTTGAGGACGGATTGATATTCCTCAGCAATGAGGCGACGGACCTGTTGTGCCTTCATGAAGTATTGGTCATACGATGCGGCGGACAAGGTAAAGGTCCCGATCAGAATTCGTCGTTTGACCTCTTCACCAAAGCCCTCAGTGCGCGATCGCAAATACAGATCTTGGAGATCAGACGGACTATCGCAACGATAACCGTATCTCACGCCGTCGTATCGAGACAGATTTGCGGAGGCCTCGGCCGGGGCAATGACGTAGTAGGTGGAAACGCCCAGATCCGTGGAAGGTAGCGAGACATCGACAATCACCGCACCCGCGGCTTCCAGCTCTTTGATGGCAGCGGAAACCGTTGCAGCAACACCATCATTGAGGTGACTTGAGAAAAACTCTTTTGGAATGCCGACACGCAGCCCCTCGATGCTTTGCTCGAGACCTGCCGAGTAGTCAGGCACTGAAATATCGGCACAGGTTGAATCAAGCGGGTCGTGACCGGCCATCGCATTCAGGACTAACGCGCAATCCTCGGCAGTCCTTGCCATAGGGCCTGCTTGGTCCATTGAGGAAGCGAAAGCAATCATGCCGTAGCGAGAAACCCGTCCATAGGTGGGCTTTAGGCCTGTAATGCCACAGAGCGCTGCAGGCTGACGAATCGAGCCGCCCGTATCTGTACCCGTTGCCAATGGTGCCAGACCTGCAGCAACGGCCGCGGCTGAACCGCCAGAAGATCCACCGGGGACCCGATTAAGATCCCATGGATTCTTTACTGCCCCGAAAAAACTGGTTTCGTTGGATGAGCCCATGGCGAACTCATCCATATTGCATTTGCCAAAACTGACCATGCCTGCGTCATGAAGCTTTTTCACCACCGTGGCGTCGTAGGGTGGTACAAAATCCGTAAGCATTTTTGAAGCGCAAGATGTTCGTACGCCGCGCGTGCAGAAAATGTCTTTGTGGAGCAGGGGCACACCGAGTAACGGGGAGTTTGCGCCATCCGCCCGAGCCTTGTCGGCTTGATCTGCCGCCGCGAGAGCGCCCGGCTTATTCATGGCAATAACGGCGTTAAGATCAGGGTTTAACGTTTCAGTTCGGGCAATCGCATCTTCCACTAGTTCCCGCGAAGAGATACGTCCGGCATCCAACTCCTTTGCCAGCGAGCAAATCGTCTCGAACGGTCCGGTCATCAATCGAGCACTCTCGGGACAAGAAAGTAGTCTTCTTCGCTGGCAGGCGCGTTTTGCATCAAACCCGCTCTGTCGACCAAGGTTTCGATACGATCTATTCTCAGACGCTGCGCACTATCGAGTGGGTTGATCATGGGCGCGACATTGGTCGTTTCAGCCGAGCTGAGTGCATCAAACAGCGCAAGCGTCTGATTGAATTCCGCTGTCGTGTTTTCCATGTCTTGGTCCGAGATCGCAAGACGTGCTAACGCCGCGACATCTCTGACGGTTGCTGCATCAGTCACGATAAATTCCTAACAGGTGGTTTGGAGAGCGCAAACTAACACACTTCCAGCTTGCTCAAAAACTATCGCATTGTTACATTTCAACAACTAACCGCACCGGTCCAACGATACGAGGACATCCTAGGTCTAGCCTGGGGTTTTGAAGCGAGGAGGGCTCGCTCTTAACGGTGGCAAAGGTGTATTTGTCCACAGGCTAAAAAGACATGTTAAAGCGTTTACGGGGTATGTTCTCAACCGATCTGTCGATCGACCTCGGCACGGCCAACACACTGATCTATGTCAGAGATCGCGGCATCATCCTTGATGAGCCCTCAGTTGTTGCTATCAGAGTTCACAATGGTCAGAAGTCCATAGAGGCCGTTGGTACAGAGGCCAAGCGTATGCTGGGCAGAACACCGGGTAACATCACGGCGATTCGCCCCTTAAAAGATGGCGTTATTGCTGACTTCCAAGTGACGGAGAAAATGCTTCAGCACTTCATCCTGAAAGTGCATGACACCCACTCATCATGGCTGCGCCCAAGTCCGCGCGTGCTTATTTGTGTGCCCTGCTTATCAACACAAGTAGAGCGTGAGGCCATTAGACGATCGGCGGAAGGCGCAGGAGCGCGGGATGTTCGACTGATCGAAGAGCCTATGGCAGCGGCGATCGGCGCTGGTATGAAGGTCGAAGAAGCGGTCGGCTGTATGGTTGTTGATATTGGCGGTGGTACGACCGAGATCGCGCTTATATCGCTTAGTGGGGTGGTCTATCGTGACTCTATCCGAGTCGGTGGCGACCGCTTCGACGAAGCGATTGTGGCTCATGTTCGTCGTCGCTTCGGTTGTCTGATAGGTGACTCTACCGCCGAGCGAATTAAGCAAGAAGTTGGCTGTGTCTGGGTCGGTAGTGAGCAGAGAGAAATTGACGTTCGTGGCAGACACCTTGCCGAAGGTGTGCCGCGTACCTTTACGCTTAACAGTACTGATGTAATGACAGCGCTCGAGGAGCCCGTCGATGCCATTATCCGCGCGGTTCGAATGGCTTTGGAACAGTCACCGCCTGAACTTGCCGCAGATATCGCCGAGACCGGCATTGTTCTCACGGGGGGCGGTGCTCTATTGCGTGATTTGGATGCTCGAATTGCGGAAGAGACAGGCCTGCCAGTACTCATCGCTGAGGATCCGCTAACCTGCGTTGTGAGAGGAGGCGGTATGGCGCTAGAGTTGATGGACAATTACTCATTGGATCTTATGTCGACTGAGTAAGTTTCTAGGTTCGATTTAGAACGAGGAACAGATCATCAGCAACCTTTTCTCCAAGCCACGTTTCCTTACGATCCGTCTCCTTGTCGCGCTGGGCATTGCTGGGGCGCTGGTTGCGTTTGTTCGCGATTCTCCCATCATGGGAAAAGTGGAAGGTGTGGGCGCAGATCTATCCGAGGTCTCCTTCTACACCCTTGACGTACCAAAGCGTCTTTTTCAAAACTTAGCAGAGTATCTGGAAAGTCGCGCGTCCATGCGTGAGCAAATTCAGGCACTGGAGGACAGAAATCTCATACTGAGCGCGCGCGCCCAGCGCATGGAGGCGCTCACTGCTGAGAATATGCGATACCGCGCGCTACTTAACTCGCCGGTTGCGGAGGATGCAACCATGACGGTCGCTCGGATCGTAGCTGTGTCGCCTGACGTGAATCGTCATTTACTAACGTTGGGCCGAGGACGGGATGAAGGAGTCGATGTTGGCGATCCGGTTTTGAATGCCGATGGCGTCATGGGCCAGATTGTTCAAGTGGGTCAGAGGGCCAGCCGAGCCCTGTTGGTCACCGATCTGCAACACGGCATCCCGGTCTTGAATAATCGCACGGGGCAGCGAGCGATCGCGGAGGGTGTAGGTCGTTTGGATCAACTTGTGATTCGTAATCTTGCCAGCACGTCGGACGTGAGTTCAGGTGATCTCTGGGTGACGTCCGGTTTGGGTGAGCGGTTCCCTGCTGGCTATCCAGTGGGCCTCACCCGCGAGACCACGACCTCTGGCGATGCTGCTTATTTGTCGGTGACACTTCAAACTGCAGCCGCCTTGGATGTCGAGAGTCACGTGCTTATTGTTACATCCACTGACGCACCATAGGCGCAATGAGGTAGCGGCGTGAGGGACGAGAGCAACATCGGTTTTTCAGTTATAGCCTCGGTCATTCTGGCTGGCCTGTTATTCCAAGCAGCGAATGCAATTGAGCTACGGATAGTCATGCCGCGATTGCTCGAGCTTTGTGTTTGTTACTGGGTTTTGTCCTCGCCCGCGCGAGTAGGCATTATCTTCGCGTTTTCAGTGGGTATTTTGATTAGCTTAATTGAAGGCTCGTTTGCGGGTGCCGCGTCAATGGGTCTGTCGATAGTGGCTTATGTTTTACTTCATAACATATACACCATCCGACAGCTTGATTGGATATCGCAAACGGTGGTCATCTTTCTCCTACTTGGCATTTCGATCGCACTGCAACGAGTGGTATTAGCCGCTGTGGGCGTGCCATCTGATGGGCTTGGGTATTTGGTTGCGGTCGTTATTTCAGCCTTGCTGTGGCGTCCTTTTAACGTGCTCATCGACACCGCACGTTTTCGGATTGGGCAGCTCCTATGAGGCTCATTCTGGCCAGCGCCAGCCCTAGGCGGTACGAACTTCTGCGTATGTTAGTACCTGCTTTCGAGTGTGAAGCCGCAGATATTGAAGAGGCAATGCTCCGAGACGAGCTACCTGTTGACTACGTCTGTCGCATGGCATCTGAAAAAGCGGCTAGGGTCTGGGCGCCCGGCAGTGTTGTACTCGGTGCCGATACAACGGTCGTATGTCATGGCCGCGTATTGCACAAACCCAATTCTTTTGCCGATGCTGAGGGAATGTTGCGCTCATTAAGTGGTCTGACGCATGAGGTAATGACATCGGTGACACTTATGTCAGAAGTGGTTGTGACAACTGAGCTAATCACTACCCGCGTTGAGTTCGCTGAGCTCTCATCGGAGCTGATTGCACAATACCTGTCGACTGATGAGCCTTGGGACAAGGCCGGGGCCTATGGCATTCAGGGTTTGGCTGGGAGTTTTGTTAAGCGGATAGAGGGAAGCTATACCGGTGTTGTGGGTTTGCCCTTGGCTGAGACTCGCACCTTACTAGAGGCGGCCGGCATTGCGACGAGCCTTGGAGATCCCCGTGTTTGAGCGCGCCTATCGGGCGTTAGGAAGCTTGATTTGGCGCACCGCCATTGCGCTTCTTGTCTTGATTGCTGTTGTGGTCAGCCTCGCCACAGCCTTGGTGCCGTTGCTGCCTGCTGTCAAAACCTCACTTGTTGCGGAGATTGAGTCTCGCACTGGTTTTGATGCACAGGTTGCTGGAATTACCGCGGAAATGGAGGGTTTTCGACCCAGACTGGCCCTTGAGGATCTGGATATCCGCAATAGGAAGACCGCGACCAGTGTATTTTCTGCCGGGCGTCTTCAGGTCACGCTCAACCCATGGCGTTCGCTGTTACAGGGTCAGCTTATCCTCGCCGAGATGCGCGCAAGTGATGTCGCTATTCCCGCGAGATTAACCAATGAAGCTACCGGTATTGTTGTACCCATCGATCCGAGCGTCTTTGCGACCGAGATCGAACGTTTGGCGCTCGAAACTATGCGGGTGTCTCTGCTCCGCGAGCTGTCTAACACCGAGCGAGCCTTGGAGCTTGTGGTCGATCTTGACTTGAGGCGAGAGGGCAGTGACCGAAAACTTCAGTTATCGGCGACAGGTGATGGTGGCTTAACGGTCAGTATCGTCGGTGCGGGGATAGGCAATCCATTGGACTTGTCTCGATTTGCCGGGTCCCTGCGCGGGCGTGTGTTATCCGACGATATGGGGTCGATATCGGAGTTTTTCGGCACAGACATGTCGGGAACGAGCGATCTTCTTTTTTGGACCGAAGCGTCAGCGGGACAGGCAAGCACTGTCTTTGAAGTCACGGGCGACGCTCTGTTCCCTGGGTCGGACGCACGACTGCCCAGTATGGCCTTCTCGGTAAACGGTACGGCGACGCTGGACAGCAATGAGTCCTGGGTCAACATCGGTCAGGCATCGGTGACACTTGAGCAAGGACCAGTCCAGTTTAATGATATTAACGTGGGTTTAACGCCCACTGACTGGGAGCTTCTGATCAATGACCTTGATTTGGCGTCAAGCGCTCAGCTACTGCTAGAGGCGGGCCTGATTCCAGACTCGGTGAGTGAGCCGCTGGCGGCCGCATCGATCTCAGGGACCATTAATGCCCTAAGTGTTGGTGGTTCCCTGTTTGGCGAATCTATTCAGCGCGTGGCGGTAGATTTTGATGATATTTTCGTAAGGGAAGACACGCCCTTTCCAGGAGTCAGTGGGCTATCAGGCTCGCTGATG